>NZ_CATKQQ010000001.1:0-227081 GCF_949767605.1 Pseudomonas sp. IT-P218
AAGACTCCTTTACGCATTTAACATCGGTAGAACTGTAAAACCTGACAGTAGCCACACTGGCCGTTTGAGCGTTTCATTGCTCCTTGGCAGTCAGAATTTGACGGCAGGGCAGGAGGGTAGCAATGGCCGAGCCAATCACAAGAACAATGGGGCAGGGCACCATCAACGCGATCAGGGATGTCAGGGTTGATACGATATCGGCCACTTTTGCCCTGGTCCTTCCCGATGACGGGTTCGGTTCCAGGTTGGCGATCCGTATTGGGCCCAATATCACGGCAGATGGAGAGGAGTGTTTCCTGGTGGGCGACAAGGTGAAGTACACCTTGCTGAAGGGGCCGGGGGAAGCGTTTCCCAAGGCACAGGACCTGGTGAAACTGCGAACGCTGCCCCGCTCTGTGTAGGAGCTGCCGAAGGCTGCGATCTTTTGATCTTGATCTTCTAAAAAGCAAGATCAAAAGATCGCAGCCTGCGGCAGCTCCTACAGGTCAGGCGCTCAATCGGGTGCGCAATTGCTTGGCCATGGCCTCAAGGTCTGCCATCGAGTTGCGCCCGATCAGCATCCAGGCATGTTGCATGTCCGCCCAATAGACAATGTTCATCCCGTGCCGGCGCTCCTGGGCGAAGTGCCGGCTGCCGCTGTTCGAATGGGTGACGCACAGCGCCATGGGGCCGTGTACCGGGTCGAGGTAGGTAATTTGGGCGATGACGACGCCGTCGTATTCCAGTACTTGCGCGCGCTTGAACTCGGCCCGGGGCAAGGCCAGTTTTGCCGGTACAAGGCTGAGGCTCAGGCGCGCATCGATCGTCTGCAGCTGCGCCCGTTGCGTCGCTTCGTCATTGGGCAGATGGTCGAGGGTTTCCGGCACGTATAGCACCATGTAATCCGCCACCAGCCCGCGCCAGCTATGGGTTTGCTGACTGCTCTGCCAGCCGAGGAACAAGCGATCGGCGACCACGCCGCCCGCCACCAGCCCGGCCGCCGCTGCCAGGAACCAGCGACGGCTGAGCGCTGGGCGGGCAGGCACGGGCAAGGTGTCGAGCATGGCCTGCAGGCGGTCCACCGGTGCCTGGCGAGCCACCTCGTCATAGGCGGCCTTGAAAGGCAGGCTGCTGCGGGCCAGCCATTGCAGGCGCAGGCCGAGCATCGGGTCCTGGGCAATGGCCGCGTCGATGTGGGCGCGCTGATCGGCGTCGAGCTGGTTGTCCAGGTAGGCCACCAATTGCTCATCCGAGGGTATCGCGTTCATCGACGTTCTCCGGTGGAAGGGTTGGGCACCGTGTGCAGTGGCGGATATTCGGCGAGTTTCGCCCGCGCGGTGGCCAGCCGGCTCATCACGGTGCCAATGGGTACTTGCAGGACTTCGGCAACTTCGCGGTAGGACAAGCCCTCGACGTATGTGAGAAATACCGTTTCGCGCTGGGCTTCGGGCAGCGCGTCGACGCGGCGGATGACCTGCGCCGCCAGTACGTGGGTCTGCGCCGCGTATTCACCGTCAAACGACAAGGCGCTATCGGGCTCGACCTGCCCCTGTCCCTGATGCACGCGACGGGTGCGGATTTCGTTCAGCCAGATCGAATGCAGAATGCTCATCAGCCAGCGGTCCATTCGGGTGCCCGGGGTAAATTGCGCCGCGCGTTCGAGCGCGCGCACGCAAGTTGCCTGCACCAGGTCTTCGGCGACGTGCCGTTGTCGCGACAACAGCAGGCCATAGCGCCATAAACGCGCCAGATGCTGGCCCAGTTCTGCCCTTATTTCCTGAATGCTGGCGATAGAGACCTCCGTGCGCCCGGTTGTCAGGTTTTCGATGAGTCGTTGATGGCTTCGGCCAGGTCCTGGTACTCCTCGCAGGTCGTGTTGCCGCAGATCGACCGGATCTGTTGCAGCTGTTCATGGGCGAGGTCGAGCCGGCCTTTTACCACATAGGCTTCGCCCAGGTATTCACGGACTTTGGCGTACTGCGGATCGAGCTTGACCGACTGCAGGTAATAACCGATGCCTTCGTCGGTGCGCCCCAGTTTACGCGTGGCGTAGCCGCGATAGTTCAGGGCCTTGGCGGTGTTGGGTTCCTTGAGCGTATCGAGCAGCGCCAGGGCTTCTTCGTAGCGCCCATGCTTGGCCAGTTGATAGGCGTAATCGGTACGGTCGGCGTCCGGCACGAGCATGCTGGTTTGCTTGACGCACTTTTGCGCCTTGCTGTCGAACACCTGCCCTCGAGGGCACTGCGGTTTGGCGGGGGTATCTTCCTCGCCGTTGGCCCACGCCAGGGAAGCGGACAGCGCGACGGCAAGCACCAGCGGGGCAGTAACGATCGAGAGGCGGCGATTCATGGGCAATGCTCCGGGGCGGGACATCGAATGGACCGAAAACGTTGCGAAGGGCGGATCCCCCTCAAGCGAAACATAAACACCGCAGCGTGGACATTTATTCATTTTTTTCCGGCGATTCTTGCAAGAAAAGTCCAAGTCGCCGGGCGCTATCAGCTCAGTAACCGAATCGGTTGTCCCGCCGACCAGGCTTGAATGTCTTCGATCATTTGCGCAAAGAATAGATGGTAGTTCTGCTGGCTGACGTACCCGACATGGGGCGTTGCCAGCACGTTGTCCAAGGTTCTGAACGGATGATATTCAGGCAAGGGCTCCTGCTCGAACACATCCAGAGCGGCGCCACCCAGGCGTTGTTTCTGCAGGGCCTTGATCAGTGCTGCCTCATCGACAATCGGCCCGCGGGCGGTATTGACCAGCAACGCGGTGGGCTTCATCCAGGCCAGCGCCTGGGCATCGACCAATCCCCGGCTGCGCTCACTGAGTACCAGGTGCACCGAGAGCACGTCGGCCTGTTCGAACAGGGCCTGTTTGCTGACGAGGGTCACACCGGATTCGGCGGCGCGTTCGGCGGTCAGGTTTTCGCTCCAGGCGATCACCCGCATGCCGAATACCTGGCCAAACCGGGCAACCCGTTGACCAATGCTGCCCAGCCCCAGTATCGCCAGGGTCTTGCCGTGCAGGTCGCCCCCCAGGCCTTGCTGCCATTTTCCGGCGCGTAAGGCGTTGGCTTCCAACACCACGTTGCGGGTGGCCGCCATGATCAGAGCCCAGGTCAGTTCCGGCGCGGCATGCTTGTAGCTGTCGGTGCCACAGACCAGGATGCCCAGCGCGGCGGCGGCCTTGAGGTCAAGGGCGGCGTTGCGCATGCCGCCGGTGACCAGCAATTTGAGGTTCGGCAGGCGTCGAAGCAGGTCTTCGTCGAACCGGGTGCGCTCGCGCATCACACAGATCACTTCAAACCCGCCCAGGCGCGCCGCCAGGCTGGCGTTGTCGGCAGGGTAGTCGTGGATGAACTCGACCTGGCCGATGGTCTCCAGTGGCGACCAGTCCACCACGCCGCGGGCCACATCCTGCCAATCGTCGATCACTGCAATCTGCACCGCCATCAGCCTTACCTCATCAAGGAACGGGATTGTGTTTGTCCAGCCAGCCCAGCAAGGCCTGGTGAAACTGCGCCGGTTCTTCCATCTGTGGCGCGTGGCCCATGCCGGGGAATTCAACCAGGGTCGATTGGGGTATGAGTTTCGCCACCTGTTTGCCAAGTACGTTGTAGTGGCCGATTTTCGCCTTGACCTCCGGCGACGCAATATCGCTGCCGATGGCGGTGGTGTCGGACGTGCCGATCAACAGCAGGGTTGGCATCTTCAGGTTGGGGAATTCGTAGTACACCGGCTGGGTGAAGATCATGTCGTAGATCAGCGCCGAGTTCCATGCCACCTGCGTATGTCCCGGGCCTTTGTTCAGCCCGGCGAGCATGTCCACCCAGCGATCGAACTCGGGTTTCCAGCGGCCACCGTAGTAGGTGGCACGCTCGTAGTTGCGGATACCTTCGGCGCTGAGTTTCAGTTCGCGCTCGTACCATTGGTCCACTGTCCGATAGGGGACTCCGAGGGCTTTCCAGTCTTCCAGGCCGATCGGGTTGACCAGCGCAAGCTGTTCGACCTGTTCGGGATACTGCAGCGCGTAGCGGGTGGCGAGCATGCCGCCGGTGGAGTGCCCCAGCAGGGTGGCTTTCTGGATGCCGAGGGCCTTGAGCAGTTGCTGGGTGTTACTCGCCAGTTGCTGAAAAGTGTATTGATAATGGTCCGGTTTGCTGGACGTACAGAAACCGATCTGGTCCGGGGCAATGACCCGGTAGCCGGCATCGCTCAGGGCCTTGATCGAGGTTTCCCAGGTGGCGCCGCAGAAATTCTTGCCGTGCATCAGCACCACGCTGCGGCCGTTGGCCTTGCCATGGGCGGCGACGTCCATGTAGCCCATTTGCAAAGATTTGCCCTGGGACTCGAAGGCAAAATGCTTGACCGTGTAGGGGTATTCGAAGCCTTGCAGTTCGGGGCCGTAGGCCGGCCCTTCGGCTGCGATGGCGGGCAGGGCGGCGGTCAGCAGCAGGGCGGACAGCCAGCTTGAGCGGGTTAGGGGCATGGATGAACTCCGTTGAAAATCCGCCGATGCTGGACCGGCACGATTAGGGCGACATTAAACAGGCAACCGTCGCGGCACTTGGTTCAACCCATCCACCCCAGGGTGGCCAACGCCAGTACGCCATACCGGGCGCCCTTGGCCAGGGTCACGATCAGCAGGAAGCGCCCCAGGGGTTCGCGCATGACGCCGGCCACCAGGGTCAGTGGGTCGCCGATCACCGGCAGCCAACTGAGCAGCAGCGACCAGTGGCCGTAACGTTGATAATGACGGCGGGCGTGTTCCAGGTGTTTGGGGCTGACCGGAAACCAGCGCCGATCCTGGAAGCGCTCGATGGCGCGCCCCAGCCACCAGTTCACCAGCGAACCGAGGACGTTGCCCAGGGTGGCGACCGCCAGCAGCGACCACAACCAGTAGCGATCGCTGAGGATCAGCCCGACCAGCAGGGCTTCGGACTGCAGGGGCAGCAAGGTCGCGGCTCCAAACGCCGCCAGGAACAAGCCGAAGTAGACGCCGACAATCAATGGGCGGGGTAGTCCGCCACCACCACATCGGTACCGTCCTTTTTCAGGCCTATCACTTGATAGGCATCGCTCATGCCGTCCATTTCCATGCCCGGCGACCCCATTGGCATACCCGGGGCGGCAACGCCCAGCAGGTCATCGCGCTTGCTCAGGGCCAGCACCTGATCGGCCGGCACGTGGCCTTCGACGAATTTGCCGTTGATCAAGCCGGTATGGCAGGACGCCAGGCGCGGTGGCACACCGTGTTGTTGCTTGAACGCGCTCATGTTGCTTTCGACGTGGTCCTCGACCTTGAAGCCATTGGCCTCTAGATGGCTGATCCATTTCTTGCAGCAACCGCAATTAGCATCCCGATGGACCTCGATCGGGATCAGGTCGGCGGCCTGGGCCAGGGAGGAAATGAACAGGGCGCCCAAGGCAGCCAGACGGAAATGGGTTCGCATGACAGAAGGGTCTCGGATTGCGGGCAAAGGAATACATTCTGACGGGTTTTTGCCGGCGGATATTCAAGGTTTGTTTCGAAGTGCTACAGAGCTGTACGGCCTCATAAGCTGTACGCATTCCTCTGTAGGAGCTGGCTTGCCAGCGAAGAGGCCCGATAGCGCGATGCAATATTCAAGGCCGCCTTCGCCGGCAAGCCGGGCTCCTACAGGTCCGCGGCGACCAGCGCAAACCATTGTAGGAGCCGGCTTGCCGGCGAAGAGGCCCGAAAGGTCGATGCAATATTCAAGGACGCCTTCGCCGGCAAACCGGGCTCCTACAGGTCCGCGGCGACCAGCGCAAATCATTGTAGGAGCTGGCTTGCCAGCGAAGAGGCCCGATAGCGCGATGCAATATTCAAGGCCGCCTTCGCCGGCAAGCCGGGCTCCTACAGGTCCGCGGTGCCCAGCGCAAATCATTGCAGGAGCTGGCTTGCCAGCGAAGAGGCCCGATAGCGCGATGCAATATTCAAGGACGCCATCGCCGGCAAGCCGGGCTCCTACAGGTCCGCGGCGACCATCGCAAATCATTGCAGGAGCTGGCTTGCCAGCGAAGAGGCCCGATAGCGCGATGCAATATTCAAGGCCGCCTTCGCCGGCAAGCCGGGCTCCTACAGGTCCGCGGCGACCAGCGCAAACCATTGCAGGCGCTGGCTTGCCGGCGAAGAGGCCCGATAGTGCGATGCAATATTCGAGGACGCCTTCGCCGGCAAGCCGGGCTCCTACAGGTCCGCGGCGACCAGCGCAAACCATTGTAGGCGCTGGCTTGCCAGCGAAGAGGCCCGATAGCGCGATGCAATATTCAAGGCCGCCTTCGCCGGCAAGCCGGGCTCCTACAGGTCCGCGGCGACCAGCGCAAATCATTGTAGGAGCTGGCTTGCCAGCGAAGAGGCCCGATAGCGCGATGCAATATTCGAGGCCGCCTTCGCCGGCAAGCCGGGCTCCTACAGGTCCGCGGCGACCAGCGCAAACCATTGTAGGAGCTGGCTTGCCAGCGAAGAGGCCCGAAAACGCGATGCAATATTCGAGGACGCCATCGCCGTGATAAAGCTAAAAATCTTCATCGGCGGTAACATGAGCCCCCCTTCGCAGCCGGTCTGGCATGTGAAGGGGAACACAGCAGATACATTTTTCAGGTTCAGGAATTGCCAATGACTCAGTCGCAACGTTTGAAATACTCGATTCTGATCTCCCTCGTGGTACTGGGGACCATGTTTGGCCTTTCTTATTTGCAGAACACCGGCGTCATCAGCGAAAAACTGTTCCAGTACATCGCCATTGGCGTGGCGGTGGTCGTGGTGGTCATCAACGGCGTGATGCGCCGTAAGGTCAAGCCCTGAGCGGTGGCTCCGGCCCTGGCTTGATCAGTCGTTGTGCAGCAGGGCGGCGGCCCGGGGGTGGAGGCTGTAGCTTTTATCCGCATTGAGGACGATCACGCCTTCGCTGCACAGGCGTTTCAACACTTCGCGCACACTCAGAAACGACAGGGGAATGTCCAGCTCCAGCAAGTGGGTGTGCACGCCGCGCACGCCCAGGCTGCGGTCGTTTTCGGCGGCGGACAGCAGGGCGTCGATGACTTTGAGGCGAATCAGGCTGGTCCGCAAGCCAAAGCTCTTGAGCAGGACGCGGATCCGCTCGTTGCCGTTGCGCTCGGCAGGTTGGTCGAAAACACTGACCCTGCCCTTTGGCGCGTTGCTACCGTCCGTTGGCAGTTGCGAGTTGTACATTGCAAAAACTCCTTTTCAGAGCCTGATCGGGAAAAATTGGGCGCTCTTACAAAACAAGACGTATGAGCTTCACAAATCATGAAGACTTAAATGTAGAAATTTCGTCATCATTGTGTGATCGCTGCGTCAGGCGCCTTTGCAGTGCGGCCCGGGACCGCCATCCAGTCTCCTAAATTTTTCTCGTTTGTTTCGTCCCTAACAGGATGCGCAGTGCGTGTCAGTACGCAGAACTGTGACCCTCGTTTTTCGATCAGGAGCGAATGTGATTATTTCCAGCCAGTTGACCAGGTTGAGCCTGGCGGGTGTGTTTCTGGGGCTGAGTCTTGCGGCGAATGCGCGCAGTCAGCTGGAGCAGGCCAGTGCCGATATCCGCCGGACCAGTTTTGGCGTGCCCCATATCCGCGCCGCGGACGAGCGGGGCCTCGGTTACGGCATCGGCTATGCCTACGCTCAGGATAACCTGTGTTTGCTGGCCAATGAGATCGTTACGGTGAACGGTCAGCGTTCGCGGTTTTTTGGTCCCGACCAACTGACGGTCGAGGAGCGCGAAAACCAGGTCAGCGATCTTTTTTTCAATTGGTTGAACACCCCGCAGGCCGTGGCCGGGTTCTGGCAGGCGCAAACCCCTGAAGTACGCGGGCTGGTCGAAGGTTATGTGGCCGGCTACAACCGCGCCCTGAGCGAGCGTCGGGCCCAGGGGCTGCCGGCGCAGTGCCAGGGCGACTGGGTGCGGGAAATCACTGCCATGGACCTGGTCAAGCTGACCCGCCGCCTGTTGGTGGAAGGTGGCGTCGGGCAGTTCGCCGAAGCGCTGGCGGGCGCCACGCCGCCGGCTGCGGTCGCCGGCAATGACGGCAAACAGGCAGCGTTCCAAGTGGCGGACCTGCGTATGCAGCGTTTTGCCTTGGACCGCGGCAGCAACGCGGTGGCGGTGGGTAGCGATCGATCCTTCAATGGTCGCGGCATGTTGCTGGCCAATCCGCATTTCCCCTGGGTCGGCGGGATGCGCTTCTATCAAATGCACCTGACCATCCCCGGCAAACTGGATGTGATGGGCGCCGCGTTGCCTGGCCTGCCGCTGATCAACATCGGCTTCAACCAGCATCTGGCCTGGACCCACACCGTGGACTCGTCCAAGCACTTCACCTTGTATCGCCTGCAATTGGACCCCAAGGATCCAACCCGCTATCTGCTCGACGGCAAGTCGCTGCCCATGAACAAGCAGACCCTGACGGTCGACGTCAAGCAAGCGGATGGCTCGGTCAAGGCCGTTTCCCATGTGGTCTACAGCTCGCAATTCGGCCCGATTGTGCAATGGCCGGGCAAGCTCGACTGGGATCGGCAGTTTGCCTACAGCCTGCGCGACGCCAACCTGGACAATGACCGGGTGCTGCAACAGTGGTACGCGATGAATCGTGCCGGCAGCCTCAAGGAGTTCCAGGCCTCGGTGCACCAGATCCAGGGCATCCCGTGGGTCAACACGCTGGCAGCGGACGATCAGGGGCAAACGCTGTACATGAACCTGTCGGTGGTGCCGAACGTGAGTGCGGCGAAGCTGGCCCAGTGCAGCGATCCGCGGATCGGCCTGCAGTTGATCGTGCTCGACGGTTCCAACAGCGCCTGTGCCTGGGACATTGACCCCCGGGCCGCGCAACCCGGTATTTTTGCCGCGGACCAGTTGCCGCAACTGTTGCGCAAGGACTTCGTGCAGCACTCCAACGATTCGGCGTGGATGGCCAATCCGGCGCAACCGCTGACCGGCTTCTCACCCTTGATCAGCCAGGACGGCCAGCCCCTGGGACTGCGCTCGCGTTTTGCCCTGGATCGCCTGGGAACGCTGGCCAAGGCCGGTCCGGTCGCCGCAGCCGATTTGCAGCACATGGTGCTGGATGACCAGGTGTATCAGGCAGCGCAAGTGATGCCCGACCTGCTGCAGTTCTGCGCGGCGGACCTGGGCAGCGATGGGAAAACCCTGGCGCCGCTGTGTGCCAGTCTCAAGGCTTGGGATCGCAAGGCCAATCTCGACAGCGGCCTTGGCTTCGTGCACTTCCAGAATGTCATGGAGGCTCTGGAGCAGGCGCCTGATGTCTGGCGTGTGGCGTTCGATCCACTGGACCCGCAACACACCCCGCGCGGCCTGGCGGTCGATCGTGCGCAGGTGGCGCAAGCGCTGCGCCAGGCCATGCTGGCCTCGATCGAGCAGGTCAAGGCGTCAGGGCTCAACCAGAACAGCCATTGGGGTGACATCCAGGTGGTCAGCAGCGGCGGCCAGCAGACGCCGATCCATGGCGGGCCGGGCACGCTGGGGGTATACAACGCCATTCAAAGCGTGCCCCGCACCGATGGCAAACGCGAAGTGGTCAGCGGCACCAGCTATCTGCAGGTGGTGACCTTCGATGAAAAGGGCCCGCAGGCCAAAGGCCTGTTGGCGTTTTCGCTGTCCAGCGACCCGGCGTCGAAGTACGCCCGGGACCAGACGCTGGCGTTTTCGCACAAGCAGTTGAGTGTGTTGCCGTTCACTGAGCAACAGATCACCTCCGATCCGCACTACCAGGCGCAGACGATCCACGAGCAGGATGACAAGGCCGGGAAGGTGGCCGCGCAGTAGAATCGCTGGCATGTGAGGCAAACAATGAAGGCCGCACCCCGTCAGGGTGGCGGCCTTCAGCTTTTCGGCGGTTGCTGCGGGATGGCGTTCAGGATCGGGTTGCCGTCCTTGTTGCGGGTCAGGTACACCGGCAGCACCTTGGGCAGGGTCGCCACCAGGGTGTTGAGCTCGCGGATGTTGTAGATGCCGCCGATGCGGATCGCGCCAGTGGCATTGTCGGCCACCTGCACCGGGGTTTGCAGGTAGCGATTGATCAGCGGCAGCGCTTCGCTCAGCGCCAGGTCATCGAGGACCAGCTTGCCGTTGAGCCAGGCCAGGGAATTGTCGTCGTCGTAGGTCTGGCTGATCCGCGGAATCAGGTCGCCATGGCGAAAGCTGGCCTGCATGGCCGGGCCGAGTCGTAGCCCATCACCCGGCAGGTCATCGTTGCTGCTGACCAGTACCGAGCCTTCGACCAGGTTCACTTTCACCTGGTCTTCATACATCCAGACATTGAAGCGGGTGCCGGTGACCCGGACCTTGCCTTCGGCGGCCTTGACGACGAAAGGGTGGCTGGCGTCGTGACTGACACTGAAGAAGGCCTCGCCTTTTTTCAAGGTGACCCGACGCTGATCCTTGTAGTTGCTGTACGTCAGCTCGGTGCCCAGGTTCAGTTCGACCTTGCTGCCGTCCTTGAGAGTGACCTGGCGAACGTTGTCGGTCGCCTCGAAATGCTCATACGAGTCAGGCAACCAGCCCATGTTCCAACCGCTGTAGGCCGCCAACGGCAAGGCCAGCGCACACACGGCGGCGGCCATGCCGAAGGCCCGCCAAGGCGTCTGCGGCCTGGCGCGAACCAGGGGCACAACCGTTTCCGGACGCGGCAGGTCGCCAGCCACTTCCCAGATCTCGAGCATGGCCTCGTATTCGGACGCATGCAGTGGATGAACGTCTAGCCATTGTTCGAACGCCTGGCGCTCCTGCGCCGTGCAGTCAGGGGCATGCAGGCGCATGCACCAATGCGCAGCGGCATCGGTGATGGCGTCATATTGGGCTGGCGAGAGTGGGGTGTCGGTCATTGACTCATCCTGATTTCGCGCATTCTAACCTTGAGGGAAGTCTGCGAGAAACATCGATCATGGCAATTACCCATCAAAGTGTAATTATTTTCGATTCGGGCCCGGACAAGCGCAATGCGCAAAACTCAGGTTCTGCGCATTTTTATGGCGTTCAGGGGGTGGATACGGGCACGGGATCGAGTTGTCGGCCCATTTGGCAGATCAGATACGCAATCGAGTCGGCGTTGCGCAAAATGGTGTCGATGCGCAGATCCGCGTTGACCGGGTTCCTGAAGGCGCTTCGAGCGTCTGCCATTTTCTTGCAGCCAGTAATCTTCAGGATGGCCTTGCCCGCGTTTTCGGCGCCGGGAATCGAGTCCAGGCTGATCCATTCCTGCAATTCGTTGCTCCAGCGGGCGAAGAGTTCATCCCTCGGGGTCGCCAGGGACAGCGCTTCGCGTTGATAGCGTTCCTGCCGGGTTTTCAAAGAGGCGCCAAAGCTGGTGATCGAGCTGATCAGGTCGCTGAAGGGGCGCCTCGCTTCAAGATAGGCAATATCTGCGCTTTGGGTAATGGCGTGCGAGAATTCATGAATCAGAGTGGCGGCCTGTGCATGTCCGTCGACATCGAAGGGTTCGGTCAGGCAAGCGTTGTATTGGCCGAGTTGTTGATCGAAAAACCGCTGGGTGAAATGCACATGTCTGCGTGAATCCTCGTCGATCACGAAGGCGATCAACACGTCCTGCGGGTCTTTGGTGGAGCCGACGACAAAGCGTTCGGTGTTCATCAAGTCATCATCCGGGTCGACAAGTGCCGTGCAGATCGGCGTGATCGCCTTTTTTATCTTGTCGAGCAGGTCGGTATCGACGTCTTTGACATCAAAGACGATTTTGAATAAACCGTCCAGCCGGGTGCCCTTAACAAGGTGCCGGGCCTGCGCGAGATTGTGCAAGCTGTTGAAGGCGTAATAACGGGCCAAATCGATGGCCTTCACGATTTGACTGGCTTTTGCCGGGTGACGAGCCCGGATCTGCTCCATGCCGACGGCTTCGATGTTCAGGATTCGGCTGACTTCACGGCTTGCTGTGTATTCGTTGATCATCTTCGACACGGCCTTGCCGTAGTGCACGGTATGCCGGTCCGGATCGATGACGAGTTGCTGGCTCGGCGTACTGCGCAGCCCAGGGCCGTCTACCAGGGTCTTGGTGATGCGCCAGACGGCGCCGGGTTTGGCGACGCGATAAACCTTCCCGGCGATCGCCGCATAGCGAAGTTTGCCGATGGAATCATCGTAGGTGCCATCCGCCTGGTTTTTAACCAGATCCTTCAATGCCACGGTCGTGGCTTCGAAGGGTTGCAGCAAGGTGCGTGCCGGTGCGGTCGGCTTTAATTGTGACCACTGCGCAGAGGCCAGATCGGTCTTCACAGGTTCTGTTTCCACCGTGGCGGGCACGGCCTCGGTCGAGGCGTGCAGCGACAAGCGCCCCAGCGAGACCATTTGCACGGCGCCGGCAATGAACTCCTGCAACGCCTGTTTCCAGTGGTGCTCCTGCAAGGCTTCGGCGGAATCCTTGAAGTGCTTGTAGCTATGCCACAGGAACGGCCCATAGGCGAGTTTGCCAGGTAACAGGCCCGCGACCAGTTTGATGCCCTTGCTGAACAGGTTTTTCGCCGCCTCCCATTCCGCCTGAGCGGTGATTTCCGACTGACTGCCAAGCAGGTGCGATATCAGCGTGACGTTGTCGGTAAATAGCTGCGCCAGCAGGTTGCCTTCGAGCGGGGAGGACGCGAGGGTGATCTCGCTGGGTTGCCCGACGGTGTCCTGGAGCAAGTTGCTGAACAGCGTTCGCTGATCCTCCGGCAGGCGGCGAATCAGCAAGTCCTGTAGCGGTCCGATTTTACAGAACGCCGAGACCAGGCTCGCCTCATTCTCGAACTCGGTGAACACCGAGCCTGAATGGTAAGGCGTATACAACACTTGCGGGCCTTCCTGCCCGGGGCCGGGGCCGATCAGGTACAGCCCCAGGGTTGCAGTGGCGTTGCCACCGGCGGTCTTGATCAATTCCAGCGGTCGAACGAGGGCGTGAGCACCTTGCACCGATGCGCGGGCCAGGCTGTCTGGCATATCCAGCACTTGCCGGATCAAATCGAACGCCGTGGAAGACAGCCGCTGTTGAAGGTGCAGTGCATGGGCATGCTGCATCAATTGCCAGGGCAGTTGAAGCATGAAACGTTGCTTGCGGGTAGCGGCTTCGTCGCTGTCTTCCAGGAGCTTGCCTGTCACTTGTTTAGCAAAGGCTGTCTGGACGTCGAGTGACAACAAAAGTTGCCGGATGGCACTTTGGTCCAGGCCTTGAGGAAGCGGCTCCCGTTCGCTTGACCTAATCGTGAACCCAGTGCCTTGAGCAACGCTGACATGGTTCAAGGCAAACTCGGTCAGGGTTCGGGAGGGGCCAGCCAGGGCCAGGTTGGGAGTGATCGCGATGTTGTCGGGGTCCAGTACTGCAGTGGGGAATCGGCTACCGAGCAACGATTTCAATCGACCATGTACAAAGGTGCGCAGGGTTGGCAGCCCGTGCAGGTAATCCTTGTCGTCGGTGACGTTGTGGCGGTATTGCTCCAGCAGTTCGATGTGCAATTGCTGTTCGTCGACGCCGGCCATGCCCAGCCACGCCGGCAAGGATTGCTGGTGGTTGATGGCCCGGGCGATGGCTGCGGCCCTGTGCAAATTGGTATCGCTGACCGTTTGTGCCAACTGCTCGAGCGCGGTGACCTGTTGCGCCGATGTCAGTGATTGCGAGCGCACGTATTCGCAGCCTGCCAAAAAACGCTCAATGGACGATTGCGCCAGCTCGTGCAGGACATTGCCTTCAATCAGCCGCAGTGACCCGAGTGAGTAACGTCGATGGAATTTACGTTGGGTGGGCGTGAGGTTTTCCAGCAATGCCAAGCGTTGCAGAGGGTCGAGCAAGCGCTGGTTCAGCACCCGTTTCAAGTCGCTGACATGGTTGAAGACTTCCAGTCCCTCGGCCGGTGTCCACAAAATGGCCCGCCCCGAATGCTGGGGGTCGAGTCCGCCACGCTCGGTCAGCACGACGCAATTGGCCAGCGGCAGGACGTTTTGTTCGCCGGAGCATTCCAGGACCAGTTTGTAGGCATCGGGCCGGAATCCATTGAGCGCGCGGCGGTTTTTCCGCTCAGGCTGATCAGGGTTGAATATCGTATCGACGATCGCCCGGTCGGCTTTGCGGAGCGTTGAATTGATCACTCGCAGATTGGCTTCCCCGCGAAGACCCACAGAAAGAGCGTGGGCCAAGCGGGGTTTCATGTTCGCAAGGTAGGTCTGCTGCACCGCCTGCGAGGCCAGCGGTTGCGCCGCAAACTCCGTCTTGATCGCCGATTCAACGTCGTTGAAGGTTTTTTCGAAGGCAGCGGCTTTATCCGCCAACACCGTGGACGGTTGCTGGGAGCCCGTTAACACCGGCCGGGTGCTCCAGCGCCCATTGGCCTCCAGTGCGAGTAAGCGCTCGCTGATCATGGCGCGTATATCCAGCGCCTTGTCGAACAAGGCATGGATGTCGACGGTGCCGTCGCTGTGACGAAACACTTGCAGGACGTATTCCAGGTTTTGCAGCTGTTTACGGATGATCGCTTCGAACAGCGTCGTGAATATTGCCCCGGACACCACTTCTCCGGTGACTTGCGGCTGATTGAAGCCGATAAAGCGGTTACGCTCCTCCAGGCTCAGGAGGCCGTAGATTTCGTCCTCGTGACCGCTGGCTTTGAACTTACTCAGCAAGGTGTCTTTCAAGTCCTTGTAATCTGCCAACACCTGCAGCCCTTGAGTCGGGGTGTAGAGGTAGGCGTTGGCGTGGCTGATCATCAGCGACCCCGCCAGTTCTACGTAATTGGCCTGGTATTCCCACAGTCGCACGGTCTCCAGCGTTGGGCTGCGGGCCGTGCCGGCAGCCGGTTGAATCAGTGTGTGCAAGGCGGTGCTTTGTTGCGCAGTGATGATTTCGGCTTCGCGCTTGAGCACAATATCTGCCCGCGCCTGTTCGCGAATGGCTCGGGCGAAAAACTCGCGACGCGTCGCACCGTCGGCGCTGCCGCCACTCCAAAAGCGCTCGACCTGCCGCGAAAGCAGGCTGATGAGTTTGCCGGAAGCGGTTTTGACGGCAGTTTCCCAGTGTTGCTGGTCGTTACCCTGTGGCGTTCTTTTGGGGTGGAAAAATTCAGGCTCCTGCCCCGCAGGCCACCGCTGGTCGCGGTAGTACGACAGCACTGCGGCACTCAAAGACATGGATTGGAGCCAGCGCCGTACAGGTGGATTGTCTTGCTCGGTGGGAGAGGTGGCGTAAAAGTTGACCCGGGTCAGACTCTGCTCCAACCCCGGAAACGATGAGCCCAGCAGCTCATCGAGAAGGGTGTCGAGCAGCGATTCGAGTGTCGGCAGTTCACTTAATTCGTCGAGCAAGGCTTGATCATTCAGCCCCTGGTTAGCGATGAGGGCGTTTCGCTGATGCTCAAACACTTCACCCTCGATGGCCTCGAAGCTCACTTTAATGTGCCTGGTTGCTGCGAGTGTCTTGCGCCGGGCCAGCGACATGAACGCGAGTAGATCGTCGTCTTCGGTCGCGGGGTTCAGTTGTTTTTCGAGCTCATCGATCAAGGTTTCGCGACTGTCGAGCTTCCTGATGCCGCCATAGGGCGTATAGAGAATCAGCCCTTTATCGTCCGGGGTGTCGCTCAACACGAAACTGCCGGCCAAGGGTGTCGGGGCATAACCTTTGATAGTCAGCAGGATACTTTCGGCGAGCATCGGCGGGCGCTGTTGACTGCGCGAGGACTGGGTGGCCAGTTCCAGGTGACTGAACCATTCGAAATCCTTTTGCGTAAGTCCATGGGTTTTGCCCAGGTCGACCCAGAACCCGGGGGACTTCAAGGCTTCGGGAAAAAGCAGTGGGACGCTAGGTGTAGGCATCGTCGAATCTCAAATAGGGCGCGGCTGCGGGCGCATAGGGTTTGAGTGTCGAGACTAAAAGTCGGTGCTGTGGCGCGGGTGGTAGATAGTTAACGCACGGGGCCAGGGGATTCGTGCAGATGCCTGCTATGGAAAGGTTGACAGGTCACTGGTGGCGCGTTGTTAATCGGCGGTCTAGCTACGCTGTTGCCCCCTCCAAAAAATAATTAGTCTGGAGCTTCAGATGTCCGCGCCACACGATCCTGTATCCACCGTTGCTTCGCAAAACCTGTCCCTCGACCAGCTGACGGCATTGCTTGAGCAGATCTTCCTGCGTCATGGCACCTCTGGCGACGTCGCCCGGGTGCTGGCGCAAAACTGCGCCGGTGCCGAACGCGATGGTGCCCACAGCCATGGCGTGTTCCGCATTCCCGGTTATGTCTCGACCCTGCAAAGCGGTTGGGTCAATGGCCAGGCCGTTCCGGTGGTCGAGGATGTGGCAAGCGGGTTTGTCCGGGTCGACGCCGGTAACGGATTTGCCCAACCGGCCCTGGCGGCCGCGCGCCCGCTGCTGGTGGAGAAGGCTCGCAGCGCCGGCATCGCGGTGCTGGCGATCCGTAACTCCCATCACTTCGCGGCCTTGTGGCCGGACGTCGAGCCCTTCGCCTATGAAGGTTTGGTCGCGCTCAGCGTGGTGAACAGCATGACGTGCGTGGTGCCCCATGGCGCCGATCGGCCGCTGTTCGGCACCAACCCGATTGCCTTTGCCGCCCCGCGAGCCGACGGCGATCCGATCGTCTTCGACCTGGCCACCAGCGCCATTGCCCATGGCGATGTGCAGATTGCCGCGCGCAAGGGCGAACGTTTGCCGCCGGGCATGGGCGTCGACAGCCTTGGTCAACCGACCCAGGATCCCAAGGCGATCCTCGAAGGGGGCGCATTGCTGCCGTTCGGCGGGCACAAGGGTTCAGCGCTGTCGATGATGGTGGAGTTGTTGGCGGCTGCCTTGACCGGGGGTAATTTTTCCTTCGAGTTCGACTGGAAAAGCCATCCCGGTGCCAAGACGCCGTGGACTGGGCAGTTGCTGATCGTGATCGATCCGAGCAAGGCGGCGGGGCAGGGGTTTGCCGAACGCAGTCAGGAGCTGGTGCGACAGATGCATGGCGTGGGGCTCAAGCGCTTGCCGGGGGATCGGCGCCACAATCAGCGTGCCAGGTCCCAGGCCGAGGGCATTGCGCTGGAGGCCTCGGAGCTGGCGAAGCTGCGGGAGCTGGCCGGTTTGTAGGAGCGAGCTTGCTCGCGATGGTGGCCAACGATGACGCGGGGCACCTGATGCCCCGAGGCGTCCTCGAGTTTTTCGCGAGCAAGCTCGCTCCTACACAGGGAACAGCGGGTCAGCGGCGAGACAGTAGCAGGCCGACTACCAGCCCGAAACCGGCGGAAACCGCCACGGTTTGCCACGGGTGACCACCAATGTAGCTTTCGGTGGCATCGACCGCCGGGGTGGCCCGCTGCCGGACGCTGGTGACCGAGTCCCGGGCCTGTTGCAGTTTCTGGGCGATTTGCCCACGCAGGGTTTCGGCTTCCTCTCCGACCAGTGAGGCACTGCTCTTGAGCAGTTTTTCAGATTCTTCGATCAGCGACTGCAGCTCGCTGAAGGCTTGATCCTTGATTTGATCTTCGGCGGCTTGCAGGGCGGTTTTGCGGGCCATTGAAGTACTCCTTGCGGTGATTGGACAGTGAACAATGGAGTGTCTGGCACTGGAAAAAGTTGCAGGGATTTTGCCTGTTCGCTCGATCCGCCAGAAAAACCAGAGCAGGGCGATTCTTCCTACAGTGTAAGATGTCGCCTATTTACGCAGCAGGAAAAATCCCATGAGTTTCAATCTGGCCGACAAACCCCTCGCCGAGCGCGCCGCGCTGGAAGACGAGAAATCCCGTCTGTTCGAGCTTTGGCAAAACAACCTGGGCAAAGCCAAGGGCGAAGCCGCGCGCCTGTTCGGCGAACGCGCCAAGCGCAAGGGAAAGTGGGCCGAGTGGGTCCGCGCCGAACTGGACGGCATGTCGCCGCCGGAGTTCTCGAACATGGTGCGCAGCGAAGTCAATCGGCTGATGGCGGCCAAATAATCTCAACGGCCGTACCCAATTCACTGTAGGAGCTGGCTTGCCAGCGAAGAGGCCCGAATGTGCGATGCACTTTTCAAAGCCGCCTTCGCCGGCAAGCCGGCTCCTACAGGAAGCAGGCAACAATCGCTTCGCGCACTTTCATGACCACCGGATCCAGCTGGGCACCAGTCCGCCAGCCCATTTCGATCGGATAGCGCGGCAACACCAGGGGGCAGGGCAGCAGTGCCAGGCCGCTGAGTGCCGCGATGCTCCTGGCCGCGTGCGCCGGGATGGTTGCCACCGCCTGGCTGCCCTTGAGCAGGTGCGGCAACGCCGCAAAGTGGGTGGTGGAGGCGCAGACCCGTCGACTCAGGCCCAGCGCCGCCAAGCCCTCGTCGGTGATCCCGATAAAGCCGCCCGACGACACCAGAATGTGCTCACGTGCGACGAACTCCTCGAGGCTGATGGCCTGTTGTCCCACGGTCAGACTGATCGGGTCGACCAGACACAAATAATCTCCCTCACCCAGCACCTGTCGGCTGAGCAGACGCTCGGCAAAGCCGCCGGCGGTGATCGCCAGGTCGATACTGCGTTCCATCAGGGCCTGGGCGACGATCTGGCTGTGGGTCTGGCGAAAAATCAGCCTCAGTCCGGGCGCGCACCGGGCAATTTCCTCGATCAGGCGCCGGCCGTAGGCGATCTCGAAATCATCCGAAAGCCCCAGGGTCACGGAGCGGCCTTCGAAATGGTTGGCCATCGGATCGACCATCGCCAGGCTCTGCCGGCATTTGTTCAGGGCCTCGCTGAGCACCGGCTTCAACTGGTTGGCCTTAAGCGTGGGTGCCAGGCCGCGACCGGTGCGCACGAATAACTGATCGCCATACACCTCGCGCAAACGCCGTAAAGCTGCGCTGACAGCCGATTGCGTCACCCCCAGGCGCATTGCCGCGCGGCTGGCACTGGATTCTTCATGCAGGGCTTCGAAGACTTTGAGCAGATTGAGATCGAGGGAGGCGATATTCATGTGGTTCATATCATTCAGCAGTGAGTTGCTCTTTATTGATGATCCGATGTCGGCCGAGAATGAGCAACACCTCATGCCAACGGAGTCACCGCAAATGCCCAAGTCAATCGTTGCCGCCCTGCAGATCGGTGCCTTGCCCGGTGGCAAGGCCGACACCCTGGAACTGATCCTTTCGTATGAAAGGGCGATCGTCGAAGCCGGCGCCGCGCTGGTGGTCATGCCCGAAGCACTCTTGGGCGGTTATCCCAAGGGCGAGGGGTTCGGCACTCAACTGGGTTATCGCTTGCCCCAGGGGCGCGAGGCCTTTGCCCGCTATTTCGCCAACGCCATCGATGTGCCTGGCGTCGAGACCGAAGCACTGGCGGGGCTGTCGGCGCGCACCGGGGCCAACCTGGTGATCGGCGTGATCGAGCGCGCCGGCAGTACCTTGTATTGCACCGCGCTGTATTTCGACCCCCAGGCCGGATTGCTCGCCAAGCACCGCAAGCTGATGCCGACCGGCACCGAACGGCTGATCTGGGGCATGGGCGACGGTTCCACCTTGCCGGTGCTCGACAGCCAGGTCGGACGGATCGGCGCGCTGGTGTGTTGGGAAAACATGATGCCGCTGCTGCGCACCGCGATGTACGCCAAAGGCGTGGAGGTGTGGTGCGCGCCGACCGTGGATGAGCGGGAGATGTGGCAGGTGAGCATGCGCCATATTGCCCACGAGGGGCGCTGCTTCGTGGTCAGCG
Organism: Pseudomonas sp. IT-P218; assembly: GCF_949767605.1. Classification (NCBI taxonomy): domain Bacteria; kingdom Pseudomonadati; phylum Pseudomonadota; class Gammaproteobacteria; order Pseudomonadales; family Pseudomonadaceae; genus Pseudomonas; species Pseudomonas sp. IT-P218. The sequence goes on from NZ_CATKQQ010000001.1 coordinate 19,667, forward strand.
CGTGCCAGGTCCAGGATTCGCCGCAAGCCCTGGGGCTGGAGATCGCCAACTGGCCGGCGGACCGGCCGTTGATTGCCGGTGGCAGCGTGATCATCGGGCCGATGGGGGATATCCTGGCCGGACCGCTACGGGATGGGCCTGGTCTGCTTTGCGCTGAAATTGACACCGATGACCTGATCCGCGCCCGATACGACTATGACGTAGTCGGTCACTATGCGCGTCCGGATGTGTTCGAATTGACGGTGGATGAGCGGGCCAAACCCGGCGTTCGTTTCACCACATGACCACTGTGGGAGCGAGCTCTCTCCCACAGGGATCCGCGCTGCGCATGGAGGTGTTCCTGTTTGTAGATGGGCTGTGCCATCAGCGGTCCAGCCCTGAAGCCTTGGTGGTCTACTGTGTGGCAGCTGCTTTCGCTGCGGGTTCAAGCCTGGTCGGCACGTCGGGGTTCTCCATGACCTGGAGGATCGAGGCTTCCGGATCGAAATCGTCTTCTTCCAGTTCGATGAATTCTTCAGGCAGGAAGATATTCAGCACGATGGCGCACAGTGCACCGACGGTGATCGGCGATTCGAAAATGTTGTGCAGCGCCTTGGGCAGCTCGCGCAACACCTCCGGTACCGCCGCCACACCCAGGCCCATGCCGATGGAAATCGCCACGATCAGCATGTTGCGTCGATGCAGTCCGGCTTCGGCGAGGATCTTGATCCCGGCCACGGCGACGGTGCCGAACATCACGAGCTCGGCACCGCCCAGCACCGGCTTGGGCATCAGCTGCAGTACCGCGCCGATCATCGGGAACAGCCCCAGTATGACCAGCAGGCCGGCAATGAAAAACGCCACGTAACGACTGGCCACGCCAGTCAACTGGATCACCCCGTTGTTCTGCGCGAAGGTCACCATTGGCATGCTGTTGAACACTGCGGCCATGGCCGAGTTGAGGCCGTCGGCCAACAGACCGGACTTGATCCTGCGAATGTACACCGGGCCCTTGACCGGTTGCCGGGAAATCATCGAGTTGGCGGTCAGGTCACCAGCTGCTTCCAGCGGCGACACCAGGAAAATCACCGCCACCGGGACGAACGCCACCCAGTCGAAGGAAAAACCATACTTGAACGGTACCGGCACGCTCATCAGCGGCACGGCGGGCAGGCTGGCGAAATCGACGTGGCCCAGCAGCCAGGCGACGACGTAGCCGAGGGTCAGGCCGATGACGATCGCGCCCAGGCGCAGAAACGGCACGTCCACCCGGTTCAACACCACGATGGTGCCCAGCACCAGTGCCGCCAGGCCCAGGTGACTGGCCGCGCCGAGGTCGGGTGCGCCGAAGCCGCCGGCGATGTCGGTCATGGCGACCTTGATCAACGACAGGCCCATCAGGGTGATGATGGTGCCGGTCACGACCGGGGTGATCAGCATCCGCAGCTTGCCGATGAACTGGCTCAAGACCACTTCGATGAAGGCGGCAAAGAAGCACACGCCGAAGATCGTCGAGAGGATTTCATCGGTGCCGCCGCCCCGGGCCTTGACCATGAAACCGGCACTGAGGATCACGCTGATGAACGAGAAACTGGTGCCTTGCAGGCACAACAGGCCCGAACCGACCGGACCGAAACGCCGCGCCTGGACGAAAGTGCCGAGGCCGGAGACGAACAGCGCCATGCTGATCAGGTAGGGGATTTCACTCTGCAAGCCCAGGGCACTGCCCATGATCAGCGTCGGGGTGATGATGCCGACGAAGCTGGCGAGCACGTGTTGCAGGGCGGCGAACACCGTGGCGGTGAGGTGCGGGCGGTCGTCGAGGCCGTAGATCAGGTCGTTGTGGCGCGGGGTTTTTTCTGGGGAAGTCATGGTTTGCGTGCCGGGAGGCGGGGCCGGGTCAGAAAATGGAGGCGCAGGATGCCAGAACGGTCCGGCAACGGCAAAAGAACAGAGCAAAAGATCGCAGCCTGCGGCAGCTCCTACACCGATCTCCTGTAGGAGTTGCCGCAGGCTGCGATCTTTTGATCCTGGGCAAACACCGCGAGCAGGTCCTCTTCGAACGCCTTCTGCGCATCCCCCGGCACCTGGGCTCGATGGCGAGCCAGATGAAACGCCACCTCGAAACTCAAGCCAGCGCGACGCACCGGCCGCAGCAAACCCTTGTCTTCCCAGCTGCGGGCAAAGTGACTGGGCAGGTAGCCGATGTGCTTGCCGGACAGAATAAAGGCGAGGGTGCCTTCGACCTGCTCCGCACGCGCCGAACACAGCTTTCCTTGAAAGGGTTCGTCGCTGCGCAGGAAGCGGTAGGGGTGATCGACCCGATCGCAGGCCTGCAGGGCCTCATCATCCGGCGCCTCATCGGTGAACAGCGGATGGCCCACGGCGCAGTACAAGTGCTGGGTTTCGCTGAACAGCTGGTGGTAGTCAAACGCGCCCTGGATCTGCGAGAAATACCCGATGGCCAGGTCCAGCCGCTGCTGCAGCAGCAATCGCTCCATGTCGCCGGGCATGGCGCTCATCAACTCGATGCGCACCGATTCGTCACGCTCGCGAAAGCGCCGGATCGCCTCGGCCACCCGCTGCAGCACCGATTGATCCAGCGCTTCGGACACCCCCAGGCGCACCTCACCGATCAGGCGCCCGGCGACACCGTTGGATTGATGACGGAACGCTTCGATGGACTGGAACAGGCCGCGCGTCGCGATGAGCAGTTGTTCGCCCTTGGGCGTGATGCGAAATCCGCCCTTGCCACGGCTGCACAAGCGATAGCCGAGGCGGGTTTCCAGCTTGGCCATTTGCTGGCTGATGCTCGACTGGCTCAAGCCCAGCTCACCCTGGGCGGCGCTGAAGCCGCCGCACTCGACGACGCTGACAAACAGGCGCAGCAGTTGCAGGTCCAGATCATGCAATTGACCGAGCATCAAACATTACTCCGGGATAATGTCAGCGTAATAATCTTTATATTTTACCAATGTAACCGAGGACGCATCCTGCAGCCACTTCCCCCGGTCAGGTGATCGTCATGGCTTGCGTATTCAAGTTCTGTGTCCCCGCGTTGTTCCTTGCCATGGCCGCCGCGGCCGAGGCAGAGGACAAGGAGATCAACCTCTACAGTTGCACCACTTTCCGTAGCCGCCAATAACAAGGAGCCTCCAATGGACGTCCCTGTGCATAACGATCAGGCCATCACCCGTGACAGCCTTTATGGCACCGCCGCCGAAAGCACCTACGCCGGCATCACCAGTTTCATGCGTCGACGCTACAGCCGCGACTTGCGCGGCGTCGACGTCGCGGTCAGCGGCGTGCCGTTCGACACCGCCACCAGCAACCGCCCCGGCGCCCGCTTCGGCCCACGGGGGATCCGCGCCGCTTCCACCGGGATTGCCTGGGAGCGCCACTGGCCGTGGACCTTCGACCCCTTCGATCATCTGGCGGTGGTCGACTTCGGCGATTGCGACTTCGATTACGGTTCGCCGCAGTCGACACCCGAATGCATCGAAGCCCACGCCGAGCACATCCTCAATGCTGGCAGTGCGATGCTGACCTTCGGCGGCGATCACTTCATCACCTATCCGCTGCTCAAGGCCCATGCGCGCAAGCACGGTGCGCTGTCGCTGATTCACTTCGACGCCCACAGCGATACGTGGCCGGACGAGGAGGGCAAGCGTATCGACCACGGCACCATGTTCTGGCATGCGGCCAAGGAAGGGCTGGTCGATCCGTCGCGTTCGGTGCAGATCGGCTTGCGCACCACCAACGATGATTATCAGGGCTTCCAGGTGCTGGACGCGCGGCAAGTGCATAGGCGCGGCGTCGATGCGATCGTCGAGGCGATTCGCGCAAGGGTCGGTGACAACCCGGTGTACCTGACGTTCGACATTGACTGCCTCGATCCGGCGTTCGCGCCGGGCACCGGAACACCGGTGTGCGGTGGGTTGAGCACGGTGCAGGCGCTGGAAATTCTTGGTGGGTTGCGCGGAATCAACCTGGTGGGCATGGATGTGGTGGAGGTGGCGCCGGCCTATGACAATGCGGACATCACCTCATTGGCGGCGGCGACGCTGGGCATGGAGATGCTGTGCCTGTATGCGGCCAAACATAAGGTCGACCGGTAACACGCACCCCTTGTAGGAGCTGGCTTGCCAGCGAAGGCGGCGCCACAGTCAACATCGTGGTGTCAGACAGGCCCTCTTCGCTGGCAAGCCAGCTCCTACAGGTAACGGGGTCAGGCGACCGGGATTTTCGGCAGATCCAGGGTCACACCCCCGGTGAACCGCGCAAACGACCCGCTAATGGATTCATGGGGCACGCCCTTGGGCATATCGCTGACACCATCGAGCCGCGACAACTGCTCGGCATCCAGTTGCACGTTCAGCGCCCCCAGGGTTGCATCCAGCTGTTCGCGGGTACGCGAGCCCAGGATCGGAATCAGTGTCGTGGTCGAGCGCCTGGCTTGTTCGCGCAGCCAGGCGATGGCCACGTGGGTCGGGCTCACACCCAGTTCCTCCGCGACGGCCAGCAGGGTGTCGAGCAGGGCGGTTTCCCGGGCGCTTTTCTCGGCGTGAACCAGCATCCCCAGTTTGCTCGCGCGGTTATCGCCATCGCCAGTGCGGTACTTGCCGGTAAGGAAGCCGCCGCCCAATGGCGACCATAGCGTTGCGGCCAAACCCAGGGCTTCGGCCATGGGCAGTTGTTCACGTTCGGCGGTGCGTTCGGCCAGGCTGTACTCGACCTGAATCGCCGCAATCGGGGCGAAACCGCGCACCTCGGCCAGCAGGTCGGCGCGGGCGATGCGCCAGGCCGGAAAGTTCGACAGCCCGGCGTAATGGATCTTGCCGGCGCGGACCAGGTCGTCGAAACCACGCAGGATCTCTTCCATCGGCGTCACGCCGTCGCTCATGTGCGCCCAGAACAGATCGATGTGATCGGTCTTCAGCCGTTTCAGGCTCTCCTCCACGGCGCGAACCATGTTCTTGCGGTTGTTGCCGGTGTGGGAAATGCCGGCGTCCGGCGTGGTGCCCAGCGTGTATTTAGTGGCGATGACCAGGCGATCGCGTTCCGCGGCGATGAATTCGCTGAGCATGGCTTCCGACTGACCAGCCTGGTAGCCGTTGGCGGTGTCGATGAAATTGCCGCCGGCCGCCAGGTAGCCATCAAAAATGCCCTTGGCTTCTTCGCGCTCGGCACCATGGCCCCAGCCGGTGCCAAAGTTGCCCGCACCCAGGGCCAGTTCGGAAACCCGCAAGCCGGTTTTACGGCCGAAAACTTTGTAATGCATGGGGAGAACTCCTGAGGACACGCCTGTTGGTTTTAGATGTCGTACGTCATATATTAAATATGATGCCAATCATATAATCCGTCAAGACACTTTTTCCCGGGTCCAATAGCGCAAGCCCGGCGCGATATTTCACAGAAGCCAGCGTCGACGGATGGCATACTGCCGCGCATGAATGTCGACTCTCCCCTCAGTGCCTGGCAGCACGCGATCGAACAGAAGGGTTTCGTCCAGGACGAGGCCCAGGAACATGCCGTCTGGGCCTTGCAAAAGTGCCATGAAGCGCTGCATGAAGGCCGCAAGCCGATCATGGGCGTCTACCTCTGGGGCCCGGTCGGGCGGGGCAAGACCTGGTTGATGGACCAGTTCTACCAACACCTGCGGGTGCCGGCCCGGCGGCAGCACTTTCATCATTTCATGGGTTGGGTGCACCAGCGTTCATTTCAGCTGACCGGTACCGCCGATCCGTTGCAGGCCTTGGCTCGCGAGCTGAGCGAAGAGGTGCGCGTGCTGTGTTTTGACGAGTTGTTCGTCAATGACATCGGTGACGCGATCATTCTCGGGCGCTTGTTCCAGGTGATGTTCGAACAGGGCGTGGTGGTGGTCTGCACCTCCAACCTGCCCCCGGACCAGTTGTACGCCGACGGCTTCAACCGCGACCGCTTCATGCCGGCCATCGCCGCGATCAAACGGCACATGCAGGTGATCGCGGTGGACGGTGGCGAAGATCATCGCCTGCACCCGGGGCAGGGCTTGCAACGTTACTGGGTCACCGAGCCCGGTCAGCCCAGCGCGCTGGCTGAAGTTTTCCGGATGCTGACGGTTGGCCAAGGGGTTTCCAACGAGCCGATCAAGGTCGGTTATCGTACGCTGCCGGTGGTGCAGGCCAGCCAGGGTGTGCTCTGGTGCCGCTACGCCGACCTCTGTGAGCAGCCCTTTGCCGCGATGGATTTCATGGCCCTGTGCGACCGCTTCAGCGCTATTCTTTTAAGCGACGTGCCCAACCTCAGCGCGCAAAAACGTGCCGGGCGCATTGCCCGGGGCACTGAAGACGGTGCCGTGCGGGTGGAGGCCGGGGATCGTGAGTTGCCGCAATTGTCGGTGCACGACGACGGTGTGCGGCGTTTCATCGCGCTGGTGGACGAGTGCTACGACCGCAAGGTGCCGCTGTACCTCGAAGCCCAGGTGCCCATGGACTCGCTCTACACCGAGGGCTACCTGGAATTTCCGTTCCGCCGCACCCTCAGTCGCCTGCAGGAGATGCAGTTGCAACGTTTCGCCGAGGCGTGAAATCCAGGAGGCGTGAAGATGAATCAACCTCTGTCGCATCATTTTTTGACCATGGCTTATCAGAATGCCTGGGCCAATCACCGACTGGCCAAGGCCTGGTGCCAGTTGAGCGAGGATGAGCTGGCGGCGCCGCGGGTCAATTTCTTTCCCAGTCTGCGCGCCACCCTCAACCACATCCTGACCTGCGACTGGTTCTACGTGGATGCCCTGGAGCGCGAGCTGCGCGGTGATGATCCCCATCCTGATTGTCATGTGTTCTTCAAAAACGACGAGCCGGTTACCCAGGCGCACGAGCTCAAGCGCGAACAGGCCCAGGTAGACCGACGCTTGATCGCCTACTGCGAGCAGATGCGCGATGCCGACCTGGGCAAGATCGTGACCATCGCCCGGGACACCCCGCAATACGACAGCCGTATGCGCCTGCTGTCGCATCTGTTCGAGCACCAGCTCCATCATCGCGGGCAGGTTCACGCGATGCTCAGTGGTACTTCGGTCAAGCCGCCGCAGCTGGATGAGTTTTTTTGTGCTGGGGAGTCTTCGTTAAGGGCTGAGGATTTTGCCGAGCTGGGGTGGACTGAAGCACTGATCTGGGGACATTAAGATCAAAAGATCGCAGCCTTCGGCAGCTCCTACAAAGGCTGCGATCTTTTGATCTTAAAGTCTTGTAGCCCCAACGCGACTCGCGATATGTTCCCCAGGCCTTCCAGCGCGAACAACGTACTGGGGCAAGTCATCGAGGATGGAAATGGATTCCGCAGAAATTCTTGTGCTTCAAGCCAGCTACACCAATCCGGTGCATGCCGAGGCGATTGGCCTGGTGTTGAACAGTTACGCCGAAGATCCAATGGGCGGTGGTCACTCCCTGCCGGCCACTGTGCTGGAGCATCTGCCGGCTGAGTTGGCCAAGCGCCCCCATGCGTTCAGCGTGCTGGCCTTTGTCGGCGGCGAGCCGGCCGGGCTGGTCAATTGCTTCGAAGGGTTTTCGACCTTTGCCTGCCGGCCATTGGTCAACGTGCACGACGTGGCGGTGGTACCCAAGTTTCGCGGCCTGGGACTGAGCCAGCGGATGCTTGACAAAGTCGAGGACATTGCCCGTCAGCGCGGCTGCTGCAAGATCACCCTGGAGGTGCTGGAAGGCAATGCGGTGGCGCAGGCGTCCTACGGCAAGTTCGGCTTTGCCCCGGGCGAGTTCGATCCGGCGCATGGGCGCATGATGTTCTGGATCAAGCCGCTGTAATCCTGACTGTACCTGTACCTGTAGGAGCGAGCTTGCTCCGGGCGGCGTTCCGACGATGGGCTAAAGAGCGCCGCGTTTAGTCAGTAAACACGCGTTATCGTTAACGACCATCGCGAGCAAGCTTGCTCCTACAGAAATGCGGCAGTCAGAGGTTAATCTTTTGGCCGGTAGGACTCGGTCATTTGCGCGGTTTGATCGTCCGGTACCCGTAACTCTTTCGCCTGGTCTGGCGTGATGTTGCCCAACGCCACTTGCTGGTTGTAGTGCAGGGTTTCGTAGTAGTAGCGCATGCGTTCGGCCCCGCCTTCGGCAAAGGCGCTGGCGGAGCCCAAGGTCATCAGTACCGCGAGGATCAGGGTGGATCTTTTCATGGTGTGCCTCCCACTTACAGATGTCGGATGCCGTTCGTCCATGAGTCGATGAATCAAAGTCGAACGGTCATTATCCGCCGATTCCGTTAAATGGGAATTAATACCTCTAGAGCTTCCAGTCGAGGCTCAAGGTCACGGTGCGCGGGTCGCCCCAATACACACCGTTGTAGAAGCCGACGTTGTCGTAGTACTTCTTGTCGAACAGATTGTTGACGTTCAACGAGGCGGACAGGTGCCGGTCGAATTCGTAGCGCGACATCAGGTTGACCACGGTGTAGGCCTCCTGCTGAATGTCCGTGCGCTCGGTGATAAAGCTGCCATCGGCGCGGCGCCCGACCGGGCGACTGGCGCTGCGGTACACGTCGCTCTGCCAGTTCACCGCAGCCCCCACTGTCAGCGCCTGCCACTCGCCGGGCAGGTGCCAGGCCGTGGAAAATCGCAGCATGTTCAACGGCTGAACCGTGTTGATCCGTTGTTTTTCACCGTCGACCGAATGGGTGTAGGTGTACCCGGCGGTCATGTTCCAACCCGCCATGACTTCGCCTGACAGCTCGGCTTCGAAGCCTTGCACCTTGTTGCCTTTGCCGTTGGATGTGTAGAACTCCTCGCCGGTCACCGGATCCGGTGGCACCGAGTCGTCCAGTTCCGCGACGTTGTCCTGCTTGCTCCAGAACAGCGCGGTCGCCAGGTTCAGGCGCTCTTCCAGCAGGCTGCCCTTGAGGCCCAGTTCATAGTTGCTGCCCACCACCGGCTCGAGGTATTTACGACTGCTGTCGCGGTTGGTTTGCGGTTTGAAAATGTCGGTGTAGCTGACATAGGCGGTGTACTGCGGCGTGAGGTCGTACAGCAGTCCGGCGTAGGGCGTCCACATGTCGTTTTGTTGCTGGCTGCTGTGATCGACGCCGCTCAGTTGCAGGTTGGCGTCGTAGCTGTTGGTGGTGGTTGAGGTTTTCCAGCTGCCGTAGCGGCTGCCGAGGACGGCGTGCAGTTCATCGGTGAGGTTCAGGCGCGTGGCCAGGTAGCCGGCTTTCTGCCGGGTATAGTCTTTCGAGCCGGTCAGGCTGGTCACGGTGTCGGGGAATTTGCCGATGTTGCCCATGTATTTCCAGTCAGGGACATTTTCATAATCGGCGGCTCTTGGGCCATCCACCGTGTAAGGCGAATCCTCGCGGCGCTCGGCCTCGCCATAACCCACCATCATTTCGTGATCACGCCCCAACAGCGTGTAGGGGCCGGACAGGTTGAAGTCATAGGCCTTCATTTTTTGCGTGCCGATCATGTGGCTGACGTTGGCGATCATGCCGCTGCGGTCCGCCTCGGGGAAGCCGCCGCCGGCATAGTAGATCTTGCCGTCGGTGTCACTTTCGCGGTGGGTGTAGGCGGCCTTGAGCTGCCATCCGCCACCGAGTTGGTGATCGAGGTTGGCGAACGCGGTCTTGTCCTTGAGCGGCCACGAGCTCCAGGACGTCGCCATGTTGGTCGAGCGTCCCAGGTTGGCTTTGCTCCCGTCGGCATTCCAGTACGGCACCGTGCCCCAGGACGTGCCTTGCACGTGCTTGTTCTGATAGTCGTAACCCACTGCCAGCAGGGTGTCGTCGGTCAGGTCGGCCTCAAGCACCCCGTACCCGACTTCCCGTTGCTGCTGGTATTTGTCCCGGTAGGAATCGCTGTCGCGGTAGGCCACCACCCCACGACCGCGCAGTCGCCCGTCGAAGGCCAGCGGGCCGCCGACGTCCAGGTAGCTGTAGTAGTCGTCGTAGCTGCCGCCGCTGACACCGCTCTTGGCTTCCCACTGTGCGGTTGGCCGCTTGCGCACCATGTTGATGGTGGCCGAAGGATCGCCCGCGCCCGTGGTCAAGCCCGTTGCACCGCGTACCACTTCGATGCGGTCGTAGATGATGGTGTCGGAATCGGACTTCATGTAGCTGAAGGTATTCAACATGCCATCGACCTGGAAATTATTGATCGAGTAGCCGCGCGAGGAATAGCTGACCCGGTCCGAGTCGTTGTGCTGGACCACGATGCCGGTGGTCTGGCTCATGGCTTCGGACAGGCTGCCGAGTTTGAAATCATCCATTTGCTGGCGCGTGACCACGGAAACCGATTGCGGTGTTTCCTTGATCGACATAGGTAGCCGGGTGGCCGTGCTCATGGAACCTGTGGTGTACGAGTCGGTATTTTCGGTGGTGCTGCCCAGGCTCTGGGCGGTGACGTTGGTAGCACCGAGCATGAGGGTTGGCGCCAAAGGCGCTTTCTCGGTCTCGGTTTCAGCGAGCAGGTCCGGGCTCAGTGCGGCGCCGCACAGGCCAAGGGTAAAAGTCATGGAACGGGTGATAGGCGCGAACATCGCGGCCGACTCCTTGTCGTCGAGGGAAAAATCCGTTGATTCAAAGACGAAGGAGGAGGGAGGGATTTAGGGGTAAACGAGAATAATTATTATTATGAGATATTTCCTACAACACAAAACAACTGTGGGAGCGGGCTTGTTCGCGAAAGCGCAGTGTCATTCAACATTGATGTCGACTGACACTGCGCTTTCGCGAGCAAGCCCGCTCCCACAGGTTTGAACGGCGTTGAATGGGCTACTTTTGTACGACTTCAGGCGCTTTTGGCTTGATCAGGCTGAAGTCAATCAAAGGCCGCTGCTGACGCTCGTAAGGGTTGCCGATCAGCAAGGGCCGTGGCTTGAAGCTGTCGCTGACCACGCTCTTGCTGCGATCGAGTTCATCGAAGCTCAGGCCTGCCAGGTCTGCCCAGGTATGGATCAGGTGCGAACTGCTGTAGGGACGCCCCAGGTCAGCGGCAAAGTTCCAGTCGTGGTTTTCGCGCCATTTTGGCGAGGCCCACGCCATGAACGGGATGGTATACATCGGCGCCGTCGGTTTGCTCTCGTTGCGTCCCAGGGTGCCATGGCCGGGGGAGTCGAACACGTCTTCACCGTGGTCGGAGAGGTAGAACAGGAAGCCGTTCGGGTCCGACTTGGCGTAGTCCTTGATCAGGCTAGACACCACGAAGTCGTTGTACAGCACGGCGTTGTCATAGCTGTTGTACGTTGGCAGCTGATCGTCACGCACGCCGGCCGGAACGCCATTGCGGTCCTTGAACTTGTCGAAGGTCGAAGGGTAGCGGTACTGGTAGCTCATGTGCGTGCCGAGCAGATGCACCACGATCAATTTGCGCGGTGCCGCGTCGGCCAGGGCCTTGTTGAACGGCTCGATCACGTCGCCGTCGTACTGGGCGGCATTCTGGTTGCGGTTGTTGTTGAGGTACACCTGTTCGTCGGCCTGCTCGGAGAAGGTCGTGAGCATGGTGTTGCGCTTGGTCATGGTCTGCTGGTTGGTGATCCAGAACGTCTTGTAGCCGGCCTGTTTCATCATGGCGACCAACGACGGCGTGGACAGGTACAGCTCAGGGTTTTCTTCGTCGGCGAAGGTCAGCACCTGTTGCAACGCCTCGATGGTGTACGGGCGCGGCGTGATGACGTTATCGAAGACCGTCAGTTGATCCTTGAGCTTGTCCAGCTCCGGCGTGGTTTGCCGAGGGTAGCCGTACAGGCTCATGCGCTGACGGTTGGTCGACTCGCCGATCACCAGCACCAGGGTAGCGGGCTGGTTGGCCGTCGCATCCTTGAAGTTGTGCAGCGGCGCCACCTTGCTCGCGCTGTGCAACATGTTTTGCATGTTGGCCAGGGTGTCGAGGTAGCGGTGATAAGCCACTGCCATTTGCCATGGCACCGCTGGCTCGATGCGGGTTTCGAATTTCTCGAAGCCCTCGGCGAAGCTGCCGGTACGCAGGGTTTGTTTGACCAGGGGATAACCGACCACGGCAACCAGAATGGCGGTTGCTGCCACCAGTGCCTTGGTGCGCGGCAGGTACACCGGGCGCAGGCGTGTCCACAGGAAGTAGCCGACCGCGGTGTGCGCGAGGAAGGCCGGGACCATCCACCAGGCAAAATACTGGGTCATGTATTCGCCCGCTTCAGACACGTTCGATTCGAACATGATGAAGATGACGCTTTGCGAGAATTCCTGCTGATAGATGAAGAAGTAACCGAGGCTGGCCATCGAGCACGCCCACAGCACCACGCCGATGACCGCGGCCATCACTCGTGTCTGACGGGGGAACAACAGCATCGGCGCCAGCCAGATGGCACTCATCACGAACGCCTGGCGAAAGCCGGTGAAACCGGAGGTGCCGGTCAGCTGGATCAACAGTTGGGTGATGCCGGAAAAATACCAGAAGAACAGGAACAGCCAGAGAAGTCCTGCCCAATCGAAACCTTTCGCAGACGAATCGCTGCGTTTAAACCAAGTCATTCAACGCTCCAGCCAGTAATCACAGCACCACCCAGTCCCGCAGACGCCGAAAAGGGGCGGCCGCGCACAGTCCAGGCGGCGCACATTGCGCCGAAGTATCAATAGGCGGATGTGAAAATTTCGTGAGTTGCCGGAGGTAGAGGGAGATATGGCGTGTCGGAAGCAGTGCAATGCTGCTTCCGGGTCAGACCATGGGATCAGGCGTGAGGTGCCCGCTGGGGGAGGGGCAAGGGCTGTTGGCCCTGGACCAGCAAGCGCAATTGCGCCAGCTCCTGTTTCAACTGGTCGCGCTCGTCTTTCAACTGACGCAATTCCTCGCGACGGATAGTGACGTAAAGGGTTTGTGCTGGCAGTGCGTTGTGTACTGTGCCCATTGCTCACCTCGCAAATGGCTATCTCAACTGTAGGTCTGCCGCCAAAATCGGTGGCTGATCTACTATCGGCGCCAATTTTGATTTCTTTTGCCCCCGAAGGGAACTTTTTTATTTTTCATGGTCGTTGTGTCTTCGGCACGATTCCTGACGTTATCCATCAGGATCGGGCACAATGCCCGGAAACTTCATGCCAACGCTCTGGACTAACCTCATGAGTCGCGTTGGGCTATAACCTTTGACACACTTTTATTTGTAGTAGGGAGCATCAGCACATGCAACTCGGGATTATTGGACTGGGCCGCATGGGCGGCAATATTGCGCGGCGCCTGATGCTCAACGGACATACCACCGTTGTGTACGACCGCAATACCGCCTTCGTCGATAACTTGAGCAGCGATGGCGCCACCGGCGTCGCCGATTTGCCGGCCCTGGTCGCTGGCCTGGCCAAGCCACGAGCGGTGTGGGTCATGCTGCCGGCAGGCGCACCGACCGAAGACACCATCAACACCCTGAGCACCTTGCTCGAAGCCGGCGATACCATCATCGACGGCGGCAACACCTTCTATAAGGACGACATCCGCCGGGCGAAAACCCTCGCGGAAAAAGGCCTGCACTACATCGACGTCGGCACCTCAGGCGGCGTCTGGGGCCTGGAGCGCGGCTATTGCATGATGATCGGCGGCGATGCCGAGACCGTGACGCGTCTTGATCCGCTGTTCAAGACCCTGGCGCCGGGCATGGGTGACATTCCGCGCACCAAGGACCGCAAGTCCGATGACGATCGTGCCGAGCACGGCTACATCCACGCCGGTCCCGCCGGTGCCGGGCATTTCGTCAAGATGATCCACAACGGTATCGAGTACGGCATGATGCAGGCCTTTGCCGAAGGCTTCGACATCCTGAAAACCAAGTCCAGCGACATCCTGCCGCCAGACCAGCGTTTCGACCTAAACGTCGCCGATATTGCCGAAGTCTGGCGTCGTGGCAGCGTGGTGTCCTCGTGGCTGCTGGACCTGACCGCCGATGCCCTGGCCAGCGATTCGAAGCTCGACGGTTATTCCGGTTCCGTAGCGGACAGCGGCGAAGGTCAGTGGACCATCGAAGCCGCCATGGAACAGGCGGTACCGGTGCCCGTGCTGTCGAACTCGCTGTTCTCCCGCTACCGCTCGCGCGGCCAGGGCACCTTTGGTGACAAGATTCTTTCCGCCCAGCGCTTCGGCTTCGGTGGCCACAAGGAGACTGCGAAAAAATGACCCATGGGATCCGCAGGAAATCCAAGACTGAACCCGCGCCACCCACCACGCTGTTCCTGTTCGGCGCCCACGGTGATCTGGTCAAGCGCCTGCTGATGCCGGCGCTGTACAACCTCAAGCGCGACGGTTTACTCGGGGATGGCCTGCGGATCATCGGCGTTGACCACAACGCCATCAGCGATGAAGGCTTCGCAAAAAAACTCGAAGACTTCATCCGCAGCGAGGTGGCCGCCAAAGTCGGCAAGGGCGATCAGTCCCTTGACCCGGACGTGTGGGCCAAACTCGCCAAAGGCATCAGCTACGTCCAGGGCGACTTCCTGGACGACAGCACTTATCAAGCGCTGGCGGCGAAAATCGCCGACAGCGGCACAGGCAACGCGGTGTTCTACCTGGCCACCGCGCCACGCTTTTTCAGTGAAGTGGTGCGCCGTCTCGGCGCGTCCGGCTTGCTCGAAGAAAGCCCCGAGGCGTTTCGCAGGGTGGTGATCGAAAAACCCTTCGGTTCCGACCTGCAAACCGCCGAGGCCTTGAACGCCTGCCTGCTCAAGGTCATGACGGAAAAGCAGATCTATCGCATCGATCACTATCTGGGCAAGGAGACCGTGCAGAACATCCTGGTCAGCCGGTTCTCCAACAGCCTGTTCGAAGCGTTCTGGAACAACCATTACATCGACCACGTACAGATCACCGCGGCCGAAACCGTCGGCGTGGAAACCCGTGGCAGTTTTTACGAACACACCGGCGCCCTGCGGGACATGGTGCCCAATCACCTGTTCCAGTTGCTGGCAATGGTGGCCATGGAGCCACCGGCGGCCTTTGGTGCCGATGCGGTGCGCGGCGAGAAGGCCAAGGTGGTCGGCGCGATTCGTCCCTGGTCGGTGGAAGAGGCCCGGGCCAATTCGGTTCGCGGCCAATACACGGCTGGCGAAGTCGATGGCAAACCACTGCCTGGTTATCGCCAGGAAGACAAGGTGGCACCCGACAGCAACACCGAAACCTATGTCGCCCTCAAGGTCATGATCGACAACTGGCGCTGGGTCGGCGTGCCGTTCTACCTGCGCACCGGCAAGCGCATGAGCGTGCGCGACACCGAGATCGTCATCTGCTTCAAACCGGCACCTTATGCGCAGTTCCGTGATACCGAAGTCGATGAGCTGGCGCCGACCTATCTGCGAATCCAGATCCAGCCCAACGAAGGCATGTGGTTCGACCTGCTGGCCAAGCGGCCTGGCCAGGCCCTGAAGATGGACAACATCGAACTGGGGTTTGCCTACAAGGACTTCTTCGAAATGCAGCCGTCCACCGGTTATGAAACGCTGATCTACGACTGCCTGACCGGCGACCAGACGCTGTTCCAGCGCGCCGACAACATCGAGAACGGCTGGCGTGCCGTACAGCCTTTCCTCGATGCCTGGCAGCAGGATGCCAGCGTGCAGGGCTATGCCGCGGGTGAAAACGGCCCCGAGGCCGCCGAAGAACTGCTGGCCCGCGACGGACGCGTCTGGCACGGCCTTGGCTGAGTGACCCAGGGGGGGTGGGGTTACAGCCAGAAGCTCACGGCGTACCACCCCAGAATCCCCATCACTACTGTATAAGGCAACGCCATCCACACCATCCGCCCATACGACAGGCGAATCAGCGGCGCAATCGACGAGGTCAGCAGGAACAGGAACGCCGCCTGGCCATTGGGCGTCGCCACGCTGGGCAGGTTGGTGCCGGTGTTGATCGCGATCGCCAGGGTCTCGAAATGCTCGCGGCTCATGTGCCCGGAGAGGAAGGCCTGTTTCACTTCGGTGATGTAGATGGTCGCCACGAATACGTTGTCGCTGATGGCCGAGAGCAGGCCGTTGGCGATGTACAGCATGCCCGGTTGTTGCTCGGCGGGCAGGGCCAGGACCCACTGGATCAATGGCGTGAACAACTGCTGATCATGGATGACCGCCACCACGGCGAAAAACACCACCAACAGCGCCGTGAACGGCATGGCGTCCTTGAACGCGGTTCCCAGGCGGTGCTCATCGGTGATGCCGGTGAACGCGGTGATCAGCACGATTACCATCAGCCCGATCAGGCCCACTTCCGCCACGTGCAAGGCCAACCCGGCAATCAGGATCAGCGCGGCCACGGCTTGCACGATCAACGCTGCACGCTGGCGCGAGGTGCGCTCGGCATTGTCCTGGGCGGCGTAACTGGCCAGCACGGTGCGTACGTTGTCCGGCAGCAAGGTGCCGTAACCAAACCAGCGCAGTTTTTCCAGCAGGACGCAGGTGACCAGGCCTGCGACCAGCACCGGCAGGGAAACCGGGGCGACCTTCAGGAAAAATTCGGCGAAGTGCCAGCCCATCTCATGACCGATCAGCAGGTTCTGCGGTTCGCCGACCAGCGTACACACGCCACCCAGCGCCGTACCCACGGCACCGTGCATCAGCAGGCTGCGCAAAAATGCGCGGAACTGCTCGAGGTCGGCGTGATGCAGGGTGGGCAGGTGCTGATCATCGCTGAATTCGCTGTCCTGGCGCGGATCGCTACCCGAGGCGACGCGGTGGTACACCGAGTAAAACCCGACGGCGGCACTGATGATCACCGCGGTCACCGTCAGGGCATCGAGAAACGCCGACAGGAACGCCGACAAAAAGCAGAACATCAGCGCCAGCAGGGCTTTGCTGCGCACACCCAGCAACAGGCGCGAGAACAGGAACAGCAGCAGGTCTTTCATGAAGTAGATGCCCGCCACCATGAACATCAGCAGCAGGATCACCGGAAAGTTGTGCAGCAACTCGTCATAGAGCGCCTGGGGCGTGGTCATCTTCAGCAGTAGCGCTTCGACCAGCAGCAGGCCGCCGGGCATCAGCGGGT
This sequence comes from Pseudomonas sp. IT-P218, assembly GCF_949767605.1. Lineage (NCBI taxonomy): Bacteria > Pseudomonadati > Pseudomonadota > Gammaproteobacteria > Pseudomonadales > Pseudomonadaceae > Pseudomonas > Pseudomonas sp. IT-P218. The sequence continues at coordinate 36,621 of NZ_CATKQQ010000001.1, forward strand.
AGCACTTGAGGGCCATCGCCAGGGTGAAAATGAACTCCAGCACCAGCATCCAGCCCGCGACCACCGGGCCTGCGGTCCATAACACCAGGGCGTTGAGAATCAGGAAACCGACAATGCAGGCCTTGTACCAGCGCGGTGAGTTGCCGAGAAAATTGTGCGCGAACGCCTGGACCATCGAGCCGGACATCGGCTACTCCTTGTATTAAGAAGCGCGCAAGTTGCCGTAAGCCGGAAAGAAGATCAAGCGTAGGAAAAATCCATCGAATCAGACCAGGTAGCGTGCGACGATCGCCCGATAGTTGCCGTCCAGCGAATAGCCGCCGACGAGGACGTTACCGTCGTCCTGTACCGCGACGGAAGTGGCCGTATCGAGACTGCGGCCCAGACGGGTGCGCAGCCATCCACTGCCGTTGCCGAATTCGCTGTCGAGTTGCCCGCCTGGCAGGTATCGCCCCAATACGAAGTCGGCCTCGACGCCGCCAATGGTGGCGCCGGCGGTCACTACGCTGCCGTCCGGTTGCATTTGCGCGGCGGTCCACTGGCAGCCGTTGTGGCCGATCTCCAGCAAATGCGCCTGGCCGCCGTTGCAGTGATGATCCGGGCGACCATTGAGGTGCAGTTTCAGGGCCAGGCAGCGCATGGGGTCGCGGCTGCTGCCAAAACACTGGATGTCGCCATTGTCCTGCTGGACGATTTGACTGACCTGGGCACCTTGCCCGTTCGCCGTGAAGCTCATGTAGCCGTCCAGGGCGAAACTGCTGTCGAGGCTGCCATCGGGGTTGTAGCGGGCCACCAGGCCTTCCTGCGGAAAATTGATCGAGCCAGCCACCAGGATGCGACCGTCCCGTTGCACCGTCACGTTGCTGATCCAGGTATTCATCAGCAGGTGCCTGACCATGACAAAACCACGGCCATTGAAGCTGCTGTCCAGCGAGCCATTGGCGTCCAGCCGTATCAGCATGGCGGCATGATCGGCCAGTTCGAAGTGATGATTGGCCACCAGCAGTATTCGACCGTCCTCCTGCACGTCGACACTGCAGGCCTCGGCGCCCGGTACGCCCGGAGGCAGCCAGACATCGCGCATGCCCCGGGACAAATGGCCTGGCAAGCGCACCACGCAGCGGCCATTGTCGCCAAACCGTCGGAGGGGTTGACCCTGCGGGTCGAACAGTGCCAGTGCCGGAAGCGTGCGGTGCTCGCTTTCGTATTGCAGGCCAGCGATCAGGATGTTTCCATCGGGCAGCACCTGCACCTTGCCCGCCATGGCCTCGAAACCCGGTTCGAATTGGCCGATGACACTGCCTTGTCTGCCAAAGGCCAGGTCCGCCGAACCGTCCTTCAGCAAACGCGCCAGGCCAAAGCGGCTGCCGCCAGGCATTGTGACCTTTGCCGCCACCAGCAAACGACCCTGTGAGTCAATCGCGATGTCATTGGCCAGGCTTGAAGTACTGCCGAAGAAATACACCTGGGTGGTGCCTTTGGCAGCGAAGGTGGGGTCGAGCTTTCCGGCAGGCTGGACGGTTGCGGGGAAAGCCAGAACGGACTGGATTGACATGCACGCATCTCCTTGCGAGTCGTCCTGATCCAGAAGTTGGGGGTGGCGACTGTTAAGAGATTATTCAATCCCTGAATGATTGATTGCACAACTGTCAGAACTAACAGGCGGAGGGTCGTTGTGTGCCACAACACTGTCTTTTCGAACCAAAGCCAAGCCAGCAAAGAGTCCGAAGCACGCTGAAGTTCAAGTAAGAAAGCGTCTCGAGTGCACTTTGCATGCAAAGACCGCTAACTAACAACAGCGGGAAGGCGCGGATTACCCCGGAGTAATCCGCAATACAATTATTGTGGCATCGACCAGGATTGCAGCGTGTAGCCTTCTTCGCTCAATTCGGCGCGGGCCTGTTCCAGCAAGCATTCAAGCTGCGCCGGATCGCTGTAGGCGCTGCTCGGGATCTGTTTGCGCCCTATTTTGTTACTGGTGCGGTCAATAACGGTCAGGGTCAGTTCGCCATTCCCGTCCTGTGGGGCCCAGGCCACGCATTTGAACGGTTTAAATGCGCGATCGGCTATCAGCAGAGCTTCGTTGACACGGAGTGGGGCGTTCATAGGTCGTCTCTCTGTAGGCCCAATCAAGTCAATTGCCGTCGGTTGGGCTTATACCGTTCGGCTGGTTACTTGTACTGATGCGCGCAACCCGGGTTCAGGTCACACACAATCAGAAGAAATTTCAACTTTCTTGTATATCCCTGTAAATCGGGGCGCGTGTTGAAAGCTTAATGAAAGGAAACATTCGTCAGGTCACTGGAAAAACCCCGTTTCTTATAACGCTTTGCGCAGCAGGCCTATAGTCAATCGGTACAAGCGCCCGTCAAATTCTTGCTAACGTTACAGCCAGGTCCGCCAAATGACTGTTTTTAATAAAAAATCCTAAAATTTGGCGTCAAGGAAATCACATGAGCGAAGCGCCTGCGTTACGACGTCTATTAGTGGTAGATCCCTGCGACGACTGCCATCGCCTGTTACCTGGATTACGCTCCGTGGGTTGGGATGTTGACAGCTGCTCGCTGGACAACGCCGCCGATCGTAGCTGTGACGTGGGCTTGTTACGACTGCAGCCCTTTCACCTCGAGCACCCGGATACGGTCAAGGAGGTGATCAGCCGCAGCGGTACCGAGTGGATCGCCGTGCTCAACCAGGACGTTCTGCGGCTACAGAATGTCGGGGACTTCGTCTGCGAGTGGTTTTTCGATTTTCATACCTTGCCGTTCGATGTCTCCAGGGTCCAGGTGACGCTGGGTCGGGCCTTTGGCATGGCGCGCCTGCGCGGGCAGGGCACGGTGCACATCGATCAGCCCGAGCATGAACTGCTGGGAGACAGCAAACCCATCCGCGAACTGCGCAAGCTGTTGAGCAAGCTGGCGCCCACCGAGTCGCCGGTGTTGATTCGCGGTGAAAGCGGCACAGGCAAGGAACTGGTGGCCCGTACGCTGCATCGGCAATCCCTGCGCCACAGCAAACCCTTTGTCGCGATCAACTGCGGGGCGATTCCCGAGCACCTGATCCAGTCCGAACTGTTTGGCCATGAGAAGGGGGCCTTTACCGGCGCCCATCAACGCAAGGTCGGGCGGATCGAAGCGGCTCACGGCGGCACGCTGTTTCTCGACGAGATCGGCGATCTGCCCCTTGAGTTGCAGGCGAGCCTGTTGCGCTTCCTCCAGGAAAAACACATCGAACGGGTTGGCGGTAGCCAGCCGATCCCCGTGGATGTACGGGTGTTGGCGGCAACCCATGTCGATCTGGAGGCGGCGATCGAGAAGAAAGGCTTTCGCGAAGACCTGTATTACCGACTGAACGTCTTGCAAGTCGTGACTGCGCCCCTGCGTGAGCGCAATGGCGACCTGTCGATGCTGGCCAACCACTTTTCCCATTTCTACAGCCATGAAACCGGCCGCCGCCCGCGCAGCTTCAGTGAAGACGCCTTGATTGCCATGGGCAAACACGACTGGCCGGGCAATGTTCGCGAGCTGGCCAACCGGGTACGTCGCGGCCTGGTGCTGGCCGAAGGCAGGCAGATCGAAGCGCGAGACCTCGGGCTGATCAGCCACCACGCCATTGCCGCGCCAATGGGCACGCTGGAAGACTACAAGCACCGGGCAGAGCGCCAGGCCCTGTGTGATGTACTCAACCGTCATAGCGATAACCTGAGTATTGCCGCCAAGGTGCTGGGCATCTCCAGGCCGACCTTTTACCGCCTGCTCCATAAACATCAAATACGTTAAAAGATCGCAGCCTGCGGCACCTCCTACATGGGAATACGTTCACCTTGTAGGAGCTGCCGCAGGCTGCGATCTTTTGCTCTACAACAAAGCCCCGTTGCGATGGAAGTCGCAACGGGGCTTTGTTTTGGGTCAGAAGTAGTACGGGAATTTCAGGCTGAAGGAGAAGTCCGGCGAGTCGTCGGTCAGGCCAATGGCCAGGTTGGGCACGATCGTCAGGTTGTCGGAAGCTGCCAGGGTCATGCCGATGTTGAAGTTGGCCGAGTTGTAGTCGCTGTTGGAGATCGATTGCCAGTCGCCGCCGTCCGGCTTGATCTTGCTCTTGCGGGCAAACTGGTCGGTGAAGGAGAACGACATACTCATCTTCTCGTTCAGGGCAAACGCAATACCGGCGCCAACTTGCCAGGAATCGCCCAGTTTCACGTCCCCGGGCACCTTGGTGTTGACCGTAGGGCTGATGTCGCTGAAAGAGTCCTCCATGTTGTAGGTGTAGGCCAGGCTGCCGAACAGCACGGCCGGGTCGAAGGTCTTGACCAGCGAGATACCCGGGGTGATCGCCCAGACACCGTTGCCGGTCGGCAGGTCCTCGGGGACCGCGAGGTTATCGTTGCCAGGCACCTCGACCAGCTTGATGCCGTAAGGGTCATCCCCGGTCGGCGCCTTGACGCGCAGGGTAACCACCGCGTCGGGCAGGTTGGCCGACTCATCGAGGAACTTGTAGGCAACGCCAACGTTGATATCGCCGATGTTCGGGTCGCGGGTAACGGTTTCGTCTGAAACCCCGTTGGCTGCGCCACCGGCGCCACCGGATGAATACGTGGATTCGCGATAGATCACGGGGACGTTAATGTCGAACTGCCAGCGTTGCGCCACGTTATAACGGGCGGTCAGGTCCAGGGTCCAGTTATCCGACTTGATACGGTCGAGGTTGATGTTGCCAAGGAAAATCGAGTCCAGTGCCAGGAAGCCGTTGAGCGTCAACGCACGGGTATCGTAGTGGGTGTAGGTCAGGCCGGTTTCCACGCTGAACTTGCCGCCGCCGAAGAACCCGCTGGCTTCGTCGTACAGGTTGGACACGCTCTGTGCTGGTTCCGAGTCATCCTTGAGCGACTGCCCGTAGGAACTGCCGGTGGTTCCAGGCGCGCCGGCAGCCACCGTCTGGCCACTATTGGGCGATTCGGCGGGGGATTTGGTCAGGCGTTTGGGAGCAGGTGTGGCCGGTGCTTCTTCGACTTGGCGAACGCGCTGTTCGAGGACCATCAGCGCGTTCTGTTGTGCTTCGTACCGCTGTTTCAGCTCCATGAGTTCTTGTTTTAGTGCTTCGACCTGGGGATCCGGTGCTGCGTAAAGCAATGAAGCCGGGGCCAGGCTACTCAAACAGACAATAGCTCTGAACGTTAACATTCGGTGCATGGGTTAGCCGTCCCTTCTGACTACATTTGATGAGACTGAGCGTAGATCAGAATCCTTGAGTGCGAAGACCTTTAAGCTGGTCGAGATTCCCGTTCAGAGAGCCGGCTGTTGCCACGTTGTCACGCAGCACGACATTGAGGGACGTGAGGTTCCTCACCTGGTTGCTGCTGCCGAGCAAAGTGGTGTTCTGCATCAAGCCACCCTGGGCCAGGCGTTGTACGGTACTGCCCTGGTTGTTGTTGGCCACGATGTTCATTTGCACACCCGTACCGCTCGAGGAAACGCTGAGCGAGCCCGCCCCATTGGAACCTACCAGCGTCGAGCCCGCGGCCAGGGCCTGGCCTTGCGGTTGCATGGCTGGCGCCTGGTTGGCCTTGGAGACGTTGATATCAACGTTGTTATAGGCACTGTTGTTGTCGCCGGCAGCCCGCACGACCTGGGTGACGCCCTCGGTGCTGTTGAGGCCGGCGCCGCCCGTGACGGTGCCGGTGCCGGCGCTTTGGGTATGCGCCGAGCCATAGCCTTTTTCGTCGATCATCGTCACGTAGAACTGTGGCTTGATGGTCGATTGCTGAATTTGCATCGAGGACGTCGCGCCGATCACCTCACCGTTGGCATTTTGCCAGGTGCTGCTCATGGCGATGCCGAAACTGATGATCCGCCCCGGCATGACATAACGACCGCGCAGGCTTGCCAGTTCCTGGTCATTCAGTTCAATGGGTTTCAACAGTTCCGCATGGGTCGGCAGGCTGGCGGCCAGGCAAACCACGGCCAGCCAGATTGGAGTCTTCATTGGATACTCCCGGAGCATCGTGCTCCATTGTTATTAGAAGAAGTCGCTTTGGATAAATCCGAAATCCATTAACTCAGCGTCCTGCACCGGGCTGAAGGCGTTGACGCGGTTCTTGGCGGTCAGAGGCAGCGGCGGGTCGAGCAACGCATTGGTTTTGTCGTAGCCCTGGCCGATGACGGCAAAGATGATGCCGTTCCAGCCTTTGGTGAACTCGTCGACTTTGTAGCGTTTATGACCGAGTACCGGATCGCCGATGTAGACCCAGCCTTTATGGACTCTTTGCATGACCACAAAATGTTTGTAGCCACGGACATCCATCAGTACCACCACCGGGATCTTGATCTCGTTCAGGGTTTCCGTCGCTACCCGATAGCCACGGGCCCGCATGCCGAGACTTTCCACGTAGCGCTTCATGTCGAGCATGGAAAAGCCCTGGACGCGGACAAGGTCCTGATCGGAGTGTGACAGCATGCCTTCGATGATCTGTTCTTCGTCCACGTCAAGCCAATAGGCCTGGCGCAAGATGGTCGCCAGCGCCGCGGCGCCGCAACTGAAGTCGGTTTTCTGTTGCACCAGGTCGGAAAATTTGCGTTCGCGTACGCTCTGGATCGGTTTGTACACCAACCCGCCACCCGGTAGTACGGACAGCGGCAGTTGTGCAGCCTCGACCACACTGGCCACGCAAAGCAAAATTGCCAAGGCGATAATACGCATGGTGGGGACGCCTTCTGGTTGGGTTGAAAAAGGCCCCCGGAAGGGGGCCTCCACAGACAGCATTAGAACGATTGGTTGGAGATGGCCAGCGAGTTGCTTTGTTGGTTGCCCACACCAGCAGCCACGTTGACACCCAGGTTGCCGCTGCCACCGTTCACCGAACCGCTCAGGGTTGCAGTGTTGGTCACAGGGTTGGCCCAGCCAGTTGGAGTCAGCACTTGATAAGAGTAGGTGTTGCTCAAATCATAAGAGCTGCTTTCACTGTAGCTTTTCGCTTTGTCGTACGCAGATTCGGCCGACTTGCTGCCCGATTTATCGTACGAGGACGCGGTCGATTTCTCGAACGAAGCATCGAACGCTTTCTCGAACGACGATTCGCGAGACTTGTCGTACGAAGACTCGGCCGAACGGTCGTACGAGGAGTCGCGCGAACGGTCGTACGAGGAGTCGCGGGTACGGTCGAACGAGGAATCGCGTGAACGGTCGAACGAGGAGTCGCGCGAACGGTCGTACGATCTGTCTACCGCTACGTCAAGGGTTGCATCAAGCGAAGCGTTGACCGATGCATCGGAACTGCTGCTGCGGGTGCGATCGCCAAAACCGAAGTTGACGGTAGTGGAGTTGGAAGACGCAGCTTCAGCGTCCAGCGTAGCGCCCAGGGAAGCAGTCAGAGAAGCGCTCGAAGAACCGCTGGCAGTGCTGCTGTTGGAACCGCTGGCAGTGCTGCTGTTGGTACCGCTGGCAGAGCTGCTGTTGGAACCGCTGGCAGAGCTGCTGTTGGAACCGCTGGCAGCGCTGCTGTTGGAACCGCTCGCAGCGCTGGCGGTAGAACCGCTCAGATCAATGCTAAGCGAACCGCTGGCATCAGAGCTTTTGGATCCGGCCGCCGCCCAGCTCGAAGAACTGCTTTGACTGCCGCTGGCTTCGAACGACTTGTCAAACGAGGCACTACCAGACCGCGTATTGGTAACGGTGATCGTATCAACACGGTAGGTCCGATCGGCAGTGTTGTTCACTGTCAGGCCAGGACCGCTTTGGTTGGCGGAGGCGGTGGCTCTTGCGCTACCCAGTGGAGCATTGGTATTGGCAATTGCCATGGTGTTTTTCTGTTGGTTCAGATCGCCACCAGCAATGTTGACACCCACGTTACCGCTGCTGCCGTCGGCGGATCCACTCATCACGGCAGAGTTGGTCACGCCAAAGTTGCTGACGCGGTTATTGTTGCTGATTTGCGTGACGTTCGCGGTGGCAGTGGCCGTGCCGAACACGAAGCTGTTATCGATCGCGGCGTTGTCGGAGGCTGCGTTGGCGATGGCGGCGGCGTTGTCTTGCTGGTTGCCGGAACCTGCCGCCACGTTGACGCCGACGTTACCGCTCGCACCTGCGGCCGAACTGCTCATCTCGGCCGAGTTTTCTACCCCTTCATTCCAGATGCGGTTGCCGGTGCTGCTCTGTCTGTCCGTCGCATTGGCAGTCGCGCTGATGGGGACCATCCTTGCAGGAGGGGTTTGTTGTTGGCCACCATTGTTATGGTGGTTGCCACGCCTATCGTTTTGCCCAGCTTGTACAGCAACAGCCATGACCGCAGCAATTGCGAAAACCAGAGGCTTTAATGCCATCGAAGGTTTCATGGTGATTCTCCGTACTTATTTTAGGTTAAGTGTTGTTGTTACCTATTTGGGTCAATCCACGACCCGTACGCTCAGGGTGTTGGCCATTCGGTTTCCCACCCCGGCGCTCTGATTCAACTGAATCACCCCACGGCTACCGGTGAATGCCTGGTCACTGGTAGTGACCTGGCGATAGCCGGGTGCAGAGTCAGTTGGATCGGAGTTGTAGAGCAGCGTCACGTTCTGTTGCATGAGGACGCTGTCGTCGATACTTTGCGGCTGCTCACTGGTGCTTATGCGCAGCGCATTGGCTTGCTGGTTGCTGGCGCCCGCGCTCTGGTTGACGCCCAATGCGCCATTGCCATGGCTGAAGGAGTCGCCTTGAATACTGGCGTGGGCATCGATCCTGGGATCGACAATGGTGCGCAACCGTTGGCGAATATCCGTGGTCGCGCTGGCGTCACGGCCAATGGCGAAGGCCCTGGCGTTCGCCTGTTGCTGCAAGTCGCCGGCTGCCTGGTTGACCCCGACGTTGCCCTGGTACTGCGCGCCCGAATTGTCGATGGTGGCGTTATCAATGACGGGGGATTGGGCGAAGGTCGATGCACTGCAAAACATGGCGATCATCAGCAGCGTACGATTCATCTTAACGGTCTCCCGTTATGATTCTGAGGGCACCCAGGCCCTGCTGGACGTTGGAGTTGACCATGTTGGCAATGCCGCTGCCGGAGTTGCCCGAGCGCCCGGCGGGAAGGTTTGAAAGCTGGTTCTGGGTGCTGATGTTGCCGCCCAGGTTGTTGGTGTTTTGCGTGACCAGGCGGGATATGCCTGCACCACTGGCGACGCCGGCAAAGTCCCCGTCGCTCAACTCGTTGGTTTGAGCGAGGACCTGTTTGGACGGGTTGGCGTTGACAGTCGTGGGGTTGGGATCGGGAACGAGCGGCGGGATCGTTGCGTTGCGTACCTGGACATCGCGTTTGATGATGATGATGCCGTTGTCCGCCTGGACAGGCAGGCAAGCCATTGAACTCAGAGCGCATCCGACCAGCAGGAGACTATGGATGTTGTTATGAAATTTCCCCACGGCGGCAATTCCTTCTGTAAGTGGAACGCTGGCCCTTATCAGCGTTGCGAAGGAAGAGAGCAGAAGCTGTGCCGGTTTTTGCTTTTCTATTGAAAACAGTGGCTTGGCTTTAACTGTTGAGGTGGAGAAAAACACTTTGTAACGCCCCTGAGACAGAAGCACGCAAAAGTGCCGTCCTTGCTGGCGGCATTGCTCGCTGAGGGCGTTTAAGGCAGGTTGTATCAGTGGCTTAACATTTTCTGGTGAAAATGCTCGAATCGCTCTAGCTCGCGGGTTTTCGCTGGGGAGGGTGTTTCAGGAATGGACATTTCCGGCAGGGCGTGGCCGTCTTGTCAGGCCTTGAGCAAGCGCGTTACAGCCTCGAATGCCGCGTCCTTGCGCTGTTGCCAGTCACCTTGGACTATCTGGTAAGGCTGGCGATGCAGGTCAAGCCACTGGCGGCTGGCCTGGAAAAACGCCTGGCGTTCTGCCAGCTGCGGTTGGCAACGCTGTCCGTCGTCGTGCCAGGCCACGGTTTCCGGGCTCAGCAGCAGATGCAGGTCGTAGTGCCGTACCTGCAATGCCTGCTCGATCCACACCGGGCAAGCGCCAAACAAGGTGCGGCTCCAAAGGATGTTGCTCAACAGATGCGTATCGAGAATCAACAGGGACGGCTGTTGGGCCCGTGCTTGATCTTCCCAAGACAGCTGGCCAAGTGCTATTGGTGTGATGTCTTCGTAGCAGGTTACTCGGGCTTCCTTTTCGATGAAATGCCGAACGTACTCGCCGACCAGTATGCCGCCGAAATTGGCGTGAATCTCGTTTGATAGCCAACTTTTGCCGCTCGATTCAGGTCCTGCCAAAACCAACACCTTCATGGGCACAATACCGGATCGCGGCGCCATGTGCGCCAGCCTTGAATGGCCAGCAGGGTGAACAGGCCATACAGGGCAGCCGTCAGGTACATCCCCTTATAAAGGAACAGGCCGACGAACACACAGTCCAGGACGATCCACAGCGGCCAGCACTGCAGGCGTTTTTGCGCCATCCACCATTGAGCCACCAGGCTGAAGGCCGTGAGGGCAGCATCGAGCCAGGGTTGCGCGGCATCGGTCCAGTGCGCCATGGCGGCGCCCAGCAACAGACTGCCCAGCGCGCCCAGGGCCAGCCCCGACGCCACCGCAGGTGCGTCCAGTCGGCTGACTTCGCGCCCGTGATGGGCCTGGCCCGCGCGGGTCCACTGCCACCAACCGTAAACTTGCAGCCCGGCATAGATCACTTGCAGCAGCATGTCGGAATACAGCTTGACCTCGTAAAAGATCCAGCTGTAGATCAGCACCATGACCAGGCCGATCGGCCAGCACCAGGGATTCTGTTTGACCGTCAACCAGACGGCAATGACGCCGAGGGTGGCGGCAAACAGTTCAAGCCCGGACATGCAGGTTCCTTGGAGAAATCGAAGAGGGGCGCGATTGTAACCGGATTATGGCCGAGAGGCTTGTAGCAGCGGGTGCCTTCGATGCCGACTGCACGGCAGCGTAAAGCGCACTTGTCTGCTAGGATTTCGTCCCGCACGCAAAAACCTGAAATCAAACTGATTTTTCACGAAACTCGCGACGTTTTTTGCGTAGGCTTGTGCGCGCGGGACTCAACGACGCTGATGACAGTAAACGGCTTTGAATAAATTAACGGGGCATGCGTCGACGCATGGCCTTTTGGGGGATTGATGGATCTTTGGACGGCCTTTCAGGCTTTGATTCTTGGCGTTGTAGAAGGGCTGACGGAGTTCTTGCCCATTTCCAGTACCGGGCACCAGATTATTGTCGCCGACTTGCTCGACTTCGGTGGCGAGCGGGCCATGGCGTTCAACATTATTATCCAGCTCGGCGCCATCCTGGCGGTGGTGTGGGAGTTTCGCCGCAAGATCTTCGACGTGGTCGTCGGCCTGCCGACGCAGCCAAGTGCCCGGCGCTTTACCGCCAACCTGCTGATTGCGTTCCTGCCGGCGGTGGTACTGGGGGTCATTTTCGCCGACCTGATTCACCACTACCTGTTCAACCCGATCACGGTGGCCACGGCCTTGGTGGTGGGCGGGGTCATCATGTTGTGGGCCGAAAAGCGTCAGCACGAAGTGCATGCCGAAAGCGTCGATGACATGACCTGGAAAGACGCCCTGAAAGTCGGCCTGGCCCAGTGCCTGGCGATGATTCCGGGTACCTCGCGCTCCGGCTCGACGATCATCGGCGGCCTGTTGTTCGGCCTGTCGCGCAAGACCGCTACCGAGTTTTCCTTCTTCCTGGCCATGCCGACCATGGTCGGCGCGGCGGTGTACTCGGGCTACAAGTACCGCGACCTGTTCGTGCCGTCTGACTTCCCGGTGTTTGCGGTCGGCTTCGTCACTGCGTTCATTTTCGCGATGATTGCGGTCAGGGGCTTGCTCAAGTTCATCGCCAGCCACAGCTATGCGGCGTTTGCCTGGTACCGCATTGCATTCGGCTTGCTGATCCTGGCGACCTGGCAGTTCGGTTGGGTCGACTGGACCGCCGCCAAGCCATGAACGATACCCGCGCGCGCAACGACGCAGGACGCCAATCCGGGGCAGGCATCCGCCATCTGCGCCTGAAACTGCTGGTGTTGGCGATGTTGTGCGCGCTGCCGCTGTTCGGTTCGATGTCGTTATGGCTGCAGGGGGTTTCGCTGATTCCCATGGCGGCCTACGGCATCGTCAGCGGGCTGGCGTTCCTGCTGTACTGGAGCGACAAGCGCAAGGCGCGCGCCGATCAAAGGCGTATCCCGGAAAACGTCCTGCATGCGCTGGAGTTCGCTGGCGGCTGGCCGGGCGCCTTGCTCGCGCAGCAAGTGTTTCGACACAAGACGCGCAAGCTGTCCTTTCAAGGGGTGTTCTGGATCATCGTGCTGCTGCACCAGGTGTTCTGGATCGACCGGCTGTTCCTCGGCGCGCAGCTGTTCTCACTGTTCTGATCAGAGCAACAGCCCGACCTGGGTGCGCTTGGGCAACTTACTGACGACAAGCTGATGGGAGCGCCGTAGCAAGCCTTGCAGTTCCTCGGCGCCGAGCGGGTAGGGCGTGGCCATGATGATCCATTGGGCCCGCGCAAGATAGGGCGCCGGGTGAATGCCCGGGCGGTCGCAATGACCGAGAAACAGGTCCTTGTCGACCTTGAACGCCAGGGAGTCGCCGCGCAGGTTCTGCAAGGCGAACATCTTGGTACCGGCAATCGAAAACACCCGCACGCCACCCCATTTGTAGTCTTCCCGCGCACCCGGCAATGCCAGGCAGAAAGCCGCCACGTCGGCCTCGTTCATGCGTCCTGCCTTCATATCAAACGGTCCCCACAGGCATTGAAGGTTTCGATCAGATGGTCGAGCCAGGCACGCACGGCCGGCATCACCCCGCGTCGGTGAGGGTAGACCGCCTGCAACCAGCCCCCGGGCAACGACCACTCGGGCAGTAACTGTACCAGTGAGCCATTGGCCAGTTCCTGCTCGCAATACATCATAGGCAACGTGGTGAACCCCTGGCCGGCGAGGGTGCAGGTCTTGCGCACGATGAAGTCGTCAATGCCCAATCGCGCTTCAAGGGCCAGCTCGTGTTTTTTGCCCTGGCGATCGACCAGGCCAATGTGCACCAGGCGATCGGGCTCGAGGGCGCCGAGCACCGGCAGGTTCTTCAGGTCATCGGGGTGAGTGATGTCCAGTCCCTGGAGAAACGCGGGGCTGGCGACCATCAGCATCTGCGCCTGACGCAGGCGGCGGGTGACCAGCAGCGGATCTTCATCACCCGGCTCGCGTACGCGCAACGCGACGTCCACGCCTTCGGTCACCAGGTCGACGCGCCGATTGACCAGCATCACCTCCAGCTGTACCTGGGGATATTTCTCCAGGAAGTTGCTGATCACCCTCGGGAGCATTTCATGGGCCAGGCCGACCGGGGACGATACCCGCAAGCGCCCGCGTGGCTCGCTGGACATGCTGGCCACGGCTTCGTCAGCCATTTCCGCTTCCAGCAGCATTGCCTGGCAGTGGCGCAGATAACGTTCGCCGACGGCGGTGAGTTTCAGCTGGCGGGTGGTGCGTTGCAGTAGCCGCGCACCCAGGCGCTCCTCAAGTTCAGCAATGCGCCGTGACAGTCGCGACTTGGGAATCCCCAGCAAACGCCCGGCGGCCGCGAAGCCACCGGCCTCCACGACTTTGGCGAAGTAATAGAGGTCGTTCAGGTCTTGCATGGCACTTTCTCGATCGTTCTATCAGTGGGACAAACTATCGCATTGTTGCAGTCTAATCAGCTATTGGTTTCGTCTGTAGGATTGTTTCCATCAGATCGCCCTGGCGGCGATCCTCACCTGGAGATCCCACATGAAACTGCTGCATATCGATTCGAGCATTCTTGGTGACAACTCGGCTTCCCGTCTGCTGAGCGGCGAAGTCGTCAAAGCCTGGCAAGCCGCCGAGCCGTCCGCCGTAGTGACCTACCGCGACCTGGCTGCCGACGCCATCAGCCACTTTTCCGGGGCCACCCTGGTTGCAGCAGGTACCGCCGCTGAACTGCGCGACGCCGCCCAACAGCACGAAGCCGAGCTGAGCGCCTCGACCCTGGCCGAGTTCCTCGCCGCCGATGCCGTGGTGATTGCCGCGCCGATGTACAACTTCACCATCCCGACCCAATTGAAAGCCTGGATCGACCGCATCGCCGTCGCCGGCCAGACATTCCGCTACACCGAAGCCGGCCCTGAAGGCTTGTGCGGTGGCAAGAAGGTCGTGATCGTTTCGACTTCCGGTGGCCTGCACGCCGGTCAGGCAACCGGTGTTGCCCACGAAGACTACCTGAAGGTCCTGTTCGGTTTCATCGGCATTACCGACATCGAATTCGTCCGTGCCCACGGCTTGGCTTACGGTGACGAAGTGCGTGGCAAAGCCATGAACGACGCCCAGGCGCAAATCAGCGAGCAGCTGTTCGCCGCCGCGTAAGGCTTGCGTAAACACCCATTGCCGCTGCAGGCAATTCCCAAAAAACTCTGTATTCTGATCACGCAAGTGGCAGATGCGGAGTTTTTTGTTTCTGGCTGTTGCAAATTGTGGCCTGAGTTATGCAGTCGAGGCTTAACCTCTCTGATCCGGTAACAAGGTGGGGCATCCCATGGTGCGTCTTTGTGCAGGTTTACTGATCTGTCTGCTCGCCAGCCTGAATTCAGTGCACGCCGCGCCTGCGCCGCATCCGCACTGGAGCGTCGGTTATCACGAACTGAGCTTTCTCGACCCGCTCGACTTGCAACCGATGCGTGCCATTGCCTTCTATCCTTCGAGCGCCAAGGAACATTCCAGCCTGCTTGAGGGGTACAACGTCGAAGCCGGCGAAGACACCAAAGTCGCTATCGGCCGGTTTCCGATGCTGCTGCTGTCCCATGGCAACACCGGCACGCCGCTGGCCCTGCACGACCTGGCCACGTCCCTGGCCCGCAAGGGTTTTGTGGTGGTGGCGGTGATTCATCCGGGCGACAACTCCAAAGACCATAGCCGCCTCGGCACCTTGAGCAACCTGTACGGACGGCCGATCCAGATTTCCGAAGCCATTACCGCGACGCTGGGCGATCCCATGCTCGCACCCTTCGTCAATGCCGAGCAGGTCGGGGTCATCGGTTACTCGGCCGGCGGCGAAACGGCGTTGATACTGTCCGGCGCGACCCCGGACCTGGATCGTCTGCGCCGTTACTGCCAGGAGCGCCCGGACGACCGTGATGCCTGCAATACCCAGGGTGAACTGATCGTCGACCGCGACGATTTGCAGCCGGTGGCCGACCCACGGGTCCATGCACTGTTGCTGATGGCGCCGCTGAGCCTGAAGTTCGGCCGTCATACCCTGGCCGATGTGCATGTACCGGTCCTGCTTTACAGTGGCGATGGCGACCAGCTGGTGGCCCCCGACAAGAACGCCGCTGCATTGGCGCGCAAGCTGCCCGTCGCCCCGGACTTCAAGCTGCTCGCCGGGGCCGGGCACTTCGTGTTCATGGCGCCGTGCAATGACGAACAAATCGTCATCATGCCGGCCCTGTGTACCGATGCAGAGGGCGTCGATCGTGCGGACATTCACCGTAGCCTGATCTCGGAAGCCGGGCGCTTCTTCTCTCGTACCTTGGGCAAACCGACGCGGGCGGGGATGCAGACCGCCGATCAGTAATCAGGTCGTTGCACGGTGCTTGAGCAAAAGGGTCAAGCCCAGCGCACACACCGACAACAACGCCGCACTGAAGAAGATCCACGCGTACCCCAGGTTCAACGCCACTGCGCCCATCAACGGCCCGGCAATCGCCAGCGCCAGGTCGAAAAACACCGCATAAGCGCTCAGGCCCGCGCCTCGGCTGGAGTTGGGCACCTGCTTGATCGCCTCGACGCCCAGGGCCGGATACACCAGCGACAAACCGAAACCGGTCAGGCCGGCACCGATCAAGGCATAGCCGGTCGAAGGCGCCAGCCACAACAGCACCAGGCCGACGGTCTCGATGGACATGCAGGCAACGGCCGAGGTGAAACCGCCAAAACGGCTGATGCTGGAAATGAAACACAGCCGCGCCAGGATGAAGCACACCCCGAACACCGTCAGGCAGTACGCCGCGCCGCTCCAGCCCCGGTTGACGTAATACAGGGTGATGAAGGTGGTGAGGGTGCCGTAGCCGATCGAGGCCAGGCTCAGGCTTGCACCGAATGGCGCAATCCGTCCGAACACCGCCCAGAACGGCAGCCGCTCACCGCGTACCACTGGCACCGACGGTTTGTTGCGAATCAGCAGCAAAGCCAACAGGGCCAGCACCGACAGGGTGATACCCAGGCTGGCAAACCCCAGTTGCCCGACCATCACCACCCCCAGCGGCGCCCCGATGGCAATGGCACCATAGGAGGCGATGCCGTTCCACGAGATCGAGCGCGCGGTATGTTCGGCGCCTACCTGGCCCATGCACCAACTGATCGTGCCGACCCCGATCAGCCCTTGGGCGATGCCCAGCAACAAGCGTCCGGCGATCAGGATCAACAGGCTGATCAATGGAAAGCTTTGCAGCAAGGTCGACAACAAGGTCAGCCCGCCACTCAAGACGATCCCCGTCAGGCCGTAGATGATGGCGCGCTTGGTCCCGACACTGTCGGACATGCGCCCGGCCATGGGCCGGCTGAGCAGGGTGGCCAGGTATTGCGAGCCAATGGTCAACCCGGCGATAACGGCACTGAACCCGAGCTGCTCATGGACATACCCCGGCAACACCGCAATCGGCAGGCCGATGCAGATGAAGGCGATGAATGTATAGAAAACGATGGAAACGATCTGCAGGGTGATCGCCATGGAGCTTTGCGGTGGCTGTTCTTGCGCAGACATGAGGGCTCGTTCGCGGGCGGCGGAGGGAGAACTGCATGATGGCGCGGCTGTGGGATAAAAGGAAGCAGGCTAACTAATTATCGCTGTTCTTGAAGGCCTCTTCGCGAGCAAGCCCGCTTGTATGTTTAGACTTGTAGGGGTGGTGGGACTAAAAGCCAGCATCTGACTCTAGCCAGTACAGACCGTGGGAGACTTCGCCCCACCCCTTCACCAAAGCGCCGATAAGGAATGCATCGGCCATGACCGACGATAGAAGCAAGCCAGCGCAATGGTGAAGCCCCGACAAGCCTTTAAACCCTAACCCGGAGCTTTCTTTGTGGCAATGAGTGTCTCGCGTTCTGTAGTCGGAGTGGATGTCGCCAAGGCCGAAGTGGTGGTCTATCAGGCCGACACGGATCTGCTGTTGCCCGTGTCAAACGATAAACCGTCTCTTACAAAGTGGCTGAAAACGTTACCTGCAAACAGCGCCATCGCGATTGAAGCCACCAATATCTATCACCTGGATACGGTTGAGCTGGCTCATGCAATGGGACATGCCGTCTATGTCATCGACGGTTTCCGTTTGAGTAACTACCGCAAAGGAGTGGGTGGCCGCGCCAAGACAGATGCCAGCGACGCGCGTTTACTGGCGCGTTACTTGAAGAACGAAGAGGAAGAGCTACGTCCTTGGAGCCCGCCGCCGAAGGTCTATACCAAGCTTCAAAGCCTGCTTCGAAGACGAGCGACATTGGTCCAGGCGCGTGTCAGCCTGACTCAAAGCTGGAACGACGAGCCGCTGCTGAAAGCGGCATTCAAACAACAGATAGCTGCCATGGGTCGATTGGATTTACTCATCCAGAAGAAGCTGTTGGAAGTCGTCAAAGAGGCGGGTCTGTTGGATCAAGTCAAACGCTGCCAGGCCGTAGAGGGGGTCGGTTTTCTTACCGCCACCGCACTGACGATGGCATTTCAACGTGGCGACTTCGCCAGTGGTGACGCCTATATCGCGTTTCTTGGAATGGATTTGAGAGTCTCTGATTCGGGGCAAATGAACGGACGTCGAAAGCTGACCAAGAAAGGTGACTCCGAAATACGGCGTCTGCTGCATAACGCCGCGATGGCTGCCAGTCGCTCGAAGACCTGGAAGCCGTTTTACGAACGCTATCTGGAGCGAGGATTAAAGACGACTCAAGTGCTGGTCATCCTGGCTCGAAAGCTGGCACGAGTGGCGTTCGCCCTGATGAAGAACCAGAGCGAGTATCAGCCAAATCCAGTCTTGGGGGCTTCCCCCCAAACATAGAATCTCCCACATTTGGAATGCATTCCCCCTGTGGGAGCGGGCTTGCTCGCGATGGTCTCGACACCACAGAAAATCATGAGTCTGAATACAAAAAGCCCCGTCACAAAGGACAGGGCTTTAACCTGCAGCTTGCAGCTAGAAACTAATAGCTGCTTTTAGAACACCACACCCTGGCTACGCAGGTAATCGTCATAGGTCCCGCTGAAGTCGGTCACGCCGTTCGGGCTCAACTCGATGATGCGGGTGGCCAGGGACGACACGAATTCACGGTCGTGGCTGACGAAGATCAGCGTGCCCGGGTAGTTTTCCAGCGCCAGGTTCAGCGCTTCGATGGATTCCATGTCCAGGTGGTTGGTCGGTTCGTCCATGATCAGCACGTTTGGCTTTTGCAGGATCAGTTTGCCGAACAGCATGCGACCTTGCTCACCACCGGAGATGACCTTGACCGACTTGAGGATCTCGTCGTTGGAGAACAGCATGCGACCCAAAGTACCGCGAATCATCTGCTCGCCCTGGGTCCACTGACCCATCCAGTCGAACAGAGTCACGTCGTCTTCGAAGTCGTGCGCGTGATCCTGAGCGTAGTAGCCCAGCTCAGCGGCGTCGGTCCACTTGACGCTACCGGCATCCGGGGTCAGTTCGTTGACCAGGGTGCGCAGCAGGGTGGTCTTGCCGATACCGTTCGGGCCGATGATCGCCACGCGTTCGCCGGCTTCAACCTGGAAGCTGAAGTCCTTGAACAGTGGCTTGCCGTCGAAGCCTTTGGCCATGCGCTCGACGATGACCGCCTGACGGTGCAGCTTCTTGTTTTGCTCGAAACGGATGAACGGGCTCACACGGCTCGAAGGCTTGACCTCGGCCAGTTGGATCTTGTCGATCGCCTTGGCGCGGGAAGTGGCCTGCTTGGCTTTCGAGGCGTTGGCCGAGAAGCGGCTGACGAACGATTGCAGTTCCGAAATCTGCGCTTTCTTCTTGGCGTTGTCCGACAGCAGTTGCTCGCGAGACTGGGTCGCCACGGTCATGTACTCGTCGTAGTTGCCCGGGAACAGGCGCAGCTCGCCGTAATCCAGGTCAGCCATGTGGGTGCATACGCTGTTCAGGAAGTGACGGTCGTGAGAGATGATGATCATCAAGCTGGAACGCTGGGTCAGAACGTTTTCCAGCCAGCGGATGGTGTTGATATCCAGGTGGTTGGTCGGTTCGTCGAGCAACAGCACTTCCGGATCGGAGAACAGCGCCTGAGCCAGCAATACGCGCAGTTTCCAGCCTGGGGAAACTTCGCTCATCGGGCCGAAATGCTGCTCGATGCCGATACCCAGGCCCAGCAACAGTTCGCCAGCACGGGACTCAGCGGTGTAACCGTCCATTTCGGCGAATTCGGTTTCCAGCTCGGCCACGGCCATGCCGTCTTCTTCGGTCATTTCCGGCAGCGAGTAGATGCGATCGCGCTCGGCCTTGACCTTCCACAGCTCTTCGTGACCCATGATCACGGTGTCGATTACGGTGAATTCTTCGTAGGCGAACTGGTCCTGGCGCAATTTACCCAGGCGCACGTTCGGTTCCAGCATGACCTGGCCGCCGGACGGATCAAGGTCGCTACCGAGGATTTTCATGAAGGTCGACTTGCCGCAACCGTTGGCGCCGATCAGGCCGTAGCGGTTGCCCGCGCCGAATTTGACCGACACGTTTTCGAATAGCGGCTTGGCGCCGAACTGCATCGTGATGTTAGCTGTAGAAATCAAAGGTTTTTCCTGCGAAGCATTCAGAGTAGCTAGGGTTGCGGCAGTACCGAATCAGTACCCGTTTCCGTCATTCGGATCACGGGAAATGCATCCCGGTCAGAAGCGGAAGATCCATCTGGCAATAAGTGGACAGCAGCATATGGAGCGCTTGGCCCGAGTCGAAGTGCGCTGAGGCCGGGATCGTTCCCGTCATCAACCAAGGGGGGCGCGTAAAGTTTGGCGGCGATTGTACTGGTCTGGCTCTTTAAACGATAGGGCAATAAGGCCGCACCGACGCATTGCCGGTATCAACGGACAGATTTTCACATTTGAAAGCTAACAATTGGTTACAGACGATGGCTAAAATGCCATCTTTCACTTGATGCCGAACGTCGGCATCGGCTCAAGGACGGGTCATCGGGCCCGCTGTTTGGTTTTCAGACGCTGCACAAGCCCCACAGGCCATTGGCCGCCAGGGGGCGCAGTTTGTTCACCTCTGACGTGTGACGATTTCCGTGAAGCTCATCATTGCCGCTGTGTACCTTGTTTCCATCGCCTATGTCCACCTGCGCGGTCGCGTGCGCCACAAACTGGGCCGTCAACTGAGCGACCACTCGACGTTCCTGGCGCCGATCAATTGCTTCCTTTATCTGTTCTCGAAGATCCCCAACAGGCCGTTTCTCAACCCGGCGGATTTTCCCGACCTGACGCCGCTGCAGACCCACTGGGAAGAAATTCGCGCCGAAGGCCAGAATTTGCTGAAGGCGGGGGAAATCAAGCGCTCCAACGATTACGACGACGTTGGTTTCAACTCCTTCTTCAAGACCGGATGGAAGCGCTTCTACCTCAAGTGGTACGGCGACAGCCACCCGTCGGCGATGAAACTCTGCCCGCGCACCACCGAACTGGTGCAGGGCATCGGCTCGATCAAGGCGGCGATGTTCGCCGAGTTGCCGCCGGGGTCGAAACTGGTTCGCCATCGCGATCCGTATGCCGGTTCCTATCGTTACCACCTGGGCCTGGAAACGCCCAATGATGCCGGTTGCTACATCAATGTCGATGGCGAGAACTATCACTGGCGCGATGGTGAGGCGGTGATGTTCGACGAAACGTTTATTCATTACGCGGAAAACACCACCGGGCAGAACCGCATCATCCTGTTCTGCGACGTTGAGCGACCGATGAAATACCGCTGGGCGGCGGCGTTCAATGGCTGGTTCAGCCGCAATGTCATGTCGGCTGCCGGTGCGCCGAACGAGGCGGGGGACAAGACGGGTGGGATCAACCGGCTGTTTGGCAAGATCTACAAGGTTCGCCTGCACGGCAAGGCGTTGAAGAAGCGCAATCGCAAGCTGTATTACCTGCAGAAGTGGGCGTTTTTTGGTGGGTTGCTGGCGATTTTTGTTGTGATCTGAGGACGCCTTCGCTGGCAAGCCAGCTCCTACAGAGATTGGCGGTGCACACAAAACCTGTAGGAGCTGGCTTGCCAGCGAAGAGGCCGGAACATCCAACACATCACTTGCTGACTTTCTTCCTCGCCGCCGGCTTGGTAGTCGACTTGGGCTTGGCAGGCGCCTTGGCCGCCCCCTTGCCCCCCAGGCTTCGCTTGAGCAACTCGGTCAAATCAATCACATCCGCCGTCTTGCGCTCCTCTTCGCCCGTGGCCGTTTCAACATCCTCGATCTTGCCTTCATGGGCTTTCTTGTCCACCAGGGCCATGATCTTGTCTTCGAATTCGTCCCGGTAATCCTCCGGCGACCACTCGACACTCATGTCCTGCACCAGGCGCTTGGCCATGTCCAGTTCGCCCTTGGCCAGCTCGGCCTTTGTCACATCGGGGCCCAATGCCAGTTCGTCCAGGCTGCGAACCTCCGCCGGCCAGCGCAGTTTGACCAGGACCATGGCCTTTTCCAGCGGCATCAAGGCCGCCAGGTACTGGCGGGTATGCAGCACCACGCGGGCGAGCGCGACTTTGTTGGTCTTGGTCAGGGTTTCGCGTAACAGGGCGTAGACTTTGCCTCCGCGTTTGTCCGGTGCCAGATAATAGGGCGTGTCGATGTTCTGCAGCGGGATCTGCTCGGCGTCGACAAAGGCAAAGATATCGATGGTCTGGGTCGACAGGGGATGCGCCGAGCGAATTTCTTCTTCGCTGAGCACCACGTATCGGCCTTTTTCGTACTGCACGCCTTTGACGATGTGCTCCTTGGTGACTTCCTTGCCGGTGACCTTGTTGACGCGCTTATAGCCCACCGGGTCCATGCTGCGGCTGTCTAGCCAGTCGAAATCCACCCCTTGGGAGGACGTCGCCGAGACCAGCGCCACAGGAATATGCACCAGCCCGAAACTGATCGCGCCTTTCCAGATTGCCCGTGCCATGGTCGTCTTCCCGAAAGTGATGATCAGGTGACCTTGGGCTCTGCGCAAAAGTTTCAGCGGCCTGCGGCCCGGTCCTGGCCACGCATCAACTTCGTGTTACATCTTGCCGGCAAGGTTTGTGTTAACAAATCCGAACCCCAGGCGTAGCGTGCTATCGAAGACTTTATTCACGCACAGGTCGAGAGGCATCCCATGAATCAATACGTACCTGGCCTTATCGTGCTGGCATTGAGCGGCGTACTCGGTCATGCGGCACAGGCCGACGTCGCTTCGCCCGGCGCTCCGTTGCAGGTGGCGCAAAACCTTCCGGGCAGCACCAACAATAATCCCTACAACAGCCCGATCCGCCGGGCCAATCCAAACAGCATGCAGGGCACGCAACCCAATGCCCCTGCCATCCATGGGCCGAATACCGTGCCGGTGCCACGTCCGCCCACCCTCGACAACGGTGGCATCGGCAATCGCTACCCCCAAGGCTCGGCCCCCACCAGTGCCCCGAAGTTCATCCCCAATCCACCTCCCCGCAGCCCTTGAAAGAGAGGCAGCTGCCTGTATCCCATGACAAAAGGAATCGTGCATGTTGCGTAAAACCCTCCTGGCCACTTTCTGCGCCAGCACCTTGTTCGCCGTCAGCCTGCCTGTTCTCGCAGCGACTGCCCGGGACATGCAAAGCGAGCAGGGCACCCTTGAGCTCACGCCGATCGCGACCGGACTTGAGCATCCCTGGTCATTGGCCTTTCTGCCTGATCGCCAGGGCATGCTGGTCACCGAACGTCCGGGCAACCTGCGCGTGGTAACGGCCGAGGGCAAATTGTCGGCGCCACTCAATGGCGTGCCCAAGGTCTGGGCCAAGGGGCAGGGCGGCTTGCTGGATGTGGCGCTGTCACCCGACTTCAAGCAAGACCGGATGATCTACCTGTCCTATGCCGAAGGTGGCGGTCAGGGTGACAAGGCCGGTACCGCGGTCGGTCGCGGACGGTTGTCCGAAGACCTGACGACGCTGAAGGATTTCCGGGTGATCTTCCGCCAGGAGCCCAAGCTCTCGGTCGGCAACCATTTTGGTTCGCGGCTGGTGTTCGACCGGGATGGCTATCTGTTCATTACCCTGGGGGAAAACAACGACCGGCCCACCGCTCAGGACCTCGACAAGTTGCAGGGCAAGGTCGTCAGGATCTATCCGGACGGCAAGGTGCCCGAGGACAACCCCTTTGTCGGACAAGCCGGCGTGCGCCCGGAAATATGGGCCTACGGTGTGCGTAACCCGCAAGGGGCGGCGCTCAACCCCTGGACCGGCACGCTCTGGGAAAACGAACACGGTCCGCAGGGCGGTGATGAGGTCAACATCATCGAGCGCGGCAAGAACTACGGCTGGCCGCTGGCCACCCACGGCATCAATTACTCGGGTCAGCCAATCCCGGAAGCCAACGGCAAGATCGCCGAAGGCACCGTCGGGCCGCACCATGTCTGGGAAAAATCCCCTGGCCTGAGCGGCCTGGCCTTCTACGACGGCGACCGCTTCAAGGCCTGGCAGCACAACGCGTTTATTGGCGCGCTGGTCACCCGGGAGCTGATTCGCCTGCAGTTCGACGGCGACAAGGTGGTTCACGAAGAGCGCTTGCTGGGCGAACTCGACAAGCGCATCCGTGATGTCCGACAGGGCCCGGATGGATATTTGTATGTACTGACCGATGAAGAGGATGGTGGCCTGTACAGGGTGGGATTGAAGTAAAGGCATGGCTCCCACATTCGACCGAGATCAAGTGTGGGAGCGAGCTTGCTCGCGATGGCTATCTTGAAATCGAACCATTGACTTGCCATCCACGCCCGGATATTTTCCGGACATGACTTCCACCGTATTGCGCTGCCAGCCAAGCATTATTACCGCCATTCCTCATTTGGCGGGCTAGCTCACGACTGCAGCACCCAACCCGCCCTTGAGGCGGGTTTTCATTTTCTGTCTCGGGGCTCTGATCAATGTCAGGAGACGATCATGACCAGTGTGCCCGCCCAACAAACCCTGCTTGAGCATTACGTCAAGAAAATCCTTGCCGCGCCGGTCTATGAACTGGCGGTGCGCACTCCCTTGCAACCAGCTCCGGCGCTGTCCGCCGCCTTGGGTAATCAGATCCTGCTTAAACGCGAAGATTTGCAACCGACCTTTTCCTTCAAGATCCGGGGTGCCTACAACAAGCTCGTACAATTGAGTGCTGAGCAACAGGCGCGGGGCGTGGTGACGGCTTCGGCAGGCAATCACGCCCAGGGGGTGGCGTTGGCGGCGCGTGAGCTGGGGATCGAAGCGACAATTGTGATGCCCGCGACGACACCGGAATTGAAGGTGCTCGGAGTGAGCAGTCGTGGCGCACAGGCGTTGTTGCACGGCGAGAGTTTTCCGTTTGCCCTGGCCTATGCGCTGGATCTGGCGGAAAAAACCGGCAAGACCTTTGTTTCGCCCTTCGACGACCCTGATGTGATTGCGGGGCAGGGCACCGTGGCCATGGAGATCCTGCGCCAGCACCAGGGCCCGCTGGATGCGATTTTTGTACCGGTGGGTGGTGGCGGTCTGATCGCCGGCATCGCGGCGTACATCAAATACCTGCGGCCAGAAGTGCGCATCATCGGCGTCGAGTCGGAGCATTCCGCTTGCTTGAAAGCGGCGCTGGAGGCCGATCAACGTGTCGTCCTGCCTCACGTCGGCACTTTCGCCGATGGGGTGGCAGTGGCCCAGATCGGTGCTCATGGATTCGAAGTGTGCCGGTTTTGCGTCGATGAGGTGCTGACGGTCAGCAACGATGAGCTCTGCGCTGCAATCAAGAATATCTATGACGATACCCGCTCGATCGCCGAACCTTCCGGTGCGTTGGCGGTGGCTGGCATCAAGAAGTACGTGGCGAGAAGCAATACCCGTGGCCAGACGTTCATCGCCATCGAGTCGGGTGCCAATATCAATTTCGACAGTTTGCGCCATGTCGCCGAGCGTGCCGCGTTGTGCGACACGCTCGCTTGATGCATGTAAGGCCTACTCCGCGACGGCTTTATCGACCTTGCTGGAGGCTGACCAGACCCGGTAGCGCACCTCGATGTCCTTGGGGACGTAGAGCACGATCGGCAGCTTGCTGTTGTAGCGCAGCATGAAACCGTCGCCGACCACCGGCACGAACGCCTGCGTGCTCTTGCCATCGGGGCAGGCCATCAGGGTGCTCATCGGGCCGATGACTTTGTCCAGGCGATAGAACGGATAGCCCCAGCCTTCGAGGTTCTTTTCTTCGAGAATGCCGCCCAGGCGCTGGCGATTGCAGTCGACTGCCAGGGTCTTGCCGGCAAGGATCTCGATCTGGAAATCGTCTTCACGGGTTTGTGGCGTGAGGTGGATGACCTGGCGGGTGAAACCGCTGTCCGGTTTCGGGAAGGGCGCGACGTCTTCGAGTTTTGCCCCGTGGACGATGCCGGACAGCGTGACGGCAATCAGCCCGACGGTGGTACTGATGGTCGATGAACCCATGATGCCTCCTTGCGAATGTGTGGGGTGAGCGGATACTGGATCGGCTGGCGGCCATTCTCGACGGCGCCGGCGGTCAATGCAAATCCTTCGCCCAGCGTGCAAATTGCAGGGCCGGCACAAGCCGTTTTTTGCAGATTGCACGACCATTTTTACGAGACCTTACAATAAGCCCTTGATTTACCGATGAGCTGCACAGCGAAATTCAGGGCATGTTTTATGCTGTAGCTGTTCTCAAGCTGACCGGGATTCCATATGAGTCAGCGTCGATAGTTAATTGGCAGTCTCACAACGGAGAGGGTCGCCATGTTTCTTTCTGCCTTGGAACTTCGCAATATCATTGAAAGCAGTTTTCTACCAAAACGCTGTCAATGCACGCTGTCGCCGGACTTGTCCATGACTGTAAAAGTGTTTGCCGATGGTGAAACCGATCAACTCGATCTTCTGAAAACCGGTATCGACGCCCAGCAACTCAATGGCTGTCGGGAAATAAACGAACTGATCGCCGTTCTGCGTTCCGATCTCCAAAACCATTACACGGAACCCGGGCATAGCCAGGGCATGCGCAAAGCACTTTAAGCAGTTGTTTCAAATTCTGCCGATTCGCGCCGGGTCTGGAAAAACGCCAGGCCCAGCGCCAGTTCAACCCCGACTGCCAGCAGGATGCCCGGTCCGGCATGGCCATTGAGCCATTCGCCGAAACCCAGTATCGCCAGCCCCCAGCAGCCCACCACAAAGCCAATGGCCAATGCCTGGCGAGACGCGGAGGGCGCCTGGTTGCGCACCAGATAGAACATCACCCCCAACGCTGCGAACAGTACTGCTATGCGTCGTGCAATGAGGCCTGCGGTCGGCGAGTATTCAATATCCCAAGTGGCCAGCAGCCACTCGGGCATGACGCCCCAGGCCAGTGCCAGCAGCAAACACAAAGCGGCGGTTGATGTCGATAACGTACGAAACGACAACTGCATGGCGAATCCTTGCGGCAGTGAGGAAGCGCCTGAGCATAGCGCCTGAAATTCCCCACGAGTACCGCAAGGCGTTAAATCAGAATTTTCCTTCAGTTCTGATAACTGCAAGCGTCAGACAGTTTTCGGTAGGCGACTTCTGCAGGCTGGCCCGATTGTGAGTCGATGTACTTCATCGTCGCCGTAATCACTTCGCAGTCCAGGGTCGTGGGTTCGCTCAGCGCAATCACTTTGCCCACGTGCAACGGCATGCCGTAGTGATAGGAGGGCACGTTTTGTGTGGCGGGGTCATTGGCCTGGGCAATGCCGGTCGATGCGGCACAGACAAGGGCGATTGAAACGAGCAGGGCGCGCGAGTTCATGGGGTGATCTCCAGTGCAGGTGCAAGTGAGCTCGACGTATCGTCGAGCCTGCCGCACTGGGCGTCAGAGGACTCTGAGGGCGTGCGGTCCAGTAGAGTGTTGGACTGCGCGATTAAGCATTGGTTAAAGCCAGTTGAATGCCGCCTGTCGTCAAACCACTACCGTTCGGCGAAAAACAATACGGTCACTTTTCAGACTAAAGTCGTCTGCAGCAAGAAAAAGCGTTCTGCCATCATTGTCGTTCACCCCGCGTTTCACTTCAGCCCGGTCTGTTACCTGACCGGATGAAGGCTATTTCTGGCTGATTGCGCCCTGGCGCAAACGCTGCATTGTTGGAGCTTTTTAATGCGTCCCCCCTTTACGTTCATCTTCGTGCGCCAGTCATTCGGCTTCGGCGCCCTGGTGCTGTGCGCCGGTTTTACCGGGCCGGCCCAGGCGAGCGGCTTTATCGACGACACCACGGCGAACATCGAATCACGCACGGTGTATTTCAACCGCGACTTCCGTGACGGCCACACCTCCAACGAGCAGGGCGCGTCCAAACGCGAAGAGTCGGCCCAGGGTTTCATTCTCAATCTGCAATCGGGGTTCACCGAAGGCACACTGGGTCTTGGTGTCGATGCATTGGGCATGGCGGGGTTCAAGCTCGACTCCAGTCCCGACAGCAGTAACAGCGGCCTGCTGCCGTCCAGCGGCAGTAACCCGCGGGGTTCGGCGGACGAATACACCAAGCTCGGCCTGACCGCCAAGGTGCGCGTGTCGCAGAGCGTACTAAAGTACGGCGCGCTGCTGCCGGATGTGCCGCTGCTCAAGTACAACGATGGCCGCCTGCTGCCGACGATGTTCAATGGCGCGATGCTCACGTCCAGGGAAGTGAAGGACCTGAATGTCATGGCCGCGCGCCTGGACAAGTACACCGCCCGGGACTCCACTGATTCCCAGGACATTCGCGTGCACTGCAAGAACAAGCGTTATGCCTGCAACATCACCGCCGATCATTTCGACATGTACGGCTTCGACTACAAGATCAACGATCGGCTGACGGGGCAGTACCACTATGCCGAACTGGAAGACATCTACCGACAGCACTTCCTCGGCTTGCTGGCCAACCAGCCGCTGGCTGGCGGCGTGCTCAAGGCCGATCTGCGTTTGCTCAAGAGTGCCGACAGCGGAGAGGCCCGCGCCGGTTCCATCGACAACCGCGCCCTGAGCACCTTGCTCGCCTACGCCATCAGCGGCCATACGTTCAGCGCTGGCTGGCAGCGCATGAACGGCGATAACTCGATGCCGTACCTCGATGGCAGCAATCCGTACCTGGTCAACTACGTGCAGGTCAACGACTTCGCCGCGGCGCAGGAACGCTCGTGGCAGTTGCGCTACGACTATGACTTCAAGGCCATCGGCCTCAACGGCCTGACGTTCCTGACCCGCTATGTCAACGGAGATCACATCAAGGTGCCGGGTAGCGATCAGGAAGGCAAGGAGTGGGAGCGCGACAGCGAGCTCAAGTATGTGGTGCAGGGCGGGACGTTCAAGGATGTCAGCCTGCGGTTGCGCAATGCGACCTATCGCAGCAATTACGCGCAGTACGCCCGGGATGTGGACGAGACGCGGTTGATCGTCAGCTACAACTTCTCGGTGTTGTGACCTTGAGTTTGGCGGTGTGAGGTATACCGCTTTCGCGAGCAAGCCCGCTCCCACATTGGATATCGGTGGACACGAATTTGTGTTCAACAACGATCCATTGTGGGAGCGGGCTTGCTCGCGAAGGGGCCGTCACATTCAATGCAAATCCAGCTGATGCCGATATGGCAAATCCGGCCCGGTCTTGCTGCATGTCAATGCCGCCGCCTGCACCGCAAACCTCAGCATCGCCTCGATCTGCTGGCGACTCAATTGCCTCACCCCCTCGACCGAGTCCAGCCGCTGCTCGGTCAGCCAGCTGATCAATGCGGCCTGGAAGGTATCGCCGGCACCCACGGTGTCGGCAATCTTCACGGCACAGGCCGGCACCGACCACGAACCGTGGACCCGACTGAACACCGTCGCACCTTCGCCACCACGGGTGAGGAACACCAGTTGGCAGCGGTGTTGCAACCAGCCCTCGATCACCCGCGCCGGGTCCTGTTCGGGGTACAGCAGGCTCAGGTCCTCATCACTGACCTTGATCAGGTCGGCATGTTCGACCAGAGTGGCCACCCGCGAACGCCACAGCGCGATGTTCGGCTCAGGGTTGAGCCGCACGTTCGGATCAAGGCTGATCAGGCGCTTGCCGCTTTCCCGGCGTACCAGCTCCAGCAGCGTGTCGCCGATCGGTTGCACCACCAGGGAAAACGAACCGATGTGCAAACCCCGCACTTCAGGTCCCAACGCCGGCAAGTGCCCGGGCTGAAGTTGTCGATCGGCGCAGCCTTCGCCGCGGAAACTGTAGTGCGGCGAGCCATTGGCCCCCACGGCGACCATCGCCAGGGTGGTCGGTGCGGCGAAATCCACCAGATAGTCCGTGCATACGCCTTCCTCCTCCAGCACCTGGAGCAAACGCCGGCCGAGGTAGTCGGTGGACAACCCGGCAAACAGCGCAGCGTCCACGCCCAGGCGGCACAAACCCACCGCAACGTTGAACGGCGAGCCGCCGGCAATTGCCTTGAAATTCACTTTTGAAGCCAGGCCGCTGACCTCGTTTTCACTGAAGAAATCGAACAGCGCTTCGCCACACACCAGATACATAGTTGATCGCTCTTTAAAGGGTTGCGACATGCCGTTGATAGCGTTCGTAGGCCAACTGGGAGGCGGCCACGTTTTCTGCAATGGGCCAGGTTTCACTGGCCGGATCGAGCCTCACGCAGCGTTCGCACAGATCCGCCAGACTGTCCTCATGCCCGTTTGCCGAGGACGTGCACCACGCCGCCTGGATCGCCGCGCCCAGGGCGGCGGCTTCGCTTTGCTCGGGGCAGACGACGGGCATGTTCAGGGTGTCGGCGACGATCTGCCGCCACACCGCGCTTTTCGAGCCGCCACCGATCAGGCAGATGCGCAGGCTTTGTAAGCCATTGTGGTGCAGCAGGTCCAGCCCATGACGCAAACCGAAGGTCGTGCCCTCGACCACGGAGCGACACAGATTGGCCCTTGTCAGGTTGCCCATGGTCAGGCCCAGCACGCTACCGGTGGCGTGGGGCAGCGCGGGGACACGTTCGCCGTTGAGGAACGGCAGCATGCTGACCCCTTCGGCGCCAATGGGGGCCTGGGCAACGAGGGCGTTGAAAGTTTCGATATCCAGTTCGAGCAGCTCGCGAACAGCCGTGGTGGCGTTTGTCAGGTTCATGGT
Source organism: Pseudomonas sp. IT-P218 (assembly GCF_949767605.1). Classification (NCBI taxonomy): domain Bacteria; kingdom Pseudomonadati; phylum Pseudomonadota; class Gammaproteobacteria; order Pseudomonadales; family Pseudomonadaceae; genus Pseudomonas; species Pseudomonas sp. IT-P218. Next base: position 66,901 of record NZ_CATKQQ010000001.1, read on the forward strand.
GCAGATCAACGGCAACCAACCGCCGCTGGAGGAACAGAACGTAGCGACGGTCGTGTCCGGGCTGATCTTCGGTTGCTCGGCGTAGGCATACACCGTGCCGGACGATCCGAGGCTCATGGTGATGGCGCCAGGCTTGATGTTGCCGGTGCCGATGGCGCCCATCATGTTGTCGCCACCGCCGCTCGATACCAGCGCATGCGGGTTGATGCCCAGGTGTTCGGCGATCCCCGGCAGCACCGTGCCCACCGCGTGATGGGCATCGATCAGTTCCGGCAGCGCGGCTTGCAGACGCCCGGTGGGATCGATGTCGCGCAGCAGCTGCAAATCCCACTGGCGGGTGCGCACATTGAAATAGCCGGTGCCCGAGGCATCGCCGTACTCGCTGCAACGGCGACCGGTGAGCCAGAAATTCAGGTAGTCGTGGGGCAGCAGAATGTGTGCGATTCGGGCAAATACCTCGGGGTGCTGCTCTTTGGTCCAGAGCAATTTTGACACCGTGTAGCCCGGCGCAATGACCACGCCGAGGCGTTCCAGCGAGCCTTTTTCGCCGCCCAGATGCTTGAGCAGTCGATCGTTCTCTGCTGTGGTTTCGGTGTCGCACCAGAGCTTGGCCGGGCGCAGGGCCTGGCCTTGATCGTCGAGCAGTACCAGGCCATGTTGCTGGCCGGAAACGCCGATGCCGAGGATGTCCTGGCCGTCGACCTGCGCCGCCAGCAACGCACGACGGGTGGCGAGGGTGAAAGCGTCCAGCCACTGCGCCGTGTCCTGTTCGCGGCGACCGTTGGCGCCGCTGATCAGTTCATGCGCGGCGGCACCCTGGCCCAGCACCTGGCCGCTGAGCGCATCGAGAATGATGGCTTTGGTGCCTTGGGTGCCGCAGTCGATGCCGAGGAATAATTGTTGGTTTGCCATGGCAGGTCCTTGGTGTGTCAGGTTGATCTCGGTTAGCCCGATCGCGAGCAAGCTTGCTCCTACAAGTTTTGTGTCGATCATTGCTAAGTGGCACGACACAAAACCTGTAGGAGCAAGCTTGCTCGCGATGACGGCAGTCAATTCACCGCTGAGCTCAGACCAGAATCCGCTCCAACGTCCGCGTCACCCCAACCTCGCGCAAACTGTTGCAACACCACTCAAACGCCGCCACAAACTCCGGCGAGCGCGGAATCGCCTTACCAAAAATCTCCTCAACCGCCAACAATCGTTGGGTAATCAATACATCATCCACCACCAGCGCCTGACAGAACGCCGCCCGCGGGTCCGCAATGGCGTAGGTATCGCCATTCTCATCCACCCCCTTCAGATACAAGGCCCACGCCGCCACCACCAGCGCCGCTCGCCGGGTGTCCCTGCCATCGGCCAGCAAGCGGTTGATGGTCGGTACGGTGAATTTGGCAAACTTCGACGAGCCGTCCGAACACACGCGCTCCAGTTGATCGGCAATCGCCTGGTTGGAGAAGCGCACCACCAGGGTGTTCTTGTACTCGGTCAGGTCGATGCCCGGCACCGGCGACAGTTGCGGCGTGACGTCCAGGTCCATGTAGGCACGCATGTAGCGCACGAACAGCGGGTCATTCATGGTCTCGTGGACGAAGCGGTAACCCTTGAGAAAACCCAGATAGGTCAGGGCCAGGTGACTGCCGTTGAGCAGCTTGATCTTCATCTCTTCATAGGGCGTGACGTCGTTGGTGAACTGCACGCCGACCTTTTCCCAGGCCGGGCGACCGTTGACGAACTTGTCCTCCAGCACCCACTGCACGAACGGTTCGCAGACCACCGGCCAGGCGTCGTCCACTCCGTGCTGGTCGGCCAGTTGCAGGCGGTGTTGGGTGCTGGTCATCGGCGTGATGCGATCGACCATGGCGTTGGGGAAGCTCACGTGGCCCTCGATCCAGTCGCGCAGATCGCAATCGCGCAGGGCAGCGAAGGCCAGCAGGGCCTTGCGGGTGACCGCCCCGTTGTGCGGCAGGTTATCGCAGGACATCAAGGTGAAGGCGGGTGTGCCTGCCGCGCGGCGTTTGGCCAGTGCGGCGCACAGGAAGCCGAACACGGTTGTCGGCGCATTCGGGTGCGCCAGGTCGTGCTGGATCTGCGGCAGGTGGGCCATGAACTCGCCGTTGCTGTCATCGATACAGTAGCCGCCTTCGGTGATGGTCAGTGAAACGATGCGGATCTCGGGGCTGGCGAGTTTGTCGATCAGCGCCTGGGCATCGTCTTCGGCCAGCAGCATGTCGCGGATCGCACCGATGACGCGCACTTGGGTGTCGTCGCTGTCGCCGAGTTCGAACAGGGTGAACAGGTAGTCCTGTTCCCGCAGGTCATCCCGGGCGCGACGATCTTCGCTGCGCAAGCCGATGCCGCAGATGGCCCAGTCCAGTCCAACGCCGGTGTTCATCAGCGCATCGGTGTAATACGCCTGGTGGGCGCGGTGGAAACCGCCGACGCCGATGTGCGCAATGCCCTGGCGGGTGTCACTCAGGGCGTAGGCGGGCAGGACCACCTCGGGGGCGAGGCGCTGCAGGTGGTTTTTATCGAGTTTCATCACAGGCTCTCTGAGTCAGGCGGCGACGCGCAACGGGCGGGTCAGCGCCACGCCGTCGGCATCGAACAAATGGCAGTGGCTGGCGTCCAGGTGCAGGCTCAGGGTCTCGCCGTAGCGGCTGGCCAGGTCGCCGCGAACGCGCAGGGTCAGCGCTTCGCCGGACGCGGTGCGCACGTGGCAGAAGGTGTCGCTGCCCAGGCGTTCGCTGACGTCGGCGGTGACTTGCAGCGTGCAGTCACCGGGCGTGGCCAGTTGCAGGTGTTCCGGGCGAATGCCCAGGGTGACTGCGCCGCCGACCCTCAGGCTCGCGCCGCTGAGCGGCAGGCTGATGCGGGTGCCGGCGTCCAGTTGCACGTCGCAGCCCTGGCCGTCGATCCGGCTGACCTGGCCCTTGAGGAAGCCCATTTTCGGTGTGCCGAGAAAGCCTGCGACAAACAGGTTGGCCGGCTGGTGATAGAGGTCCAGTGGCGAGCCGACCTGTTCGATTCTGCCGCCATTGAGCACCACGACCTTGTCGGCCATGGTCATCGCTTCGACCTGGTCGTGGGTCACGTAGATCATCGTCGCTTGCAGGTCCTTGTGCAGGCGCAGCAGTTCAAGGCGCATCTGCACCCGCAGCGCGGCGTCGAGGTTGGACAGGGGTTCGTCGAACAGGAAAATCTTCGGGTTGCGCACGATCGCCCGGCCGATCGCCACGCGCTGACGTTGTCCGCCGGACAGTTGCTTGGGCTTGCGTTCGAGCATCGGCCCGAGTTCAAGGATGCGCGCCGCCTCACCGACTTTTTTCTCGACCTCGGCTTTTGGCACTCCGGCCAGGTCGAGGGCAAACGACATGTTCTTGCGCACGCTCATGTGCGGGTACAGGGCGTAGGTCTGGAACACCATCGCCAGGTCGCGTTTGGCCGGGCTGACTTCAGTGATGTCGCGGCCGTCGAGTTCGATGGTGCCGCCGCTGACTTCCTCCAGCCCCGCGATCAGGCGCAGCAGGGTGGATTTGCCGCAACCTGACGGGCCGACGAATACCACGAATTCCTTGTCGTTCACTTCAAGGTCGATGCCCTTGATGATGGAAAAGCCTTCGAAGCCTTTTTGCAGATTCTTGATTTTCAGGTTGGCCATGATCATGGGCCTCCGATTGTTGTTATTCGTTACACCGGACGGTTTTCTGTAGGAGCGAGCTTGCTCGCGAAAAACATCCAGACAATGAGTTCTTTCAGGCAGCGCGCGTCATCGTTCACGCCCATCGCGAGCAAGCTCGCTCCTACAGGGGATCGCGTGGGGCCGGCAAATCGCGTTATTTCACGGCGCCAAACGACAGCCCGCGGACCAATTGTTTCTGGCTGATCCAGCCGAAGATCAGGATCGGTGCACAGGCCAGGGTCGACACTGCCGACAACTTGGCCCAGAACAAGCCTTCGGGACTTGAGTACGAGGCGATCAACGCGGTCAGGGGCGCGGCTTTCGAGGAGGTCAGGTTCAGCGACCAGAAGGCCTCGTTCCAGCACAGGATCAGCGACAGCAGCACGGTCGAGGCCAGGCCACCCTTGGCGATCGGCAGCAGGACCCGGAGCATTTCCTGCGCCAGCGTTGCGCCATCCAGTCGAGCGGCTTCGAGGATGTCCCTGGGGATGTCCTTGAAGTAGGTGTAAACCATCCAGACCACGATCGGCAGGTTGATCAGGGTGTAGATCACGATCAGCGCGATGCGCGTATCGAGCAGGCCGAAACTCTTGGCCAGCAGGTAGATCGGCATCAGCACACCCACCGGCGGCAGCATCTTGGTGGAGAGCATCCACAGCAGCGTGCCCTTGGTGCGCTGGTTTTCGTAGAACGCCATGGAGTAGGCTGCCGGTACCGCGATCAGCAGGCACAGCGCCGTGGCGCTGAAGGAAATCACCACCGAGTTCCAGGCGAAACTGAAGTAGTCGCTGCGCTCGTTGATGTGCAGGTAGTTCTCCAGGGTTGGGGTGAAGATGAACTGCGGCGGCGTGGCAAAGGCATCGATTTCAGTCTTGAAACTGGTCAGCACCATCCAGAAGATCGGGAAGAAGACCAGGATCGCGATAGCCCAGGCCAGGGTGCCCAGCAGCAGGCTCTGCAGGCGACGGGATTGTTGAAGGGTCATGGCGCGGGCCTCAGGCTTTGTCAGTCAGGTTTTTGCCGATCATCCGGATCAGGACGATGGCCGCGATGTTGGCGATCACCACGGCGATCAGCCCGCCCGCGGACGCCATGCCGACGTCGAACTGCACCAGCGCCTGGTTGTAGATCAGGTAGGCGAGGTTGGTCGAGGCGTAGCCGGGGCCGCCGTTGGTGGTGGTGAAGATTTCGGCGAACACCGACAGCAGGAAGATGGTTTCGATCATCACCACCACCGCAATCGGTCGCGCCAGGTGCGGCAGGGTCAGGTGCCAGAAGATCGCGATCGGCCCGGCGCCATCGAGGCGCGCGGCTTCCTTTTGTTCCTGGTCGAGGGACTGCATTGCCGTCATCAGGATCAGGATCGCGAAGGGCAGCCATTGCCACGCGACAATGATGATGATCGACAGCAGTGGGTAGTGCGCCAGCCAGTCCACCGGTTGCGCGCCGAACAGCTTCCAGACGTAGGCGAGAATCCCCGACACCGAATGGAAAATCAGGTTCTTCCAGATCAGCGCGCCGACCGTGGGCATGATGAAAAACGGCGAGATCAGCATGACCCGCACGATGCCTCGACCGAGAAACTCACTGGCCTCCAGCAGGGCACTGATCAATACGCCGAGCACCACACTGATCAGCAGCACGCTGCCCACTAGCAGCAAGGTATTGGTAGCCCCGGGCATGAAGCCCGAGTCGGTCAGGAAGTAGCTGAAGTTTTCCAGCCCGACGAACTCGTTTTCACCTGGATTGAGCAGGTTGTAGCGAATCAGCGAAAAGTACAGGGTCATGCCCAGCGGCACGATCATCCACAACAGCAGCAACGCTACCGATGGGCTGACGAGGAACCAGCCGGGGTTTGCCAACCGGCTTTTGCGCAGTGGCTGAGGTATTTCCATGTGAGCTTTGGCAGTAGACGTATTCATGGTGATCACAACCGATTAATGGCAGGCATATGAAGATCAACTGTGGGAGCGGGCTTGCTCGCGAAAGCAACATTCCAGACGCTGAAGATGCATCGGATGTACCGGCCTCTTCGCGAGCAAGCCCGCTCCCACATTGAATACGGGGTTACTTCGGATAACCCGCGCGCTTCATCTCGCGTTCAGTGGTTTGCTGGGCCGCTGCCAGCGCCTGGTCAACGGTGGTCTGGCCGATCAGCGCCGCCGAGAACGCTTTGCCCACCTGGGTGCCGATGCCCTGGAACTCCGGGATGGTCACCAACTGAATGCCGATGTAGGGCGCCGGTTTCAGGGTCGGCTTGCCCGGGTCCGCCGCCTTGAGCGATTCCAGCGTGACTTTGGCAAAGGGCGCGGCGCTCAGGTAGGCCTCGCTGTAAGTGGACGCCCGGGTGCCTGGCGGCACGTTGGCGATGCCGTCTTTTTCCGCGACCAGTGCCCCGTATTCCTTTGAAGTGGCCCACGCACTGAAGGTCTTTGCCGCTTCCTTGGCCTTGGAACTGGTGGGGATCGCCAGTGCCCAGGAATACAGCCAGGCCGAGCCTTTGTCGGTGACCTCATGGGGCGCGTAGGTGAAACCGACGTGGTCGCTGACCTTGCTCTGGGTCTTGTCGGTGACGAACGAGCCGGCAACGCTGGCATCGACCCAGATCGCGCACTTGCCGCTGTTGAACAGCGCCAGGTTTTCGTTGAAACCGTTGCTCGACGCACCCGGCGGGCCGGACTTCTGCATGGTGCCGACGTAGAAGTTCAGCGCATTTTTCCATTCAGGGCCGTTGAATTCCGGCTTCCACTGCTCGTCGAACCAGCGCGCACCATAGGCATTGGCCACGGTGGTGATCAGGGCCATGTTCTCGCCCCAGCCGGCCTTGCCGCGCAGGCAGATGCCGTACTGTTCTTTGTCCTTGTGGGTGAGTTTGGCGGCGAACTCGGCTATCTGAGTCCAGGTCGGGCGCTCGGGCATGGTCAGGCCGGCGTCCTTGAACAGGTCGGTGCGGTAATAGGTGATCGAGCTTTCAGCGTAGAACGGCAAGGCATACAGCGAACCGTTCACCGACAATCCTTCGCGCACGGATGGGAACACATCGTCCAGATCGTAAGTGGCGGGCAAGTCCTTCATGGGTTCCAGCCAGCCCTTGGCGCCCCACAGTGCCGCTTCGTACATGCCGATGGTCAGCACGTCGAACTGCCCACCCTCGGTCGCGATGTCGGTGGTCAGGCGCTGACGCAGGACGTTTTCCTCGAGCACCACCCAGTTCAGCTTGATGTCCGGATGCTCTGCCTCGAAAGTTTTCGACAGCTTTTGCATGCGAATCATGTCGCTGTTGTTGACGGTGGCGATGGTCAGGGTCTGGGCGCCAAGGCTGACGCTACTGAGGGTCATGCAGGTGAGGGCGAGCAGGGCTTTTACAGAAGGTTGCATCGTGCACTCCTTTTCTGCACCTGGAGGGCCACAGAAGGACAGTTATTGTTTTTGTGTCTTCCGAAGGTTGGAAGAATGTGCAGCGATTACAGCCTTGAATGGCGGGCGAGACAAATCATCCATCGCACTTGGACTGATACTATTTTGCACCTGCAAAAGCAAAAATCGCAGCCTGCGGCAGCTCCTACAGGGGAATGCATTCCAATGTAGGAGCTGCCGAAGGCTGCGATCTTTTGATCTTTGCGCTATCCCTGATTCTGCTCGGTCAACCGCTGCACCACCAACCGCCGATAATGCGAAGGGGTCATGCCCTTTAGCTGCTGAAAACGCCGGTTGAAGTTGGAAATATTGTTGAAGCCCGATTCGAAGCACACATCGGTCACGGGTTTGTCGCCATCGGCCAGCAGCTCACAGGACTTGCTGATGCGCAGTCGATTGACGAACTCGATGAAGCAGCGCCCGGTGGCCTGCTTGAACACGCGACTGAAGTAGGTCGGCTTCATGCCAAGATGCCCGGCAACTTCCTCAAGCGGCAACTCGCGGGCGTAGTGGGCGAAGATGTAATCCACCGCGCGGTTGGTGCGGTCGATGCTGTGCTCGTCGGCCAGCTGCGGCGTCGTGGCGCCGGACAGCAACTGGTAATCGTCAGAAGCGGCCAGCAGTTCCAGCAGAATGAAAAAGTGCCCGAGGCGGGTCACGCCCTGGGTGTCGGCGATGCGCTGCATCAGCTCCATCGCCTTGCCGATCGTGTGCTTGCAGCGAAACTCGATGCCGTACTGCGCGCGCTCCAGCAGGGGCGCCAGGGTCTTGAGCTCGGCAAATACCTCATAGCCACTGTCGAACAGCTCGTCGGTGAAGTTGACCAGCATGTCGCGCTTGGGCACCACTTCATCTTCGGCCACCTGGCTGATCCAGTTATGGGGCAGGTTGGGGCCGGTGAGGAACAGGGTTTGCGGGTGGAAGTTACCGATGTAGTCGCCGATGAACACCTTGCCTGAACTGGCGACGATCAGGTGCAGCTCGTACTCCTTGTGAAAATGCCAGCGTACCAGGGGACACGGGAATCCGTGCTGGCGATAGATGATGGACAACCCGTTATGGTCGTCCATCAGTTCATAGGAAGGGTCGGTAACGCGGGTGGCTCGGCTCATGTCGGGGCGCTTATATTGTTATCGCACCTCGATCATGCCTCTTTCACGGGCGAATAGGCCAGGGCGTTATGTGGATAGAGGTCGCGACAACAGGGCGCTGCCATAAACGGCCTTCATGCTCGTGGCACTCCAGCAATAACGCACGATGTTGGACTCTTCGAAGAAGTCGAGGTTGATGATGCTGCAGCGTGTGACCCAGTCGCGTGTTGGGTTGAACCAGTCGTTGATCTCGTCCTTGATCTTCTGCGGCCCGCCCAAAAAGCCATAGCTGGTGGCTGACAACGACCAGAGGAAGGATGTGAAAGGTACGGATGCCAGCGTGCTGGAGATGTGGCGCTTCAGGTCCCGGGTATCGGCAAAGGACATGCCGCTCCACTTGTGGGTGATGGAAGGCCAGAAATAATCATCGTCCAGCTCGCGGACGACAGGTGCAGCCAATATCAACCTGCGTCGAGTGCTGGTGCGCATGAGCTCGGCCACCGTTTTAGTGGCGTCGCCAGGGGGGATGATGCGTTGTCCGAGACGCCTTATCAGCAGGTCACTCAGCTTTTTATGGGCAAAATACTTCTGGCCGTCGCCCAACTGATGAAAGTCAAACACGATGAACTCGTCAGGATTCTGATCAAGGAAAGCTGTTGTTGCGTCGATCAATTCATCGAGGGTGCGATGGGACTGGTGACCATTGTGATGGAAGTAGAAGACAGGTTGGTCGAGACCTTCGGTATAGCCAAGTCGAATATCAAACACCCGCGCGCCTTTTGACAATTGCCAGGCAAACGAATCGTTTTGGCAAGTGGTCCAGTTGCCGACGACGACTTCGTAGTTGGGGGCTTGTTTGTCCATGCCGGCGTTATGGGCGCCTGGCCAGACAATGTCAGTCAGTTTCAGGCGTTCGATTTCGAGGCAGTTACTCATCCATCTGTTGGTGTCCAGAGCCCCTCTTTCAGATTGTGTCATTGTCATTCCTTGCGGTTTATTCCACCCCTGCCTTGGGGTGGAGAATAATAAATGGCAGCCATTTATAACCATGTTCAACGGCTGCAACCAACCAAGGCTTGATGCAAGAAATGTCTTTTGCTGTCAGCTATCTGCCTTGTGGCGATTCTTGGCTTCAATCCATTGCGCCATGTATTGGGTACTCTTGTGCTGATGATGACGCAGCATACTGCCGGTAAAGTTGTCTCTTCTGATGGCCGCCAGGTGTCGGCGGCAATCTTCGAGCCGTGCGATCAGTGCCGGGCCATGAATACGTGGCTGATAACGACTCGCCAGCAAGTCCAGGCCCAGGGCCTGGGCGCTGAGCCACTGCGCCTTGTCCTGGTAAAGCTCAACGGCACTGTCGGCAAACGACCGGGCAGTGCGGGTGATCGCCCCCGGCCAGGGTTCGTCTGCGTGCATGGCTTCGGCGCCGACGGGTGTGGTGACATTTGGCGTGCCACAGAGCATTGCATCGACAATCTTGCCTTTGATGCCCGCGCCAAAACGCAACGGCGCCATGCACACCCGCGCCGCCGACATCACTTGCAAGGCGTCTTCAGCCCAGTTCATCACATGAAACCCCTGTGCCGCGTTATGCAGCGCGGTGGCCTTGGGCGGTGTGTAGGCGCCGTAGATGTGCAGCTGTGCAGCGGGTAAATGCTGGCGAATCATTGGCCAAATGGTGGTTTTCAACCAGAGCACCGCATCCCAATTGGGGGCATGGCGAAAATTGCCGATGTGAATAAAGTGCGCCCGGTCTTCGAACGGCGCAGGCGCATGGGTGGGCAGGTCCACCATCAGCGGGCACCAATGCAGCAAGCTGCGCGGCAGCTTGAAGTGCTCGACCAGCAACTCGATCTCCACTTCGGAGATCATCAGGTTCAAGTCGCAACGATAGATCGCGGCGATTTCCCGCTTGGCCACGTCGGTCACGGCCATGAATTCGAACTCCTGGCGCAGCGCCGGCGCGAACAGATCGTTGAAGTCATTGTCATCGTCGCTGCCCTTCAACCGATCCTTGAGCCGTTGATGACGGGCATGGCGCAGGCTTTGCAAATCCTGGGTCCCCAGCACGCGCAAGGCATTCGGGCAGTGCGTTTCGACCCGCCAGCCGAATTGTTCTTCCATCATGAATTGTTCGAACAGCACGATATCCGGGGCCAGTTCGCTGATGAATCGGTCGAAACTGCTGTCGTTCAGCTCGATCGGTACTTCACGAATGCCCAGCACCGTCAGGTCTTCCTGATGCTCGCCAGCCCCGGCGGGGCTGCTGAAGGTGACGTCCCAGCCCTGTTGCAGGAAAGCCCCGAGCAGTTGCATCACATACCCACCGGCCGCAGAAGAGCGAGGCTCGGGCCAGACGTAACCAATGACCAGGATTTTGGTTGCGCGGGGCTGATCCATGATTGCGAATTCCTTGATGCGGCCAGGGGCGGGGGAAAAAACGCGCGCATTAAACCACAGCCGGCGAACAGGAGACGGATAGCTGAGCTGACGAAGGGCAGCGCCCTTGATGTGCACCGCCCGTCGACGTCGCTGTTGGGTCAAGTCAAACGTATTGACTCACTCCGCTTATCTCCCGGAAATTGGTGATCTTCCCGCCTCTGGCCCGATTGGAATTAAGTGAGAGTTGGTACCAGTTGTTCGCTGTGTTGCAGATCAGTACATCCGTTGCTTGAGAAAGCTCGCCAATATCCCCCAGGCGGGCAGCTTTCACATCTGCAATATTCAAGGACTTTGCCGCGTTAAATGCATCGAGCGTTCCGCTTACGGATCGAATTTGTCGGGTGGCTTTGCCGGAGGTCTTGATGCCTTGACCCGTGATGAGCAACACGCCATTTTTGCTAATCTTCCCGCCCTTTTTCAAGAGGCTCGGGATGCCATCCAGTGGGTTAATCAGACTCAACGCAAAATTGCCACTGAGCCTGACCAGTTTTACCGATTTTGAAAGAAGGCTACCCGACTTCAAAGCGACGCTGGCAAATTTAGAGGCGACGCCTGCTACAGAGCCAACAACCGCCAGCGCGTCCAGTGCGCATCCAAAAATTCCGGATGCTTCACGGTCAGGGTCAGCCGAAGTCAGATCTTCGATACAGCCCTTGAACGGAATAATCAAATTGAGAACCAGGTCTATATTGTCTTTTGTATTCTTTCGCGCAGCTTCAAGGGGAGCTATGCCATAACCGGCATCGAAAAGTTCATTGTATGTGGCCGGTGGGAAGTGTGAAAGTATTCGCGCTACAGTGCTGCTTGTTCTTTGCGAAAAGAAAGTTTCAAGTTGGCTCCTGGTTTGCGGGGCGTGTTGTGGGGTTTCGTTGGATTCCCATAATTTCTCGACCACCAATTTACCGGAGGCGTTTTTAACGGGTGCCGTGCCCTTGATATAGGCGTTTATATCCAAAGGCCAATCAAGGGCTTGCGTCTGCCATTGCAATCGGTCTTTATCAGTATTGATGCTAGGCTCGAAATATTCAATGGAAGTAGTCAGGAAAATATCGCCAAGATCCTGTCGGCTGTAGCATTCGGCTCGCAGGGTAAATAGTTCATAATAATATTTTTGAAAGTCGTGTTCAGCGCAGATGATCACGCCATAGCGCCCTCTGTGTTTGTCTCTCAATCGTTGTGTCTCATGTGTTGCGTGATCGGAGAATTTTTCGCGGACTGTATAAAAGGTCAGGGCACCATATTCCAGGCGAATTCGATCTGTCTCGGGGATTTTTGATAAGGCGAGCTTTAATGCTGTGGATGTTCCTTGTTGTATTTTTTTGAAGTAGTCGTCGAATGTCTTGGCGTATAGAGTCTGGATGTTTTGAAGCATGTAAAAATAAGGTTGGGCTAATTTCAGTCCGTCATGGTAGTCAAGAGTAAAGATGTCTGCGGACATATGGGTTCCAGTCCAGCCCTTATGCATCAAGTCTCCCGACATAAACAACTCATGAATCGATATTGCCTTGCTCCTTGGAAGGTCCTTGTGACCGTAACGTTTGTCGGTCAGGTATTCACCATCCGGCAAGGCTCTTTTAAGTTCGGCCAAGGCGACTTCTTCGCGCGTAGGAAGGGGGGTATTTATGGCATTGCTGCATTGCTCCAGGGCCTCGGTGTATTGGTTGTAATGAGTCTCGGCGGTGCAGAAGTTTTCAACGGTGTATTCACCGTCAGGACTGTAGGGAAAAAGGCCGTTCACTGCGCCCCAATTAAGCATGTGTGTTATCACGCCGAGCCCGAACAGTTGCTCGAGTTGCTGATCGAAGGGCCCCAGGTCGGCGTAAGACTGTATTTGGTCATAGGTCATGCCCCGCGATGAACCTGGGGCAATGATCTCAACTTTTGCGACAGCAAAGGTATGCATGACCCACGCCGGTGAGCTGATTGTCATGCTGTCCGGAATTTCGTTTACCAGGAATTCAGGTGCCTCGTCAGCGACTAGAATATACGCGGCGAGGGGCGATGCTTTAGCAAGAACAATATTATTGGCAACAAGATGCTCTTCCAGGTTCAGCAAGATTTGAGTGGGGTGTAGATCCGCATTGGCCGGTTGGTAAAGCTCGTAGCCCTGCACACGACCTTTGCTTTCAATTTCACCTATATTCGGATCGATGTTCAGTATGATAGCTGCGATGAGGAGTTGTCGGAGATCCTCATGGCTGGAGAGTTCATCCGAGTCGGTGCCGTACCACTCTAACGCTACAAGGCAGTCTTGCGCGAGATTCATGCCGATCATGCCTTCCATGAACTCGTTGATGTATCGGTCCGGGTCGACTTTCAAATCGACTTGTGAATTTTTGTTTTGCTCGACCAGGCTGTTGAGTAATTGGCCTGTTTCACTTAGTTCATACGTTGCCGTTGTGTTTATGATTTTTTCGCGCTGGACAAGAGATAATGCAGTTGGGGAAATTTCCGGGTCTTTTAGAATCTCATAATAGTTTCCTGTGCCTGATAATGCAGGGCGTTCTTTGTTGAAAAAGTCCGTGAGGTTTGCAAGTTGCTGCGCCGTGGACGGCAGAGGATGCCCATAAAATCTGATCCACTGCTCTACGTTGATTTCGTCGGAACTGTAAATGAAGCCGCCCGCGTTTTTCGCGTATTCACTGAGCTCCTCCAGGTGTCGATTGAGGATTTCATTCTCCTTGAGAAGGTCATCGATCTGCATGGGGGTGTCGTCAATCATTACGTGTAGCTCTTTGTTCGAGTTGCACACGTAGATGGCGGATTCGGGCAGGCTCGATAATTCATTCAGGCGATTGAATTCGTCGCTGTTCAATAAATCGTTCAGTTTCGCTTGCCCCGCACGTTGAGCTATTTCTAAAGAGCTTCCAGGGGTGGCAGGGATAAGCAAGTTGCAGAGTTTGAACTCGGCGTTTGCATCGGGAAGGTCATTCACATAACCCTCCAGCGACTCAGTGATGAAATTTTTTTCCAGTTTGTTTACCGTCATTAAGGCATCGATATCGGATTTTAAATTATCAATAGTCGATGTTTTGCGGAAGTCGTATTCAAGGGTGTTCATCAATAAATCCTTTTTTTGATGATTTCACAACAGGGCGCGAGTCTGTGAAGATAGCTGGGTAATTGTTTTGCAGGAGGTTTTGGGGTTTCGATGCTCAAAGGGTCAGCTGGATATTCATCTGCGAGGGGCTTTAAGTCGATCAGCAAGTACGCCTTTGACCTTGTCGAGCAACTGGTCGATGGGCACCAGGTCGGTATAAGACTGTACTTGGTCATAGGTCATGTCCCGCGATGATCCCGGGGAAATGATTTCGATTTTTGCGACAGTAATACTATGCGCGACCCATCCAGGCGAGCTGATGGTCATACTGCCCGGAATATTTTTCACAAGGAATTCAGGTGCCTCGTCAGCCATTAGAATAAAGGCGGCAAGGGGCGCTGCTTTAGCGAGAATAAGATTAGTGGCGACAAGATGCTCTTCCAGGTTCAGCAAGATTTGAGTGGGGTGCAGGTCCGCATTTTTGGGTTGGTAAATTTCATAACCCTGCACGCGACCTTCGCTTTGCATCTCACCCATGTTCGGATCAATATTCAAAACGATCGCTGCCATGAGGAGTTGTTGCAGATCCTCTTTGCAGGGTGGCTCATCCACGTCGCTGCCGTACCACCCTAACGCTTCAATGCAGTCCTGCGCGACATTCATACCGATCATGCCTTTCATGAACGCGTCAATACATTCAGCCAAGTCCAGTTTCTCGTTGACCAGCGTGTTCTGGTAATGTACGAAAAGGCTATTCAAGAGTTGGCCTGTGCCACCCAGCCCAAACGCTGTCGTTATGTTCCTGATTGTTTCGCGCTGAACGAGAGACAATGCAGTCGGGGAGATTTGCGGGTCCTTGAGTATCTCGTAATATTTTCCCGTTCCAGATAATGCAGGGCGTCCTTTCTGGAAAACAACCATCAGGTGGGCAAGTTGCTGGGCCGTGGAGGGCAGAGGATACCCATAAAATCTGATCCACTGCTCTACGTTGATCTTGCCCGCGCTGTAAATGGAGCCACCCGCGTTGTTCGCGTATTCACTGAGTTCATCCAGGTGTCGGTTGAGAGTTTCATTCTCCTTGAGAAGGTCATCGATTTGCATGGGCGTGTCGTCAATCACGACGTGAAGCTCTTTGTTCGAGTTGCACACGTAGCTGGCGGATTCGGGAAGGCTGGATAACTCCTCCAGGCTCATGAACTCGTTGCTTTCCAGCAGGTCGTTCAGTTTGGCTTGGCCCGCACGTTGAGCTAACTCCAGAGCGCTTCCAGGGGTGGTAGAAATAAGCAGGTTGCTTAGTTTGAATTCGACGTTTGCATCGGGGAGGTCATTGACATATCCCTCCAGCGACTCAATGATGAGGTTTTTTTCTAACCTGTTTGCCTCCAGCAAGGCATCGATGTCGGATTTTAAATTTTCAATAGTCGATGTCTTGCGAAAATCATATTTAAGAGTATTCATCAATAAATCCTTTTGTTGATGATCTCGCAGGCGAGCGCGAGTCTGTGGAGATAACCGGGTAGGACGGTTTGCAGGGTGTTTGTGATTGTTCAGTTGCAGAGTAGGGCCGGCGATATTGAATTTGCCAGAGGGTATGTTGTGCTTTTTGTTTCTTGCGGGGAGTTGGTTTTCAAGGCGGCCAGGTTTCTGGCCGGCTATGGCAATGATTATAAATAAATGGGGTATTCATTTGGGCAGGGTTGTAAGCGGCTCAGCCAGTATACCTTTAACCTTGTCGCGCAACTGATCGATGGAAAAGGGTTTGCCAATCAGGTGCATGCCATCCGGAACATCGATATTTTCTGCGTAACCACTGGCGAACAGGATGGGCAGGGCGGGGCGCAGGGTACGCGTTTCAACGGCCAGCTCGCGGCCGTCCATGCCCGGAAGACCGACATCGGTCATCATCAGGTCAATGTGCTGGCCCATGTCCTTGATCAGCTCCAGCGCCTGTTCGCTGCCATCTGCTTCAAGCACCTTGAACTCCAGCTCCTCCAGCACGTCGACAATCAACATGCGCACGATGGCATCGTCTTCGACGACCAGGATGGTGGGGGCGTTGGTGATCATGATGGCGCTCTCGAAAGGGTGGTTAGGTTTTCGGCCGATCAAAATCGCCGGCTCTCTTGCATGAGTAAGTGACGGATCCCGACAAGTTCCCCATGCGCTATAAAAAGAATGGCGGCATACGCCTGGGCAAAGGATAACCGCTGTGCAGGCGCGGCAGCAGTGGAATGTGGGATTTTGCGCCCATCGCTGTGAGAAAATTCGATCATTACGTCAGTTTTGGGGCAAACTCCTTGGTTTTCATCGGTTCAACAAGGCTTAACTATGACCTCTGAGTCTTCGGTTGATGAGCAGCGATTCCGTAAGCTCCTGAGTCGCAACATCAGCCTGCCGCTGGGCGTCGGCGCCATCAGTGCGGTTTTCTTCGTGTCGCTGATCACCTATCTGCTGTCGACCATCCAGTGGGTCGAACACACGGACCGGGTGATCAATAACGCCAATGAGGCGGTCAAGCTGACGGTCGATCTGGAAACCGGCATGCGCGGTTTCCTGCTCACCAGCGATGACAAGTTCCTTGAACCCTATGAAACGGCCAAGCCGCGCATCGAGGTCGTGCTCAAGACCCTGCTCGAGCTGACCGCCGACAACCCGGTCCAGACTGACCGCTTGCACAGGCTGGAGTCCTTGCAGCAGGAGTGGGCCGGTTACGCGCAATCGATGATCGAACTGCAGCGCGCCAACGGTGACTACCGCGGGGCGGTCAGGACCGGGAAAGGCAAGCGCCTGACCGATGAGATCCGCAAGCAGTACGAAGACGTGATCGACATGGAGCAGCAGTTGCGCGCCACGCGCAACGAGGAAGTGCGTCGTACCACGATCTGGAGCATCACCCTTTATCTGTTGTTCATTGCCGCTATCAGCGCATTGCTGGCGTACATCGGTCGTCGCGATCTGGTCAATCTGTCGCAAAGCTTCGCGGCGACCCTGGCGGCGCAACAGGCCAGTGCCCACCGGCTGGAGCAACAGGCCTGGCTGCGCAACGGCCAGACCCAACTGGCCGAACAAGTGCTGGGGCAACTGTCGCTGAACCTGCTGGGGCGCAACATCCTGCAGTTCTGCGCGCAGTACCTGGGCACTGCCGTGGCGGCCATTTATGTACGCGAAGAACACGGCGGTCTGCGCCGCGTGGCGTCCTATGGGTTTTCCCGTGAGCAGCAGGAGCGTGAGCAGCAGATCTACAGCGACGAAGGCATTGTCGGCCAGGTGGCGCAACAGGGCCGCCTGATTCGCCTGGACGATGTGCCCAGCGACTATTTCAAGGTCAGTTCCGGTCTCGGCGAAGGCTTGCCGCGCAGCGTGCTGGTGGTGCCGACCAGCGACGACGACCGGATCAACGGCGTGATCGAATTGGGCTTCCTGCGCCCGCTGACCGAGCGGGACATCGATCTGCTGGAGCTCATCGCCGGCAATATCGGCACCTCAATCGAGGCCGCGCGTTATCGCCAGCGCTTGCAGGAGGTGTTGGCCGAAACCCAGCAGCTCAACGAAGAACTGCAGGTGCAGCAGGAAGAACTCAAGACCGCCAACGAAGAGCTTGAAGAGCAGTCAAGGATTCTCAAGGAATCCCAGGCCCATCTGGAAACCCAGCAGGTCGAGCTGGAACAGACCAACGAACAGCTCGCCGAACAGGCGCAGGTGCTGGCCGACCAACGCGACGCCATGGACCTGAAGAATACCGAGCTCAATCAGGCCCAGACCCAGCTCGAAGAGCGTGCCGAAGAATTGCAGCGTTCGAGCAAGTACAAGTCCGAATTCCTTGCCAACATGTCCCACGAGCTGCGCACGCCGTTGAACAGCTCGCTGATCCTGGCCAAGTTGCTGGCGGAAAACCCGCAGGAAAACCTCAGTGCCGAACAGGTCAAGTTCGCCGAGTCGATCTACTCGGCCGGCAACGACTTGCTTAACCTGATCAACGACATTCTCGATATTTCCAAGGTCGAAGCCGGCAAACTGGAGATACGCCCGGAAAACACCAGCGTTGCGCGCCTGGTGGACGGCTTGCGCGGCATGTTCCAGCCCCTGGCGGCGGACAAGCAACTGGAGTTTGCGGTCGAGTTGCAGGACGGCGCGCCATTGATGATGTATACCGACCGCCAGCGCGTGGAGCAGGTGATCAAGAATCTGCTCTCAAACGCCGTGAAGTTCACTGAGCGAGGCCGAGTCAGCCTGACCGTGAGCGCGGCGCCGAACAACGGCATAGCCTTTATTGTCAGCGATTCGGGGATCGGCATTGCCGACGATCAACAGGAAATCATTTTCGAAGCCTTTCGCCAGGCCGACGGCACCACCAATCGTCGTTATGGCGGGACAGGCCTGGGCCTGTCGATTTCCCGCGACCTGGCCGCGCTGCTCGGCGGCTCGATCAACGTCACCAGCACGCCGGGGCAGGGCAGCGCGTTCAGCCTGATCCTGCCGCTGCAATATGTCGAACCGGGCGAGGAGCCCGTCGAGCCGATGCGTGCCTCGCCGACCCACACAAGCACCCGGGTTGCGCCCGTCGCGATAGCGCAGGCACCGGTCCAGGAGATCGCGCGTTTCAACGATGACCGTCTCAAGGCACCTTTCGACGTGCGCTGTATCCTGGTGGTGGAGGACGAGCCGAATTTTGCCCACATCCTCTATGACCTCGCCCATGAACTGGGTTACCAGTGCCTGGTGGCCCACGGCGCCGACGAAGGCTACGACCTGGCCCGGCAATTCGTTCCGGATGCCATCCTGCTGGACATGCGCCTGCCGGACCATTCCGGGCTGACCGTGTTGCAACGCCTCAAGGAGCACGCCGAGACCCGGCATATTCCGGTGCATGTGATTTCCGTCGAAGACCGGGTCGAAGCCGCGATGCACATGGGGGCCATCGGTTATGCGGTCAAGCCGACCACCCGCGAAGAACTCAAGGAGGTGTTTGGGCGCCTGGAAGCCAAGCTGACCCAGAAGGTCAAGCGTGTGTTGCTGGTCGAGGACGACGATCTGCAACGCGACAGCATCTCCCGGCTGATCGGCGATGAAGACATAGAGATCACCGCCGTTGGCCTGGCGCAGGATGCCCTGGCACTGCTGCGCACCACCGTGTTCGATTGCATGATCATCGACCTCAAGCTGCCGGACATGCTCGGCAACGATCTGCTCAAGCGCATGTCCACCGAGGACATCTGCTCGTTCCCGCCGGTGATTGTCTATACCGGGCGCAACCTGACCCGGGACGAAGAGGCCGAACTGCGCAAGTATTCGCGCTCGATCATCATCAAGGGCGCGCGTTCCCCCGAGCGCCTGCTGGACGAAGTGACACTTTTTCTGCACAAAGTCGAATCACGGTTGTCCCATGACCGGCAGAAGATGCTCAAGACCGCCCGCAGTCGCGACAAGGTGTTCGAGGGGCGCAAGGTGCTGCTGGTGGACGACGATGTTCGCAACATCTTTGCCCTCACCAGTGCGCTGGAGCAAAAGGGCGCCGTCGTGGTGATCGGCCGAAACGGCCGTGAAGCGATCGAGCGATTGAATGAATTCGAAGACATCGATCTGGTGTTGATGGACGTGATGATGCCGGAAATGGATGGTTTCGAAGCCACCACCTTGATCCGCAAAGAGCCGCGCTGGCGCAAGCTGCCGATCATCGCGGTGACGGCCAAGGCCATGAAGGACGATCAGGAGCGCTGCCTGCAGGCCGGCGCCAACGATTACCTGGCCAAGCCCATCGACCTCGATCGCCTGTTTTCGCTTATTCGTGTGTGGTTACCGAAGATGGAACGCATTTAGTGGAGCGTGATTATTCAGGGGAGCGCAGCAGCGAAATCGAACTGCGCTTGTTGATCGAGGCGATCTACCTCAAGTACAGCTACGATTTTCGCGATTACTCCGGCGCATCGATCAAGCGTCGGGTGGCGCACGCGTTGAGCCAGTTCGAGTGCAACACCATCTCGGCGTTGCAGGAAAAAGTCCTGCACGACCCGACGGCGTTCATGCAGCTGCTGCAACTGCTGACGATCCCGGTCAGTGAAATGTTTCGCGACCCGTCGCACTTCCTGGCGATCCGCCGCGAGGTGGTGCCGCTGCTCAAGACCTATCCGTCGATCAAGATCTGGATCGCCGGGTGCAGCACCGGCGAAGAAGTCTATTCGATGGCCATCCTGCTGCGCGAAGAAGGCCTGCTCGAACGCACCATCATCTACGCCACCGACATCAATCCGCGCTCGCTGGAAAAAGCCAAGCAGGGGATTTTCTCCATGGAGAATGTCCGCGCCTACACTTCCAACTACCAGCAGGCCGGGGGCCAGTGCTCCTTCGCCGACTACTACACGGCGGCCTATGGGTACGCGATTTTCGACAAGTCGTTGTGCGAAAACGTCACCTTCGCCGATCACAGCCTGGCGACGGACAGTGTGTTTTCAGAAACTCAATTAATTTCATGTCGCAATGTATTGATTTACTTCAATAAAAAACTACAGGATCGCGCTTTCGGGTTGTTTCATGAGTCGCTTTGTCACCGTGGTTTCCTGGTGCTGGGCAGCAAGGAAACCCCGGATTTTTCGGCCTTCGGCAACCAGTTCGAGCCGTTGGTCAAACAAGAACGGATCTATCGCAAAACATGAACAGCGCAACGGGCTTACCTTCCATTGAAGCGATTGTGATCGGTGCGTCGGCCGGCGGGGTAGAGGCGCTGCTGAACATCCTCGGACCCCTGCGTGAGGGGTTCGCATTGCCGATCATCGTGGTCCTGCACCTGCCGGACGAGCGCCGCAGCCATTTGGCGGAAGTTTTCGCCCGGCGTGTGTCGCTGCCGGTCCTGGAAGCCCGGGACAAGACCCCGGTCGAAGCCGGGACCCTGTATTTCGCCACGCCCGGGTATCACTTGTCGGTTGAACGGGACCGCAGCTTTTCCTTGAGCCTGGAGGACCGAGTGCATTATTCGCGGCCAGCCATCGATTATCTGTTCGAATCGTCCGCCGATGCCTACGGTCCGACCCTGGCCGCGGTGTTGCTGACAGGCGCCAACCAGGATGGCGCACGAGGCTTGTCCCAGGTCAAGCAGCGTGGCGGGCTGACCATCGTCCAGGACCCGGAGGACGCCCAGGTCGCGACCATGCCCCAGGCGGCGCTGGATATCCTGCAACCCGACCACATACTCACCCTACGCGGCATCGGCCGTTTGCTTGTCGAGCTGGAAAGAATCGCATGCTAAGTAATATTCAGGCCAAACTGCTGATCGTCGACGATCTGCCGGAAAATCTGCTGGCGCTCGAAGCGCTGATCGCCCGTGAAGACCGTCTGGTCTACAAGGCGCTGTCTGCCGATGAGGCCTTGTCGCTGCTGTTGCAACACGAATTCGCGATGGCCATCCTCGACGTGCAGATGCCCGGCATGAATGGCTTCGAGCTGGCCGAGTTGATGCGCGGTACGGAAAAGACCCGAAACATCCCGATCGTGTTCGTCAGCGCCGCCGGTCGCGAACTGAACTACGCGTTCAAGGGCTACGAAAGCGGCGCCGTCGACTTCCTGCACAAACCCCTGGATATCCAGGCGGTCAAGAGCAAGGTCAACGTCTTCGTCGACCTTTACCGCCAGAGCAAGGCCATGAAACAACAGGTCGAAGCGCTGGAGCGCAGCCGCCGCGAGCAGGAAGCGCTGCTCCAGCAGTTGCAGAGTACCCAGCTGGAGCTGGAGCAGGCGGTGCGCATGCGCGATGATTTCATGTCCATCGTTGCCCATGAGGTGCGCACGCCGCTCAATGGCCTGATTCTCGAAACCCAGTTGCGCAAGATGCACCTGGCCCGGGACAACGCCGCGGCGTTTACCCTCGACAAGATGCACGCCATGGTCGATCGCGACGAACGGCAAATCAAGAGCCTTATCCGCCTGATCGAAGACATGCTGGATGTGTCACGCATCCGCACCGGCAAGTTGTCGATCCGCCCCACACACTTCGACCTGGCGGCGCTGGCTCGGGGTTTGGTACAGAATTTCGCCCCGCAGATCGAGGCCGCCGAGGCGTCGGTCAGCCTTGACGCCGAGCAACCGGTGATGGGCGATTGGGATGAATTTCGCATTGAACAGGTGATTTCCAACCTGCTGACCAACGCCTTGCGTTATGGCGCCAAGAGCCCGATCAGCCTTAAGGTGTACAGTGAGAACGGTGAGGCACGGGTCGAAGTCCGTGATAGCGGAATCGGCATCAGTGAAGAGAACCAACAGCGAATTTTCCAGCAATTCGAGCGCGTCTCGGCCAACCATGTTGCCGCCGGGCTGGGCCTGGGGTTGTTTATTTCCGAACAGATAGTTGCCGCCCATGGCGGCACCATTACCGTCGAAAGCCGGATTGGCGAAGGCGCCCTGTTTCGCGTTTGTCTGCCGCTGTAGGAAAACAGCCAGATAAACGCAACCTCTGATCGACCCCACGGTCGTATCAGCAGCTATTGACCGAACAAAGGCTTCCCATGAGTGAAGATGCACAAGATGTAGTCCTCGTCGTCGAGGACGATCCCTCTATCCTGATGGTGCTCTCGGCCTACCTGTCGGGGGAGGGCTACCGGGTCCTGCAGGCCGAGAACGGCGAGCAGGCCTTTGAGATCCTCGCCAGCAAGCCGCACCTGGACATGATGATCACCGACTTCCGCCTGCCGGGCGGGATCTCCGGCGTGCAGATCGCCGAGCCCGCGGTGAAGCTGCGGCCCGAGCTCAAGGTGATTTTCATCAGCGGCTACGCCCAGGAAATCCGCGAGACGGACAGCCCGATCACGCGCAAGGCACCGATTCTGGAGAAGCCCTTCGATCTCGACCGATTGCAGGAAATGATGCAGGAAATGCTGTCGTAGGAGCTGCCGAAGGCTGCGATCTTTTGACCTTGCTTTTTTATAGATCAAGATCAAAAGATCGCAGCCTGCGGCAGCTCCTACACAGGGAGTGGTGTGTTCTGAACGGGATCAGGCGCGAATCATCTCCTGCACCTTGGCCGTCAACAGGTCGAAGGTGAATGGCTTGGTGATCATCTGCATGCCCGGATCGAGGAACCCGCCGCGCACCGCCGCGTGCTCGGCATACCCGGTGATGAACAGGACCCTCAGGTCCGGCCGCAGCTGCCGGCCGATTTCCGCCAGTTGCCGACCATTCATGCCGGGCAGGCCGACGTCGCTGATCAACAGGTCGATACGCTGGGCCGAGTCGAGGATCGGCATCGCCGTGTCGGCATCGCAGGCCTCGACGAAGGCATAGCCCAAGTCGCCCAGCACGTTGCTGACCAATTGCCGCACCGCCGGATCGTCCTCGACGATCAGCACGGTCTCGCCGTTTTGCGCGTAGGGAGGATGTTCCGTGTCGATCGGCTGGTCCTCGGGCAGGTCTCCGCCAAAACGCGGCAGATACAGGTTAACCGTGGTGCCTGTGCCGACTTCGCTATGAATGGCGACATGCCCGCCCGATTGTTTGCTGAAGCCATAGATCATCGATAAGCCCAGGCCGGTGCCCTGGCCGATGGGCTTGGTGGTAAAGAACGGGTCGAAGGCTCGATTGATCGTACTTTGCGGCATGCCGCAGCCATTGTCGGTGACGCTCAGTACCACGTAGTCGCCGGGCTTGAGGTTGCCGTGGGGCTGGGTGAATTCGGCGTCCAGGTGGCGGTTGGAGGTCTGCACCAGCAGTTTTCCGCCATTGGGCATGGCGTCGCGGGCATTGATGACCAGGTTGAGCAGGGCGCTTTCCAGTTGATTGGGGTCGGCTTCGGCGACCCACAGCTGCTCGTCCAACTGCATGTCCAGGTGAATGCTTTCGTTGATGCTGCGCTGCAACAGTTCGCCCATGGACACCACCAGGGTGTTCATCTGCACGGGCTTGGAATCGAGCGACTGGCGCCGGGAAAAGGCCAGCAGCCGGTGGGTCAGGCTCGCGGCGCGGTTGGCCGAAGTCACGCCGAGGTCGATCAGGCTGTCGAGATCCTCGGTGCGCCCCCGGGCCAGGCGTCGGCGCAACAGTTCCAGGCTGCCGATGATGCCGGTCAGCATGTTGTTGAAGTCATGGGCGATGCCACCGGTGAGTTGGCCGACCGCTTCCATTTTTTGCGACTGACGCAACACTTCCTCGTTGTGGCGCAGTTGTGCGGTGCGCTCTTCGACCTGCTGCTCCAGGGTCTCGAGGGTGTTTTGCAGGCGCAGCTCGCTTTGGCTCAGGTCCACCAGCCGATCCCTGGCTTCATATTGTCGTCGGCGTCCGCGCAGGGCGGCGGCGACCATGCTGATCAAGGTTTCCGGGTGGAAGGGCCGTTCCAGGTACGTGACATTGCCCAGGAGGGGGCCAAAGCGTGACGCCGGATTTTGTTCCGGGCCACCGTGGTGGGTCAGCAGCACGATCGGCAAATCGGACCAGGCCGGTTGTTGCTCGATCAGCGCGAGCAGCGGCTCAAGGTCGCTGTGCAGCAAGGCTTCGCTGGACATGAGCAACAAGCCGGCGCCTTGCTCCAGTTCCTGGCAAAGCCCCGGCAGGTCGTTGCTGACGACTCCGGCGAAGCCTGCCTCGTTGAGCAGCATCATGGCGATCTGACTGTCGCGCCCGAGCGGTGCAAGAATGATCGCTCGCTCGGACGTCGCTTCATGGACGATCACGGGCTTTCATCCCCGAGCAGGGGATTGCTCGCGCCCAGGTAGGTTGGCACACCGCGCAACACGCCCTGGAAGGTTTCCAGCGGCTCGCCGATGGTCATGCCGTTGCCATTGATCTTGTATTCGCGGATGGTCGATTCATGGCTGCCGGTGCGTTTCTTGATGATCGAAATGGCTCGCCGTACCTTGCCCAGGGCTTCGAAATAGCGCAACAGGATGACCGTGTCGGCGAGGTAAGTAATGTCCACCGGGGCCTGCATGTCACCGACCAGGCCATGCTGGGCGACCGTCATGAAAGTCGCCGCGCCTTTGCGATTGAGGTACAGCAGCAGCTCGTGCATGTGCAGCACCAGGGCGTTTTCTTCGGGCATCGCCGCTTGATAGCCGTTGATGCTGTCGATCACCACGGTCTTGATGTCGCCCTCGTCGACGCAGCGCCGCACCCGGTGGGAAAACTCGCCAGGAGAGAGTTCGGCAGCATCCACTTGCTCGATCAGCAAATTGCCGGTGTCTTGTAAGACTTTCAAGTCGATGCCGATGTTCTTCATGCGTGCGAACAGCAGGCCCAGTTCTTCATCGAAGATGAACAGGGCCGCTTTCTCGCCTCGGGAGACGGCAGCGGCGGCAAAAATCATCGAGATCAACGACTTGCCAGTGCCGGCCGGGCCGAGGATCAGCGTACTTGAGCCGGTCTCGATGCCGCCGCCGAGCAGCGCATCCATTTCGCGGATGCCGCTGGTCAACTGTTGACGCAGGTAGTCCCCGCGATGCTCGGCGGCCACCAGGCGCGGGAACACGTGGACGCCATCGCCCATGATGGTGAAGTCGTGATAACCGCCGCGGTATTTCTGGCCACGGTACTTCACCACGCGAACCCGGCGGCGCTCGGCGCCATAGTTGGGCGTCAGCTCCTCCAGGCGAACCACCCCGTGGGCCACGCTGTGCACGGTCTTGTCCAGGGATTCGGTGGTCAGGTCGTCGAGCAGCAGCACCGTGGCCTCGTAGCGCACGAAGTAGTGCTTGATGGCGAGGATCTGCCGGCGGTAACGCAGCGAGCTTTGCGCCAGCAGGCGAATCTCGGAGAGGCTGTCGAGCACCACGCGGGTTGGCCTGACGCGTTCGACCACTTCAAAAATCTGTTTGGTGGCCTCGCCCAGTTCCAGGTCCGAGGAATACAGCAGCGATTGCTGGTGCTCGGCCGTCAGCAGGCTTTCGGGGGGCGTCAGTTCGAAGATATGGACATTGTCGTCCAGCTCCCAGCCATGGGAGCGCGCACCCTGGCGCAATTCGCGTTCGGTTTCCGACAGGGTGATGTACAACGAGCGTTCGCCGGCTTTGGCGCCGGCCAACAAAAAGTGCAGGGCGACCGTGGTCTTGCCGGTACCGGGTTCTCCCTCAAGCAAAAACACGTGGCCGCGGGACAGTCCGCCATTGAGGATGTCATCGAGACCATCAATCCCTGTGGCGGCTTTTACGCTGATCAACTCGTTGGATGTAGACAAAAAATGCCCTCTCATGACTAGGGGAAGCGAGGCAGCACGTAAAGCATAGTCGGCTACCTGTTCACTTGACCTTTGGCGGCAATGAGCGTTCAACTTTTTGTAAGGAGAAGGCGTTGGGTGTTCGCAACCATTGTAGGAGCCGGCTTGCCGGCGAAGGCGATCTCAAGGACGCCTTCGCCGGCAAGCCGGGCTCCTACAGAAGCGCGCAGAAACATGGCATGGCGTTGTGTATTGGATCTTCTAGAGCCCTTGCTGCAACGCCGGATCATCCGGATTCATCTGTTCCAGCTGCGCCAACAATATCTGCACGTTCTGCAACTGCCCGCTTTCCTTCCAGTAATTGATCAGCAGCACCCGTGCCCGACGATCGTTCGGATGCCGCTGAACGATTTCCTGCAGCTGTTTCTGCGCCGCTTCCAGCTCCTGTTCGTCATGCAGCATCGTGGCCAGGTCGTAGCGGTAATCCCTGTTGTTCGGCTCCAGCTCCACCGCCTTGGACAAACCCAGCAGGGCGAACTCGTTTTGGCCGTGATGCAGCAACCACATCCCCAGCGCATGTTGCAGATAGGCCGAATCGGGTTGGGCCTTGAGTTGTTTGGCCAACAGTTGGCGGGCGGCGTCGACCTGGCCCAGTTTGTCCAGGACCTCGATCTGCATCACCAGTGCCGGCAGGTTGTCTGGCGCAAGGCGCAAGGTATGCTCAAGGGCCTGCTGGGCCTCCTTGAATTCGGCATTGTGCAGGTACAACCGGGCCAGCTGATATTGGTTGTCGGCGCTTTCCGGGGCGCTTTTCAGTACCTGTTGCCAGGCATCGATGGCCTGCTCCAGCGGGCCAAAATACAGGCCAAGATCATCGGGCGACAAGCCCAGCAGCGCATTGACGGCGGCGAAGCGCACGCTCTGCTCGCCGTCATCGAGCAACGGCCCCAGCAACAGGCTGCGTTGACCGCTGGGCACCAGCCCGCTGATGCTCCTGATCGCCGCGACACGGACCTGCGGCGCCTCATTCTGCAAGTCTGCATCCGCCAGTTTCAGCGCCACGGAACTGGGGTAGTTGGGCAGTTCGGCATGCAGCCAGACGCGCCGCTTGGGCGAAATGTCCGGGCGGGCCAATTGCTGGTAGAGCACCCGCGCGGCCCCCGGTTGGCCATTGCGGGCCGCCGTCAGCGCTTCGCTGTAGCCGCGCTTGATCGCTTCGGGCACCACCGGGGCGCTGCTGCGCAGGAACATCCAGGCAAGGCCGACGGCAAACAGGACACAGAGGCTGATGAGCAGATAGCGGCGGGACTGGGGCATGCAAAATCCGGAAGCTGGCAGGCTTGGGCAAAGCTGTCAGCTTCGGTCAGGCACGGCCTGGAGTCAAACCCTGACTGCGATACTCAAACCTGTCGAGACTGCGCCGCAGTGACTACGCTTGCTGGATTGGACTGGACAGGCGTGCCCATGCAAGCGCTGTTGTTATACTTCAAGGCAATGCTCAACCCCGGGCGCGGCGTGCTGCTGTTCGCCCTGCGCACCATCGCGGCCGGGCTGTTGACCCTGTACCTGGCGTTCGTATTCGATCTCGAGCAGCCCAAGTGGTCGATCATGGCCGTGGTCATCATCAGCCAACCCTTGGCCGGCATGGTGCTGGCGCGCAGTTTCGGCCAGGTCATCGGCACCACCCTGGGGGCGGCGGTGGCCGTGGTGATCATGGCGATCTTCCCCCAGGCGCCGCTGCCTTTCCTCATCACCTTGTCCCTGTGGCTGGCGCTGTGCACCGCCGGTGGCACCTTGTTGCGCTACACCAGCTCCCAGGCTTTTGTCCTCAGCGGCTACACGGCGGTGGTCGTGGGCCTGCTGGCGGTCCCCGACCAGGACGGCACCTTCATGCTCGCCGTTACCCGCGTGACCGAGACGCTGCTGGCGGTGGCCTGCGTCTGCGTCGTCAGCCTGCTGACCGCGCGCCCGGAGGCGGTGGCCAAGGAGTATTTCGACAGGATCGATCAGGTCATCAAGCTGCTGGCAACCCATGCCAGTGCCGTCATCCGCACCGAGGAAAGCGAGGCCGACTTCCACCGTCGGCAAATGCAGCTGCTGGGGCAAATCAGTGCGCTGGAGGGGGTACGCCGGCATCTGTATTACGACGCGCCGCGACTGCGCAGCGCCGACGACCTGGTGCAATTGCTCGGCAACCAACTGTTGCTGCTGACCGCCCGACTCACCGCCTTGCGCCACCAGCGCGAGTTGCTGCTGGAGCGCTGGGAAGGCGAGATCCCGAGCGAAATACAGCATTTGCTCGGCGAAGAACTGGTGTTCCTCGATGAACTGGCCCGCCAGGGACGTGCGCTGCCGGCTGAGCAGCGGCGCCAGTTTGCAGCGTTGCAGCAGCGTTTCGATGCGCTGGCCTACCGCTCCGAGCAACTGACCGAGCCTTTGAAGGCGACCTTGCGCTCACTGTCCTGGTCATTGCGTTGGGAACAGGCGCGAATGCTCGAGCAGCTGGAAACGATTCTGGAGCTAAGCGACGTGATCCAGAGCGGACGCAAGGCCAGCAGCGTGTTTCGCGGCCAGGCCAATCCGCTGCACCTGGATTTCACCCTGGCGACGATGAATGCCATCCGCGCCTGGTGCGCCCTGATGGTCGCCGGCCTGATCTGGATCGAAACCGGTTGGGACGGGGCGCGGGGCGGGATGGTGGTGACGGGGATCCTGTGCTCGCTAATGGCGACGTTTCCCCGGCCGTTGCTGGCTGTGCAGAGCTATGCCCGGGGGCTGGGCCTGGCGCTGGTGGTGTCGTCGGTGCTGCAGTTCGCGCTGGTGCCGATGATCAGCAGTTTCGAACTGCTGGCCCTGCTGCTGGTGCCGTTGCTCTATGCCGTCGCGGTGGGGTTGTCCAGCCCGCCGACCACGGGCACGGGGATTGGCCTGGGGTTGACGACTTTCCTGTTGCTGGGCCCGGCAAACACCGGTCTGGGGCAAAACACCGCGATCCAGTGGTTCGAGTTTGCCGGTGCCTACACCTGCGCCGCCGCGCTGGCATTGAGTGTGTATGCCTTGATCTTTCCGTTCCGGCCGGTCCTGCGCCTGCGCCGGTTGCATCAGGAGAATTGCGAGCAGGTCTACGCGTTGTTGAAATCCCCGCCCACCGATAAAAACCAGTTCGCCTTCGAAAGCCGCATCGTCGACCGCCTGACCACGATGCTCGGCCTGCTGCCGGCCATCCAGGACAAGCCAACAAAGGACCTGTTCGAAGTCAGTCTCGGTTGCATGGCGTTGGGCATCGCCTTGAACCAGCTCCGGCAGCAGGGGCAGGGCAACGCGCTGCTGAGTCCCGAGACGCAGGGTCGACTGTCCGCCACCGTGCGCGAAACCGGTCGGCTGGTCGCCGGGCGGCCCGGCATCGAAGTCGATCGCGTGCTCGACAGCCTGCACGGCCTGGGCGATGAACTGGACGCGCTGCACTGCAGTGTCCATGAACAGCTGTGGTCAGTGTTTCGCATGCGCGTGGCGCTGTTGATCGTGGTGTCGTTCCTGGAACGCCACCGTGCTCACTTCGAGCCCGAACCCTCGCCAGGAGTACCTGAACTTGCCCATTGATGTGGAAATAGGCGGTGTCTACCTGCCGCCGATCGCCCAGGCGCTATTGCTGGGGCTGCCGATTTTCCTGGTGCTGGATTGGCTGCTGCGGCGCCTCGGTGTGTTGCAGTTCGTCTGGCATGAAGCCTTGTTCGAAGGCGCGTTGTACGCCTGCGTGTGCGCGACGCTGATCCTGGTGATGGGAGCCTGATGCCGTGAAGAAGATCCTTGCCCATCTCACCACGCTGGCGGTGGTACTGCTGGCCTTCGTGCTCGGCTGGTTTGCCTGGGAGCATTACACCCGCGCCCCCTGGACCCGCGACGCACGGGTGCGGGCTGATGTGGTGACCCTGTCCGCCGATGTCGCCGGACGCATCGTCAAACTTGCCGTGCACGATAACCAGCATGTGGAGAAGGGCCAGTTGCTGCTGGAAATCGATCCCTCGCGTTATGCCCTGGCGGTGGAACACGGCAAGCGCGCGGTGGAAGTGTCGAAGGCCTCGTTGGGGCAGTCGCAGGCGACCATTGTCGCCAGCCAGGCGTTGCTCAGGCAGCGGCAAAGCGAGGAGCGTCGCCGGCGGACGCTCAAGGAGCGTTCGGCGATCTCCGGCGAAGAGTGGGAAAAAGCCAGTACCGATGTGGCGGTGGCCGAGGCTGATCTGCTGCGCAACCAGGCCAACCTGGGGTTTGCCCAGGCCAATGTGCAACTGGCGAGCGCCGCATTGGCCGAAGCCGAACACGACCTGGAACGCACCCGGGTCGAATCGCCCATCAGCGGCTACGTCACCAACCTGCTGACCCGCCAGGGCGACTACGCCACCGCAGGCGGTCCCTTGGTGGCACTGGTAGACAGCGATTCGTTTTATGTCAGCGGCTACTTCGAAGAAACCAAGCTGCCGCGCATCGAGGAGGGTGATCGGGTCGACATCGAGTTGATGAGCGGCGAACGTTTCGGTGGCACCGTGCAAAGCATCGCCTTCGCCATCGCCGACCGGGAAAACCTGCCGGGTGGACGCTTGCTGGCGAACATCAACCCCAGCTACACCTGGGTCAAGCTGGCGCAACGGGTGCCGGTAAGGATCAGGATCGATGATGACTATGCCGGTAAAGCGAAATTACGGGCGGGAACAACAGCGACCGTCACCGTCCAGGAAAAACACTAACCCTGTAGGAGCTGGCTTGCCAGCGAATGCGGTGGTTCAGTCACCTCAATGGTGAATGTGCCTCCGTCTTCGCTGGCAAGCCAGCTCCTACAGGGGGTGTTGTGGATTCAATACCGCGCACGCAAAAAAAGCCCCGCGACCGAATGAGACGCGGGGCCAAAAAATTGGTTGGTTGCGGCCAACCAAAGGAGCTCTGTAGAAAATCGTGTTACTTGCTGGCGACCGTCTCCGGCTGCCAGCCGCCACCAAGGGCCTTGTAGATCGCGACAATGCCGCGGTACAGGTCGACTTCAGCCTGGGCCTGGGTGTCTTCCGCGGCCAGGCGCTCACGCTGGGCATCGAGCAGCACGAGGAAGTCGGCGGTGCCTTCGCGGTAGCGGATCTCGGCGAGGTCGGCAGCCGAGCGGCTCGATTCGCTTTGACGGATCAGCGAAATCAGCCGCTGCTGACGTTTACCGTAATCGCTGAAGGCGTTTTCCGACTCTTCCAGTGCCAGCAATACCTGCTGCTCGTAAGTGGCGAGAGCGCCTTCGGCATCGGCATCGGCGCCGCGCAAACGGGCGCGCACGCTGCCCAGATCAAAGGCCGCCCAGGTGATGCTCGGGCCCAGTGCCCAGGCATTGGCCGCCGAGGAACCGATCTGCGAGCCGCGCCCGGCGGTAAAACCAAGGAAGCCACTGAGGCTGACGCGCGGGAACAGATCCGCCTTGGCCACACCGATCCGTGCCGTGGCCGATGCGAGTTGGCGTTCGGCACTGCGAATGTCCGGACGGCGTTGCAGCAGCTCGCCCGGATCTCCGATCGGCAGGGCCTTGGCAATGGCCGGCAAGTCCTTCGGACGCAAGTCGACCGTGAGCTTGTCCGGACGCTCACCCAGCAGGGTCGCGATGCGGTTTTTCTGCCGCACCTGCTCGGCCTGCAATTGCGGCACGCTGGCTTCGACCGAGGCCAGGCGTGCGTCGGCGCGTTCCACGTCGAGCTGATCGCCGACGCCGGCATCGCGCAGGCTGATGGTGATCTTGCGCGACTCCTGCTGGTTCTGCAGGTTGGCCAGGGCGATTTTCTCACGCAGCTGCGCACCCCGCAGTTGGCCGTAGGCATCGACCAATTCGGCAATCATGGTCACTTGCAGTTGGTACAGGTCGGCTTCGAACGCCTGTTGCTCGGCGTTGGCCGATTCCAGGTTGCGCTGGATGCGGCCGAACAGGTCGATCTCCCAGGCCATGTCCAGGCCCAGGTCGTAGCGCTCCTGATTGACCCGGTCGGTGGTTTCGCCCGGAATCTGCCCTTTGCCAATGTCACTGCTGACGCGGCTGGTGATGGTCGGCATGGCGTCATTGCTGACGTCATCGCGAATCGCCCGTGCCGCTTTCCAGCGGGCAAACGCGACGCGCAAGTCGCGGTTGCCTTTCAGGGATTCGGTCACCAACTGGTTGAGCGTCGGGTCTTCGAACTGCTGCCACCAGATACCTTCGAATCGCGAGCGGTCGAAGTTCTTCTGCCCGGCAGCGCCGTCAGTGGCCGTGGTGATGTGGGCCGGTTCAGTGGCTGGGGTCTGGTAGTCCGGGCCCACGGCACAGGCGCTCAGCGCCAATGCCAGCAGGCTCGGCAGGAAAGCTTTCAAACTCATCAGTGCGACTCCAGCTTCAAGTTGGCCTTGGCTGCTTTGCGCGCTTGGCCGCGTTCGACAAAGTTGCGAATCAGTACGTAGAACACCGGCGTCAGCAACAGACCGAAGAAGGTCACCCCGAGCATCCCGGAGAACACCGCCACACCCATGGCGTGACGCATCTCGGCACCGGCACCGCTGGAGAACACCAGGGGCACCACACCCATGATGAACGCGAAGGAAGTCATCAGGATCGGCCGCAGACGCAGGCGGCAGGCTTCCAGGACCGCGGCCAGCGGGTTCATGCCTTCTAGCTGTTTGTCCTTGGCGAACTCGACGATCAGGATCGCGTTCTTACACGCAAGCCCCACCAGTACGATCAAGCCGATCTGGGTGAAGATGTTGTTGTCGCCGCCCGAAGCAATCACCCCGGTAATGGCCGACAGCAGGGTCATCGGCACGATCAGGATCACCGCCAGTGGCAGGCTCCAGCTTTCGTACTGCGCCGCGAGCACCAGGAACGCCAACAGTACGCAGAGCGGGAACACGAACAGCGCGGTGTTGCCGGACAGGATCTGCTGGTAGGTCAGGTCGGTCCATTCGTAGGTCATGCCGTTAGGCAGTTCTTCCTTGAGCAGTTTCTCGATGGCTTTTTCCGCCTGGCCGGAGCTGTAGCCGGGGGCTGCGGCACCGTTGATTTCCGCGGTGACGAAACCGTTGTAATGGGAGACGCGATCCGGGCCCGAGGTGTCGCTGACCTTGATGAAGGTCGCCAACGGGATCATCTCGCCCTTGTTGTTGCGCACTTTCAACTGGCCGATCTGGTCGGACTCGAGACGGAACTGCTGCTCAGCCTGGACGTTGACCTGATAGGTGCGGCCGAAGCGGTTGAAGTCGTTGGCATACAGCGAACCCAGGTAGATCTGCAGGGTGTCGAAGATGTCGCTGACGGCCACGCCGTGGGTCTTGGCTTTTTCCCGGTCGATGGCGGCATCGACCTGCGGCACGTTCACCGTGTAGCTGGTGAACAGGCCCGCCAGTTCCGGAACACTGTGGCTCTTGGCGATGATGTTCATGGTTTCCTTGTACAGCTCTTCGTAGCCCAGGTTGCCCCGGTCTTCGATCTGCAGGCGGAAACCACCGATGGTGCCCAGGCCTTGTACCGGCGGCGGCGGGAAGATCGCCATGTAGGCTTCCTGGATGTCCGCGTACTGGCCGTTCAAGGCACCGGCAATCGCACCGGCGGACATGCTCGGGTCTTTACGCTCATCGAACGGTTTCAAGGTCACGAACACGATGCCGGCGTTCGGGCTGTTGGTGAAACCGTTGATCGACAGGCCAGGGAAGGCCACCGCGCTTTCCACGCCTGGCTGTTTCAGGGCCAGGTCGGACATGCGCTTGATCACGTCTTCGGTGCGGTCCAGGCTCGAGGCATCCGGCAGTTGCGCGAAGGCCACCAGGTATTGCTTGTCCTGGCCGGGTACGAAACCGGTCGGGGTGCTGGAGAAACCGAAGAAGGTCAGCACCATCAGGCCGGCGTACAGCAACAGGGCGATGCCGCTCGAGCGGATAACCCGGGCAACGGTGCCGACATAACCATGGCTGGCCTTTTCAAAGAAGCGGTTGAACGGACGGAACAACCAGCCGCCAAACAGTTTGTCCAGCACCTTGGAGAAACGGTCTTTGGGTGCGTCATGACCTTTGAGCAACACGGCAGCCAGGGCCGGCGACAGGGTCAGGGAGTTGAAGGCCGAGATCACCGTCGAAATGGCAATGGTCAGGGCGAACTGCTTGTAGAACTGCCCGGTGAGGCCGGAGATGAACGCGGCCGGTACAAATACCGCACAGAGCACCAGCGCCGTGGCAATGATCGGGCCGGTCACCTCACGCATGGCGCGCTTGGTGGCTTCAACCGGTGTGAGTCCAAGTTCGATGTTGCGCTCGACGTTCTCCACCACCACGATCGCATCATCCACCACGATACCGATCGCCAGTACCAGGCCGAACAGCGACAGGGCGTTCAACGAGAAGCCGAACAGATGCATCACGGCAAAGGTACCGATCAGCGAGACCGGCACCGCCACCAACGGAATGATCGAGGCGCGCCAGGTCTGCAGGAACAGGATCACGACCAGGACCACCAGGATCAGCGCTTCGAACAGGGTGTGAACCACCGCCTCGATGGAGCCGCGCACGAAGATGGTCGGGTCGTAGACGATGCTGAAGTCCATGCCTTCGGGGAAGCCCTTTTTCAGTTCGGCCATTTTCGCCCGGACTTCATTGGAGATCTCGATGGCGTTGGAGCCAGGGCGCTGGAAGATCGGGATCGCCACCGCCGGCTGGTTGTTCAGCAGGGAACGCAAGGCGTACTGGCTGGAACCCAGCTCGACGCGGGCGATGTCCTTGAGGCGAGTGATTTCACCGTTTTCGCCAGAGCGAATGATGATGTTCTCGAACTCTTCCTCTGATACCAGACGGCCCTGGGTGTTGACCGACAACTGGAAGCTTTGCGCATTCGGGGCAGGGGGCGCGCCCAGTGCACCCGCGGCCACTTGACGGTTCTGCTCACGAATGGCGGTTACAACATCAGTTGCAGTCAGGTTGCGCGAAGCGGTCTTGTTCGGATCGAGCCAGACACGCAGCGAATAGTCGCCCATGCCGAACAGCTGCACATCACCGACACCGCCCAGGCGCGCCAGCTCGTCCTTGATGTTGAGGATCGCGTAGTTGGACAGGTACAGCATGTCGTAGCGTTTGTCCGGCGAGGTCAAGTGCACCACCATCGTCAGGTCGGGCGACGCCTTGTCCACGGTGATACCGATGCGCGTCACTTCCTCGGGAAGTTTCGGCTCGGTGCGGGTCACGCGGTTCTGCACCTGTACCTGAGCGTTGTCCAGGTCCGTGCCCAACGCGAAGGTGATGGTCAGGGTGATCTTGCCGTCGGCGGTCGACTGCGAGGACATGTACAGCATGTTCTCGACGCCGGTGATCGCCTGCTCCAGGGGAGCGGCTACGGTTTCACCGATGACTTTCGGGTTGGCACCCGGGAAGTTGGCGCGCACGACAACGGTCGGCGGTACCACTTCCGGGTATTCGCTGATCGGCAATTGGAACAGCGAGATGGCACCGGCGATCAGGATCAGCAATGACAGCACCGCTGCGAAGATCGGCCGTGAAATGAAGAATTGGGAAAAATTCATCGGAGTCGTTATCCCTTAACCGCGTGGAGTCGCGGCAGCCACTTTCACAACCGTACCCGGTGCGACCTTGGCAGGCGCGACTTGGGGCAGGTTGCTGGCTTCCAGCGCTTGTCGTTGTTGGGCCAGGGCCGCGAGGGTTTGCTCCGTGGCCATCGGGATCACTTCAGGGGTGACTGGCGAGCCCGGGCGTACCCGCTGCAGACCCTTGACGATGATGGTGTCGTCCTTGTTCAGGCCGTTGCGCACGATGCGCAGGCCTTCGATTTTCGGACCCAGCTCCACGGCGCGATAAGCCGTCTTGTTGTCGGCATCCATCACCAGCACGAATTTCTTGCCCAGGTCCGTACCCACCGCCTCATCGTTGATCAACATGGCGTTGTAGGTACCGCTGCCCACCAGTTTCAGGCGCGCGTAAAGGCCCGGGGTGTAGCTGCCGTCGCTGTTGTCGAACACGGCGCGACCGCGGATGGTGCCGGTTTTCGGGTTGACCTGGTTGTCGACGAAGTTCATCACACCCTGGTGCGGGTTGCCGTCTTCGTTGGACAGGCCCATGTACACCGGGGTGGTGGCGCCGCGTTTGCCCTGGCGGGCGAGCTGGGTGTACTTGAGGAACACACGCTCGTCGGCATCGAAGTAGGCGTAGACCTTGTCGGTGGAGACCACACTGGTCAGCGGGGTGGTATCGGCAGTCACCAGGTTGCCGGCGGTGATTTCCGCACGGCTGACTCGACCGCTGATGGGCGCGGTGACACGGGTGAAGCTCAGGTTCAGTTTGGCCAGGTCGAGCTGTGCTTGCAGGGCACCAACGGCGGCGCGGGCTTCCTGGGCAGCGCTGGTGCGCGAGTCGGCCAGTTCGGCAGAAATCGCATTGCTGGTGCGCAGGCGTTCGCCACGCTGGGCTTCGTTTTCGCTGCGGGTGGCGTTGGCGCGGGACTGGGCGACCAGCGCTTCGAGGCGACGGACCTCAGCCTGGAACGGACGCGGGTCGATCTGGAACAGCAGGTCGCCTTTCTTGACCAGGGCGCCTTCAGTGAAGGCCACTTCATCGATCTGGCCCGAGACCCGTGGACGAATCTCCACGGTTTCCGGTGCTTCGAGGCGTCCGGTGAATTCGTCCCACTCGTTGACCGGTTGCTCCAGCACCTTGGCCACGCTGACCTTGGCTGCGGGCAGGCTGGCGGCAGTCTCTGGCGCCTTGCCGCAGGCGCTCATCACCACGACGGCCAACAGGGCCAACGGCAAGCGCAAATGTTTGAATGACTGTTCCATGGATGCATCCGCCAATGTATTAAGATTGGCGAATGATGCTCGGCAGGGTGGTATCGCACGAATCGAATGGGGCGAAGGTAACTATCATTCGGAATGATAGGAGAGGCCTGGGCAGCTCTCTAGCCTGCGCCTTGCGTCAGGAGGCAATCAACCCGGTTGATGGAAATTGTGTGTTTCCGGATTCGCAATGGTCCCCTGTACCAATCCCCTCACGACTGTACCCGATCTACTGTAGGAGCGAGCTTGCTCGCGATGGAGGTCAACGATGACGCGGGTCGCCTGACCCCCCGCGGTGATCTCAGGTTTTTCGCGAGCAATCGAGCGTCGACCGGCTGCTCCTACACGGAGCTCAATCTATGGGCATCCTCAACAATCAGATCGACCGCCAATTGAGCGATGGGCGCAAGCGTTCGCCCCGCATGGCACACCACGGCGTTCCTGATCGTCAGCAAATCCGCCGGCCAGCCCGGCTGTATGAAAGGCATCAGGTCCACCAGGCGGCCGTCGCGCAGGTCCTTGTCGAGCCAGGAGCGCCAGGTCATCAGCAGCGAATCACTGGTGAGTGTGGTTTCGCGCAGCAGATCCAGATCGTTTGAGCTGAGTGTCCAGGGCAGCAGGGTGCCTGGCTCCAGGTCGAACAAGGCGTACACCGATGCCTCGGTGGAGGCGACGACACCGCTCCACGGATACTCCAGGATCTGTGCACGTGAAACCGGTTGGCGCTGTTGCGCCAAGGGGTGGTCGCGACGGCAGAAGATCGACGCCGGTTGCGGCGGCAGATGAGTAATGGACAAGCGCGGATCAAACTCCTGATCAGCCCTTAAGGTTGCCACCACAAACTCCAGCCGATTGGTTTCCAGCTGATGGGACAGATGCTCCCAGAAGTTGACCTGGACGTTCAACACCAGCCGGGGGATTTCCTGCCTTAGCTTGACCAGCACGCTGGTCGTGTTGAGGTTGGCGGCCATGGGGGTCACGCCAAAACTCAACTCCCCACCTTCCGCGCCGGACAGGTCATTGGCCTGCGCCAACATCTTACTGGCACAACTGAGCAGCTCATGAGCCCGCCCGATCAGTTGCTGTCCCGCAGTGGTGAGCCGCACCGTGCGCGTATCCCGATCGAACAACCGAACCCCCAGATCCGCCTCCAGCGACTGAATGCTGCGGCTGAAGGCAGTCTGTGACAAGTGCGCTCGCGCGGCCGCCCGGGAGAAGTGCAGTTCTTCACTCAGGTAGACCAGATGGCGAACCCGTTTCAAATCGATTGAGTCGTTCATTGCATAAATAGCCGCTCACCTTTGCATTGGACACTCTTATCACGCTGCCAGAAGATTCACCAGCGCCAACATCGCCCGGCAGGCGACAGGCACTGCCAGTAATAATAAAAACGATGGGAAAGCTTATGGCAGACCAGTTCCAGTTCGATCGGCTTCAGTCTTTGACCTTGACCACGCTCCTTGCGGTCGGTGTTTGCACCCAGGCCCAGGCCGTCGCTTTCAACGTCGGCGAAGTCCAGGGGCATTTCGATTCTTCGTTATCCATCGGCACCAGTTGGGCGCTGCGCAATGCAGACCCGAGTTTCGTCGGTACCTGGAATGGCGGTCACGCCTCCAGCCAAAGTGCTGACGATGGCCGCATGAACTTTCGCAAGGGTGAAACCTTTTCGAAGATCTTCAAGGGTGTGCACGACCTGCAACTCAGCTATGGCGAAACCGGTGTGTTCCTGCGGGGCAAGTACTGGTACGACTTCGAACTCAAGGATGAAACCCGGCGTTACCTGCAGATCAGCGACGACAATCGCAAAGAAGCGGCCAAGTCGTCCGGCGCGCAAGTGCTCGACGCCTTCGTCTACCACAACTACTTCATTGCCGATCAGCCGGGGAATGCGCGGTTGGGCAAGCAAGTGGTCAGTTGGGGGGAGAGCACCTTCATCGGCAACGGCATCAACGTGATCAACCCCACGGATGTCGCCGCGTTTCGCCGGCCGGGCGCGGAGATCAAAGAGGGGCTGATCCCCGTCAACATGGTGTATGTGTCTCAGGGCCTGGGCGAGAGCCTGTCTGCCGAGGTTTTCTATCAACTGGAGTGGGATCAGACGGTTGTCGACAACTGCGGCACGTTCTTCGGCTCGGACGTGCTGGCAGACGGCTGTGACACCCGCATGGGCTTTTCGCCACCCTCGGACCCCAACGGCCAGTACCACTTCACCCGCCGCAGTGATCGTGACGCTCGTGACAGCGGCCAGTTCGGTATTGCCCTGCGCTGGCAAGTCGAGGCGCTGGACAACACCGAGTTCGGCGCCTATGCGCTGAACTATCACAGCCGCGCGCCTTACATGGGTGGCAAGGTGGGGGTGAGCCCCTTTGCCATCAAGCCGGGCACCCATGCGGCGACGGCTGAGTACTTTCTCGAGTACCCGGAGGATATCCGGCTTTACGGCCTGAGCTTTTCGACGACGGCAGGGGCGATCGCCGTGGCGGGCGAAATCAGCTACCGGCCCAACATGCCGTTGGCCCTCAACAGTAGCGATGTGACCATTTCTGCGCTCGCCGGCTCGATGGCGGCGGCCCTCGGCAGCCCGATTTTTACCAGCGGGTTCGCCCAGCCCCGGCCCGGCGAGGAATTCCACGGCTATGTGCGCAAGCCGGTGAGCCAGGCTCAAGTAACCGTCACACAATTTTTCGATCAGGTGTTGGCGGCCGAGCGGCTGACCCTGGTTTCCGAAGTTGGCTTCAACCATCTGGGCGATATCGACGGCAGCGCCCTGCGATTCGGACGCGACAGCATCTTTGGTAACGGCGAACTGCCCGATAACCGTAATTGCACGACCATCGCCAACCCGGTCAACCCGCAAAACTGCGACGACAAAGGTTTCTACACCGCCAATTCATGGGGCTACCGGGCCCGCGCCAATCTCGATTACCCGAATGTGTTCGCCGGGGTGAATCTCAAGCCCAGCGTGGCCTGGTCCCACGATGTGGACGGGTACGGACCCAACTTCAACGAGGGCAGCAAGGCCGTCAGCGTGGGACTCGATGCCGACCTCAGGAATACCTACAGCGCGAGCCTCTCGTACACCGATTTTTTCGATGGCACCTACAACACTTCGACGGATCGCGACTTCGTTGCGCTCAGCGTCGGCGTGAGCTTTTGAACCCGCAATCAGAACAGGGAAGCAAGTGATGAGATTTTCGAACTCGGTTTTTCATGGCGGTGCGTTCACCTTACTGTTCAGTACCTGCGCGTTGGCGGCGGTCCCGCCCGAGGAAGCCGCCAAGCTGGGCACCACATTGACCCCGATAGGGGCCGAGCGGGGCGCCAATGCCGATGGCTCGATACCAGCCTGGGCTGGGGGATTGCCGAAAAACGCCGCGGCCATCGACAGTAAAGGCTTCCTGGCTGATCCCTTCGCCAACGAGCGTCCGTTATTCACCATTACCGCGCAGAGCGCTGACCAGTACAAAAACCGCTTGTCCCCAGGCCAACTGGCCATGTTCAAGCGCTACCCCGAATACACGATGAACGTGTATCCCACCCACCGTAGCGCCAACGTGCCGCCGGGCATCGTCGAGGCCGCGCAAAAAAATGCCCTGAATACCCGCTTGGTCGCCGGCGGCAATGGCCTGGAGAACTTCACCAAGGCGTTTCCATTCCCCATTCCCAAGGACGGCCTTGAAGTGATCTGGAATCACCTCGCTCGCTATCGTGGCGACAGCATGAAGCGCCAGATGGTGCAGATTGTCCCGGACGTCAGGGGTGTCGGGACACCGGTGACCTTCGACCATCAATACGTACTGCGTGAAAGCCTGGCCGATTACGACCCGTCCCAAGCGAGCAATGTGCTGTTCTACAACAAGCAGACGGTGACCGCCCCGGCGCGCCTTGCGGGTAACGTCGAACTGGTCCACGAGACCCTCGATCAGGTCAGGGAACCTCGCCAAGCCTGGATCTACAACGCCGGGCAACGCCGTGTACGCCGGGCACCGCAGGTGGCCTATGACGGGCCGGCCGCCAGCACCGATGGCCAGCGCGTGGTGGACAACTACGACATGTTCAACGGTGCCCCGGACCGCTACGACTGGCAATTGGTGGGCAAACAGGAGCTGTTCATTCCCTACAACAGCTACAAGCTCGACGCTCCCACGCTCAAATACGCCGACATCACCAAAGCCGGCCATATCGATCAGGCGCTGGCGCGTTATGAGCTTCACCGCGTATGGCATGTGGTCGCGACGTTGAAACCGGGCCAGCGCCACGTGTACGCCAAGCGCGACTTCTACATCGACGAAGACTCGTGGCAGGCCGCCGTCATCGATCACTACGACGGGCGCAACACCCTGTGGCGCGTCGCCGAAGCCCATCAGCAGTCCTACTACAACCACCAGGTGCCGTTCTACACCGCCGAGACCTTGAATGACATGGTCAGCGGCAGGTACCTGGTGTTGGGCCTGAAAAATGAAGAGAAGAGCAGCTTCCAGTTTGACGTCAAGGCGGTGGAGGCCGAGTTCACCCCGAATGCCTTGCGCCAGGCCGGGGTGCGTTGAGCCTGCGTGTTTTTTGTCACTCGCCACTTTTTTGGGACGTATTCATGAAAAGCACATCGGCTCCTTCCTCGTCGTTTGATTACGCACCCGCAGACCTTGCCGCACCGCCTAGCGGCAAGATGCGCCGTGTGGTGGTGGCTTCGTCACTGGGCAACGGCCTGGAGATCTACGACTTCACCGTCTACAGTTTTTTCGCCGTGATCATCGGCCAGCTGTTTTTCCCGGCCAACTCGACCCTGGCATCCTTGATGATGTCGCTGGTGACGTTCGCCCTGGGATTTCTGGTCAGGCCCCTGGGAGCGGTAGTGATCGGGCGCTTTGCCGACCGCTACGGACGTAAGCAAGCCTTGTCCCTGACCATCAGCCTGATGACCGTTGGCACAGGCATCATCGCGTTTGCGCCGACGTATTCCAGCATCGGGATCTTCGCCACTTTGTTGCTGGTGTTGGGGCGCTTGCTGCAGGGCTTTTCCGCCGGCGGTGAAGTGGGGGCGGCGTCGGCTTTTCTCATGGAGTCCGGGCGCACTGACAATCGCTGCTTCATGGTCAGTTGGCAGGGGGCCAGTCAAGGAGCCGCTGCCTTGCTGGGTGCACTGACCGGGCTGGTGCTGACCACTGTCCTGTCCCAGGAGGCGCTGCACAGCTGGGGCTGGCGAGTGCCGTTCATCATCGGTTTGCTGATCGGCCCAGTGGGTTGGTACATCCGCAAGCACCTGGATGAAACCCACGAGAAGATCGACCACCCACAGCCATTTCGCGACTTCGTGAAAACCCATGCCAGGACGTTGGGGCTGGGCATGTTGCTGATGGCAAGTTCCACGGTAACCTCCTACGTGGTGGTGTTCTACATGCCGACGTACCTGACCCGGACCTTGCACTACCCCGGCAATTTCGCCTACGCGTTGGTGGCCTTGGCCTGTGTGCTGCTGGCCGTCATTCCGCCCCTGGCGTCGCGCTTCGCCGATCGCCTGCTGCGGCGCAAGCCGTTGTTGTACTGGTTGGGCGGCTTGCAACTGGTGTTCGCCTATCCGGCCTTCATGTTGCTCGACCAGCAAAACACCCTGCTGTGCCTGCTTGCCGTGGTGCTGCTGATTGCGCCAATGGCCGCCGGTGGCGGTGCAGGCCTGGCGCTGATGATGGAAGCCTTTCCCCGAGATGAGCGAGTCACGGGCCTGTCGATCGTCTACAGCTTCGGCGTGACCTTGTTCGGCGGATTTTCTCCGTTGATCGTGACCTGGCTGATTGCTGTGACGGGCAGCGCGCTCGTCCCTGCCTGGTATCTGTGCGCCGCCATCGTGTTGAGTGGTGTAGCGCTGTGGTTCTACCCCGAACACCCCGGGCGTGCCTGAGCACGCCGTTTCTTCTGCCCTGAATCCAAGAACAAGGAATGCGCCATGAACCAAGCCCTTCTGCAAACCCGACTGCACGCCAGCACCGAACGTTTTGTCTCGATTCGCCGCGATATTCACGCCCAGCCTGAACTCGGGCAAAACACCCGCGACACTGCCGCGCTGGTGGCGGGCCTCCTTGAAGACTGGGGTTACGAGGTGCATACCCACATCGGCGGCAGTGGTGTGGTAGGGGTGCTGCGCCGAGGCAACGGCACGAAAACCCTGGGCCTGCGGGCGGACATGGATGCCTTGCCGATCCTGGAAAGAAACGGACTGCCCTGGGCCAGCCGGCGCGAGGGCGTCATGCACGCCTGTGGCCACGATGGACATACCGCAACCCTGTTGGCCGCCGCCGAGCAACTGGCGTTGCACGCGCAGTTCGACGGCACCCTGAACCTGATTTTCCAGCCAGACGAAGAAGGCTTGACCGGGGCCAAGGCCATGATGGAAGACGGGCTCTTCCGCCGTTTTCCCTGTGATGCGGTGTATGCCTTTCACAACATGCCGGGGTTTCCCGTGGGGCAGGCGATCATCAAGAGCGGCGCCGTCATGGCTTCATCCGAGCGTGTTTGCATCACGCTCACCGGACGCGGCGGGCACGGGGCGATGCCGGAGCGCAGCATTGACCCGATTCCGGCGTTGGCCGGCATTATCAGCGCCCTGCAAACCGTGGTCTCGCGCAACATCGGGGTCAACGATTCGGCGGTCGTCAGTATTGGCCAGGTGCATGCCGGGACCGCAGTCAACATCATCCCGGAGACGGCCACGCTGGAGTTGAGCGTGCGCACGCTCGACCCCCAGTTGCGTGATTTCGTCGAGCAAAGGATTCGCACCCTGGTCGAATGCCAGGCCGCTTCGTTCGGTGTGACGGCGACGATCGATTACCAGTTGCTGGCGCCGGTCCTGGTGAACACGGTCACCGAGACACAACACCTGCTCAATGCGGCCCGGTCAGCGCTGGGCAGTGCCAATATCATGGACGCAGTCGGACTCAAGGCCATGGGCAGTGAAGACTTCGCCTGGATGCTGCACGAAGTGCCTGGCTGCTACTTCGGACTGGGCAACGGCACCGGTGAGTTCAATGGCTGCTCGGTGCATAACGATCATTATGACTTCAACGATGAGTTGATTCCGTTGGGGGCTGCCTGCTGGGTGGCGCTGGTCGAAGATTACCTGTCCTGACATCACTGACTGGCGAGGGCAGGGGGCTGTCCCCCTGCTGCGCAACACAAGGATCATTGCCATGACACAGGCTACTGCCATTGCGGACATGAGCGCCGTCGAGCTGCTCGCGCATTACCGTGCCAAACGACTGTCGCCGGTGGAGGTTGCCGAAGACACACTGGCCCGCATCGAGCGCTTCAATCCGCAGGTTAACGCGTATTGCTACACCGATCCGAAAGGCGCACTCGAGGCGGCACGCGGTGCCGAACAACGCTGGCTCAAGGGTGAGCCTTGCGGTGCCCTGGACGGTTTGCCCATTTCGATAAAGGAGTTGACGGCCACCTGTGGCATGCCCACCCGCAAAGCATCGTTGCTGATTGGCGAGGAAGGGCCGTGGGATGTCGACGCGCCCATCACCGGCTTTCTACGTGAAGCAGGCGCCGTCATCGTGGGCAAGACCACCAGCCCTGAGTTCGGCTGGAAAGGTGTGACCGACAGCCCGATCTACGGC
Organism: Pseudomonas sp. IT-P218; assembly: GCF_949767605.1. Classification (NCBI taxonomy): domain Bacteria; kingdom Pseudomonadati; phylum Pseudomonadota; class Gammaproteobacteria; order Pseudomonadales; family Pseudomonadaceae; genus Pseudomonas; species Pseudomonas sp. IT-P218. The sequence goes on from NZ_CATKQQ010000001.1 coordinate 111,130, forward strand.
ATTACACGCAACCCCTGGGACACCCGCATGACCTCGGGTGGCTCTTCGGGTGGCGCGGCTGTCGCGGCCTCGCTCAATCTGGGTGTGTTGCACCAGGGCAGCGACGCAGGTGGCTCGATTCGCATACCCAGCAGTTTCACCGGCACCTTCGGCTTCAAGCCGACATTTGGCTATATTCCCCAGTGGCCGGCCAGCGCCACCACCCTGGTGTCCCACCTGGGACCCATGACCCGCACCGTAGAGGATGCGGTGCTGTTCCTGCAGACCGTCGCTCGTCCTGATCCGAGAGATGCCCTGTTGGGGGCTCCACGGCATACGCCATGGTTAGCGCAAAACACCGACCTGCGTGGCCTGCGCATCGCCTACAGTGCGGATTTCGGCTATGTGGACGTCGATCCACAGGTGGCGCGAGTGGTCGATCAGGCGGTTGAAAGGCTGGCGCAATTGGGCGCACAGGTCGAGGCGGTCGATCCAGGCTTCAGTAACCCGTTTGAACTGTTCAAGACGGTGGTCCATGCGGGTTCCGTCGGTTTGGCCGGGCAACTGAGCGAGGCCCAGAAGCACTTGCTCGACCCGGGCCTGCTGCGCTTTACCGAACAATGCCAACACACCACCCTGGCGCATTTCACCGCCGCCCAGCAAGCACGTGCCGAGCTGATGGCGCACATGAACGCCTTTCACGCCCGTTACGATCTGCTGGTGTGCCCGATGATGCCGATTACCGCATTCGAGGCCGGTCACGATGTACCGCCAGGCTCCGGGCTTGATGACTGGATGAAGTGGTCGCCCTTCAGCTATCCCTTCAACCTGACCCAGCAACCTGCCGCTTCAGTGCCCTGTGGGTTTTCCAGCGAAGGTTTGCCCATCGGGTTACAGGTGGTTGGCGCGCGGTTTAACGATGATCAGGTGCTGCGGGTATGCCGGGCCTTTGAGCAGGCGTTTCCAACCACGCATCCGCCGGCGCCAATAATCAGGAACTGACCTAAGCTGGCTGACACCCGCGGACCTTCATTGACGGAACGACAAGACCATGACCGCACCTGTATCTCTCGCCCGGCTGATTGATATCGAAGCCCTGGAACAACAACAGCCACTGGCACAGCGCGACCTGCCTTCCAGCACCTATGAACTGTTGCAACGTTCGGCACGCCGCTACGCCGAGCTGCCCGCCCTGAGCTTTTTGCCGACCGGCAGTATCGAGGACCAGCCCTGGACTATCAGTTACGCCGAGCTGTTCGCCAAGGTCACGCAAACCGCCAATGCCCTGCATCGCCTGGGTGTGCGTCCAGGCAAGGCGGTGTCCTTTCTGCTACCCAACCTGCCACACACCCACTTTGTCATCTGGGGTGGCGAAGCGGCCGGGATCGTCAATGCCATCAATCCGCTGCTGGAGCCGCAACACATCGCCGAACTGATCCGCGCTTCCAATACCACGGTGCTGGTCACCCTGGCGCCGTTCCCCGGTGCTGACCTGTGGCAGAAGGTCGCCACGTTGCGCGAGAGCCTGCCAGAGCTGGCGACTATCGTGACCGTCGATCTGGCGAACCTGCTGCCAGAGCCGCAACGCAGTGCCGTGAAGGCCCAGCGCCCGGCCATGCCGGAAGGTGTGCTGGACTTCGACGAACTGCTGGCTGCCTGCCCCGATGACCATCTGGAAAGCGCGCGAGTGATCCGCCCGGACGACATCGCCTCCTACTTCCACACGGGCGGCACCACGGGTACGCCGAAGCTGGCACCCCACAGCCATGCAAACGAGGTGGCGATGGCCGAGATCATTGGCCTGCACGGTCGCTATGTGCCCGATGACGTGCTGCTATGCGGGCTGCCGTTGTTTCATGTCAATGGGGTGATGGTCTCCGGGCTCGCCGTCTTTGCCTATGGCGCCCAAGTCTTGCTCGCCGGTCCGCAGGGCTATCGCAATCCGACCCTCATCAAGGATTTCTGGAAGCTGGTGGAGCGATACCGGGTCAGCAGTTTCAGCGGCGTCCCTACCATCTATGCGGCACTGGCCCAGATCCCCAACGACGGCATCGATGTCTCGAGCTTGCGCTTTGCCCTGTGCGGGGCGGCCCCCATGCCCGTGGAACTGATCCGTCAGTTCGAATCCCGCACGGGACTGAAAATCATCGAAGGCTACGGCTTGACTGAAGGCACCTGCGCCACAGCGTGCAACCCCAGCGACGGAGAGCGCCGGCCCGGCTCCATTGGCCTGCGCCTGCCGTATTGCCAGGTCAAGATCGTCGTGCTCGATGGTGACGGCCATTACCTGCGTGACGCCGCGACGGATGAGGCCGGCACCTTGTGCCTGCGCGGCCCTACGGTATTCAAGGGCTACCTGCAAGCGGACAAGAACCAGGGTCTGTGGCTCGACGGCGACTGGTTCAACACGGGCGATCTGGGGCGCATCGACCGCGATGGCTACATCTGGTTGACCGGTCGCAGCAAGGACTTGATCATCCGCGGCGGCCACAACATCGACCCGCAGGTGATCGAGGAAGCCCTGCATCACCACCCCTCGGTCGCGCTGGCCGCTGCGGTGGGCAAGCCTGACATCAAGGCCGGCGAACTGCCGGTGGTCTACGTCCAGCTCAAGGCCGGTGAGCAGGTGGGCGAAGCCGAGTTGATGGAGCACGCCATACAACACATTCACGAGCGTGCCGCGCTCCCCAAGAATATCTGGCTGATCGACCAGATCCCGTTGACGGCCGTGGGCAAGACCTTCAAGCCCGCCTTGCGCCTGGATGCGATCCGCCGGGTGTTCGAGGAGGAGGTCTGGCAGGTGGCAGCCGATGGCCAAGTGGAAGTGCTTAGTGATGATCGCCATGGGCAGCGGGTGGATATTCGAGTGCCCGGTCTGGATGCTGGGCGGCGCGAACAGCTGGAGCAACGGCTTGGAGGCTACTCCGTGCACTATGTGCTGCATTCGGCGTGAGCCATTCGGCAGGGTGAACCCAAATTAATATTAATTCCTGAATTGTGTGGTTTATCCGGTTCATTAGAAAATAAGCCACAATTAAAGGGAATTATGTTTCTTGAATTCGATGGATGATAATTCTATAATTTTGGGTATTAAGTGGCGTAAATCGACGGAAGACCCGTTATGTTGGATTTAAGCTTCAGTAAGCCGAATGAGATCGTCAAGCGGCTCTGCGAGCGCCTGCGCACGGAGCGGCTGGCTCAGCAGATGACACAAGCCGATGTGGCCGGTCGCGCCGGTATCGGCACCAATACCGTGTCGAACCTCGAAGCCGGGCGCAATGTCGGGTTGGAGAACGTGATTCGTGTGGCCATGGTCCTTGGACGAACCAAGGAGCTCGAAGCACTGTTCTTGCCAAAGCTGGACAGCATTGAAGACATTCGCCGCTACGAGAACACCGTCAATCGTCATCGGATCAAAAGGAAGACCGACCATGCTTGAGCAGGTTGACGTCTACTACGATGGTTGGGGTGAGCGTTGGTTGTGGGGCACGCTCGTGTCTACGACTGCCATCACCGGTCGCCCACAGATTGTGTTTGAGTACAGCAATGAAGCGAAGACTAGAGGCCTGGAGCTTTCGTCCTACACGCTTCCATTGGCGGGACCCCAGTTGCGTCGAGGCTTTGCGTCCCACCAGCTGGCACTGCCAGGGCCAGTTTATGACTCACTGCCTGACGGCTGGGGCATGTTGCTGATGGACCGGTTGATCCGGCGCCGCGGCCTCAATACGGCACGCATAGGACCTCTGGAGCGGCTGGCTTTTATTGGCAACAACGCCATGGGGGCAATGTCGTTCGAGCCCCTAGCGCCCGAGGGGCAGCAGCCGCAAGCGCATATCCCCCTTGAGTTGCTGGCGGCTGAAGTTCAGGAAGTTCTCAAGGGTGAAGGCGGGGAATTCCTGCAGACATTGCTTCTGGTGGGGGGCTCGCCACAAGGCGCAAGGCCAAAGGCGTTGGTCTATCGCAATCCTCAAACGGGGGCTTTTACCACCGCCGCCAAGCCGGACCTCGAAGCCTGGCTGATCAAGTTCCCGGCAAAGGAAGAGCATCCTGAAGTCTGTGCTATCGAAATGGTCTATGCCGAGTGCCTGCGCAGGTGCGGCATCCAGACCCCGGACACGCAGCACTTCAATCTGCCCAATGGGCTGGCAGCCTTCGCGAGTAAACGCTTTGATCGCCTGGACGGCCAGCGCGTGCCCATGCAAAGCCTTGCAGCCTTTACCGGGGCTGACTACAGGTCGCCGGGGGCCCTGGACTATGTCAACTTCTTGCGGGCGACACAGATGTGCACCAACGACGTACGAGAGAAAGCCATCGCCTTCAAGCGTGCCGTCTTCAATGTCGCGTTCAACAACCGGGACGACCACCCCAAAAATTTTGCCTATGTCATGTCGCGGTCCGGTGCTTGGCAGCTGGCGCCAGCCTACGACGTGACGTTCTGCGAGGGACCGGGCGGTTATCACCAGATGGACGTGATGGGCGAGGCGATGGCGATTGATCGAGGTGCGATGATCAGGCTTGCAGATGAGGCAGAGGTCTCAGTGGAGATTGCTGGCGGCATCATTGACAGCATTTGCCGCGTCGCGAGCCAGTTCGTTGCCATCGCCCAGGACATGTACCCGCGCGATATTACCCAGGACACCCTTGATACCATTCAAGGCCGAATCGACGAGAACGTCGAGTTGCTGAGCTAACGCCGTTTTAATTCGGCCAGCGTCACGGGTGACGCTCAGGCGCCTACGCCAGGCTATCCGGATCCCCAAAAAACATCTGAATCCGCGACCGCAACCAACGCTCCCCCGGATCATTATCCTGGGACCCACGCCACGCCATGTGCAATTCAAAGCTGCGCACCGGCAACGGCGGGTCCTCAGCCCGCACCCCGCCAGCCGCCGTCAGCGCATCGGCCGTATAGTCCGGCACGGTGGCGACGATATCGGTACCGCTCAACAGGGTACTCAAGCCGTTGAACTGCGGCACCGCCAGCACCACGTGACGTTTGCGCCCGAGCTTTTCCAGCTCTTCGTCAATAAAGCCACTGAGGTCGCCGGCGAACGACACCAGCGCATGGGGGCGCGTGCAGAAGTCATCCAGGCTCAATGGGCCAGGCACGGTGTCGGCTCGCAACAGTTTTGGCATGCTGCGGCGCAACACTTTGCGCTTGGCATTGGCGGGCAGGTCGGTGGTGTAGCTGACGCCGATGGAAATTTCGCCGGAGGCCAGCAAGCCGGGCATCAGGATGTAGTTGACCCGTCGCACCACCAGCACAATGCCCGGCGATTCGGCGCGCAGGCGCTTGAGCAGCATGGGCAGCAGGGCGAATTCGACGTCGTCCGACAGGCCGATGCGAAACACCGCGGTGCTGGTGGCCGGGTCGAACTCGGCGGCACGGCTGACGGCGGTGGAAATCGAATCCAGCGCCGGAGAGAGCAGGGCGAAGATCTCGACCGCCCGCGCGGACGGTTCCATGCTGCGACCGGTGCGCACGAACAACGGGTCGTCGAACAGCCCGCGCAGGCGCGAGAGCGCCGCACTGATGGCCGGCTGGCCGAGGAACAGCTTCTCCGCGGCGCGGGTCACGCTGCGTTCGTGCATCAGGGTTTCGAATACGATCAACAGGTTCAGGTCGACACGACGCAGGTCATTACGATTCATCTTGAGTCCTGGCAGAGTCAGCAAACTTGACGTGAGCGGCCATATGGGAACAATGGCCAGCAGGAATATTACGGGCAAAGGCTGGTACTCTGCACCGGGTAATTCAGTTTTCCCAAAAAGGCTGCTTCGGTTTCTTGCGACATTTGACGATGTCGCCGCAGCTGCGGAATCAATGACAGGCATGTCGACTATTAATAGCCACTGATAGTGTTGGGTTGAAAGCCCAGCTAGAGTTCAAGGCATTAGAGGTTCAATTGGCGAGGTTTGCGATGTCCCGCACGATCCGTTTTCACAAGTTTGGTTCAGCCGAGGTGCTCAAATGCGAAGAGCATGCGGCGGCCCTGCCTGCACCGGGCGAAGTGCAGGTGCGCGTCGAAGCCATTGGCATCAGCTGGTACGACACGCTCTGGCGGCAGAACCTGGCGTCGTCACACGCTCGCTTGCCAGCCGGTATTGGCCAGGAAATGGCCGGTATCGTCACCGCTGTCGGTGAGGGTGTCGATGACCTTGCGGTCGGTGACAAGGTCGCCAGTTTCCCGGCCCAGAGCCCGAACGATTATCCGGTCTACGGCGAGCTGATCGTGCTGCCGCGCTCGTCGCTGTCGCGTTACCCGGACGTGCTCAGCCCGATCGAAGCCAGCGTGCATTACACGCCGCTGTTGATTGCCTATTTTGGCTACGTTGATCTGGCGCGGGTCAAACCCGGGCAATTTGCCCTGGTCACCGACGCCAGTCACTGCGCCGGCCCTTCGTTCGTACAATTGGGCAAGGCCCTGGGTGTTCGAGTGATCGCCGCGACCAAGACCGCGGACGAGCGTGAATACCTGCTGTCGCTGGGTGCCGAGAAAGTCATCGTCACCGAGGAAGAAGACCTGCTGATGCGGATCAACAAGATCACCGACAACCGCGGCGTCGACGTGGTGTTCGATGGTTTGGGTGGCCCTCAGATGTCCCTGCTCGGCGACGTACTGGCGCCTCGCGGCAGCCTGGTGCTGTACGGCCTGCAAGGCGGCAACCAGACGCCATTCCCGGCGTGTGCGGCGTTCCAGAAGAACATTCAGTTCTTCGTGCACTGCATCGGTAACTTCACCGGCAAGCCGGAATTGGGCATCATCCAGGATCAGGTCGCACTGCAACGTGCCTTGCGCGACATCAACCAGATGACTGCCGATCGCGTATTGCTGCCGCTCAAGACCCGGGTCTTCCCGTTTGCCGAGTTTGTCGAGGCGCACCGCTACATGGACGAATGCCCATGCCGGGAAAGGGTTGCCCTGCAAGTCGAACCTGCCTGATCCCCCCTCAAAGAGTCCGTGCCTGCACGGACTCTTGCGTTTGAGCGCCTTTCCCCCCGACATGAGACGTCCCACCAGCCTGAAGGTGGGTCGGTTCAGCAACTGAACCGGTTTTTGCTCTCGATCTGTAGCTTCTAATCAACATCCAAGTACTGATAATTGCATGATTACTTTCATCTCAAGGAATGAGTCATGGCCAGGTATCTAGCCGAAACTTTTCAATGCGCGTCGTTGACCCATGTTCGACAACTAGTGAATCGTTGTGCGGTCGCCACATTATTTCGAGAAGCTTCTTTCCTCATTATTTGTATTAAATGTCTGTGGGACGCTGTCAGACATTTCCTAGGATGCCGAAGGCAATCGTCACAAGCTGCGGCCAAGAGCCTGCGCGCAAGCCATTGCGTGGCTGTCTCGCTTCTGGCGATCAATTATTTCAAATGTTGACCAAAAACTTTAGCGTTAGCATTTGGTAATAAAGTCCAGTAATTAATCCCCATTCAGGCATCCCTTTGCGCTGTGCGTGCAGTTGTTTGCGCTGTGTCGAACTTACGAATATCAGGTAAATAGAAAATGACCCATATCCATGATCAGGCGATGAACTATGTCTATCAACAAGTGCTGCAACGACTGCTGAGTTTTTTTTCCCGTGCCGAGCGCACGGCATTGCAGTTGTTGATACAGCGCCTGGCTGTCGCCGCCGGAGGAATGGATCGGATCGGTGGCTTCAAGGTATTGGCCATCCAGTGTGGCTCGCGTGACAGTTGCTACACCTTGGCACTGCTGCGTGCCGCGCAGCTGACGATCGCCAGTCGGGCGCCCGCGACATTCCAGTTGCGGGTCGCGACCCTGCGGCTCAATGGCATGAGCCAATTGGCGCTGGATAACATCCATCGCAGCTACAGCGCTTTGTTCCTCTACGACGATCCCCGAGTCGAAGTGTTGATGGTGGATAACCGTGAGGTAATGCCGTTCGATCACCAGGCACCGGTGACCAGCGCCGGGCGTGAAGCCAATCGGACGAACCTGCTGATGATCGGCCATCGTCGTGCCGTGGACGGGCCTCTTGATCTGTTGGACGACGGGTATCTGGCCACGGGCGAGTTCCATGGACAGATCGCCCGCTGGAACCATGGCGTCGATGCCTTGGTCAGTGGCGACTCGCCGCGCCAGCAGAAGCGCTTTATCGAAGGGCTCAAGCGCGCGGCCGCCAAGGCAGGTCTCGAGACGTCGAACCGTCACGAGGCGGATTACGGCGGGTTGTTCATGCTGCTCGATGAATTGGGCAGTGACTGTTACCAGGCGTTTTATGCCGACTACGGCCAGGAGACCTGGCGTCCGGCTGAACAGTTTGAAGCCTGTCGTCGTACTACCTACATCGATATTCACGACGTACTGGTCAGCCACCTTGAAGATCGTTGGCCGTTGCTGACCGAGTTTCTCGGTTTCCAGGCCGATGAACTGGCGGTTCATCTTGGCGAAAACCAGTTCGTCAGCGTGGCTGTCTCGGCGCACCTGCGCGGGTTGCAAGCCGGCTTCGTCCAGGGCGGCACCTATGAGGCAGGTGTTGCTCACTACCTGCAGCGCGCCCTGGTGATGATGCGTCGTAACCAACTGGAGGAATACTTGTACGAACGGGCAGAGGAGGCGTACGGCAACCCGGCGATCCTGGCCGGCCAGCGCGCACGCATCGCCGAGGAGGCGCAGCAGAACTTTGGCCTGAACGAGGCGCAATGGGTGTGCCTGCTGTTTGCCCCTTTTGTCGAGCAGGGCGCGGCCCTCGAGCGCTTCCTGCGTCTATGTCACCCGGGCATGCTCGTGGCCTTGCCCGAGTTGCACCGGGCCATGCAGGGGCATCCGGTCGCGGAGCAGATCCTGCAGTGGATGGTCGATGTCAGCGGCTTGCCTGTGAGCCTGATCGGCAGGTTGTATCGCATGGGGCCGGTGGCAGAACAGGGCAGGTCGATGAACCCGCCCGCGAGCGAGGCCTCGGTGCCAGTGCAGGCAAGCGACGAGGCGTCGATGACCGCTCAATGGTCGGCAGGACGTTGATCATGCGCATGTTGCCGGCCCTTTCGAATGTGCGTGGCGGCCACCGCCACGGATGGGGCCCCCTGTCATGAAAGGACAGCGTGAAACCGATTTCGCCTACCAGGCGGTCTACCGTTACCTGACCTGCCTGATCAGCGAACCCGTGAGCGACAGTCGCGTACGCCTGCCATCCTTGCGTGAGCTGTCCGAGCGCCTGGGCGTGTCGATCTCGACCATCCAGTACGCTTATTCGCTTCTGGAAAAGGAGGGGCGGGTCTATTCGGTGGCCAAGTCCGGTTATTACGCGCTACCGGTCGCGCCCAGCAGCATGCTGTACGATGGCAATGACTTGCTCGAGAGCGTCTATGTCAACGCCCGTCTTCCCGCCATGCTGGTCCTCAGCGCGGATGAACCGGCCTTGCTGCAACCGCTCGACAGCCCGCTGTTGCTGCTGGAAAGGGAGCTGCTGCGCCAATACCCGCGCCAGCCGCAGCCGTCTGCGCAGCCCTGCGGCGAACTGGAGCTGCGTACCGCGTTGGCGGCGCGCTATACCACCTCGCCGGTGCGCTGCTGGCATGCCGATGATGTCTACATCGGCGCCGATCTACGCGGTGTGCTGGAAATACTGATCGTCGTATTGGCTCTCAAGGACGCGACGGTGGTGGTCGAGTCGCCGTGTGACTGGGCGATTCTGCGCCTGTTCCAGGCAGCCGGCGTGAAGGTGATCGAATGGCCGCTGCTGGGCGACGGTGGCCTGGACTGCAAGCGCCTCAGAGACCTGCTGGAAGAGCAGCCGGTGCGATTGGTGATGGTGTCGTCCGGGCTGAACATGCCCCGGGGCAGCAAGGCACCCGATGATAACCGGCAAGCGATCGCGCAATTGCTGGGCCGACATGACACTTGGGTGCTGGAAAACGATAGTTATGGCGAACTCGGGTTTGAGCCCGATCTACTGCGATTTCGCGAGCTGTTGGCCCCGGAGCGCCTGATGGTGTTTTCCGCATTCGAAAAGATCATCGGCCCGGAAGCGCCTTACGGTTATCTGCTGTCTCGCCATATGAGCGGCGAGCTGCAGCGGCAATTTCTATTACGAGCCTTTCGCCTGTCGCCGATTCGCCAGAAAGCCATCGCTCGCCTGTACAGCAACGGACGCATCGATCAACACCTGCAGGTATTGCGTCGGCGCCTCAAGGACGGCAAGGACCAGATGACCCGGCTGCTCCAGGAGCGACTGGGCGACGCCTTGCAGTACGTCGAGCCCCAGGGCGGCGCGACGATCTGGTTGCGTTCGCTGCGCCGGGTCGATATGAGCCGGGTGTTCCAGCGTTTGCTCAGGCAACAGGTGGTGGTTGCGCCCGGCGAGCTGTTCAGTCTGCAAGGCTTGCATGGGCAACACTTGCGTTTGAGCCATGGCGTTGGCAGCGATCAGGACCTGGCCGCCGCGCTGGGCTTGCTGGGGGACGCCTTGCGCCTGGAAGCCATTGATTGAGCCCAGGTAAAATCATGCCGATGGATCGATTCCATCGCGCTTAGGTCAAACTGCCAGTAAACTCCGTTCCAATTCCTGAACTCTATCTCAGAGGTTGCGCATGACACTCAGTCCTTTTGCGGGCAAGCCGGCATCGGCAGAATTGTTGGTAGACATCCCGCGACTGGTCACGGCCTATTACACCGGCCAGCCCGATGCCGCCATCTCGACCCAGCGAGTGGCCTTCGGCACCTCCGGGCACCGGGGCAGCTCGTTCGATTTGAGTTTCAACGAATGGCACGTCCTGGCGATCAGCCAGGCCATCTGCCTGTATCGCGAGGCCCAGGGCATCGATGGCCCCTTGTTCGTCGGCATCGACACCCACGCCTTGTCCACGCCGGCCGGCGCCAGCGCCCTGGAAGTACTGGCTGCCAATGGCGTGACAGTGATGATCGCCGAAGGTGACGAATACACGCCGACCCCAGCCGTTTCCCATGCGATCCTGTGCTACAACCGCGGGCGTACCTCGGGCCTGGCGGATGGCATCGTCATCACCCCGTCCCACAACCCGCCGCAAAGCGGGGGCTACAAATACAACCCGACCAATGGCGGCCCGGCCGATACCCACATCACCAAGTGGATCGAAGCCAAGGCCAATGAGCTGTTGGCGAACAAACTCGCCGGGGTCAAGCGCATCAGCTACGAGCAGGCGCTGAAGGCCAGTACCACCCATCGTCACGACTACCTCAACACCTATGTCGCCGACCTGATCAATGTGATCGATTTCGACGCCATCCGTGATGCCAAGCTGCGCCTGGGCGTCGATCCGCTGGGAGGCGCAGGCGTGCGCTACTGGTCGGCGATCGCCGAGCACTACCGTCTGGACCTGGACGTGGTGAACAAGCAGGTCGACTCGACCTTCCGCTTCATGACCGTCGACTGGGATGGCCAGATCCGAATGGACCCATCGTCCAGCCACGCAATGCAGGGGCTGATCGGCCTCAAGGAACGCTTCGACGTGGCCTTCGCCTGTGACCCGGATCACGACCGTCATGGCATCGTGACCCCCTCTGGCGGTCTGCTGGCGCCGAACAACTACCTGGCCGTGTCTATCGATTACCTGTTCCAGAACCGCCCGCACTGGCGAGCAGATGCCGCGTTGGGCAAGACCGTGGTCAGCAGCGGCTTGATCGACCGCGTGGCCAAGCGCCTGGGACGCCGCCTGTACGAAGTGCCGGTGGGCTTCAAGTGGTTTGCCGATGGCCTGTTCGACGGCTCCCTGGGATTTGGTGGCGAAGAAAGCGCGGGGGCTTCGTTCCTGCGCAAGGACGGTAGCGTCTGGTGCACCGACAAGGACGGGCTGATCCCGGCCTTGCTGGCGGCTGAAATGACCGCCCGTACCGGTCGCGACCCAAGCCAGGCTTATCGTGCCCTGACCGATGAACTGGGCGAGCCGTTCTCGGTGCGGGTAGACGCCAAGGCCAACCCGGAACAAAAGGCACTGCTGAGCAAGCTGTCGCCGGATCAGGTCACCTCGACCGAGCTGGCGGGCGAACCGATCCAGGCCATCCTCAGCCACGCCCCGGGGAATGACCAGGCCATTGGCGGCCTGAAGGTCATGACCGAAAACGGCTGGTTCGCGGCGCGTCCGTCGGGCACCGAAGACATCTACAAGATCTATGCGGAAAGCTTCGTGAGCGACGACCACCTCAAGCAGTTGGTGGCTGAGGCCCAGACCCTGGTGGATGGCGCTATATCTTCGAAATAAATGATGGCCCCTTCGCTGGCAAGCCAGCTCCTACAGGATTGAGGCAACCTTGTAGGAGCTGGCTTGCCAGCGAAGACGGTAGTCCAGGCACCAACGGTGCTTAGGATTTACCGAATCAAGCCAGATCCACCAACACAATCTCACTGTCCTCAATCGCCGTCACCCGCAACACCTGCTCCTGGGCAATCGCAACACCGTCTCGAGCTTGTGCTCGCAAGCCATTGACTTCAATGACCCCCGTGGCCGGAACAAGGTAAGCGCGACGGCCGTTGTCCAAGTGATATTCCGCCGTTTCACCAGACTTCAGGTTCGCCGCCACCAGTCGCGCATCTGCGCGGATTCGCAGGCTTTGATCGTCCCCGGCCTTGCCGCTGGCCAAGGTCACGAACCCTTCGCGCTGGCCTTTGGGAAACGGCTTGGCGCCCCAGGAGGGTGCCAGGCCGGATTCGTTCGGGATGATCCAGATCTGGAAAATCCGCGTCGGTGTCGCTTCCAGGTTGTATTCGCTATGGGCGATCCCGGTGCCAGCACTCATGACCTGAACGTCACCGGCTTCAGTGCGACCCTTGTTGCCCAGGTTGTCCTGGTGGGTAATCGCCCCTTCACGGACATAAGTGATGATTTCCATGTCCCGGTGCGGGTGCTGCGGGAAACCGGTGCCCGGGGCGATCACGTCATCGTTCCATACCCGCAGGTTGCCCCAGTTCATGCGCTTGGGGTCATGGTATTCGGCGAACGAAAAGTGGTGATGGGCATCCAACCAGCCATGGTGAGCGCCGCCGAGCGAGTTGAAAGGTCTGAGTTCAAGCATGATCGTCTCCTGTAAGGTTCGTCATGGGGCGCAAGGGCCTGGCCACGAATCGAGACCGGTGGTTGATGACGGGCATCATCCATCAGGCAATAATCGATAAAAAGCGTAAAAAGTGCCTCATAATCATCGAATAGTTTGATAGGAAGTTACCTCAAATGGATCTTATACAACCTTCAATATCGCGCATAAGTCGATGAGTCCTAAGCATTTCACTAGAACTGAACGGCAAATACAGACACCATAGCCCTCAACAGCCTCACACCCTGGAGTCCGTCCGCGTGCCGCAACACACCCCCGATCTTCCGCCTGAACTTCGCCCCCTGGCTGAAATGCCACTGCTCAAACGCCTGGCCGCGCGCTTTTTTGGTCATGGCCTGACACGCCTGCGCGCGCAGCACCGCGCGTCCTGGTTGCATGGCCAGGCAGACGGTTTTCGCAGTGGGCATATCGCCGGGGTGGATTACGGATATAAGGAAGGCAAGCTCGAAGGACTCGAAGAGGGCCGGCAGGTCCTGCTGATTCGCGACTCGCGCAGCACCGAGCACCGGCCACCGAACATCGATGAGCATCTGTTCGACGATTGGCGCCTGCCATTGAGCGCCGAATTGAAGAAGCGCGTGAAGGCCGACGTCGCCCGGCTGCTGCCGGCATATGCCCAGCCCAGCGCCGCGCAGTGGAAGATGATCTTCAGTGACACGCCTTCGACCTCCGTGATTGCCGGAGCGGGCGCGGGCAAGTCGACGACGTTGGTCCTGCGCATTTTGCTGCTCCACCACTACCTGGGATTCGAGCTGGGCTCGATGACCGTGGTGACCTTTACCCGCGAGTCGCGCAAGGATTTCATCAATAAACTGATCGAGCTGTTCGCGCTCTGGGGGCGGGTAATCAGCTTCAGGGACGCGCGTGACCTGGTGCGCACCTTCCACTCGCGGATCCTGCCGATGGTTCGCAGCCTGCCGGGCTTCGAACGGCTGCAAGCCTTCGAAAACCTCAGTCACCGCGCCCAAGGCGCGGATGACGAAGTGGACAGCAACCCGTTCGACCTGCGTATCAATGACGCCCAGCGTCAGCAACTCAACGCCTGTTATCACGCCTTGCACAGCCGCGATCAGCGTTTTCGCGAGCTGATCCAGCCGTTGTCGCGCCACGCCTTGCAACTCAAGGAGCTGGAGCGCGACCACCCCGATGTGCAGAAACGCGTGGCCGTCACCGAGTTGGCGGCCAAACGCGATGAAGAACTCTGCGACCTGGTGGAAGACCTGTGGTTCCGCGCCGGCGCCTGGCCGATCAAGGGTATCGAACCCAACCGCCAGGCTTTTGATATCAATGGCAGCGCCTTTCATTGCCACGGTTACATTCCGTCGCTTGATGCTTGGGTGGTGCTGGGTTTCGACCCTGGGGAAAATCCACAACTGACCCGGCCCAACGCCAAGCTGACACTGCGTGCGGAATCGGCGGTGAAGCGAACCCTGTTTCAAGCTTTCTGTCGTAAGCCATTGATATGGTTGGATAGTTACGAATCGTCGAGGCGTGTCCTGGCCTCCCTTGGCGGCGACGCCAGCGCCGGGCCTGGCTTCGATTACAAGGTCAAGGGAGAGCTTGCGTCTGCGCCGTTGCTGGACTGTTTTGTCGCCGCCGCCGGGTTCATCGAAAACCTCGGCCTGGATGTGCCGACGGCGGTGGGCCAGATGAGCTTTGCCAAGGATGACCCGGACCGGTTTTTCTTCGAGGCCCTGAGCCTGTACTGGCGAGCCCTGGAAGATCACTTGCTCGACCAGAAACCGCCGGTCATGACCTACAACCGCATGTTCGCGTTGTTCAGCGAACATTCACCGGAGAACCTCAAACTGCTCAGCGACGAGCTGTTGCGGCCGCTGTCGCACTTGATGATCGACGAGTTTCAGGATGTCTCGCCGCAAATCGTCTCGTGGATCCGCGCCAGCCTGGTCGAGATCCGCAGCCGCGGCCCGGCCATGCACACAGGACGCGGCGCCCAGCACTCGTCATTGCTGTGCGTGGGGGATGACTGGCAGTCGATCTACGGTTGGCGCGGCAGTTCGCCCACCTATTTCATGGAATTCAACAAGACGTTCTCGTCGCCCAGCACCACCAAGGTCATGCTCAGCGACAACTATCGCAGCCACCAGCACATCATCGACGCCGCCGAACACATCGTGCGGGCCGCGCCGGCGATTGCCGGCAAGAAGGCCAAGGCCAGCGGCGAGCCGAAGACTTTGCTGCCGGTCAATGTGCTGGACCGGGACGACCAAGGCATGGCCCAGCGCCTGATGGAGCACTACCGCAAGGGTGATTCAATCTTGATGCTTTATCGAAAAAGCAGTGATAAGTCATTGATTGAGCAGCATATTCAATCCGTAGTTAATGTGGATTCTAGCTTGCCGTATGAAGCCCGGCGCCTTAAGCAACTGACCTATCACAGCGCCAAGGGGCTTCAGGCGGACGCGGTGTTCCTGCTTGGCGATTGCCAGCACCTGACCCGTTCACCGTACAAGAACCAGGTATACCGCATGGCGGGCCTGGGCAAGGCTGGCGATAGCGAGCCTTACGACAATGCGCAGAAAGACGAGATCCTGCGCCTGGCCTACGTGGGCATTACCCGGGCCGTGAGCCATTGTTATTGGTATGTAGACGCGCAGGACACCCAGGCGGTGAACATGCCCAAGGCGTCGGATCGGATCAGCCAGGGCAAGGCGTTCTTTGCCGATCATCGACAGGCCAAGACCCCGGCGTAATCCATTCAATCTCCCGCGGCCGTACCCGATCTCCTGTAGGAGCTGGCTTGTCGGGTCGCCGCATCGCAGCGATGGTCGACAACGATGACGCGTGCCGTCTGAATGAATGCGTTGTACAGATGAGCCCGCTCCCACAGTTGATCGGGTACATCCGCGAGTGATGGTTCGGCTGTGAGGCCGCCTTCGCTGGCAAGCCAGCTCCTACAGTTGATCCTCGGGAGACGGTCTGCACCCCAATCCATAATTCTGTAAAAAACAAAAAAGCCCACCATATCGTGGGCTTTTGGATGGGGAAGGCCTGCCTTCAGGCATAACTCCTGAGGGCCACCGGAGGAATGAACGCTTCAAGCTCATCCTCCACGGCTTCGATTATTCGCTCGACGTCGGCGGCATTCATGACCGTCGAACAGGGGATACCGGCGATGGCGATCATGGTCTCGCCACTGGCCCGATCAAACAAACGGGCAATCATGCTGCCCGGGGCGTCCATGCTTGCCTCGAAACCCATGGGATGGAAATGCCAGCGCATCAGCTGGCAGGCATTTGGAAAAGTGACCTTGCTGAACCCTCTATTCATGTGTTGCCCGCCTTCTTTATCGAGCGCTTCCGTTAGCTCACGTTAGGTGGGAAGAGCCTTCATTGGCTCAACCAGTGACAGTCTTTAAAAGTAGCAGCTGGATGTGAAAAAAATGTGTTTTTTTCAGGCCGTTTGGCAATTGCTGCGATTCTTTTGATGCAGGTCACGTGCGCCAACGTTTGCGCAATGGCCAGCCACTGTTAGCCATTGAAGGCGCGGGCAAACTTGGGCAAGCTCGGCACTTTTTAACGAGACTTACCATGCATGCCGAGGATGATGGCCCGCTGCAAACCCAGGCCACGGGCGAGACGGTCATGCGTTATCACTTGCGCTGGAAACACCGCGATCTGGACGGGGTCATGGCGCTGTATCACCCCGAAGTCCAGTACAGCGATTTTTTCCAGAACCGGGTGATGGGGCTGGCTGAGTTGCGGGACTATGTGCACAGCAGCATGCCCCGTGACCCGGACGAAGCCCTGGAACACACGGACCGCATCCGCCTGGACGGCAACACTGCGTTCATCCAGTACCGCATCACCCTGCGCGGCGGTGAGGGGTTGGTGTCGTTTCGCGCCAGTGAAGCGATTACCGTGAAGGACGGGCTGATCTGGCGGGTCAACGAATACGCTTCGCTGGTTCACGAACAGCCAACCGGTAAAAACACCGCCAGCCAGCGCCCGGCGGTCAGTCGACTGGGCCTGTCGCCGCGGCAGTTGAGCTTCATGGCCGACGACCTGCAACAGTACTTCCAACGCCAGCAGCCTTATCTCGACCCTGAGCTCGACCTGCAGCGGGTGGCGCAGGAGTGCGGGTACAGTCGCAACCAGATTTCCTATCTGCTCAACCAGGTGCTGGGGCAGAGCTTCTATCGCTACGTCAACCAGGCACGGCTGCAGCACCTGCTCAGCGCCCTGGACAATGCCACGCCACCGGTGCGTATCGACGAGCTGGCGTTCGCTGCCGGGTTCAATTCCCTGTCGGCGTTCTACAGCTGTTTCCGCCAGCACACAGGCCTGTCGCCCAAGGCCTACGTCAAACAGATTTCCTTGCGTGCACGCGCGCAAGACAGTGTCTGAGCCCGAGCATTAGGATCAACGCCATCGAAGTCTGAGTGGCGGAGTCTTGCATGTCGGCGTGGCGCACTATCAGTTTGTGGATGGACCAGCTCGACGAGCCCCTGGTGGCGCGTGCGGCGCTGGAACAGGATCTGGACGTCGACGTCGCCATTATCGGCGCGGGGTATACCGGGCTCTGGACCGCGTACTACCTCAAGCGCCAGGCGCCCGACCTGAACATCGTCATCATCGAGGCGCAAACCGCCGGTTTTGGCGCCTCCGGGCGCAATGGCGGGTGGTTGATGGGCAATCTGCTGGGCGAAGACCGGCTGCTTGCCGCCTCGTCACCCGAGCAACGTCGCGCCTCTTACGATTTGCTTCATGGCATTCCCGATGAAGTGAAAAACGTCATCGATCGTGAAGGCATCGACTGCGATTATCGCAAGGGTGGCGCGCTTTATTGCGCAGCCCGCTATCCCGAGCAGGAGGCCAGCCTGCGCCAGTACCTGGACAAGCTGTACAGCCAGGGGCTCAACGAGAACGATTACCGCTGGTTGAGCCCGGAACAGTTGGCGCAACAGATCCGCGTGGCCAAACCTTACGGTGGTATCTACGCGCCACACGTCGCGACCCTGCACCCGGCGAAACTGGTCCGCGGGCTGGCGCGAGCGGTCGAGCGCCTGGGCGTCAGGATCTACGAGAACAGCCCGGTGAATCATTGGCAGTCCGGCAGCCTGCGAACGGCCCGGGCCTCGGTGCGCAGCCGCTGGGTGGTGCCGGCGGTCGAAGGCTATTCGGTGACCTTGCCGCCGTTGGGGCGTTATCAGTTACCGGTGCAAAGCCTGATCGTGGCCACCGAGCCATTGTCGGCCGCCACCTGGGACGAAATCGGCCTGAGTCGTGGCCAGGCTTTCAGCGAAAGCAGTCGCCAGGTCACCTACGGCCAACGCACGGCAGACAACCGGTTGATCTTCGGCGCCCGTGGCGGCTACCAGTTTGCCGGCAGGCTGCGCCATGACTTCGACCTGACGCACAGCGAAATCGAATTGCGCCGGTATCTGTTCGGCGAACTCTTCCCACAGCTGCGCAATGTGCAGATCACCCATGGCTGGGGCGGCAACCTGGGCATGTCGCGGCATTTCAAGCCACACATGCTGTGCGACCAGGCCAGCGGCATCGCCGTGTCCGGCGGTTATGGCGGGGAGGGCGTCGGCGCCAGCAACCTGGGCGGCAGGACCCTGGCCGACCTGATCCTGCAACGCGACACCGAGCGGGTCCGGCAGCCTTGGGTGTTAACCCGGGGTGGACTGAACGCACTCAAGGCCTGGGAGCCCGAACCCTGCCGCTGGCTCGGCTACAACGCGATCATCCGCAGCTTCGTCCATGAAGACCAGACCCTGGCCAACCCAACCAGCGCGCCCTGGCGGCGAAAGCTCGCCAGCGGGGTTGCAGGGTTCATGGAAGGTTTCATGCACTAAACAGCGTTTTCTTCACTGACAGGTACTCCCATGCGCATCACTCAATTCAAGAACACCGCCACCCTGCAACTGCAAGAGTCGAACCCGGTCGCCGTGCCTTTGGGCACGCCGGTGGCGGTGGCTTCGACCACCAGCGTCGAACGCGACGACGGCGTCGAGACCGGCGTCTGGGAATGCACCCCGGGACGCTGGCGGCGGCAGATCGTCGCCCAGGAATTCTGTCACTTCATCCAGGGGCGTTGCACCTTCACCCCGGACGAGGGTGAAACCCTGCACATCGAAGCGGGCGACGCCCTGATGTTGCCGGCCAACAGCCTCGGCGTCTGGGATATCCAGGAAACCGTGCGCAAGACGTACGTCCTGATTTTCTGAACGCAGGCCCCTTGATTGCCTGCCGAACTCCAACAACAAAAACAGCCCCACAGGAATCGACCCATGTCCCCAAAGTCACTAGTCCTGGCGCCGCTGATGCTGTGCGCTGCCATCAGCCAGGCGGCCGAGACCGTCAAGATCTACAACTGGTCGGACTACATCGCGCCGGACACCACGAAGAACTTCCAGAAAGAGACCGGCGTTGCCTTCACCTACGACGTCTACGACAGCAATGAAACCCTCGATGGCAAGTTGATGACCGGAAGGTCAGGGTACGACGTGGTGTTCCCGTCCAACCACTTCATGGCGCGGCAAATTGAAGGCGGCGCCCTGAAAAAGTTCGACAAGGCGCAGTTGCCCAACTGGAACAACCTCAACCCGGTGTTACTCAAGGCGTTGCAGGGCAACGATCCGGGGAACGAACACGGTTTCCCTTACCTGTGGGGCAGTACCGGCATTGGCTACAACATAGCCAAGGTCAAGGCGGTCCTTGGCGAAAACGCGCCAGTGGACTCCTGGGACCTGATCTTCAAACCCGAGAACATGCAGAAGCTGCAGAAGTGCGGCGTGGCGATCCTCGACAATGGCCCGGAACTACTCCCTGCGGCACTTAACTACCTGGGTCTGCCACACCACAGCAAAAACCCGGAAGACTACAAGAAAGCCGAAGCGCTGCTGCTCAAAGTGCGGCCTTATGTCAGCTATTTCCACTCGTCCAAGTACACCAGTGACCTTGCCAACGGTGATGTCTGCGTGGCGGTCGGTTTCTCCGGCGACATCCTGCAAGCGGAAAACCGCGCCAGGGAAGCCAACAACGGCATAGAGATCGGCTACGCGATTCCCAGGGAAGGCGCCGCCATCTGGTTCGATATGGTTGCCATGCCCGTGGACGCCCCGGATGAAAAGGCCGGTTACGCCTTCATGAACTACCTGCTGCGGCCAGACGTCATGGCCAGCATCAGTAACCATGTGCACTACGCCAACGGCAACGAACAGGCCGACAGCCTGATCGACCCGGACATCAAGAATGACACCAAGGTTTATCCGAGCCCGGACATGATGGGGAAACTGTTTGCGCTTGAGGCGATGCCGTTGAACATCGACCGCATTCGCACCCGGGTCTGGAACAAGATCCGCACTGGCAGCTGAAAACTGACCCTGGCCATCGGGACAGGACGTCCCGGTTGCCTTTTATTCAAGCGCGACGCAGATCAAGCTGCCGGATCGACCGTACAAGTCATTGCTCCAGCGCCCGGCATTTGTAAAAGGGTCTCACTGCCGTTTTGCCAGAAGCTGTAGTCGCCGCGGAAGTCCTTGCCCTTGTACTGGTTGCCGGAATAGTTCGACACCTGGTCAAGGATGACTGAGGCGTTCGCCCATTTCAGGTAGACGACGCCCGGCCCTGCATTGAAGAAGGTCGCGGTGAGCACCCCGTTGAATCCGGTGCAGCGATAGGCGACCGGGCCTTCAGTGAGTCTGCTGGGATCCTTGGTCCGCGCAATCGCCGAGCCTTGACGCAGCTGGTGCGCGCGCTCGGCATAGCTGCGGACCACGCACGCCTTGGCTTGTGCCCCGGCACACTGATTACGGGCGTGGACCCAGAACTGCTGATCAAGCTCGACTTTGTCCGGGGGCGGTACCGAATGTGCATCCGTGAGCGCCAGCAGATAAAGGCGTTGCAGCTCCCTGTCCATTTGCGCCAGTTGGCTATCGCGACAAATCAACTTTTCAATGGGCTCCCTGGCCGAGGCGCAATCGAAGCTGGTGTTGAAGGTTCGCGCGGGCGTCGCGGCATTTGCACAAAGACACGTGGAAGCCCAGGCGCCGACCGCGAGGAGGGAAGTCAAAAGTGGCGTGACCATGTTCATTTCGACACCATCATCCGGTCGCACTGGGTCTATCGCAGTGTAAGGCAGTGCTCGAAACCTGCCACACCAGCAGAGCAGAGCAAAAATGATTCGCGGACTCAGTCTTCCTCTCGAACCGTGGCCACTTCATCAGCCCTGACCTTCACCGTCGCCCCGGAAATATCCTCGAACTCGTAGAAGCCGTCCTTGCTCTTGGTTTTCGGCATGTCCTTGGTCAGGTACTGGGTGCCGTTCTGCAGGGTAACCACCGTGGGTGTCGAGCAGCCAGCCAGGGTAAAAAAGGCTGCTACCGCCAGGGGAAAACCCAGAGTCTTGATGTTCATAGTCACCTCTCATTGTTCATTGAAACCGGACGGCTGCCGCAAGCGAGTGCAGCTCCATGGCGATTGGTGCGATGGAACGGCGGAAAGTTCGCTGCCCGGGATAAAAAACCCTTACAGCGCCGCCGCTTATCCTTTTCCGTTTGCATGGGGCAGGGCGTTACTGGTATCTGTATGCATAACCAGTGCTCGCACTACATGGCCCTTTTTCCCGTGACTGCAAATCCTCTCGACGATCCGTTCTACTATCTCAACAACTTCATGCAAGTGCTTGATTGGCTTGAGCATCGCTATGCCGACGTGTTGAGCGACGAAGAGCATCGCTTCATTCGCGACTTCAATGGCTTGCCCCGCGAGTCCCGTGCGCTGCTGGTCAGGATGGTCATGCGCAAGGGAGTTCATTTCAGGGCCAGCAAGCTGTATTACGCCGAGATCGGTGACATCCCCAGCGCCGCCCAGCCATTGCTGGCGCTGGGTTGGCTCGACGACCGCCAGCCGTTACCGGTAGAGGCGTTGTTTGAAGTGTTGCTCAAGGCGGAAATACTGCAATGCCTGGGCAACGCGATTGTTAAACCCAAGGGTAAAAAGACCGACTGGCTGCCGGATTTGTGCGCGCAGTTTCCTCAAGCGCAGCCCTTCGACGACTGGTGTCCGGCGCTGAACGACCGCTTGTTCAGCCTGACCATCATGGGCCTGTGCGATCGCCTGCGCTTGATGTTTTTCGGCAATGTCTACCAGGACTGGTCCGAATTCGTCCTCGCGGACCTGGGTATCTTTACCTATGAAAAAGTGGAGTTTAGCGACGATTCCCGGGGCTTGCGCAGTCGTGAGGACGTCGATGCCTGCCTGTTCCTCTACCAGTGCCAGCAGCTGTTCGAGGCTGGCGAGGCGGTGGCCGACATCGCCGTGCAGATCAACGGCCTGGCGCTGAGCAATCCCTGGCTGCAGAGGCGCCGCGACAAGCAGTTGTTCCAGATGGGCCAGGAGTGCGAGCGCGTCGGTGATTTCCCTGCCGCGTTGAGCCTGTACCGTGACTGCGCGTATCCCGGCGCGCGGGTGCGCATGATCCGGGTGCTGGAGCGTTGCGGCGAGTACCAGATGGCCCTGGACCTGGCTTGTATGGCCGAACAGTCACCGCAAAACGCCGCGGAGCAGCAGCACCTGTTGCGTGTCCTGCCCAGGCTGCGGCGCAAGCTGGGCGGGCCGGCGGTCAAGCGTGTGGCTCCCCGGGAGATGTTGCGCCTGGACCTGCAACTGAGCAGGATCGACCCTTTGTTGTCGGTCGAGGACCATGTACAGGCGCACCTGGGCGAAGAGTCGGCACCGGTTCATTACGTCGAAAACAGCCTGATCAACTCGCTGTTCGGCCTGCTGTGCTGGCCGGCGATTTTTGCCCCGCTGCCGGGGGCGTTTTTCCATCCGTTCCAGCGCGGTCCGGTGGACCTGTTGAGCGAAGACTTCCATGGCCGCCGGGCCGAGTTGTTCCAGGCCTGCCTCGGCGAACTCGACGACGGGCGCTATCGTGCAACCATTCGCGCGCGTTATGCCGAAAAATGGGGGGTACAGTCGCCCTTCGTGTTCTGGGGCGCACTCAACGAGGCGTTGCTGGAGCAGGCGTTGGACTGCTTGCCGGCCGAGCACCTCAAGCACTGGTTCAACCGCTTGTTGCTCGACATCAAGGCTAATCGCGCGGGCATGCCGGACCTGATCCAGTTCTGGCCGCAGGAAAAAACCTACCGCATGATCGAAGTCAAGGGACCGGGGGATCGCCTGCAGGATAACCAGCTGCGCTGGCTGGCGTTCTGTCATGAGCACCGGATGCCGATTGCCGTGTGTTATGTGCAATGGGCGGAGCAGGGCGCTTGAGCTACAGCATCGCGGTACGGGCGTTGTGTGAGTTCACCGCCAAGGTCGGAGACCTCGACTTGCGTTTCACCCCGTCGCCGACCGCGCTTGAAGGTATCGTCGGGCACCGCACGGTGGCGTCACGGCGCAGTGATGGCTACCAGAGTGAAGTCGCTCTCGAAGGTTCGTTTCAGGGCCTGACGGTCAGGGGCAGGGCGGATGGCTACGAGCCCGGGCAAAACTGCCTGGAAGAGGTCAAGACCTACCGCGGCGACTTGAGCAAGCAACCGGCCAACCACCGTCAACTGCACTGGGCACAGGCTAAAATCTATGGCTGGCTGATGTGCCGCAAACTCGACCTGGCGCAGATCAACCTGGCGCTGGTGTATTTCGATATCGTCAGCGAAAAGGAAACCTGTCTGGTCGAGGCCTTCGACGCCGCCGAACTCGGGCAGTTCTTCGAACACCATTGTGGCCTGTTCCTGCACTGGGCCGAACAGGAAACGGTCCATCGCCAGGGGCGTAACCAGGCGGCGCAAGAGCTGGCGTTTCCCCATGCCGACTTTCGCCCGGGGCAGCGTCACCTGGCCGAATCGGTGTTCAAGGCCGTCAGCACCGGCCGCTGCCTGATGGCCCAGGCCCCCACGGGGATTGGCAAGACCATCGGCACCCTGTTTCCGCTGCTCAAGGCCCTGGCGCCACAGCAACTGGACAAGGTGTTCTTTCTCACGGCGAAAACCCCTGGACGCAAGCTGGCCCTGGACGCCGCGCAGGTGATCCTGGCGCGCGCCGATGCGCCGCCCCTGCGGGTGCTGGAGATGATCGCCCGGGACAAGGCCTGTGAACACCCTGACAAGGCCTGCCACGGTGAATCCTGCCCGTTGGCCCAGGGCTTCTATGATCGCTTGCCGGCGGCGCGCCAGGCCGCCAGCGAGCTGAGCCTGCTGGACCAGAGCGCATTGCGCCAGGTCGCCCTTGAGCATGAGGTCTGCCCGTATTACCTGAGCCAGGAAATGGCCCGCTGGGCCGACGTGGTGGTAGCCGATTACAACTATTACTTCGATTTCAGTGCGCTGTTGTTTGGCCTGGCCCAGGCCAATACCTGGAACGTCGCCGTGCTGGTCGACGAAGCCCACAACCTGGTGGAGCGCGGTCGGCAGATGTACAGCGCCAGCCTCGATCAATCGACCCTCGATAGCGTACGAACAACCGCCCCCGAGGCTTTGAAAAAGCCGCTGCAGCGGGTCAACCGCGAATGGAATGCCCTGCATAACCAGCAACTCGGTGCCTATCAGGCCTACGACAAACCGCCGGAAAAACTGCTCCAGGCCTTGTCGTCTTGCAGCGCCAGCATCGGTGATTACCTGAACGATCATCCCCAGGGGCTGGACAGTGCATTACAGAGCTTCTACTTCGAGGTGCTGCAGTTCTGTCGGGTGGGCGAGCTGTTCGACCAGCAGTACCTGTTCGACATCAGCAAGCGCGACCTCGAACGCAAGCGCAACCTTTCGCAACTGTGCCTGCGCAATGTGGTGCCCGCCGGCTTCATCGGGCCGCGCCTGAGCGCTGCACGCAGCACCGTGCTGTTCTCGGCGACCCTCAGCCCTCGCCACTATTACGCCGATTTGCTGGGTACCCCGGCGAATACCGTGTGCATCGACGTCGAGTCACCCTTTCATGCCGATCAGTTGCACGTGCAGATCGTCAACCAGATCTCCACGCGCTTTGTTCATCGCCAGGCCTCCCTGGGGCCGATCGTCGAGTTGATCGCCCAGCAGTTCCGGCAGCGCCCCGGCAACTACCTGGCGTTCTTCAGCAGCTTCGATTACCTGCAGCAAGTGGCGCAGTTGCTGGCCGAGCGCTATCCCGCAATCAACCTGTGGTCACAGTCCCGGGGCATGGCGGAGGCGCAGCGCCAGGAATTCCTCGACCGCTTCACCGCCGAAAGCCAGGGTGTGGGCTTCGCGGTGCTGGGTGGGGCGTTTGGCGAAGGCATCGATTTGCCAGGCGCACGCTTGATCGGCGCGTTCATCGCCACCCTGGGGCTGGCGCAGCTCAACCCGGTCAACGAGCAATTCAAGCGACGCATGGCAGCCCTGTTCGGCGCAGGCTACGACTACACCTACCTGTACCCCGGCGTGCAAAAAGTGGTGCAAGCCGCAGGCAGGGTGATTCGTACCCAGCAGGACCAGGGCGTGGTGATGTTGATCGATGACCGGTTTGGCGAGAGCAAGGTCAAGCACTTGTTGCCGCGCTGGTGGTCAATTGCACCGGCGACTGTTCAAATGGACGGTTTATCGCATACTTCAGAAAAACAGCAGTGGATGTGAGGGATCAATGAGCGAAGTTCGAACCCAGGCCGAGATCAACGAAGACAGGCGCCTGCGCCTGCTGATCGATGCAGTGGTGGACTATGCGATCTACATGATTGATCTGGATGGCATCATTACCAGCTGGAACGCAGGGGCCCGGCGTTTCAAGGGTTATGAGGAAGCGGAGATTCTCGGCCAGCATTTCTCGCGCTTCTATACCGATGAAGATCGTCGTGCCGGCTTGCCCCAGCGGGCGCTGGACACGGCCATCCGCGAGGGGCGTTTCGAAGGCGAAGGCTGGCGCGTGCGCAAGGACGGCACGCATTTCTGGTCCCACGTGGTGATCGATCCGATCTACGACCCGACGGGCACGCTCCTGGGGTTTGCCAAGATCACCCGTGACCTGACTGACCGCAAGATGGCCGAAGAGACCCTCAAGCAGAGCGAGCAACAGTTTCGGTTGCTGGTGCAGAGCGTCACCGACTATGCCATCTACATGCTTGCCCCGGATGGCCGTGTGACCAACTGGAACCTGGGGGCCCAACGCATCAAGGGTTATTTGCCCGAAGAAGTCATCGGCCAGCATTTTTCCATGTTCTACACCCCCGAAGACCAGGCTGCCGGCTTGCCAGCTTGGGCACTGGAGATTGCGACGCGCGAGGGACGCTTCGAGAACAAGGGTTGGCGGGTGCGCAAGGATGGCACGAGGTTCCTGGCCCATGTCGTGGTCGACCCGATCCGGGGAGACACCGGTACCTTGCTCGGGTTTGCCAAGATCACCCGCGACATCACCGAAGCGACCGAGGCGCAGCAGGCGCTCGAGCAAACCCGCGAAGCACTGTTCCAGGCGCAGAAGATGCAAGCCATCGGCCAGCTCAGCGGCGGGATTGCCCACGACTTCAATAATCTGCTGACCGTCATTCTTGGCAACCTGGAAATTGTGCGCAAACGCCTGGCCGACGACCCGAAAATAGTCCGTTTGCTCGACAACGCCACCCAGGGTGCTTTGCGCGGCGTGTCCCTGACCCAGCGCATGCTGGCCTTTGCCAGGAAACAGGAGCTCAAGACGGAACCTGTGGATCTCGCCGATCTGGTGCAAGGGATTTCCGGGCTGCTGCGCAGCTCTCTCGGGCCTTCGGTGGCATTGGAAGCCCGTTTTCCAGCGCAGCTCGAGCCGGTCATGGCCGACGTCAATCAGCTCGAACTGGCGGTGCTGAACCTGGCCACCAACGCCCGCGATGCCATGCCCAATGGCGGCAGAATCGTCATCAGTGCCCGGGTCGAAACCATCCCTGTTCAAAATAGGTCTTTCCCGAAGTCGGGACGTTATGTGTGCCTGAGTGTCACTGACACCGGCGAGGGGATGGATGAAGCGACACTGGCCTCGGCGATGGATCCGTTTTTCACCACCAAAGGGCTTGGCAAGGGCACAGGACTGGGCTTGTCGATGGTCCATGGCTTCATCGAGCAATTGGGTGGGCGATTCATTTTGAAGAGCCAGAAAAACCAGGGCACTACCGCGGAGTTGTGGTTGCCAGTGGCCTCGGCAAACGCCGTGATGGCGCCCGTTATCGAAGAGCCGGCAGAGCCGGAAGTTCCTCGGTTGTGCATACTGGTGGTGGATGACGACAGCCTGGTGCTGACCAGCACCTGCCTGTTGCTTGAAGACCTCGGCCACCGCGTGATCACCGCGACGTCCGGTGTACAGGGCCTGGAGCAATTCGAGAACAATCCGGCCATCGATCTTGTCATCACCGACATGGCCATGCCGCACATGAGCGGCGCGCAGCTGGCGGATGCGATCCGAACGCTTAAACCCGATATGCCGATTATCCTGGCTACCGGTTATGCCGATCGGCTGGAAGGCTTTGCTTCCGGGCTGCCGCGATTATCCAAGCCGTTTACCCAGCTGAACCTGGTGGAGATCATCGCGACGGCCCTGTAGGAGCCCGGCTTTCCGGCGAAGGCGTCGCTGAACATGGCGTTGGTCTCAAGGACGCCTTCGCCGGCAAGCCGGGCTCCTACAGGTATGGGCTGCCGCCGTTACAACACACCATCATCAAGCAGCCATATGCGAAGCCGCCATTTCCTTTTTCAGGCGGGCCTTCAAAGCCTCCATTTTTTCCCCAAGCTCATCCAGAGTCGCTTTCCCCAGCAACTTTTTAGCCTGGGGAAACATCTCGGTCTCTTCCTCTTCAATGTGGTGTTCGAGCAATTCCTTGACCACTTTGACGCGACCGGCGAATTCAGGTGTAGACGGGTCGGTGACTTTCAGGTCCGGCAGTACCAGGGAATCCACGGTGCGGTGTTCTTCCTTGGCTTCGTAATACATGATGTCCTGCTCCTTGCCGCCGGCTTCCTTGTAGGCCGGGTACAGGATGTCTTCTTCCAGGCGGGTATGGATGGAGATTTCCATTTCCAGCTTTTGAAGGAGATCGGTGCGCTTTTTCAGGCCGCGCTCGGTGGACTCGCTCAGTTGGCTGAGGATGCCTTTTACGCGTTCATGGTCGGCTTTCAACAGGTCTATGGCGTTCATGGTCAGGTCTCTCAAGTTGAGGGCAGCGCGAACGGTTTGTACCGCAGGTCACTCATCGTTGTAGAGCATTTGTCGTGCCGCTTTAGCTGCCTCAATAAAGTGTTTTGAAATCAATGGATTATTCGCGCTAATGGCCAATTGGGGCCATGCAGGCTGCATGAGGCAGGGCTTTGACTCATGCACTTCGCCACGGCAAAAGGATCCATCAGGCCGGTGGCGGCTTGTGCCGTTCATAGTGAGCGAGGATCGGTTGGGTACTGATCCCGTGAATCAGGATGCTCAGCGCCACCACCGAGAGCGTGAGGTCGGTGCACAGGGTCGCCATCGACGGCGCGAGGTCGTGGTTCAAGGCGTAGAACAGGTAATAGAAGCTGCCGATGCCGCGAATGCCGAACCAGCCGATCAACAGCCGTTGCTTGCCGTCCAGCAGATTGCCCCAGGGCGCCAACCCTACAATCAGCGGCCGGATCACGCAGAACAGCGCCAGCGCAATCGCCAGCGCGCGCCAGTCCCAATGACCCACCAGCACCACCCCGAGCAGCGTCACCAGAAACACCTCCATGGCCCGCTCGACCAGGCTGCCAAATGACAACATGTCGCCCATCATGATCCCGGCCGCCACCTGCGCGTCCTCCAGATTCGTCACATCGCCATGCACGGCGGCATCGGGTTCGACGTTCTGATGACCGACCACCGGCTGCACCAGGTGTTCGGCCGGCACCTGTGAATGCCCCATCGACTTGACTTCGGCCCGACGCAAGCCCAGGGCCGCCGCGAACACCGACAGGAATCCGTAGCCGTGCACCGCCTCGGCGGCGACATAGGCCAGGGCGATCAGGGCAAAGGTCAGGTAGTCGTTGGGCGACAGGGTGCTGTCGGCATTCCTGATGCGCATGGACAACGTCAGGCGCCCAATGACACGGCCCATGATGTAGCCGACCAGCAAGCCGGCGGGCACCGCCCACAGCAGCCGCTTGAGCGCCCAGTCATCGAGCCAGGCGGTCGAATCACCGCCGCCTTGCTGGATAAACAGCAACCCCAGGATCACAAAAGGAAACGCTATGCCATCGTTGAGCCCGGCCTCCCCGGACAGACCGAAGCGCACGGCGTCGTCGTCCTTGGCATCGTTGACCTGCACCAGCGAGGCCAGTACCGGGTCGGTAGGGGCCAGAATCGCGCCGATCAGCAGGGACGGCCCCCACGGCAGGTCGAAGGCGTAATGCAGCAACAGGCAGACACCAATGATGGTCAGGACCATCACCGGTCCCGCGAGCCCGAAGGCCACGCGCCATTTGCGGTCCCTGAGGGGCAGGCGCAGCTTGAGTCCACAGACGAACAACGAAAAGAGCACCGCGACTTCCGTCAGGTGCTCCATCCAATAGGCGGCATCCTTGATGTCCAGCCTCAGCCAGCCCAGACCTGCCGGCCCGATGGCCACCCCGAGTGTCAGGCACACGGCCGAGGTGGTCACCGGCATCCAGCGCAGGAATGACGAGGTCAGTGCCAGCGTCAGCAGCACGGCGCCCAGCACCGCGACCCAGACAATGAAGCTCATGGCCCGGGGGTCATTGAGTGACGGTAGCGCGCAAGTACTCCGGCGTCAGTACGTTGAACCACAGCAGGATCATGCTCACCAGAATGGTGACCAGGACCAGCAAGCCGACGCCCCAGACGCAAACGGCATTGAGCACGCCTTGCTCCTTGCGCTCGTGCATGAAGGTCGGCAATCCGACAAACAGCAGGAATGTCGAGTAAGCCGAAGCCGCCGCCAGCACCAGGATCGCCAGCCAGCGACTCGGGTACAGGCCGGCAATGCCCGCCAGGAAAAACGGCGTGACCGTGTAGGCGGCAAAACCGATGCACTGGTTGAGCGTCGGGCGTGAGTCGAAGGTGCGCGACATCCAGCGGATGAACACCCCCATGACGGCGACTCCAGCGAGCGTGCACAGATACAGCAAGGCGCACAGGTGCAGCGCGCTACGGTGGCTGAGGCGGACTGTTTCGTTTTCCGCCAGGCTCCAGCCGACGTAGGTGGTGCCAATGAACAGGCAGACGGCGGGGATCAAGGCCAGCAGGATCAAGTGTGCAAGGTAGTGGCGAGGATGCGCTTCTTCTTCCTTGCGAATATCCGTCCACGCGAAGTTCGGCTGAGTGAACAGTTTGACGATAGGTGCGGACATGACGACCTCCAGGTATCGAAAGGCCCGCCGGGGAGGGCCCATGAAGAGTGGAGCGCTGGAGGCCTCGCCAGGTTCCATTTTTAAGGTGCGCTGTGCATCACAGGATCGGTTTGCCCCCGGTTACCCCGAAACGCTGGCCGGTGATGTAGCTGCCTTCGTCCGAGGCCAGCAGCACGTAGATCGGCGCCACTTCCACCGGCTGGCCCGGACGGCCGAGCGGGGTATTGGCGCCGAAATTCTGTACCGTATCCTCGGGCATGGTCGAGACGATCAGCGGCGTCCAGATCGGTCCCGGCGCCACGCTGTTGACCCGGATACCCTTTGGCCCGAGCATCTGCGCCAGGCCAGCGGTGAAGTTGGCGATCGCGCCCTTGGTAGTGGCATAGGCCAGCAGGGTGGGGTTGGGCATGTCGGAGTTGACCGAACTGGTGTTGATGATCGAGCTACCGGGCTGCATGTGCTTGAGCGCCGCCTGGCAGATCCGGAAAATGGCGGTGATGTTGACGTCGAAGGTCATCACCCATTCTTCGTCGGAGATGTCCTCGAGGTTTTCGTGGGTCATCTGGAATGCCGCGTTGTTGACCAGGATGTCGATGCGGCCGAACCGCTCGACCGTTTTCTCCACCAGTGCCTGGCAATGCACCTTGTGCGCCAGGTCACCCGGCAGCAGCAGGCATTGGCGGCCGGCTTGTTCAACCCAGCGTGCGGTTTCCTCTGCATCTTCCTGCTCGTCGAGATAGGCAACGGCCACGTCGGCACCTTCACGGGCGAAGGCAATGGCCACCGCGCGGCCGATGCCGCTATCGCCCCCGGTGATCAGGGCGATCTTGCCGGTCAAGCGACCGGAACCCTTGTAGCTCTGCTCACCGCAGTCCGGATAGGGATCCATTTTGCGTTGGGAGCCCGGGACGGGTTGCTGTTGTTTGGGGAAGGGTGGTTTTGGGTAGTCGTTCATCATCGATCTCCGGGTTCAAGGATGGGGGAGTCATAGGGTTGACCCTGGCCTTTTGTGCGGAGTTCGGTTGGATAGTGTCCTGATGACGGGTGAAAACCTTGTAGGAGCTGGCTTGCCAGCGAAGGCGCCCGAAAAGACCAACGCAATGTTCAAGGACACCTTCGCCGGCAAGCCGGGCTCCTACAGGTATCTGCGCCGACCGGGCGGCTGCGCTAATATGCCCACCACTCAAACAAGAACAAGGCTCGCCTCGCGCAATGTCGGAAAAAGACACCATTTCCATTCAACTGGTGCGTGAAGCGCTGTTGCAAAGTTGCGCCCCGGGCGCGGCCACCGATGAGGTGTTGGGCAAGGTCGGCATTGATCCGGCGTTGCTCGGCAGTAGTGACGCGCGGGTTCCCGCCAGTGCTTATGCGCGCCTGTGGCGCTTGCTGGCCCGGCGAGGGGATGACGAGTTCTTTGGCATGGACCCGCGCAAGCTCAAGTCCGGCAGCCTGGAGTTCCTCTGTCGCTGTGCCATGGTCCAGCCGAGCCTGGCGGCCGGGCTCGGCAGCGGCCTGGGTTTCCTGTCGTTGATGCTCGAACGCATGCCCGCCGAGCTTGTGCATCAGCAAAGCCTGGCGGAAATCGTCTTGCTCGAAGACGACCACGAGCCGCGCCGGGCCTTCACGTACTTCACCTACTGGATGATCGTGCACGGCGTGGCCTGTTGGCTGGCCGGACGGCGAATTCCGATCCTGGCGATCGAGCTGCGCTGTGCCCAGCCGGATTTCTGCGATGATTATCAGGTGATGTTCTCCGAGAACCTGCGCTTCGACCGACCGCGCACGCGGATGATCTTTTCCGCGGACTGCCTGGGTTTGCCGATCAAGCGCAGCGTCGAAGAGCTGCGGCGCTTCCTGGCCCATGCGCCGGCCAACATCCTGGTCAAGTACCGCGATCCGCAAAGCCTGGCCAGCCGGATCAAGCAGGACTTGCGGCAACTGCCCGCGGAGCACTGGCCGGAGACCGAAACCCTGGCGCAACGCCTGTGCATGTCGGCCTCGACCCTGCGCCGGCGCCTGGCCGAGGAGGGGCAGACGTACCAGGGGCTAAAGGACAGCGTGCGCAAGGAGCTGGCCATCGCCTGGCTGGCCGAACCGGCCATCAGCTTCGCCGAAATCGCCACCCGCCTGGGGTTTGCCGATGCAAGCTCGTTCTACAAGGCGTTTCGTAAATGGTCGGGGTCCAATCCCGGGCATTACCGCAGTTTGATTCTCAACGAAGCCAGTTGATCTGGATTTCTGGTCGTATGGGCGGGCCTCTTCGCCTGTAGCAGCGAGCTTGCTCGCGATGGTCGTGAACGATGACCCTGGGAGCCTGATGCCCCGCGGTGTTCTCACGCCCATCGCGAGCAAGCTCGCTCCTGCAGCCTTGGCCAAACCAGTCAGACAACTTGATAACTTTGACCATTGCCCGACACCCCGCGCAGAGCGAGTATTTCCCTGTTGGTTACGGTTCCCCCCACCTAACAAAAAATACAGAGGGATTCTGGCAATGCGCGATTACTTGTCTGCCGTTTCACAGTTCAATTATCAGCACACCGTCGATGCCGCACTCGCCGGCAATCTGACCGCCCTCAACGCCTGCATCGAATGTTGCGACCGGCATGCGCTGCCGGGGCGTATCGCGCTGTTCTGGGAAGGCCGTGATGGCTCCAGCGCGACCTACACCTTCAACGACCTGCAGGACAAGGCCGCGCGTTTTGCCAACTTCCTGTTGTCCCAGGGCGTGAAGAAAGGCGACAAGGTCGCCGGTCTCCTGCCACGCAACATCGAATTGCTGATCACCGTGTTCGCCACCTGGCGCATCGGCGCGGTCTATCAACCCTTGTTTACCGCCTTCGGTCCCAAGGCCATCGAACATCGCCTGGGCAGTTCCGGGGCGAAAGTGGTGGTCACCGACGCGGTCAATCGCTCGAAACTGGCGGAAGTCGCCGACTGCCCGACCATCGTCACAGTCGCCGGCCCCAAAGGGCAGGGCATAGTCCGTGGGGACTACAGCTTCTGGGCCGAACTGGCCAACCACTCCCATGTCTGCGAACCGGTGCTGTTGACCGGCGAAGACCCGTTCCTGCTGATGTTCACCTCGGGTACCACCGGCCCTTCGAAAGCCCTGTCGGTACCGCTCAAGGCCATCGTCGCCTTCCAGAGCTACACCCGTGACGCGGTGGACCTGCGCCCTGAGGACGCCTTCTGGAACTTGGCCGACCCGGGCTGGGCCTACGGCATCTATTTCGGCGTCACCGGCCCCCTGTCCATGGGCCACCCGATCACCTTCTACGATGGCCCGTTTACCCTGGAAAGCACCTGCCGGGTGATCAACAAATACGGGATCACCAACCTCACCGGCTCACCAACCGCGTATCGCCTGCTGATCGCCGGTGGCGACGAATTCGCCCGGTCGATCAAGGGCAAGCTGCGCATCGTCAGCAGCGCCGGCGAGCCGCTGAACCCGGAAGTGATCCGCTGGTTCGCCGATAACCTGGACGTGGTCATCCATGACCATTACGGCCAGACCGAACTGGGCATGGTGCTGTGCAACCACCATGGCCTGGAGCACTCGATCCACATGGGAGCCGCCGGTTTTGCTTCGCCGGGCCACCGCATCGTGGTGCTGGACGACGATCACCAGGAACTGGGCGTTGGCCAACCGGGCATCCTGGCCATCGACCGCACCCAGTCGCCGATGTGCTGGTTCGCCGGCTACGAAGGCGCACCGACCAAGGCCTTTGTCGGCAATTACTATTTGAGCGGCGACACGGTGGAGTGGAACCCGGACGGCAGCATCAGCTTCGTTGGCCGCAGTGACGATGTGATCACCACCTCCGGGTACCGCGTCGGCCCTTTCGATGTGGAAAGCGCTCTGATCGAGCACCCGGCGGTGGTCGAAGCCGCGGTGATCGGCAAACCCGATCCGGAGCGAACCGAACTGGTCAAGGCCTTCGTCGTGCTCAGCGCGCAATACCGTGCCGCGCCAGAGTTGGCCGAAGAGCTGCGCCAACACGTGCGCAAGCGCCTGGCGGCTCACTCCTATCCCCGGGAAATAGAATTTGTCAGCGAGTTGCCGAAAACCCCAAGCGGCAAATTGCAGCGCTTTATCTTGCGCAACCAGGAAATCGCCAAGGCTCAAGAGGCCGCCGCGAAGAACGTTTCAGCTTGAATCGAAGGACACAATGATGCAGATCGAAAACAAGGTTTTTCTCGTCACCGGCGGTGCTTCCGGCCTCGGTGCGGCCACCGCTGAAATGCTGGTCGCAGCCGGCGCCAAGGTGATGCTGGTGGACATGAACGCCGAAGCCGTCGCGGCCCAGGCCCAGCGCCTGGGCGCGCAAAGCGTGGTCGCCGACATCAGCAACGAAGCGGCGGCAGAAGCGGCGGTGCAGGCAACGGTCAAGGCATTCGGTGGCCTCAACGGGCTGGTCAACTGTGCCGGCATCGTGCGTGGCGAGAAGATCCTCGGCAAGAACGGTCCGCACGCGCTGGCAAGCTTCAGCCAGGTGATCAACGTCAACCTGATCGGCAGCTTCAACATGCTGCGCCTGGCGTCGGCGGCGATTGCCGAAACCGAAGCGGACGCCGATGGCGAGCGCGGCGTGATCATCAACACCGCCTCGGCGGCGGCCTATGACGGCCAGATCGGCCAGGCGGCCTACGCCGCGTCGAAAGGCGCCATCGTCAGCCTGACCTTGCCGGCCGCCCGTGAACTGGCGCGCTTCGGCATCCGCGTGATGACCATCGCCCCGGGCATTTTCGAAACGCCGATGATGGCCGGCATGACCCAGGAAGTGCGCGACTCCCTGGCCGCTGGCGTGCCGTTTCCGCCGCGCCTGGGCAAACCTGCCGAATATGCCCGGCTGGTAAGGCATATCATTGAAAACAGCATGCTCAATGGCGAGGTGATCCGTCTCGACGGTGCCTTGCGCATGGCCGCCAAGTAAGGAGGATTTGTCATGACCCTTTCCAACGATCCGATTGTTATCGTCAGCGCCGTGCGCACCCCGATGGGTGGTTTCCAGGGCGAACTGAAAAGCCTCACGGCGCCGCAACTCGGTGCCGCCGCGATCAAGGCCGCGGTGGAGCGTGCTGGCGTTGCCAGTGATGGCGTCGACGAAGTGTTGTTCGGCTGCGTACTGCCGGCCGGCCAGGGCCAGGCCCCTGCACGTCAGGCGGCGCTCGGCGCCGGGCTGGATAAATCGACCCGTTGCACCACCCTCAACAAGATGTGCGGCTCGGGCATGGAAGCGGCCATCCTGGCCCACGACATGCTGGTGGCTGGCAGCGCCGAGGTGGTGGTCGCCGGTGGCATGGAAAGCATGTCCAACGCACCATACCTGCTGGACCGCGCCCGCAGCGGCTACCGCATGGGGCACGGCCGGGTACTGGATTCGATGTTCCTCGACGGCCTCGAAGACGCCTACGACAAGGGGCGCCTGATGGGCACCTTCGCCGAAGACTGCGCCGAAACCAACGGCTTCAGTCGTGAGGCCCAGGATGCGTTCGCGGTGGCTTCGACCACCCGCGCCCAGCAGGCGATCAAGGACGGCAGCTTCAAGGACGAGATCGTGCCCTTGACCGTCACCGTCGGCAAAGAGCAGGTGACGATCAGCCATGACGAGCAGCCGCCAAAAGCCCGACTGGACAAGATCGCTTCGCTGAAACCGGCGTTCCGTGATGGCGGTACCGTGACGGCGGCCAACTCCAGTTCGATCTCCGACGGTGCGGCGGCACTGGTGCTGATGCGCCGTTCCGAGGCCGACAAGCGTGGCCTCAAGCCGCTGGCGGTGATCCATGGCCACGCGGCCTTCGCCGATACCCCGAGCCTGTTCCCGGTGGCACCGGTGGGCGCGATCGAAAAACTGATGAAGAAAACCGGTTGGTCGCTGAACGAAGTCGATCTGGTGGAAGTCAACGAAGCCTTCGCCGTGGTCAGCCTGGTGACCATGACCAAGCTGGAAATCCCCCACGAAAAACTCAACGTGCACGGCGGCGCGTGCGCTCTCGGCCACCCGATCGGGGCGTCCGGCGCGCGGATCCTCGTGACCCTGCTCTCGGCCCTGCGCCAGAAAGGCTTGAAGCGTGGCGTTGCAGCGATCTGCATCGGTGGCGGCGAAGCCACGGCGATGGCCGTGGAATGCCTTTACTAGGCCAACCCCACCCCTGTGGGAGCCAGCCTGCTGGCGATGACGGTGTGTCATGAAAGTAGATATTGACTGACACGACGCCATCGCCAGCAGGCTGGCTCCCACAGGGTTTTGTGTCGTACCCCGGATTCTAAGGATTCACCATGATCCCCAATGACGAACAACAGCAGATACGCGACGCGGCCCGGGACTTTGCCCAGGAACGCCTGAAACCCTTCGCCGCCGAATGGGACCGTGAACACCGCTTCCCCAAGGAAGCCATCGCCGAAATGGGCGAGCTGGGCTTCTTCGGCATGCTGGTGCCGGAGCAGTGGGGCGGTTGCGAGACCGGTTACCTGGCCTACGCCATGGCCCTGGAAGAAATCGCCGCGGGCGACGGAGCCTGCTCGACCATCATGAGCGTACACAACTCGGTCGGTTGCGTGCCTATCCTCAATTACGGCAATGCCGACCAGAAAGAGCGCTTCCTCAAGCCCCTGGCCAGTGGCGCCATGCTCGGTGCTTTCGCGCTGACCGAACCCCAGGCCGGTTCCGATGCCAGCGGCTTGAAAACCCGTGCCCGTTTGGACGGCGATCACTACGTGCTCAACGGCTGCAAACAATTCATCACCTCGGGGCAGAACGCCGGGATCGTGATCGTGTTCGCCGTGACCGACCCGACTGCCGGCAAACGCGGCATCACCGCATTCATCGTGCCCACCGATTCGCCGGGCTACAAAGTCGCCCGGGTCGAGGACAAGCTTGGCCAGCACGCCTCGGACACCTGCCAGATTCTCTTCGAAGACGTGAAAGTGCCGGTAGCCAACCGTTTGGGCGAAGAGGGTGAAGGCTACAAGATCGCCCTGGCCAACCTCGAAGGCGGGCGCGTCGGCATTGCCTCGCAATCGGTGGGCATGGCCCGCGCCGCATTCGAAGCGGCCCGCGACTACGCCCGCGAGCGCGAGAGCTTCGGCAAGCCGATCATCGAGCACCAGGCCGTGGCGTTCCGCCTGGCGGACATGGCGACCCAGATCGCCGTGGCGCGGCAGATGGTGCATTACGCGGCGGCCTTGAGAGACAGCGGCAAGCCGGCGTTGGTGGAAGCCTCGATGGCCAAGCTGTTCGCCTCGGAAATGGCCGAGAAGGTATGCTCCTCGGCGCTGCAAACCCTTGGCGGTTACGGTTACCTGAACGACTTCCCGCTGGAGCGGATCTACCGCGACGTGCGGGTCTGCCAGATCTACGAAGGCACCAGCGATATTCAACGCATGGTCATTTCACGCAACCTCTAAAATGGAACCCCTGTAGGAGCTGCCGCAGGCTGCGATCTTTTGATCTTGATCGTTAAAATCAAAAGATCGCAGCCTGCGGCAGCTCCTACAGGGATCGAGTGCTTAGCAGGAGTCATTTACATGAGTTATGAAACGATTTTGCTGGAAACCCACGGCCGTGTGGGTCTGATTACTTTGAACCGCCCACAGGCGCTGAACGCGTTGAACGCGCAGATCGTCAGGGAACTGAACCAGGCCCTCGACGGCTTCGAGGCGGACTCGAACATCGGCTGCATCGTCCTGACCGGTTCGAAAAAGGCCTTTGCCGCCGGTGCCGACATCAAGGAAATGGCCGAGCTGACCTATCCGCAGATCTATATCGACGACCTGTTCAGCGACAGCGACCGCGTGGCCAACCGCCGCAAGCCGATCATCGCCGCCGTCAACGGTTTCGCCCTGGGCGGCGGCTGTGAACTGGCGCTGATGTGCGATTTCATCCTGGCTGGCGACAACGCCAGGTTCGGCCAACCGGAAATCAACCTCGGCGTATTGCCGGGCATGGGCGGCACCCAGCGCCTGACCCGTGCCGTGGGCAAGGCCAAGGCCATGGAAATGTGCCTGAGCGGGCGCTTGATCGATGCCGTGGAAGCGGAACGTTGCGGCATCGTGGCGCGCATCGTGCCGAGCGATGAGTTGCTGGATGAAGCGCTGAAAGTCGCGGCGCTGATCGCTAAAAAGTCCCTGCCGATCGCGATGATGGTCAAGGAAAGCGTCAACCGGGCTTTTGAAGTGAGCCTGTCGGAAGGCGTGCGCTTTGAGCGTCGGGTGTTCCATGCGGCGTTCGCGACGCAGGATCAGAAGGAAGGGATGGCGGCGTTTATTGCCAAGCGTGAGGCCGAGTTCCAAGGTAAGTAATGTAGCGTTATTGCGTGCCTCTTCGCTGGCAAGCCAGCTCCTACAGGTTTCGGTGTGTACACAATATGTGTGACCGACCGAGAACCCTGTAGGAGCTGGCTTGCCAGCGAAGCTTTTAAGGCTTCAGACCAGATAGTTCTTCAGTTCACGGGCAATCACCATCCGCTGAATCTCGCTCGACCCTTCATAGATCTGCGTGATCCGCGCATCCCGGTAATACTTCTCGACCGGGTAATCCTCCAGATACCCATACCCGCCATGAATCTGAATCGCTGAGGAGCAGACTTTCTCGGCCATTTCCGAGGCAAACAGCTTGGCCTGCGAGGCCTCCGACAGACACGGCTTGCCCGCCGTGCGCAGGCGAGCGGCGTGAAGGATCATCAACCGCGCGGCGTTCAACTGCATGTGCATGTCGGCCAGCAGGTTGGCGATGCTCTGGTGTTCATTGATGGTTTTGCCAAACTGCACACGATCGCGGGAATAGGCCAGCGCCGCTTCGAACGCCGCGCGAGCAATGCCCAGCGCCTGGGCGGCGATGCCGATGCGGCCGCCTTCGAGGTTGGACAGGGCAATGGCCAGGCCCTTGCCGCGCTCGCCGAGCAGATTGGCCTCGGGGATGGTGCAGTTGTTCAGGGTGACCGCACAGGTATCGGAGGCGCGGATGCCCATCTTGTGTTCGGTGCGGTCGACGACGAAGCCAGGGGTGTCGGTTGGCACCAGGAACGCCGAGATTCCGCGCTTGCCCAGGTCCGGGTCGGTCACCGCAAACACGATCGCCAGCTTGGCCCGCTTGCCGTTGCTGACGAACTGCTTGGCGCCATTGATCACCCACTGACCGTCGCGCAATTCGGCGCGGGTGCGCAGGTTGTGCGCTTCGGAGCCGGCTTGGGGTTCGGTCAGGCAGAAGCAACCGATGACCTGGCCGCTGGCGAGGTCCGCCAGCCAGGTCTGTTTCTGTTCTTCGCTGCCGTAGTTGAGCACCGGCCCGCAGCCCACAGAGTTGTGGATGCTCATGAACGCGCCGGTGGCGCCGTCGCCGGCCGAGATCTCTTCCACCGCCAGGGCATAAGCGACGTAGTCGACATAAGTGCCGCCCCATTCCTCGGGCACCACCATGCCCAGCAGGCCCAATTCACCCATCTTCGCCACCAGGGCGTCGTCGATCCAGCCGGCCTTTTCCCAAGCCTGGGCGTGGGGCGCGATTTCGCCACGGGCAAAGTCCCGGGCCATGTCGCGGATCATGACCTGTTCTTCGGTCAATTCGAGATCGTGCATGGTTCAGCTCCCGCTCTCATCGAAACCGTTGAAGAAGCTCGCCACGTGTTCGGCGTCCAGCGCCTGCAGGGTAGGCGGGTTCCAGCGCGGGTTCTTGTCTTTGTCGATCAGCAAGGCGCGCACGCCTTCGATCAGGTCGCCGCGCTCGAACCACTGGCGGTCCAGGTGCAGCTCAAGGGCAAAACACTGTTCAAGGCTCAGGTGCCGACCGCGCCGGAGCATTTCCAGGGTTACGCCCATGGCCAGGGGCGAGCGGGTCTGCAGCAGGTCGGCGGTGCTCAACGCCCACTCATGGCTGTCGGCGACCGTGACCTCGCGCAGTTGCTCCACAATACTCGGCACATCGGGCAAGGCGAAGAAGTGGTCGATAGCCGGGCGCAAGGCGGCCAGCGGTGCATCGGGCAACTGTTGCACGGCGAGTTTCGCCAGCAGGCCCTGAAGATCCTTCAGGGGCGTGTCACGCCATTGCAGTTGATCGAGTTTTTCATCCAGCGTGGCGAGTTTGCCGCTGTCCAGGTACCAGTCGGCCAGCCCGCAGTACAGCGCATCGGCCGCGCGGATCTGCACGCCGCTGACGCCCAGGTAGATCCCCAGTTCACCGGGGATGCGTGGCAGGAAGTAGCTGCCGCCCACATCCGGGAAATAACCGATGCCGACTTCAGGCATCGCCAGGCGACTTTTCTCGGTGACCACCCGCAGGTCGGCGCCTTGCACCAGGCCCATGCCGCCACCCAGGACAAAACCGTCCATCAAGGCCAGCACCGGTTTGCGGTAATGATGAATCGCGAGGTCGAGGGCGTATTCCTCGACGAAGAAATCTTCGTGCAGCGTATCGCCGCCCTTGAAGCTGTCGTACAGCGAGCGAATGTCGCCACCGGCACAAAAGGCTTTTTCGCCGGCACCGCGCAGCACCACCGCATGCACCTGTTCATCCTGTGCCCAGGCGTCCAGCTGACGCTGCAGGTTGCGCACCATCTCGAGGGTGATGGCGTTAAGGCCGGCGGGGCGGTTGAGGGTCAGGTGACCGATGTGGTTGCGAACCTCGGCCAGCACTTCGTTTTGCGTGGCATCCATTGACGAAGTCGCTGGAGAAGAAACCTGAGCAGTCATCACTAACTCCCTGCTTTTATTGTTCTTTATTAAGAAGCTCGCGCGCGAGCGATGCTGGATCGTACCAGTGCAAATTTGCCTTGTACAACCGGGATATGTGCAGGTGCTGTCTGCATTTTTGCAGCGGCTTTTGTAGGAGCGAGCTTGCTCGCGATGGTCGTGAACGATAACGCGTAAACCATTGGTGCAGCGGTGCCTTGATGTTTTTCGCGAGCAAGCTCGCTCCAACAGATGAGCCGATTCAGGCGCTACGGCTCAACACCTCACCAATACTGCGACGCCTGGCCTGCAACTCAGTGGCATGGATCAGCTGTTCAAGATCTTCGGGTGTGACGTCGATGAAGGCTTCCATTTGCGCCAGGGCCAATTTCAGATCCTGGGCGGTGATTGCCTGGCTGTCGATTGGAGGGTGGTCAGCCGGGACCACGGCGACCGGCTCGCTGGCACGCTTGGGATATCGAATGCGCGTCAGGTTGTTATAGGCCAGGGCGCTGAGCAGCATGGTCGATGCGGCCAGCATCACCGGACCCAGGGCTTTCCAGTCCATGGCAATGGTCGCCGGGTCCGCCAGGACCATTAGCAAAGCCAGCGCCCCGGCCGGTGGATGCAGGCAGCGCAGCCAGCACATCAGGATCAGCGCCATGCCCGCCGCCAGGCAGGCGCTGCCCAGGGTCCGGCCCAGCACGTGGGCCACCAGCAGCGCGACCACTGCGGCGCTCAAGTAACCGCCGAGTATCGACCAGGGTTGCGCGAGCGCACCGGAAGATACCGCAAACAGCAACACCGCCGAGGCACCCAGCGGGCCCACCAGGTGCTGCGCCACTGGCATGCCGAATACCTGGGCGCACAGCCAGACGCTGAACATCGTCCCCAGCGCCATGCCGATGGCAGCACGACTCCATTCTGAAGGGCGGGTGTTGACGGCGGCGGGCAACCAGCGAGCTAGCATGATGAACAGCGTTCCTTTGAAAACCTGAGGAAAAAAAAAGGCTTGTCTGGGAAATCCAGAAAGCCCTTGAAGTCGTTCCAACTATTGGGGGAGGAACGACGACAGTGTGCCGATCATTGCCGATGATGACAAATTCATATTAATGAAGCTTCAGTTCATTATTTCTGATGTATCGCCACACGCCGTCCACTCATGAAACACAGGAACCCGCCCAGGGCCGTCAGCGCGCTCAAGGCATAGAACATGGTCGGGGCCGGGGTGTGCATCAACAGGAAACCGCAGATCACCGGGCTCAGCGCGCCACCGAGGGCGGCCAGGTTCTGCGCGCCGTAGTAGCTGCCGCGCAGTTCTTCCGGGGCCAGGGTGTCGACGAAGAGGAATTCGGCCGGGTAGATGATCATTTCGCCGAGGGTGAAGATGAACATCGCCACGCACCAACTGACCATGCTGTCGGCCACGCTGAAGCCGATCAATCCGAGGATGAACAGACCGGTGCCGCCGGCAATCCAGAAGCGCAGTTTTTCACGGTTGAGGAACCGACCGATTTGGTACTGCAACAGGATCACGCTTATGGCGTTGCAGGCCAGCAGTGCCGCCATGATCTCCAAAGTGCGCCTGGAATCCTGGGTCACCAGCAGGTATTGCGATAGGTACAGGGTGAAACGCCCGTGCACCACGGTGCTGAGCAGGCAGCCGCAGGTGAACATGATCAGGGTGCGGTCGTTCTTCAGGGTGACCAGGGTCTTGAGGAAGCTCTGCGGTTGGCCGATGGTCGGTGCCTGCGCCGAATCCCTGGGGATGCCCAGCATCAGGAAGATGCTGGTGAAGGCGATACCGCCTGCGATCAGGAAGGGTGCGATCGGATAGACCCCGGCCATCACCACGCCGAACATTGGGCCGGTGGCGTAGCCGATGTTGGTCAGGGTATAACGCAGCGAAAACGCCTTGGCGCGCTGGCCCACGGGCAGGTTTTCGCTCAGGATCGCCTTGGAGCCGATGAGGAACAACGCCGAGGCCGTTTCGGAAATGACCAGCGTCAGGGTGGCCAGGTAAAGGTTTTCGGCAAAGGCCAGCAACACGAAGCCGATGGCGCTGGAGAGCATCGTGAGGATCAGCAGCCGGCGTTTTTCCAGACGGTCGATGACGTAGCCGCCGTACAGGGCGAGCAGGGTGGCGATGAACACCGCGATACCCAGCAGCAGGCCGACGTCCTGTTGGTTGAGGCCCAGTTTGTCGCTTAGAAACAGGGTGAGCAGCGGACTGATGATGGCGCGGCTGACAACGATGGTCAGCGAAACGATCATCAGCCGGCGAACAACGAGCGAGTAGGTGGCCACGGTGGGGTAAATGTCCTTATTCAGATGGCAGCTTCCGTGCTTGCCATCCTCAGGCAGATGCGGGCTCACTTCAAGGCGAATTCACACTATCCCTGTAGGAGCTGCCGCAGGCTGCGATCCTTTGATTTTTTGAAAGCAAGATCAAGAGATCGCGGCCTGCGGCAGCTCCGACAGGGGGATTAGGCGACCACCTGCGCCGCAGGCCATTGCTGATACGGAATCGGCAACTTGCGCGACTCGCCGCGGCCCATCGGGAAGTACATGAAACCATTGCGCGCCAGGCGCTCGGCATCGTACAGGTTGCGGCCATCGAAGATCACCGGCGCATTGAGGCGCTGGCGGATCAGATCGAAATCCGGCGCCTTGAATTGTTGCCACTCGGTGCAGATGATCAGCGCGTCCGCACCGTTGAGCACCGATTCCGGCGTGCCCATGAGCATCAACCGGGTTTCATCGGGATACAACTGCTGGGTTTGCTGCATGGCTTCAGGGTCGAATGCCCGCACATTGGCACCGGCGGCCCATAACGACTCGAGCAACAGGCGGCTCGGTGCATTGCGCATGTCGTCGGTGTTGGGCTTGAAGGCCAGGCCCCAGACGGCGAAGGTCTTGCCCCGCAGCTCGCCTTTGTAGAAGGCCTTGAGGCGCTCGAACAGCTTGTGTTTCTGCCGCTGGTTGATGGCTTCCACCGCTTGCAGCAGGTCGCTGGAACAATGGGCCTGTTCGGCGCTGTGAATCAGGGCGCGCATGTCCTTGGGGAAGCAGGAGCCGCCATAACCGCAGCCGGGGTAGATGAAGTGGTAGCCGATGCGCGAGTCGGCGCCGATGCCCAGGCGCACCGATTCGATGTCGGCACCCAGGTGTTCGGCCAGCTCGGCGATCTGGTTGATGAAGCTGATCTTGGTCGCCAGCATGCAGTTGGCGGCGTATTTGGTCAGCTCGGCGCTGCGCAAATCCATAAACATGATGCGTTCATGGTTGCGGTTGAACGGCGCGTACAGGTCACGCATCACCTCACGCACTTCTTCGCGTTCACAGCCCACGACGATACGGTCCGGGCGCCGGCAATCGGCCACGGCCGAGCCTTCCTTGAGAAACTCGGGATTGGAGACGATATCGAACTGCAACAGGCGTCCGACCTTGATCAGGCACTTGTCGATATGCGCGC
Organism: Pseudomonas sp. IT-P218; assembly: GCF_949767605.1. NCBI lineage: Bacteria > Pseudomonadati > Pseudomonadota > Gammaproteobacteria > Pseudomonadales > Pseudomonadaceae > Pseudomonas > Pseudomonas sp. IT-P218. The sequence goes on from NZ_CATKQQ010000001.1 coordinate 155,565, forward strand.
GCAGGGCATCGCCGGTGCCCACCGGCACCGTGGACTTCTCCACCAGGATCAGCGGTTGTTCACGGTGCCGTGCCACCGCTTCGCCCACCGCCATCACCTGGCTCAGGTCAGCCGAGCCATCGTCCCGGGACGGTGTGCCGACCGCGATGAACAGCACCTGGCCATGTTGCACCGCGAGTTTCTCATCGCTGGTGAACTGTAACCGTCGGGCATCCAGGCCTTCGCGTACCAGGCTGGCCAGCCCCGGTTCGAAAATGCTCACGTGGCCCTGTTGCAGGCATTCGACCTTTTTCTCGTCGACGTCCATGCAGACCACGTCGTGGCCGACTTCAGCCAATACCGCCGCTTGCACCAGGCCTACATAACCGCTACCGAACACACTGATTCTCATGGTTTGCTCCTGCCCCGATCGAGTCCGGTCAAGGTTTAGCAATGCCATGTTTCAATTCGGCTATCGGCGTCACACCGGCCGTTGGTCGGCAGGGCATTTGACTTTCCCAGCCGTGACCGGCAGCGTAGCGGCCATTCCTGTCGCCATGGCGTTTTCTGTTTCCTCTTTATCCAAGGCCGTTTCGTTTGACTGACTTACCCGATACTGATCCAAGTGCCCTCAGACCCAATCCGCTAACCCTGTATCTCGCACGACTGGCGCCCTCCAGCCAACTGACCATGCGTTATGTCCTGCAGGACGCCGCCGATCGCCTGGGCTTCGAAGAAATGAATGTCGAGGAGATCGCCTGGCACGACCTGCAACCCGAAGATGTCATCGCCCTGGTCGCCGCCTTGCGCACCGACGGTTATGCGCCCAACACGTCGTCGTTGTACGTCAATGCGGTGCGCGGGGTAATGAACGAAGCGTGGCGCATGAGCCTGATCAGCCAGGAGCACTTGTTGAAAATGCGCTCGGTCAAGGGCATCGCCGGTACGCGCCTGTCCCAGGGGCGCAACCTGCGGCGCTCATTGATCCAGGAACTGATGGAGGTTTGCGCCGCTGATCCTCGGCCACAGGGCAAGCGGGACGCCGCCGTTATCGCGATCCTGTACGGTTCGGGCATGCGTAAATCGGAGTCGGTGAATCTCGACCTCAATCAGCTCGACTTCAATGAGCGCAGCCTGCGCGTCACTGCCAAGGGCAACAAGCAGTTGATCAAGTACGCCCCGGCCTGGGCGTTCGCCAAGCTCGATGCCTGGCTGGAACTGCGCCGCTCGATGCTCAAGGAAGGCGAAGAGGACGACCCGTTCCTGTTCAATCGTATCCGCCGTGGCAGTCACATCACCCGCGAGCGCATCACCAAGCACGCGATCTATTACATCGCCCGGCAGCGGGGCGCGCAGGTGGGGGTGAAAATCATGCCGCATGATTTTCGCCGCTCGTTCATCACCCGGGTGATCGAAGAACACGACCTGTCCATCGCGCAAAAACTGGCCCATCACAGCAACATCCAGACCACCGCCAACTACGATGTGCGCGACGACAACGAGCGCCGTCGTGCGGTGGATCGCTTCGATCTTTGACGGCCATGCTCCAGGTTCGAGGGATCAGGGCTCGCTCAGCACATGCGCGTGGCCGATGGTCGAGACCTGCACGGCGCTGCCGGCAGGCGGTGCATACAGGCCGGAGCTGCGTACCAGCAATGATCGGCCTATGGGCTGATCGGCGGTGCGCGAATGCAACTCCACGGTCAAGGTGCAGGTGTTGCCGCTGAAATCCCGGTCGACCACCTTGGCACGACAGCCCGTGACACCCGTGGCGTCGGGCAGCACGCTGGTCAGTTGCAACTGTTCGGGCCGTAGCATGATCTGCGCCGAGTGGTTGTTGCGGTGATTGTTGACCGGTATCCGGCCCAGGTCGCAATGGGCCCAGCCAGCCTCGATCCGCGCTGGCATGACCACGGCGTCGCCGAGAAACAGCGCGGTCTGTTCGTCGTCGGGGTAGCGATAGAGGTCCAGCGGATGGCCTGACTGCACCAGCCGGCCGTGGCGCATCACCGCCAGTTGATCGGCGAAGGACAAGGCTTCGCTCTGGTCATGGGTGACCAGGATGGTGGTGACCCCCGCGTCGGCCAGCAGGCGCGCGACCATCTTGCGCATGACCGCGCGCAAGCCGGTATCGAGTGCCGAAAACGGCTCGTCCAGCAACATCAGCTGCGGCTGCTGCGCCAGCGCCCGTGCCAGCGCCACACGCTGCTGCTGGCCGCCGGACAATTCATGGGGCCAGCGCATCGCCATGTTCGCATCCAGTGCCACGCTGTCCATCAATTGCGCGACACGCTCGCGCTTTTCGCGGCCCTTGATCGACAGGCCGAAGCCGATGTTGTCGGCCACCGTCATGTGCGGGAACAAGGCGCCGTCCTGTGGGACGTAGCCAATCAAACGTTGGTGCGCCGGCACTTCATGGGTGCTGTCGACCAGGGTCTGGCCATTGAGCGACAGGCGGCCGGAGTCAGGAAACTCGAAGCCGGCAATCATCCGCAGCAAGGTGGTCTTGCCTGAGCCCGAGGGGCCGACAATGACCGTACGGCTGCCGCTGGGCACCGACAGGCTGACGTTATCCAGAGCTCGCTGGGAACCGTAGGCTTTGTTCAGTGAATGCAGTTCAAGAGTGTTCATCGGCCAGCCGTTTTTTTCGATTGGTGATACAGGAGCCCGGTCAACGGCAGCGACAACAGGATCATCAGCAGGGCATAGGGCGCCGCCGCGACATAGTCGATTTCGCTGGTCATGGCCCAGAACCCGGTCGCCAGGGTCCGTGTGCCATTGGGCGCGAGCAACAGGGTGGCGGTCAGTTCATTGGTGATCGCCAGGAACACCAGCGCCGCACCGGCAGCCGCACCCGGAGCGGCCAGGCGCAGGGTGATCAGCCATAACGCGCGGGCAGGGGAGCGGCCCAGGCTGCGGGCCATGTTTTCCAGCTCCACCGGTGCCTGAGCGATGCCGGCGCGCAGGCTCACCAGCGCCCGGGGCAGGAACATCAGCAGGTACGCCAGCAGCACGGTGACGGTGGTCTGGTAGATCGGCCGGGCAAAATGAATGGTGACGGTCACCAGTGCCAGCGCAACGACGATGCCCGGCAATGAACTGGTGATGTAGTTGCAGCTTTCCAGCAGCCGCTGCAGGCGTCCGGGATGGCGGATCGACAGCCAGGCAATCGGAATGGCGGCGCAGGTGGTCAGGGCAGCCCCCGCCACGCCCAGCATCAGGGTCTGTTGCAGCGCCGGCAGCAGCTCGCCCAGGTTCCAGGCCTGCACGCCGCCGGCGATCAGCCAGCCGCCCAGGGTGATCAAGGGCACACCCAGCGCCAGGGCGCAGGTGGTGCTCTGCAACGCCAGTGCGAGCACCCTGGCCGGGGTTTTCAGGCCCACGATCCGTTGCTCACGGGCACTCCCGGAGCCCACGCGGGCGTAGCGCGCATGGCCCCGTGCGGCGGATTCCACGGTCAGCATCACCAGGCAGCACAGGGCGAGCACGCTGGCCAGCATGTGGGCGGCAGGCCCGTTGAAGGTGGATTTGAACTGATCGAAGATCGCGGTGGTGAAGGTGTCGAAGCGGATCATCGCGTACAGGCCATATTCGGCCAGCAGGTGCAGGCCGACCAGCAACGCGCCACCGCAAATGGCCAGGCGCAACTGCGGCAGCACCACGCGAAAAAACACCGCCCACGGCTTGAGCCCCAGCGATTCGGCGACATCTTCGATGGCCGGGTCGAGGCGCCGCAAGGTCGCGGCAATCGGCAGGTACAGGAACGGGAAGTAGGCAATCACCGACACCAGCACCCCGGCGAACAAGCCGTGAATCGGCGGCACCAGGCTGACCCAGGCATAACTGTGGACGAAGGCCGGCACCGCCAGGGGCGCCGTGGCCAGCAACGACCACCAGCGACGCCCCGGCAGATCCGTGCGCTCGGTCAGCCAGGCCAGTGTCACACCCAGCGCGATACAGAGGGGAATCGTCAGCACCACCAGCAACACGGTGTTGATCAACAACTCGCCCACCCGTGGCCGGAACACCAGGGTCACCACCGTGGACCAGCCGGTCTGCAGGGACACGCCGATGACGTAGGCAATCGGCAGCAGCGCCAGCAACGACACCAGCACCGACAAACCGACCACCCACGCGCCACCGCGGCTCGCGAACACGCCGCGCGATCGTCTACGCAAATTGGCGGGTAGCGCTTGGGCGGTACCCGCGGGCAGGATTTCAGGCATCAATTAAAGCAGTCCTGCCTGAGTCATCAGCTCCACGGCTTTTTTACTGTCGAGTTTCGAGGCGTCGACGGATGGGGCGTCGAGCTGCTGCAAAGGCACCAGTTTAGGGTTGGATTCGGCGTTCTTGCCCACGGCGTATTCAAACGATTTGCCATCCTTGAGGATGGCCTGGCCGTCCTTGCCGGTGATCCACTTGAGGAACGCCTGGGCTTGTTCCTTGTGCTTGCTGGAGGCCAGGACGCCGCCTCCGGAAATGCTGACAAACGCCCCCGGATCCTTGTGCTTGAAGTAGTGCAGGGCGGTGTTCTTGCTGTTTTCGCCGGTCTTGGCCTGATCGACGAAGCTGTAATAGTGGTAGATCACGCCGCTGTCGATCTGCCCGGCATTCACCGCCTTGAGCACCGAACTGTTGCCCCGGTAGGCCGTGAAGTTGGTCTTCATCGCCTTGAGCCAGTCCAGGGTCGCGGCTTCGCCTTTCTGTTCGAGGATGGCGGCGACGATGGCCTGGAAGTCGGCACCACCGGGCGAGGCGCCCCAGCGGCCTTTCCACTCTGGCGCGGCGAGGTCCATGATCGACTTGGGCAACTTGTCCTGGGGCAGTTTGCTCGGGTTGTAGACGAACACCGTGGAACGCGCCGCGATCCCCACCCATTTGCCGTGGGCCGGGCGGTAGGCCGGGTCGACCTGCTCCAGGGTGGCCTTGTCCACGGGGGCAAACAAGCCTGCGCCGTCGACCAGGACCATCGCCGGGGAGTTTTCGGTGAGGAACACATCCGCCGGCGAGTCGGCCCCTTCCTGTACGATCTGGTTGCCCATTTCGGTGTCGTCGCCGTTGCGCATCGTCACCGGAATGCCGGTTTCCTGGGTAAACCCTTCGACCCAGGATTTGGTCAGGCTTTCGTGCTGGGCGTTGTAGACCACGATGCCGACGGTATCGGCGGCGTATAGGTGACCTGCGCTCACCAGGGCGGTGACCAGCAAGGCTTTTTTGAGGTACGAAGGGATCGTTGACTTCATGCGGCGTCAGCTCCTGTTATTGTTGGTCTTGCAGGCTGATACGAGCGAATCGACAAAAGAAGGTCGTCAATTATTCTAGATCAATACGAATCATTTGCAGCCTGTGGGAGCGAGTTTGCTCGCTCCCACAGGGGGATGGTGTTATGGGCTGGTACTTGCGGATGGACAACCTTTTTGCGTGGAGGCCGCTGCCTGGTTGATCAGTGCCGCCAGGCGCCTGACGTTGTTCTGCTGCGCCGCCACCAGCTCATCGATGGACGGTCCCGACGGTGTCTGCAGGGTGCTGCGGCAGGTGTCCATGAGGCTTTCACTGCCATTGTTGGTACGCAGGCGCCATTTCACGTCGAGCAACCCATACTGGCCGGGAATCGAATCAAAGCGCTGCACCTCCAGCCGCACCGATACCCTGCGTTGCGGATTGTTGTTGATCATCTGGTCGGTCAGGGCACTGCGCAACTCGTCCACCAGGCTGGCCCCCCACCACTCGGTTTCCAGGATCGCCATGCCGGTATTGCCCTCGCGCACGACGATCTGCGGGCGATCGACCTGGGGCGGTACGGTGAGCATTTCAATCTGGATACCGGCGGTACTGCGTGAATTGACCGCCGGCTGGGCCGGGGTCAGGGTGTGAAACTGGATCGGATCGCTGCGACAGGCAGCGAGTAACGACAACGCCGCGACCAACGTGATTTTCAGCGGAAAAGCCATGAATGTTGCTCCTGTGGTCATTTGCTCGGCGGCCCTTGCATATCCATCGGCGCGGCATTATCCGGGCGTCCACGAATCAGCGATTCCGGATGCCGGCCAAGGTAATCCGCCAGGTCACGCAGCGAGCGCGAGGTGCGTCCGAGTTCGTCCAGGGTCTGCCCGAGTTTTTCCCGCTGCGGCGAGTCTTCGGCCAGAGTCGAGTTGGCCGATTGCAGGGTCTTGCTCACATCGGTCAAGGTGGTTGACACGCCAGGCAGGGTCTTGGCATTGAATTGCACCAGGCCTTTGCGCAGTTCGACGAGGTTGCTGTCCAGATTGGCGGCAATGCGGTCGATAGGCAGTTGGTTGATCTTGTTGACCATGCCCTCGAGTTTTTCCTGCAATTGTTCGAGGCTGCCTGGAACGGTCGGAATGCTGACTGGACGGGCGCTTTGATCAAATACGACTTTTTCCGCCTTAGGGTAGAAGTCCAGGGAAATGTACAGCTGGCCGGTCAGCAGGTTGCCGGTGCGAGCCTGGGCGCGCAGGCCGTTGTCGATAAAGGTACCGATCACGCGTACGGCGGCGGCTTCATCCTTGGGATCGTGATTGAGGGTCTGGAGCATCTTCGTGTGCGCTCGGCCCAGGCGCTGCGGATAAATCATGATGCCGACGTTGACCGGGAAGGTGCGTTTTTTCGCGTCGAAATCCAGATTGACCGACACCACCTTGCCGATTTCGATGCCGAGGAATTCCACCGGGGCATCGACCTTGAGGCCGCGCAAGGCCTGGTCGAAACGCAAGGTCATGAACTGTCCCTTGCCACTGGGCGGGGCGAGGGCCGTTTGCTGGTCCTGGAACAGTTCGTAGGCATATTCCTCCGGGGCCGGTTTGTCGTCGGGGCTGTATTCCGGCGCACGGAACGCAACGCCGCCCACCAGCAAGGACGACAGGGACTCGGTCTTGACCGCAAAACCATTAGCACCGACGCTCACGTCCACACCGCTGGCGTTCCAGAATCGGGTGTTCTCGGTGACGTACTTGTCGTTGGGTGCGTGGATGAACAGTTCGATGTTCACCCCCTTGCCATCGGGGTCCAGCGCGTAGGCCACGACCTGGCCGACCGGAATCTTGCGGTAGTAGACCGGCGAGCCGATATCCAGTGAACCGAGGTCCTGGGTATGCAAGGTGAAGCGTTTGCCCGGTTCGCCATAGGTGATGGCTGGCGGGTTTTCCAGGCCTTCAAAGTTCTTCGCGCGGGCATTGTCCTGGCCGATATCGGCGCCGATGTAATCCCCTGACAACAGGGTATCGATTCCCGAAACCCCGCCAGCGCCGATCCGCGGCCGGACCACCCAGAACTGCGAGTCCTTGCGGGTAAAGCTTTCAGCCTGTTTCACCAGCTTGATCGTCGCATCGACGCTCTTCTGGTCGTTGCTCAACGCCACGTCCGACACATGGCCGATCACCACGTTGCGGTATTTCACCTCGGTCTTGTTGGCGGTCAGGCCGCTGCCGGTCTTGAACTTGACGGTGATGGTCGGCCCCTCCTGCAAGATGCTGTGGACCACCAGCGATATCCCTACCAGCACCGCGACAATCGGCACGATCCACACCATCGAAAAGCTGAAACGGCGGGTCTTGATCGGAGCCTGCCCCGGGACCAGCGGCCCGTCAGTGGCTTGTGACTTCATCCGTGACCTCCTCATTTTGTGGTTGTTGCCGCTCTTTATCCCAGATCAGTCGCGGATCGAAACTCATCGCCGCGAGCATGGTGAACACCACCACCAGACCAAAGAACAGGATGCCCGGGCGCGGTTCGATATCGGCCAGGGCCTGGAATTTCACCAGCGAGGCCACCAGGGCGACCACGATGACGTCGAGCATTGACCAGTAACCGATAAGTTCGACGAACCGATACATTTGCGAGCGCTGCCTGAGCGCCCATTGACTGTCGCGTTGAACGGTCACCAGCAGCAGCGTCAGGGCGACGAACTTGACGCCCGGTACCGCAATACTGGCGATGAAAATGATCAGGGCAATGTCCCAGGCGCCGTGCTGCCAGAACTCGATCACGCCGCTCATGATCGTGCTGTCGGCACCGTCGCCGACCATCTTGGTGTTCATCACCGGCAACAGGTTGGCCGGCACATAAAACACCAGGGCGGTGATCATGTAAGCCCAGGTTCGGGTCAGTGAGTTGGTTTTACGCCGATGCAGAGGGGCACCGCAGCGCTCGCATTCGTGGGGATCACCGGTCATGTCGCAGGCCAGGCCGCAGCTGTGGCACAGGCACAGGTTGAGGTCGCGGGCAAAGGGAGGCATGGTCATACGAGGTCCCACAGTTCACGAATATCGCGACCGGCAATGCGGATCATCATCAGGCTGAGGACGGCCAGGGCGAACAGACCGATGCCGGGCAGCACATCCAGCAACCCGGCGAGCTTGATCACCGCAACCATCGCGCCCAGCAGGCAGACCTCCAGCATGCTCCAGGGCCGCAGGGTTTCCAGCCAGCGCATGCAGAAGCTGAAACCCGGCGCGCGCTGGTGCCTGAGGGCGAAGCCCAGCACCCAGATCAGCAGCAACAACTGAAAGATCGGTGCGATGATCATGGCGATCGCCGCCACCAGGGCAATGAAGGTGATGGGCCCCAGGCTGAGCGCCACCACCGAATCCCAAAGCGTTGCACTGTTTTTCAGGCCTTTGAGGCTGATGCTCATGACCGGATAGAAGTTGGCAAAAATCCACAGCATCAACGCGGCGAAAGTCAACGCCAGGCGTTGCTCCACGGTCAGGCCGTTATAACGCTGAAGCACGCCGCCGCAGCGGGTGCACAGGGTTTTCTGGTGTTTGGCGAGCGTCACTTTTTCGTACACGCTGTCGCAGTGCTCGCAGATGATCAGCTGATCAGTAATTGCCATGGGCCAGGCTCAACAGGAGGCAGGAAATTCAGAGCACCCCCTCAATATAGAAGTGACTCGCAATTGAGCAAATCGAAAGGCTAAACAGAGAGATGGGGAAGGACGTATCGTTGATACCCTGTAGGAGCTGCCGCAGGCTGCGATCTTTTGATTTTGCTTTCAAAAAAACAAGATCAAAAGATCGCAGCCTGCGGCAGCTCCTACAGGGGCGGTCAGCCGAGGAGTTCGCGCATGCGGTACCAGAGCATGCCCAGGGCCAGCAGCGGCGAACGCAGGGCGCGGCCACCAGGAAAGGTCATGTGCGGCACGGCACTGAATACGTCGAAGCCTTTGCTGTGACCGGCATGGATCGCTTCGCCCAACAATTTCGCGCACCAGTGGGTCACGTTGACGCCATGGCCGGAGTAACCCTGGGCGTAGAACACGTTCGGGTATTGGCTCAGGCGCCCGACCTGGGGGAAGCGATTGGCGGTGATGCCGATCTTGCCGCCCCATTGGTAGTCGATGCGCACATTCGCCAGTTGCGGGAAGACCTTGAGCATCTGCGGGCGCATGTAGGCGCTGATATCCGCCGGATCACGCCCGGAATAATGGCAGGCTCCGCCAAACAGCAGGCGCCGGTCGGCCGAGAGCCGGTAATAGTCCAGGCCGACTTTCTGGTCGCACAGCGCCAGGTTGTGCGGGATCAACTGTGCGGCAAGCTGCGCCGACAAGGGTTCGGTGGCGATGATGTAGCTGCCCGCCGGGAGCACTTTTCCGCTGAGTTTCGGTTCAAGTTCTTCCAGATGCGCATTGCAGCCCAGGACCAGACTGCTGGCGCGTACCGTGCCACTTGCACAACGAATTTGAACAGTACTGCCATGGATCAACTCCAGTACCGGGCTTTGCTCGAAAATCCGCACACCAAGGGATAACGCGAGTTTCGCTTCGCCAAGCACCAGGTTCAGCGGGTGCAGGTGCCCCGAACCCATGTCGACCAGGCCACCGGCATACACGCTGGAATTCACCACCTGCTCACGGATCTGCGCAGATTCGACCAGACGGGTTTCATGGGCGTAACCGGATTCCTTGAGCGCAGCGTGTTCAGCCTGCAACCCGGCGAACTGCGACGGGGTGTTGGCCAGCTCGCAGAAACCCCAGCGCAGGTCGCAATCGATACCGTGCTCACGAATGCGGTTGCCCACCAGTTGCACCGATTCAGTCCCGGCATGCTCCAGGTAGCGCACACCTTCAACCCCGACATGCTTGGCGAAACCGCTGACGTCATGGCCGATGCCACGAATCAGCTGCCCGCCGTTGCGCCCGCTGGCACCCCAGCCGATCCGCCGGCCTTCCAGCAGGACCACCGAGAGCCCGCGTTGGGCCAGTTCGATGGCCGTGTTGACGCCGGTAAAACCGCCGCCAATCACGCAGACATCTGCCACCAGGTCTTCGGTCAGCGTGGGGTAGGGCACCATGCCATTGGCCGACGCGGAGTAATAGGAATGGGCGTGTTCGTGGGTGTACTGGTTCATTGGTTGGACTTCACTTTGCTCCAGGAACGCGTCATCAAGCGCATGATCGACTGCGGCGGCGTGGTCGAGATGTACAGCTTGTCGAGCACTTCCTGCGGCGGGTAAACCTCAGGGTTGTTCACCAGTTCCGGATCCATGTATTGCTTGGCGGCCGGGTTCGGGTTGGCATAACCGACCGAGGCGCTGACCTTGGCGATCACTTGCGGGTCGAGCAGGTAATTGATGAAGGCGTGGGCTTCTTTCGGGTTGCCGGCGTCCGCCGGGATGGCCAGCAGGTCAAACCACAGGTTCGCGCCTTCCTTGGGAATGGCATAGGCAATGTTCACGTTGTTCTTGGCTTCCTTGGCGCGGTTGGCAGCCTGGAACACGTCACCGGAGTAACCGAACGCCACGCAGATGTCGCCGTTGGCCAGGTCCGAGACATACTTGGAGGAGTGGAAATAGGTGATGTACGGACGGATGCTCAGCAGCTTGGCTTCGGCCTTTTTGAAGTCATCGGGATTCTCGCTGCGCGGGTCCATGCCCATGTAGTTGAGCACCGCGGGGAACACTTCATCCGCCGAGTCCATCATCGATACGCCGCAGGCGCTCAGCTTCTTGATGTTTTCCGGTTCGAACAGCACGGCCCAGGAATCGATGTGGTCAATGCCCAGCACCTGCTTGACCTTGTCGACGTTGTAGCCGATGCCATTGGTACCCCACAGGTACGGCACCGAGTGCGCGTTACCCGGGTCGTTTTTTTCCAGCAGGGCCAGCAGTTTCGGGTCCAGGTTCTTGAAGTTCGGCAGTTGCTCGCGGTCGAGCTTGAGGAACGCGCCGGCCTTCACCTGGCGGGCGAGGAAGTGGTTGGACGGCACGACCACGTCATACCCGGTACGCCCGGCAAGCAGTTTGCCTTCCAGGGTTTCGTTGGAATCGAAAACGTCGTAGATCACCTTGATCCCGGTTTTGGCCTGGAAGTCGGCGAGGGTGGTCTCGCCGATGTAGTCGGTCCAGTTGTAGACACTGACCTGTGGCTGAGCCTGGGCAACGGCGCTGAACAAGACCGCGAGCGCGGCCGGGACCATGGATTTCAACAGACGCATAACGATACCTTCTTGGAATTATTGGATTCTTCAGGTGGTTTTCTAGGGTACTGGCGGCCGTCATCGCCAGCAGGCTGGCTCCCACAGGGGGAATGCATTCCAAGTGTGGGAGCCAGCCTGCTGGCGATAAGGTCGTTACAGACAGCGAAGGGGTCAGACGCTCAGCAACAGGAACTCGCGCTCCCACGAACTGATCACGCGCTTGAAGTTCTCGTGCTCGGCACGCTTGACTGCGACATAGCCACGCACGAACTTGTCGCCCAGGTAGCGGCTCACGGTGTCGCATTCTTCCATCTGCGTCAGCGCGTCTTCGATGGTGATCGGCAACCGCAGGTTGCGCCGCTCATAAGCCCGACCCTGTACCGCGGCGCTTGGTTCAATGCGCTCGACCATGCCCAGGTACCCACACAGCAGGCTGGCGGCGATGGCCAGGTAAGGGTTGGCATCGGCCCCCGGCAAGCGGTTTTCCACGCGCATGGCATCGGGGCTCGAGGTCGGCACGCGCAGGCCGACGGTACGGTTTTCTTCGCCCCATTCGACGTTCACCGGTGCCGAAGTGTCCGGCAGGAAGCGGCGGAACGAGTTGACGTTCGGCGCGAACATCGGCAGCACTTTGGGGATGTACTTCTGCAAGCCACCGATGTGGTGCAGGAACAACTCGCTCATGTTGCCGTCGGCATCGGCAAAGATCGGCTGGCCGGTGGCGATGTCCACCACGCTCTGGTGAATGTGCATGGCGCTGCCCGGCTCATCGCCGACCGGCTTGGCCATGAAGGTCGCCGCGACGTTGTGCTTGAGCGCCGCCTCGCGCATGGTGCGCTTGAACACGGTGATCTGGTCGGCCAGGTCCAGGGCGTCGCCATGGCGGAAGTTGATTTCCATCTGCGCCGGGCCGTCTTCGTGGATCAGCGTGTCGAGGTCCAGGCCCTGGAGTTCGCACCAGTCGTAGACATCTTCGAACAGCGGGTCGAATTCGTTGGCGGCGTCGATGGAGAACGACTGGCGACCGCTTTCGGCGCGACCGGAGCGGCCCATCGGGGCCTTGAGTGGCAAGTCCGGGTCTTCGCAGCGCTGGGTCAGGTAAAACTCCATTTCCGGCGCGACGATCGGCCGCCAGCCTTTGTCGGTGTACAGCTGCAGGACTTTCTTGAGCACGTTGCGCGGCGACAATTCGATCGGGTTGCCGAACTTGTCAAAGGTGTCGTGAATCACGATGGCGGTCGGCTCGATCGCCCATGGCACCACGTACACCGCATCGGACACCGGCTTGCAGACCATGTCGATATCGGCAGGATCGAGCAGGTCGTAGTAGATGTCGTCGTCGACAAAGTCCCCGGTTACCGTTTGCAACAGCACACTTTCCGGCAGGCGCATGCCTCGCTCATGCAGGAACTTGTTGGTGGGTGCGATTTTGCCGCGTGCAATGCCGGTCAGGTCGCTGACGACGCACTCGACTTCGGTAATCTTGTGATCTTTCAGCCAAGTGAACAGCTGATCGAAAGGGGCATTCATAAAGACCTCGTTATTGGTTTTGTTAACGCGGGAGAAAGTCGATTCATCTGTAGGACGCTTCCCCTGTAGCGCGTTGACGTCTATCTTGGGCGAGGCTTACGGTTCCATCTATCCACTTTTAGCAATACAAAACGCACCAAAAGAGTGCGTAAGGTCACCCATGACAGCTTGCAATTCGTTACAGGTCCAAGCATTCAGTACCGTCGATGTCGCCGAGCAAATCCGCGCCACACCGGGCTGGGTCCAGCATTACCAACAGATGTCGCCGGGACATTTCGCAGGATTGGTGCGCTATCTGGATCTACAGGGCGTCGAGATCTACGAGGAACAGATGAACACCCGGGTCGAGCAGAATTTCAGTGCGCCGCAAGGTTCGCTGGCGTTCTGTTTCGATCGCAGTGATAACGCGCTGTACGTGTTGAACGGTGAAAGCCGCAACATCTGGATCACCCCGGAGAACTACCAGGAAATCGCCGTGGTGTTCGGCCCGGACTTCGTCAAGCGCCATGGGCTGGACGTCGCGCGGCTGGAGGGGTTGTTCCTGGCGCCGCTAAACTCGCAGCAGAATGCCTTGTTCAGTCGCTGGCTCAGCGCAACCCTGACCCAGCTGTCGCAGACCTACGACCCGCCCAGCCGCGAAGCCTTGACCCAACAGTTGTTGGAGGACTGTCTGTTCATCCTCGACAACGCCTGCGTGCGCCTCGACCAGGGCGCCCTGCAGCGTCGGGCCGGGGAGCGGGCGATCATGCAGCGGGTAGGGGAATGGGCGGCGGACAGCCCGGAGGAGCAGCTCAACCTGCTGGAGTTGTCCCGGGTCGCCGGGGTTTCGCTGCGCCAGCTGCAACACGCGTTCAAGACCTACACCGGCATGGCGCCGACCCAGTGGCTGCGCCTGCGCCGCCTCAACAGTGCCCGCCGCGAACTGCTCAGCCGCACGCCGACGCAAACCACCGTGGCCGAAGTGGCCATGCACTGGTCGTTCTGGCATCTGGGACGGTTTTCCAGCAGCTATCGCGCGCTGTTCAAGGAACTGCCGAGCGACACCCTCAAGCGTGCATGTGTCGCTCAGGCAAGCGGGCGCGGCCGGCGTTAGAAGGTCGGCGGGGTGATCACCCAGATCACCACGGCATCCACCTCGCCAGGGTTACCGTAGCGGTGCGGCTCCTGGCTGGAGAAACTGAAACTGTCGCCTTCATTGAGCTGGAAGTAGCGCTCGCCGACCCACAACTCGAAGCTGCCCGACAGCAGGTAACCGGCTTCTTCGCCGTCGTGGCTGTAGCTTTGCTGGCTGTAGGTGCCGGGCGGGAAACGCGAGTGGAGCATTTCCAGCTGGCGGTTGACTTGCGGGGTCAACAGCTGATCGACGATGCCGTCTTCGTAATGCACGTTCAGGCGGCTGTGCTTGCGCACGACAATACCGTCGTCTTCAGGATCGGTGATCGCCTCGCTGGCGAAGAACCACTGGATAGTCACGCCGAGACTGCGGGCGATGTTGAACAGCGCCGGGATCGACGGATAGGCGAGGTTGCGTTCCAGCTGGCTGATGTAGCCGGCGGTCAGTTCGCTCTGTTGCGCCAATTCCGCCAGGGTCATGCCCCGACGTTTGCGCAGGCCGCGGATGCGCGTGCCGAGGAAATGCGGTTCGGCGCTACCTGATGCGGCCTGGGTCTTGCTGCTGTTGCTCATGGCGAATTCCAAACCGGGTAGAACGTGAACCCTTGTAGGAGCTGGCTTGCCAGCGATGGTCGTGAACGATAACGCGTGCTTACCGGATAATCGCGGTGTTATCGACTCCATCGCTGGCAAGCCAGCTCCTACAAGGGTGTTTCAAAGCCCCGGAGTATAAACAGGCTTAAAGCTCCCACGCGACTTTCAACCCTTCGTAAATCGCTTCTTCGGCGGTACGCGGCGCCAGGCAGTCGCCGATGCGGCGAAATTCCACCAGGCCTTGCAACTCTGCACCCAGGGTATCCACCGGTTGATGGCCCTGGCACAGCACCAGCGTATCGATATTTTCCAGCAACATCGGCTCACCGCTGGCGGTGTGTTGCAGGTAGACCGTGTTGTCGTCGCAGCCGTACAACCGGGCGTAGGGGATGATGGGAATGGCGAGCTTGTGCAGCTCGCCAGCCAGTTGATCGCGCACGTACAGTGGCAGGTTCTCCCCGCAATGGGTGCCATTGACCGCCAGTTGCACCTGATGCCCGGCCCGGGTCAGGCGCTCGGCAATGCCGGGGCCGATCCAGTCGCAGCGCCAGTCGACCACCACCACGGAACGGCCGATCTGCACCTCTTCACGCAGCACTTGCCAGGCATCCACCACCTGCAATTCACCGCCGCGTTCGAAGGGCGGCCAATAGGGCTCGGCACCGGTGGCGACGATCACCATGTCCGGTTTTTCCTGCTCCACCAGGGTGCGGTCGACGCGGGTATTGCGCTCCACACGCACCCCGGCCAGTTCCATTTCCCGCTGCAGGTTGGTGCTGGCGCCGCCGAACTCGCTGCGCCGTGGCAGCAATTGCGCCAGCAACACCTGGCCGCCCAGTTGCGAACTGGCCTCGTACAATGTCACGTCATGCCCGCGCTGGGCGGCGACGGCGGCGGCCTTCATGCCAGCCGGGCCACCGCCGGCGATCATGATGCGTTTGCGTTTTGCAGTTGGTTGGCGCTGACCAAAAGTCAGTTCACGGCCGGTTTCCGGGTGCTGGATGCAGGAGATCGGCAAGCCCTTGTGGAAGTGCCCGATGCACGCCTGATTGCAGGCAATGCAGGCGCGCACATCTTCGACGTGGCCGGTGTCGGTCTTGTTGGGCATCTGCGGGTCACAGATCAGCGCCCGGGTCATGCCGCACACATCGGCCTGGCCCCGGGCCAGAATCAACTCGGCCTCCTGGGGCTGGTTGATGCGCCCGGTGACGAACAAGGGAATGTTCAAGCCAGCCTTGAAGGTGCCGGCCTCCTTGGCCAGGTACGCCGCTTCGATCGCCATCGGCGGCACGATGTGCACCGCACCACCGAGGGATGCCGAAGTACCGGCGACGATGTGCACGTAATCCAGCTGCCCTTGCAGCGATTGTACGGCGGTCAATGATTCGTCTTCGGTCAGCCCTTCAGGATCGCGCTCATCGGCGGAGATGCGCAGCCCGATGATGAATTGCTCATCAGTCGCCGCGCGCACGGCGGCAATGACTTCGCGCAGGAAACGCAAACGCTGTTCCAGCTCACCGTTGTAGCCATCGGTACGGCGGTTGACCCGCGGGTTGATGAATTGCGCCGGCAGGTAACCGTGACTGGCGACCACTTCCACGCCATCGATGCCGGCCTGGTGCAGGCGTCGGGCAGCAGCGGCATAACCGGCGACGATCTCGTCGATCATCGCCTGGTCCAGCGCCCGTGGCATCACCCGGAAACGCTCGTTGGGCACCGCCGACGCCGAGTAGGCCACCGCCAGCAGGCCATCGCTGGACTCCATGATTTCCCGCCCCGGATGGAACACTTGCGACAGCACCACCGTGCCGTGGGCATGGCAGGTTTGCGCGAGTTTGCGGTAGCCCTCGATGCATTCATCGTCGGTGGCCATCAGCACATGGGAGGTGTAGCGCGCACTGTCATGCACCCCGGCCACTTGCAGCACGATCAGCCCGGCACCGCCTTCGGCACGCGCCTTGTGATAGGCAATCAGTTGCTCGTTGACCAGGTTGTCGGTGGGCATCGAGGTGTCGTGACCGCTGGACATGATGCGGTTTTTCAGGCGCTTGCCACGGATCTGCAAGGGTTCGAACAGGTGCGCGAAGGCAGGGGACGGGCTCGGCATGGTGCGGTTACTCCGGCGGCTGACCTGTAGGAGCAAGCTTGCTCGCGATGGACGTTAACGATGACGCGTGTTGTCTGGATAAACGCATCGCCCTCAAGTCCATCGCGAGCAAGCTCGCTCCTACAGAGGCATCAGGTTTTCGTTGTTGTTGTTTGGTCTATAGAAATTTACCTTCAGTAAAAAATCAACTTGTTTTTTTACTGGGCCTTGAGTAGTTTCGTTTCGAGCCCGCTCCTGGGGCGACCCTCACCAACAATAAAAAAGGGCCATGCCGACCTGCAGTCGCCTGGCACCTGCACGAGGAACCACTGATGAAATCGAATACGCTCAAGCACGGTTTTTATCCCTTGGCGTTGACCTTGGCCATGGGCCTGGGCAGCGCACAGGCAGCATCGGAGATGGTGGTGGTCGGTTACGGCGGCGCCGGACAAAAAGCCCAGGACGTGGCGTTCTTCCAGCCTTTTGCCGCCGTGGATCAGAGCAAGGTGATCCAGAGTGAATACAACGGCGAGATGGCGAAAATCAAAGTCATGGTCGACACCGGCAACGTCGACTGGGACGTGGTGCAGATCGAAGGCCCGGACCTGATGCGCGGTTGCGAGGAAGGCATGTACGAGCGGCTGGACTGGACCCGTCTGGGGCAAGCCGACCAGTTGATCCCCGAGGCGGCGCAGGAATGCGGTTCCGCCGCGCTGGTGTGGAGCGTGGCCATTGCCTACGACACCGACAAACTGGCCCAGGCCCCGACCTCCTGGGCAGACTTCTGGGACGTGAAGAAAACCCCCGGCAAGCGTGGGCTGCGTAAACGCGCGGTGTACAACCTGGAGTTCGCCTTGCTGGCGGACGGGGTCAAGGTCGATGAGGTGTACAAGGTGCTTGGCACCCCGCAGGGCGTGGACCGGGCATTTGCCAAACTCACGGAACTCAAGCCATACATCCAGTGGTGGGAGGCGGGCGCGCAACCGCCGCAATGGCTGACCGCCGGCGATGTGGTGATGACCTCGACCTACAGCGGGCGCATTGCCGACGCCGCGCAGAAAGGTAGCCACCTGGGTCTGGTCTGGCCCGGCAGCCTGTACGGCATGGACTACTGGGCGATCATCAAGGGCTCCCGGCACGTCGACCAGGCCAAGCGTTTCATCGCCTTCGCCAACCAGCCGGATGCCCAGGTGAAATACGTCGAGCAGATCCCCTACGGCCCGACCAACATCCAGGCTGCCGCGCGTCTCGATGACAAACTGGCACAGTGGGTGCCCACGGCGCCGCAGAACCTCAAGGGCGCGTTGTCGATGAACGTCGAATTCTGGGTCGACCATGGCGAAGAACTGGAAGAGCGCTTCAACGCCTGGGCCAGCAAATAAGTCGCGAGGATGGCTGGACGTGTCGAAGCGTCCAGTCTTACTGTCTGCCCAGCCGAACTGCCTGGAGAATCCGCCCGATGAACAACATCGCCACACCCCTGACCACCCCTGAATGCAGCGTGACCGAACAGCGCCTGCGCGAAGAACTGGCGGCCTGTTATCGCCTGATTGCGCACTTTCGCATGACCGACCTGATCTTCACCCACATCTCGGTGCGTATTCCGGGACCTGAGCATCACTTCCTGATCAATCCCTACGGGCTGATGTTCGACGAAATCACCGCGTCCAACCTGGTCAAGATCGACCTCGATGGCCGCGCCGTCGAGCCGTCGCCGTACCCGGTGAACCCGGCCGGGTTCGTGATCCACAGCGCCATTCACGGCGCCCGGGAAGATGCGCAGTGCGTGCTGCACACCCACACCAAGTCCGGTTGTGCGGTGGCGGCGCTCAAGTGCGGGTTGTTGCCGGTGAACCAGATTTCCATGGAGTTCTATGGCCGGGTTGCCTACCACGACTACGAAGGCGTGGCGCTGGACATGAGTGAGCAGCAACGGTTGGTGGCGGACATGGGCGACAAGCCGGTATTGATGCTGCGTAACCACGGCCTGCTGACCGTGGGCGAAACCGTCAGCCAGGCATTTTTGCGCATGTATTACCTGGAAAAGGCTTGCGAAATCCAGCTGGCGGCGCAGGCGGCTGGCGAGGTGGTGTTGCCACCGGATGAGGTTTGTGCGCATACCGAGCGGCAGTTCAATGATCCGGGGCGGCCGCTTGAGGAGGGGGAGTTGAGCGATCCGGATGCGATGCAATTGGCTTGGGCGGCGTTGTTGAGGTTGTTGGAGCGGGTGGCGCCGGGGTATCGGGATTGATCTGAATGCTCGGTTGTACGGGCTGGCCTCATCGCTGGCAAGCCAGCTCCTACAGGGGTAATGGGTGTACGCAGAATCCGTGACCAACGCGTAACCTGTAGGAGCTGGCTTGCCAGCGATGGCGGCGGACCTGCCAACTTCACAACCCTGGCCTGGCCCCAAGGCACGCGTGTTTCAACCCTTGATTGTCTTGCGGCAACGAAAATGTAGCGGTCAGTGGTTTCCCGCCTGTTTTCGCCGGGGCCAACGAAAGTTTCAGCGGCTGTCCGCGCGAAGCATCGCTCAGCCAATACTCCAGCTCAGACGGTGCAATGTCCGTACTGATCGAAAACAAGTCCCCTACCTGGAAAGCCCCGCCAGCGGTCCAGCTGCCGGAAACCCGATGCTCGACGCTGGGACGTGTTCCCGTGGTGATCTGCAGGGGCCCATCGGCGGTTGCATCGGGACCTTCAAAGGGATCGCTGTCAAAACCCAGGGATGCCGGTGCGATCTGCAGGGTCAAACGGGCTGTTTGGGAACAACTGATCTGCAACGTGGCATTGACGCGATAATCCCCATAGGCACTGTCCCCGAAGGTCCGTGCGGTGAGCAGGGCATTCCCGGCGTAGGGTTGTTCCAGCAACCACACCGGGTGCACCGGTTGGATCACCTCGATCCCGGCAGCGGCGAAGGGTGACAGGCACAGGGCAGCCAATGCGGTATTGCGAAGTGAGCAAATCATGAAGGTGTATTAAATGGCGAGGCGGACGGTGAGGGTAATACGCAATCTAATGTAGGAGCCAGGCTTGCCTGCGAAGAACGATTACACGATGTGGCAGCCAAACCGCCTCTTGCTGTACAGTCGTTCAACGATGGACAAACCAGGAGCGTCGCCCATGAACCAGGAAGCCCGTTTTTCTCGCATGGAACCGGAGTTGCGCAAAGCCAACCTGATCGAGGCGACGCTGGTGTGCCTCAAGCGCCATGGCTTCCAGGGCGCGTCGATCCGCAAGATTTCCGCCGAGGCGGGTGTGTCGGTGGGGCTGATCAGCCATCACTATTCGGGCAAGGACGAACTGGTGGCCGAGGCCTACATGGCGATCACCGGGCGCGTCATGACCCTGCTGCGCGATGCCATGGAGCAAGCGGCGCCCAATGCCCGCGAGCGCCTGTCGGCGTTTTTCCGCGGTTCGTTCTCCGCCGAATTGCTCGACCCGCAGCTGATCGACGCCTGGCTCGCCTTCTGGGGCGCGGTGAAAACCGCCGAGGCGATCAATCAGGCCCACGATCATTCCTATGGCGAGTACCGCGCGATCCTGGGCAAGGTGCTCAGGGAATTGGCGCAGGAGGAGGGCTGGGAGAATTTCGATGCCGATCTGGCCGCGATCAGCCTCAGCGCACTGCTCGATGGCCTGTGGCTGGAGTCCGGGCTCAACCCCGGGACCTTTACCCCCGAGCAGGGCATGCAGATTTGCGAGGCCTGGGTCGATGGTTTGCAGGCCGGCGGCCGCCAGCGTTTTTGCCTGCAGACGAGCAGCTGTTGATCACCCGTTCAGCAGTGGCTACTCTCTGCCGCTGATGCAGTCCCCCTAATAAGAAACAAGCAGGACACCCAGCAATGACTCCTCGGGTACTGATCGTCGATGACGATCCGCTGATTCGCGAACTGTTGCATGCCTACCTGTCCCAGGAAGGCTACGACGTGCATTGCGCCGCCACGGCGGAACTGGCCGAAACCTTCCTGGCCAACCAGGCGGTCGACCTGGTCATGCTCGATATCCGCCTGCCGGGCAAGGACGGCCTGACCCTGACCCGCGAACTGCGGGTGCGCTCGGAAGTCGGGATCATCCTGATCACCGGTCGCAACGACGAAATCGACCGCATCGTCGGCCTCGAATGCGGCGCTGACGACTACGTGATCAAGCCCCTCAACCCGCGGGAACTGGTGTCCCGGGCAAAAAACCTGATTCGCCGGGTCCGCCATGCGCAAACGCCACAGCCGGTCGCCGCCGTCGCCAAACCGGTCAAACAGTTCGCCGGCTGGGCACTGGACACCGACCGCCGACGCCTGATCGACCCGGCCGGCTGCGAGACCTTGCTGACCCACGGCGAATACCAGTTGCTCAGCGTGTTCTTGCGCAACAGCGGCCACACCCTCAGCCGCGACCAGTTGATGGACCAGATCCGCAACCGCGAATGGGTGCCCAACGACCGCTCGATCGACGTGCTGGTCGGGCGCCTGCGCCGCAAGTTGCACGACGATCCCGCCGAACCGCAGCTGATCATCACCATCCACGGCGCCGGGTACCTGTTCACTGCCAGCCTGGCGGCGTGACGGCAGTGAGGCGCTGGCTCTGGGTAGTGCTGGTGTTGTCGGCGGGCACGGTGCAGGCCGCGGAAAAAATCCGCTACTGCGATTACCCGGTGTATCCGCCGATTTCCTGGAGCGACGGCAAGCAGGTCCGCGGTCTGGCGCCGAGCGTGGTCAAGCAGTTGTTCAGCCAGCTCGGCTACGAGGTCGAGGTCGTGGTGTTGGGCAACTGGAAACGCTGCCTGCTCGACGCCGCCGAAGGCCGGGTCGATGTGGTGCTGGCCTACAGCACCGCGCAACGGGAACAGAGCATGCTGTTTTCCAGCGTACCGGTGCTGCGCGAAGAAGTGGCGTTGTTCATCAATCGCCAGCATCCGGTGAAGTTCGAACACCTGCAGGACCTGGCCCATTACCGTGGCGGCCTGCTGTTCGGTGAAAGCTACGGCGTGGCGTTCGATCGCATGGTCGCGCAGCACAACAACATCGAATGGGTCGCCAGCAGCCGGCAGAACTTCGGCAAGCTGATTCGCGGGCGCATCGATTTCATCACCCAGGAGCGCCGCACCGGCGAGCTGTACGTGGAAAACCTGCCCGGCGCCGAGGACATCGTCGCCTTGCCCAAGGCCCTGAGCGTGGACTACCTGCGGGTCGCCGTTTCCCGCCGCTCGCCACTGGCCGCACAGATGCCGCAGATCGATGCGCAGTTGCAGCGCATGGTCGATGCCGGTGATGTCGAGCGCCTGCTCAATGAAAGCGAAGTCACCTACCGCGACATGATCAACCTGCCGGCGGACGCGCAATGATTCGCGCGCGTCCCGGCGGACTGTTGCGGCGCCTGCTGCTGTTCATTCTGCTGTTCAGCCTGTGTTTTACCGTGCTGGCCAGCAGCGTGCAGCTGTACATCGAGTATCGCCGGGAAATGCGCGAGATCGACTCGCGCATGGAGCTGATCCGCGCCGGTTACCTGGCCAGCCTGGAGCGCAGCCTCTGGGATCTGGACGAGGAGCAGTTGAAGGTGCAGTTGCGCGGTCTGGTGGATTTCTCCGACGTCGCCAGGGTGCATTTGACCGGTGCCGATTTCGACCTGGTGCAAGGCAACCCCGCGCCTGCAGGGCCGTTGCGTATCGAGCGTTTTGCCCTGGATTACCAACCGCCTTCCGGCCCGTTGCGTCATCTCGGCGAACTGCAGGTCAGCACCGATTTGGGGGCGGTGTATCAACGCCTGTATGCCACCGGCCTGACCAACCTGTTGTGGATGGCGGTGTTTTTCTGCGGCCTGTCGGTGGCGCTGTCGGGCCTGTTCTATCGGCTGGTGACCCGCCACCTGAAAGTCATGGCCGAATTTGCCCGGCGCATTGCCGCCGGGCAATGGCACGAGCCGTTGCGCCTGGACAAGCGGCGCAGCGCGCAGAACGACGAGATCGACACCGTGGCCCATGCCCTCGACGACATGCGCAGGGCGATCCTCAGTGACATCGACCGCCGGGAAACCGACCGCCTGGCCCTGCAGGACAACCGCGATGAATTGCTACGAATGGTCGAGCGCCGCACCGCCAGCCTGATGCGCGCCAAGGACGAAGCCGAAGCGGCCAACCTCGCCAAGTCGCGGTTCCTGGCGACCATGAGCCACGAACTGCGCACGCCGCTCAACGGTATCCTGGGCATGGCCGAATTATTGCGTGGTGCCCGTCTCGAACCGCAGGACGGCAAGCGCCTGGATGCGCTGCACAAGGCCGGCGAGGGTCTGCTGACCATCCTCAACGAAGTGCTGTATTTCGCCAAGCTGGAGGAGGGGACCAGCCTGCCTGAACCGGTAAATTTCTCCATTCGCCAATTGCTCGACGAAGTCCTCACGTTGCTCGAACCCAAGGCGCTGGACAACGACACGGTCCTCAATTGCCGGGTCGATCAGCAGGTCGCCGAGCATCACCACGGCGCCGAGCAATACTTGCGGCAAGTGTTGAGCAACCTGTTGGCCAACGCGATCAAGTTCACTGAAGGCGGCGACGTCAGTGTCGAAGTGGCGTTGCTTGCGCCCGGCCAACGTTTGCGGGTGAGTGTCACGGACAATGGCATTGGCATTGCCCCGGCGATGCAGGCGAAGATCTTCGAACGCTTCACCCAGGCCAGCGAAGAAGTCGCCCAGCGTTATGGCGGCACGGGATTGGGCTTGGCCATCTGCAAACACCTGGTGGAGAAGATCGGCGGTTGCATCGGCGTCAGCAGCGAAATCGGGCGCGGTAGTTGTTTCTGGTTCGAAGTGACGCTGCAGCCGGCGATCGCTGCTGTGAACCCGGCACCGACCCAGATGGCGGGCCCGGCGCTGGACATCCTGGTGGTCGAGGACGTGGCGCTCAACCGTGAAGTCGCCGAGGGCCTGCTGCGACGGGACGGGCATGGGGTCTGGCTGGCTATCGATGCTGAACAGGCTTTGGTGCAATGCGCGGCGCGGACGTTCGACCTGATTTTGCTGGATGTGCACCTGCCGGGGATGAGTGGCGTCCAGTTGTGCCAACAGATCCGTAGCGACGACGGACCGAACCGGCAAACACGTATCTTTGCCCTGACCGCCAGCGTGCAACCGGCGCTGGTGCGCGGTTACCTGGATGCCGGCATGGATGGCATCCTGGCCAAACCCTTGAAGCTGGAAAACCTGCGACAGGTGCTGGCGGGGCAGGCTACTCCCGCCCCGTCGCCGGTAGACGATGAAGCGATGGACTGGCCCTTGCTGCAAACCCATCGCACCTTGCTCGGCGAACAGAAAGTACAGGGCCTGCTGGCCGTGCTGCGCGATTCGATCCTGCAACACCGTGAGGCACTGGGCGAAGCCATCGAAGCCGACGATTGCACCGAAGTTGCACAGCTTGCCCACCGTTTGGCCGGCAGCAGCGATTCCCTGGGGTTTCGGGCATTTGCCTCGGTATTACGCACATTGGAAGAGGCGGCGCTGGGCAATGATGAACCGACGATTCGAGCGCTGGTGCCCGCCGTCGAAGTACAACTGCAACGTTCACTGCATACCCTCAAAGGCCTGTTGCAGAGCTGACGTACATTTTTGTTACGACTTTCTACAACTTCGATCTTTACGTACAACGCGACCTTACATGGCTTTCCAATAATCGACGCAACCGCCGCAGCGCGGTCTTCGAAGCTTATTGGAGATAATAATAATGAATTGCCGTAAAGCTCCTTCCTCCCTGCGCCGTGACGACCTGTCATGCGCTGTCCGTGCCACCGACTCGAGGTGCCGGGCATGAACGAATCCACTGATCGTAAAGGCATCCAACTGACCCGCGCCCTGAAAAGCCGGCACATTTTCATGCTGTCCCTGGGCGGCGTGATCGGCACCGGGCTGTTCATGGGGTCCGGGGTGACCATCAACCAGGGCGGGCCGGTGGGGGCGATCCTGGCGTACCTGGTTGCCGGTTTCCTGATGTACCTGGTGATGGTCTGCCTGGGCGAACTGTCGGTGCAGATGCCGGTGTCCGGTTCGTTCCAGACCCACGCCACCAAATTCATCGGCCCGGCCACCGGCTTCATGATTGGCTGGGTGTACTGGATGAGCTGGGCCACCACCGTGGGCCTGGAATTCACCGCCGCCGGGATGCTGATGACCCGCTGGTTCCCGGCGGTGCCGATCTGGTACTGGTCGGCGCTGTTCGTGGTGGTGCTGTTCGGTATCAATGCCCTGGCGACCCGTGCCTTCGGTGAAGCGGAATACTGGTTCTCCGGGATCAAGGTCGCGGCGATTCTCGGGTTCATCGTGGTCGGCGTGCTGGTGATCTTCGGTGTGATGCCGCTGAGCAGTGGCGCACCGGCGCCGATGGCAACCAATCTGATCGGTGATTCGCTGTTCCCCAACGGCCTGTCCGCGGTGTTCGCGGTGATGATGACCGTAGTCTATGCCTTCCAGGGCTGCGAGATAATGGGTGTGGCGGCGGGTGAAACCGATCAGCCGGAAAAAAGCATTCCCCGTGCAGTGCGCAACGTGGTGTTCCGTGTACTGATCTTTTACGTGCTGGCTATTATCGTCTTGTCGGCGATCGTGCCGTGGCAGCAGGCGGGGCTGATGGAAAGCCCGTTCGTGCAGGTGTTCGACATGGTCGGCATTCCCTACGCCGCCGACCTGATGAACTTCGTGATCCTCACGGCGATCCTGTCGGTGGGCAACTCCGGCCTGTATGCCTCGACGCGCATCCTGTGGGCCATGTCGAAAACCGGCATGGCGCCGAAAAGTCTTTCGCCATTGAGCAAGCGCGGCGTGCCGTTGCGCGCCTTGAGCATCACCCTGTGCTTTGCGCTGGTGTCGCTGATGACCAGTTTCGTCGCCGCCGACACCTTGTTCATGGTGTTGATGGCAGTGAGCGGGATGTCGGGCACCGTGACCTGGATTGTCATCGCACTGGCGCAGTACAAGTTCCGCAAGGCCTACCTGCGTGACGGCGGCCAACTCAGCGACCTGAAATACCGCGCACCGTGGTTCCCGGTGTTGCCGCTGATGTGCATCGCACTGTGCTGCTCGCTGTTCGTGTTCCTGGCACTGGATGAAACCCAGCGGCCATCGCTGTATTGGGGCTTTGGATTCATTGCGCTGTGTTATGGCGCGTACTTCCTGATCCATCGCAAGCGCGGGGCGGTGCTGGCGCCGAGCCTGCCGACT
This sequence comes from Pseudomonas sp. IT-P218, assembly GCF_949767605.1. Classification (NCBI taxonomy): domain Bacteria; kingdom Pseudomonadati; phylum Pseudomonadota; class Gammaproteobacteria; order Pseudomonadales; family Pseudomonadaceae; genus Pseudomonas; species Pseudomonas sp. IT-P218. The sequence continues at coordinate 181,503 of NZ_CATKQQ010000001.1, forward strand.
GTTTAACTCCTTCTATCACACACATTCCCTGTGGGAGCGGGCTTGCTCGCGAAAGCGCTGTGTCAGTCACCAATAATGTTGACTGACAGGGCCTCTTCGCGAGCAAGCCCGCTCCCACATTGGTTTTGTGGTGGGCAATAGATCTGCGTCCTGTCGCCAGTTGTTCGAAGTTGTAACAGCAGCAGAGGCGCATCCCTCGAAATCTGAAAAAAAACTAATAAAACCAATGTGTTATTGAATATTCGAGCGTGTTACAGCCCATTTCTCCACCGATTGCCGCCTTACTGAACACTCGTTTAGTATGGCCTCAAGTCGCATCACCTCAGACCAATCACAATAATTCGAGGACTCGCATGACTACTCATGATTCGCTGCTCAGTCAGGTCGAAGCCGGCGTCGCCTGGATCACCCTCAATCGCACCGCCCAGCGCAATGCGCTGGACATTCCGACCTTGAAAAACCTGCACGCCTTGCTCGACACCTTCAACGCCGATCCGGCGGTGCGCGTGGTGGTCTTGACCGGCAGCGGTCGCAGCTTCTGCGCCGGCGCCGACCTGGCGGAATGGGCCGAAGCCGAAGCCCGTGGCGCCCTGGAAACCTACGGCTGGACCGAAACCGCCCACGCCCTGATGACCCGCCTGCACAGCCTGGAAAAACCGACCATCGCCGCGATCAACGGCACCGCCGTCGGCGCCGGGATGGACCTGACCCTGTGCTGCGACCTGCGCATCGCCGGGCAATCGGCTCGGTTCAAGGCCGGCTACACCAGCATGGCGTACTCGCCGGACGCCGGCGCCAGTTGGCACTTGCCACGGCTGATCGGCACCGAGCAAGCCAAGCGCTTGCTGTTCCTCGACGAATTGTGGGGCGCCGACCGCGCCCTGGCCGCCGGGCTGGTCGGCGAAGTCTGCGCCGACGAGCAGCTGCTGAGCGTCACTGGCGAACTCGCCGCACGCCTGGCCGCCGGGCCGACCTTTGCTTTCGCCCAGACCAAAAAGCTCATGCGCGAAGGCGCCGAGCGCAACTTGCCCGAGCAACTGCAAGCGGAACTGGCCGCCGGCCTGCTTTGTGGGCGCAGTGAAGACGGCAACGAAGCCCTGCGCGCCGCCACGGAAAAACGCCCGGCACGTTTTATCGGTCGCTAAATCTCGGCAAACCTCTCATTGCACACGAACAACAGGTAGCAGCATGAATTTCCAACTGACCCAAGAACAAGAAATGTTGGTGGACTCGGTACGCAGCTTCGTCGAGAAGGAACTGCTGCCCTATGAAACCGAGGTCGACCGCGCCGACGAAGTCTCCCCGCAGCTGGCCGCGCAGATCCGCGGCAAGGCGATCGCCGCCGGTTTCTATGCCTTCAACATGCCGGAGGAGGTGGGCGGTGGTGGCCTGGACTACCTGTCCCAGGCACTGATCGAACGTGAGCTTTCCAAGGTTTCCTGGGCGCTGCACGTTTTCGTTGCGCGGCCGTCGAAAATCCTCATGGCCTGCACCGGCGAGCAGATCAACGACTACCTGTTGCCGTGTATCCAGGGTGAGAAAATCGACTGCTTCGCGCTGACCGAACCGGGCGCCGGCTCCGACGCCAACGCGATCAAGACCCGCGCTGTGCGTGAGGGCGACGACTTCGTGCTCAACGGCAGCAAGCACTTCATCAGCCACGCCGGCCACGCCGATTTCGCCATCGTCTTCGCCGTCACTGACACTTACGAACACAACGGCCGCAAGCGCAACGCCGTGACCTCGTTCCTGGTCGACCGCAACACCCCGGGCATGACCATCCGCCGGGGTCCCAAGTGCGTGAGCAACCGCGGTTACCACACCTTCGAAATGTTCTTCGACGACTGCCGCGTGCCGGCCAATAAAGTCCTGGGCGAAGTCGGCAAGGGTTGGGACGTGGCCAACGCCTGGCTCACCGCCGGCCGGGTCATGGTCGCCGCCAACTGCGTGGGCCAGGCGCAACGGGCGCTGGACGTGTCGCTGCAATGGGCGGCGGATCGCAAACAGTTCGGCCAGGCCATCGGCAACTTCCAGGGCGTGTCGTTCAAGCTGGCTGACATGGCCACGCAGATTCGCGCTGCCGAGCTGCTGACCCTGCACACCGCCTGGAAAATGGACCAGGGCACCATGACCGACGGCGAGGCCGGCATGGCCAAGCTGTTCGCCAGCGAAGTGCTCGGTCGCGCGGCCGACGAGGCGGTGCAGATTTTTGGCGGCATGGGCCTGATGGACGAAAGTCCGGTGGAACGCATCTGGCGTAACGCGCGGATCGAGCGGGTCTGGGAAGGCACCTCGGAAATCCAGCGGCACATCATTTCCCGCGAACTGCTGCGGCCGCTGCTGCGCTGATCGGCCCGGAGAATTCCCATGTCCCAGACCATTCGTGACAACCTCAAGCGCATGCTCGCGCCCCGGCATGTGGCCTTTGTCGGCGGCCGCAGCATGGCCCGCGCCCTCAAGCGCTGCGCCGAGGGCGGCTACCCAGGACAGATGTGGCTGGTCAACCCGCAGCACGACAGCCTCGAAGGCGTGCCGTGCGTGCGCAGCGTTGCCGACCTGCCGTGCGGGCCCGACGCGGTGTTCATCGCCACCAACCGTGACCTGACCCTGACCTGCGTCGCGGAGCTTGCGGCCATCGGCACCGGCGGCGCGATCTGCTACGCCTCGGGTTTCGCCGAGACCGGCGCCGAAGGCCAGGCCCTGCAACAGCAATTGCTCGAAGCCGCGGGCGAGATGGCCTTGCTCGGCCCCAACTGCTACGGCCTGCTCGACTACCTGCACAGCAGCGCGCTGTGGCCGGTGGCCCATGGCGGCAAAGCGGTGGAGAAGGGCGTGGCGGTGCTGACCCAGAGCGGCAACTTCGCCTACAACCTGTCCATGAGCGACCGCTCGCTGCCGGTGGCCTACATGGCCTCGGTGGGCAACCAGGCGCAACTGGGCGTGGCCGAACTGATGGACGTTCTGCTCGACGAGCCGCGTGTCACCGCCATCGGCCTGCACCTGGAAGGCCTGAAGAACGTCCCGGGATTCGCCCGCGCCGCGCACAAGGCGCTGGAGAAGGGCATCCCGATCATCGCACTGAAAACCGGCGTGTCGCAGATCGGCGCTGAACTGGCCCTGAGTCACACCAGTTCGCTGTCCGGTTCCGATGCGTTGTACGACGCGCTGTTCGATCGCCTCGGGGTGATTCGCGTCAGCGGCCCGGTGAGCTTCGTCGAAACCCTGAAAGCGGCGGCCTGCGGCAACTTGCCGGCGGGCAACAGCCTGATCGCGCTGGCCTGTTCCGGTGGCGATGCTGGTTTGATCGCCGACTACGCGGAACGCAATGAACTGGCTTTGCCCAAGCTCGATGCCGGGCAAGTCGGCGAACTGGCCGAGGTGCTGCCCAGCTACGCCAACCTGGTCAACCCGCTGGATTTCACCACGGCGATCTGGGGCGACGGCGAGGCGCTGAACCGCATGCTCGACAGCGCCCTGCGCACCGAAGCCGATGCGGCGATGCTGGTGCTCGACTATCCGGCGGAGTTTACCGGCGAGCGCAAGGAGTGCGACCTGCTGCTGGACCTGTACTGCAAGGCGCTGGTGCGGCATGGCAAGACCGGATTCGTCACCTCGGCATTCCCGGAACTGTTGCCGGCCCACGCCCGCGAGCAGTTGCATGCCCAAGGTGTGGCGGCATTGCAAGGCGTGGAAGACGGCTTGGCTGCCTGGGGCCGCATCGCCGGTTATCAGCGCAACCGCCAGGCGTTGCTGGCGCTGGGCGAATCGGCCCTCGTGCCACTCTGCCCGCAAGCGCTGGAAGGCGAAGGACAGCTGCTCAATGAGTGGGACTCGAAACAGGCGTTGCGTGCGTTCGGTCTACCGACACCCAATGGTGTATTGAGCAACCCGGACAACGCGCTGAACGATGCCCAGGCACTGGGTTATCCGCTGGTATTGAAAGCCGTGAGTGCACAGTTGCCGCACAAGACTGAAGCCGGCGCCGTGGCCCTGAACCTCGAGGACAGCGCCGCCCTGAGCGCTGCCCTGGAAAACATGCGGGCGAACATTGCCGCGTACGCGCCGGACGTGCCCTTCGATCAAGTGCTGCTGGAGCCGATGGCCAAGCCACCGCTGGCCGAACTGATCGTCGGCATCAAGCGCGAAAACGATTTTGGCCTGGCGCTGGTGATTGGCGCGGGCGGGATTCTGGTGGAGTTGCTCAAGGACAGTCGCAGCCTGTTGCTGCCGACCACCGACGGCGCAATTCGCCAGGCCTTGCTGAGCCTGCGCAGCGCCCCGTTGCTGCAAGGTTTTCGTGGGCGCGAAGTGGCGGACCTGGACGCACTGGTGGCGGCGATCCGCGCCGTGGCCGACTACGCCTGCGAAAACGCCGCGCAGTTGCTGGAACTCGATGTGAACCCATTGTTGGTCGGCGCCCATGGCACGACCGCGGTCGATGCGTTGATTCGCATCGCTCATGCGTGAGGACCTGAACATGCAAGACAAAACCTTGACCGGTGGCCAGGCGCTGGTGCGTCTGCTGGCCAACTACGGTGTCGATACCGTGTTCGGCATTCCCGGCGTGCACACCCTTGAGCTGTATCGCGGCCTGCCCGGTAGCGGCATTCGCCACGTGCTGACCCGCCATGAACAGGGCGCCAGTTTCATGGCCGACGGCTATGCCCGGGTCAGTGGCAAACCCGGCGTGTGCTTCGTCATCACCGGCCCCGGCGTGACCAACGCCGCCACCGGTATCGGCCAGGCCTATGCCGACTCTATTCCGATGCTGGTGATTTCCAGCGTCAACCACACCGCCAGCCTCGGCAAGGGCTGGGGCATCCTGCACGAGTGCCAGGACCAGCGCGCCATGACCGCGCCGATCACCGCGTTCTCCGCCGTCGCCTTGTCCGCCGAAGACCTGCCGCAATTGATCGCCCGTGCCTATGCGGTGTTCGACAGCGAGCGTCCACGGCCGGTGCATATTTCGGTGCCGCTGGACGTGTTGTCGGCACCCGTGGCGCGAGACTGGAGCAATGACGTGGTGCGTCGTCCGGGGCGTGGTCCGGCGTCCGCCACTGCACTGGATCAAGCCGTGGCCAAGCTCAACGGCGCAAAGCGTCCGATGATCATCGCCGGTGGTGGTGCCTTGAATGCGGCGAAAGAACTGAATGAACTCAGCACTCGACTGGCCGCGCCGCTGTTCACCAGCGTTGCCGGCAAGGGCCTGTTGCCACCCGACGCGTCGCTCAATGCCGGTTCGTCCCTGTGCGTAGAGCCGGGCTGGAACTTGATCGCCGAAGCCGACGTGGTGCTGGCGGTCGGCACCGAAATGGCCGATACCGATTACTGGCGTGAACGCCTGCCGCTCAACGCTGAACTCCTGCGTGTGGATATCGATCCGCGCAAATTCAACGATTTCTACCCCTGTACGGTGGCGTTGCAGGGTGATGCCCAACAAACCCTCAGCGGTTTGCTGGAGCGTCTGCCAAACGATGTACGGGATGCCAGCGCAGCGGTTGCCTCGGTCGCCGCATTGCATGAAGCGGTCAAGGCCAGCCATGGCTCGTTGCAGTTGATCCATCAAGCCATCCTTGATCGCATCGCTGCCGAACTGCCGCAAGACGCCTTCATCAGTACCGACATGACCCAGCTGGCCTACACCGGCAACTACGCCTTCGCCAGCCAGGCCACCCGCAGCTGGTTGCATCCGACCGGTTACGGCACCTTGGGCTACGGCTTGCCGGCCGGTATCGGCGCCAAGTTCGGTGCACCGCAACGGCCAGGCCTGGTGCTGGTGGGCGATGGCGGTTTCCTCTACACCGCGCAAGAACTGGCCACTGCGGTCGAGGAGCTGGATAGCCCGCTGGTGGTGCTGCTGTGGAACAACGACGCCCTGGGGCAGATCCGCGACGACATGCTTGGCCTGGACATCGAGCCGATCGGCGTACTGCCGCGTAATCCGGATTTCGCCGCCCTTGGCCGTGCCTTCGGTTGCTCCGTAACCCAGCCGCAGAACCTCGCGGAACTGCAAACCGACCTGCGCCTGGGCTTCAAGCGCAACGGGGTCACCCTGATCGAACTCAAGCACGCATGCGTTCGCTGACGTTCAACTTTTTAGAGGGAGTAGGGCCATGCGCTTTTCCGATCTGACGCAACGAATCGCCGGTGACGGCGCCGCCGCCTGGGATATTCACTACCGCGCGCTGGCATTGCGCGAGCAGGGCGAAGACATCCTGCTGCTGTCCGTGGGCGACCCGGATTTCGACACGCCACAACCCATCGTCCAGGGGGCGATCGATAGCCTGCTGGCCGGCAACACCCATTACGCTGATGTACGCGGCAAGCGCGCTTTGCGCGAAGCCATCGCCCGGCGTCATCAGAAGCGCAGCGGCCAGGTCGTTTCGGCCGATGAGGTCACGGTGCTGGCCGGGGCGCAATGCGCGTTGTTCTGCGTCGCCCAGTGCGTGCTCAATCCCGGCGATGAAGTGATAGTCGCCGAGCCGATGTACGTCACTTACGAAGCGGTGTTCGGCGCATGCGGTGCCAAGGTCGTGCCGGTGCCGGTGCGTTCCGAGAACGGTTTCCGGGTACTGCCGGAAGACGTCGCCGCCCGCATCACCCCGCGTACCCGTGCACTGGCGCTGAACAGTCCGCACAACCCGTCGGGCGCGAGCCTGCCGCGCAGCACCTGGCAAGCCTTGGCGGAACTGTGCATCGCCCACGACCTGTGGCTGATTTCCGATGAGGTCTACAGCGAGCTGCTGTTCGAGGGCGAACACGTCAGCCCGGCGAGCCTGCCGGGCATGGCCGAGCGCACCGCGACCCTCAACAGCCTGTCGAAATCCCACGCCATGACCGGTTGGCGCGTCGGTTGGGTGGTGGCGTCGCCGTCCCTGACCGCGCACCTGGAAAACCTCGCGCTGTGCATGCTCTATGGTTCGCCGGACTTCGTTCAGGACGCTGCCGTGGTGGCGCTGGAAAGCAACTTGCCGGAACTGGACGCCATGCGCGAAGCCTATCGCCAGCGCCGCGACCTGGTGTGTGAATCCCTGGCCGATTGCCCGGGCGTACGTGCCCTGAAGCCCGACGGCGGGATGTTCGTGATGGTCGATATCCGCGAAACCGGGCTCAGCGCCCAGGCATTTGCCGACCGTCTGCTCGATCGCCACGGTGTTTCGGTACTGGCCGGTGAAGCCTTCGGGCCGAGTGCGGCCGGGCACATTCGCCTCGGCCTGGTGGTCGGCGCCGGTCCGCTGCGCGATGCCTGTCAGCGCATCGCCCGTTGTGCCCATGAACTGATGGAGGCCCAGCTGCATGCTTAACCACAAGGCACTGTTTATCGATGGCCGCTGGATTACCCCGTCGGGCCAGGGCATCGCCGAGGTGATCAACCCGGCCACCGAAGAAGTCGCCGGCAGCGTGCCCCTGGGCGACGAATGCGATGTCGACAACGCCGTGGCCGCCGCACGCAAGGCCTTTGGTCCATGGTCGCGCACGCCGTCGAGCGTGCGTGCCGGCTACATCCGCGCGCTGGCAGAACAACTGCGCGCCCGCGCCGATGAAATGGCCGCGGTGATCACCACTGAGCTGGGCATGCCGGTGCAATGGTGCCGTTCGGTGCAGGTGGACGGGCCGATCGTTGGCCTGGAGCAGTACGTCGAACTCGCCGGCCTGATGGACGAAGTGCGCGAGGTCGGCAACTCGCTGGTGATTCGTGAGGCGGTGGGTGTCTGTGCGTTCATCAATCCGTGGAATTACCCGCTGCACCAGTTGATCGGCAAACTCGCTCCGGCCCTGGCTGCCGGGTGCACGGTGGTGGTCAAGCCGAGTCAGGAAACGCCGCTGCATGCCTTCCTGCTGGCGCAGATGATCGAGGCCATCGGCCTGCCGGCCGGGGTGTTCAACCTGGTCAGCGGGCCCGGTTCGAAAGTTGGCGAAGCGTTGGCCAAACACCCGGATGTGGACATGGTGTCGTTCACCGGTTCCACCGGCGCCGGGGTGCGGGTCGCGCAAGCGGCGGCACCTTCGGTCAAGCGGGTGTGCCTGGAACTGGGCGGCAAGTCGCCGCTGCTGATTGCCGAGGACGCCGACCTGGCTGCCGCCGTGCGTTATGGCGTGCAGGACGTGATGATCAACTCCGGCCAGACCTGCACGGCGCTGACGCGCATGCTGCTGCCGGCCAGTCGGTATGCCGAGGCCGTCGAACTGGCGTTGGCAGAAACCTTGAGCCTGCGCATGGGCGATCCCCTCGACCCGCAAAGTTTTCTCGGCCCGATGTGTTCGGCCGGCCAGCGCCGTACCGTGCTCGATTACATCAAGGTCGGCCAGGAGGAAGGCGCGCGGCTGCTGTGCGGCGGCGATTCGTCCGCGGCATTCGAACGGGGCTATTACGTCAGCCCGACGCTGTTCGCCGATGTCGACAACCGCATGCGCATCGCGCAGGAAGAGATCTTCGGCCCGGTACTGTGCCTGATCCCCTATGCCGATGAGGCGCAGGCGATCCAGCTCGCCAACGACTCGCCGTTCGGCCTGTCCAGCGGCGTCTGGGCCGGCAGTGCCGAACGAGCCCTGCAATTGGGCCGGCAACTGCGGGCGGGCCAGTGCTTTGTCAATGGCGCGGCATTCAATTACCAGGCGCCTTTCGGCGGCTACAAACAATCCGGTAACGGACGTGAATGGGGGGAAGAGGGGCTCAACGAATTCGTCGAAGTGAAGGCGATCCAGGTGTGACTGTTGGCGATTCAAAGGTTATGCGCACCGGGCCTTGGCCCGGTGTCTTGCGTGGTGTTGAACCGGTATTCCATTAGTTTTTGATCAGGGGCAATGCAATGAGCGATAACAAAAACAAGATTACTCAAGCGAACCAAGAATTCAGTTTCCCGCGCAGAGACTTCCTGAAGTACAGCGCGGCAGCTGCGGCGGTGGCCGGAGCGTTCTCCATGGGCCTGCCGTTTGGCGCCATGGCTGCAGAGGCGACACCGAAACCCGGCGGCGTGCTGCGCCTGGGCCTGGCGGGTGCCAGCACCACCGACTCGAAAGACCCTGGCTCCTGGGTCGACACCTTCACCTTTGTCGGCTTCTCGGCGATCTATAACACCCTGACTGAAATCGCCGTAGACGGCTCGGCCATCCCCGAACTGGCTGAAAGCTGGACCTCAACCCCCGACGCACGCGTCTGGACCTTCAAGTTGCGCCAGGGTGTGACCTTCCACAACGGCAAGACCCTGACCGCCGACGATGTGGTCGCCTCGATCCAGCATCACCTCGGAGAAAAATCCAGCTCGGCGGCCAAGACCGTGTTGGGCGATGTGGCCAAGGTCAGCGCCAACGGCAGTGACAGCGTGGTGTTCGAGCTGCATTCGGGCAATGCCGACTTCACCTACGTGGTCGCCGATTACCATCTGGTGATCATGCCGAGCAAGGACGGCGTGCCGGACTGGCAAGCCGGCGTCGGCACCGGCGGTTATCGTCTCAAGGACTTCGAGCCGGGTGTGCGCATGACCCTGGAACGCAGCCCGGATTACTGGAAAGCCGGGCGGGCGCACTTCGCTGGCGCCGAGCTGGTCGCGATCGGCGATGGCGCCGCGCGAATCAACGCGTTGGTCACGGGCCAGGTAGACGTGATCAACAAGGTCGACCTCAAGACCGTGGCGCTGCTCAAGCGCAACCCGAACCTGGTGATCGAAGAAACCAAAGGCGCCCAGCACTACACCTTCCCGATGCTCACCGATAGCCAGGTGTTCCAGAACAACGATGTGCGCCTGGCGATGAAGCACGCGATCAACCGCGAAACCCTGCTGGCGTCGGTGCTGTACGGCTATGGCCTGGTGGGCAACGATCACCCGATCCAGCCCGGCAGCCGCTTCATCAACACGGCGCTGGAGCAACGTACCTACGATCCGGACAAGGCGCGCTTTCACCTGAAGCAGGCCGGCCTGGATTCGCTCAAGGTCCGCCTGCAGGCCTCCGACGCGGCGTACAGCGGGGCAGTCGATGCCTCGGTGCTGTTCAAGGAGCAGGCGCGGGCGGCGGGGATCGACATCGACGTGGTGCGCGAGCCGGCCGACGGTTTCTTCTCCAACGTCTGGATGAAGCAACCCTTCACCACCTCGTTCTGGTACAGCAGCCTGACCGCCGACCGCATGTTCAGCATCGGCTACGCCAAGGGCGCGGCATGGAACGAAACCCATTGGGACAACCCGCGTTTCAACCAACTGCTCAACGCCGCCCGGGGCGAAATGAACGAGCCGCTGCGCCGCGAGATGTACAACGAAATGCAGGCGCTGTGCCGCGATGACGGCGGGGCGATCGTGCCGTTGTTCGCAAGCTCGGTGGCGGCGCGTTCGAACAAGGTGGCACACGGCGGACAGACCGCGCCTTACGGTGAACTCGACGGTTTGCGCGTCATCGAGCGCTGGTGGCAGGCGTAATTCCAAGATCCCTGTAGGAGCTGGCTTGCCAGCGAAGGCGTCGGCACAGGCAACATTGATGTTGGATGACCTACCGCTTTCGCTGGCAAGCCAGCTCCTACAGGGGTAATTCGCTGCTTTCAAAGACGTGCCCATTTCAAGGAACCGCACGATGAGAAGTATTTTCAAGCTATTAGGGCAGCGCCTGGCATTAGGCTTGCTGTCCCTGTTCGCCGTTTCAGTCATCATCTTCCTCGCCGTAGGACTGCTCCCGGGCGATATCGCCCAGGCCATGCTCGGCCAGTCCGCCACCCCGGAAACCGTGGCGGCCTACCGTGCGCAACTGGGCCTGGACCTGCCGCCCCTGACCCGTTTCGGTCACTGGATCTGGCAATTGCTGCACGGTGACCTGGGCGTGTCACTGGCCAACCAGCGGCCGATCGCCGATCTGGTCGGCAATCGCCTGGGCAACACCTTCAGCCTGGCCTTGCTGGCGGCCATGGTCTCGGTGCCGCTGGCCTTATTGCTGGGGATGCTCGCAGCCTTGTATCGCAACAGCTGGTTCGACCGCCTGCTCAACACCTCGGCCCTGAGCGCGGTGTCGTTCCCCGAGTTCTTCGTCGCCTACATCCTGATCCTGGTGTTCGCGGTGAAGCTCAACTGGTTCCCGAGCATTTCCAATCTCTCGCCGAACGCCTCGCTGGGCGAGGTACTGGAGCGCTCGGTGCTGCCGGTGGCGACCCTGAGCCTGGTGGTGATCGCGCAGATGATGCGCATGACCCGCGCCTCGCTGATCAACCTGCTGGCCAGCCCCTACATCGAAATGGCCCGGCTCAAGGGCATCAGCCAGTCGCGGATCATTTTCCGCCATGCCTTGCCCAATGCGCTGGCACCGATCGTCAACGTGGTGGCGCTGAACCTGGCGTACCTGGTGGTCGGCGTGGTGGTGGTCGAGGTGGTGTTTGTCTATCCGGGCCTCGGCCAGTTGCTGGTGGACTCGGTGGCCAAGCGCGACATCCCGGTGGTGCAGGCCTGCAGCCTGATCTTTGCCGCGACTTACATCCTGCTCAATACCAGCGCCGACGTGCTGTCGATTGCCAGCAACCCGCGTCTGATGCATCCAAAGGGGTAGACCATGAGCCTGCTTAAAACTTTGCACCGGGCGCCGCTGAGTGCGCAGTTCGGTTTGCTGGTGATCGTTGTGTACATCCTGGTGGCGTTGTTTGCCGAGGTCCTCGCACCGTTTGGCGAAACCCAGGTGGTGGGCGAGGGCTTCGCGCCGTGGGGCGGGCAGTTCCTGTTGGGCACCGATAACCTGGGACGCGACATGTTCAGCCGCCTGGTCTATGGCGCGCGCAACACCTTGGGCATTGCCTTCCTGACCACGGTGCTGGCGTTCCTGTTGGGCGGCACCTGCGGCCTGATTGCGGCGATCAAGGGCGGTGCGATCGACCAGGGGCTGTCGCGGGTGGTGGACATCCTGATGGCCATTCCACAACTGATTTTTGCCTTGCTGATTCTCAGTGTGGTCGGCACCAACGCGACATCGCTGGTGCTGGTGATCGCGCTGCTGGATGCGACCCGGGTGTTTCGCCTGTCCCGGGCGGTAGCGATGAACGTGGTGGTGCAGGACTTCGTCGAGGCTGCGCGCCTGCGCGGTGAAGGCCTGTACTGGCTGGTGACCCGCGAGGTACTGCCCAACGCGGCGGCGCCGCTGATTGCCGAATTCGGCCTGCGGTTCTGCTTCGTGTTCCTGTTCATCAGTGCGCTGTCGTTCCTCGGCCTGGGCATCCAGCCGCCCACCGCCGACTGGGGCAGCATGGTGCGCGACAACGCCGTGCTGATCACTTTCGGCGACATCAGTCCATTACTGCCCGCCCTGGCCGTGGCGCTGATCACGGTCAGCGTCAACTTCGTCGTCGACTGGATGCTGCACAAATCCAGCGGCCTCAAGGAATGCTGAACATGACGACCTCCAAACCCTTGCTGGAAATCCGCAACCTGCACATCGAAGGCCACTACGAGGACGCCTGGCATCCGTTGATCAAGGGCATCGACCTGACCCTGCAACGCGGTGAGGTGCTGGGGCTGATCGGCGAATCGGGGGCGGGCAAATCGACCCTCGGCCTGTCCGCCATGGGCTATACCCGCGACGGCTGCAAGATTACCGGCGGTACCGTGCATTTCGACGGCATCGACCTGCTCAAGGCCAGGCCCGAAGCCCTGCGTAAGCTGCGCGGTTTGCGCATCGCCTACGTCGCGCAAAGTGCCGCGGCTTCGTTCAATCCGGCTCACCGCCTGATCGATCAACATGTCGAGACGGCGGTGAAAAACGGCGGCATCAGCCGCGAACAGGCCATGCGCGAGGCTGTGGAGTTGTATCGCGTGCTGCGCTTGCCCAACCCCGAACAGATCGGCCAGCGTTACCCGCATCAGGTCTCCGGCGGCCAGTTGCAGCGGGTCATGACTGCCATGGCGATGGCCTGCCACCCGGACCTGATCATCTTCGACGAACCGACCACCGCCCTCGACGTCACGACCCAGATCGAGGTGCTGGCAGCGATTCGCGATGCGGTGAAGACCTACGGCAGTGCGGCGATCTACATCAGCCACGACCTCGCGGTGGTGGCGCAGATGGCCGACCGCATCATGGTGCTGCGCCATGGCAAGCTGGTGGAAGAGGCCGAGACCCGCAAGATGCTCGGTGACCCGCAGGAGGACTACACCAAGTCGTTATGGGCGGTGCGCAGTTTCCGCACCGAACCCAAGGCGTTGCCACAGCAGGAGCAACCGCTTCTGGAGTTGCGCCAGAGTTGCGCCAGTTACGGTCATCAACCGGTGCTGCACGACGTTTCCTTGAAGCTGTATCGTGGCCAGACCCTGGCGGTCATCGGCGAATCCGGCAGCGGCAAAAGCTCCACCGCGCGACTGATTACCGGCTTGCTGCCGCCTACTTACGGCGAGGTGCTGTATGACGGCCAACTGCTGCCAGCGGACTTCCGCCAACGCAGCAAGGAGCAACTGCGGCGCATCCAGATGATTTATCAGATCCCCGACACGGCGCTGAACCCACGCCAGCGCATCGTCGACATCATCGGCCGGCCGCTGACCTTTTATCTCGGGCTCAAGGGCAAAGCCATGCGTGCGCGGGTCGCCGAGCTGCTGGAAATGATTGAGCTGGACCCGGCGACCTTCATGGAGCGTCAGCCCCGTGAATTGTCCGGCGGGCAGAAACAGCGGATCTGCATTGCCCGGGCCCTGGCGGCCGATCCGCAGCTGATCATCTGCGACGAAGTCACCTCGGCCCTCGATCAGCTGGTGGCCGAAGGCGTGCTCAAGCTGCTCAACCGCATTCAGCAACAGCTCGGCGTGGCCTACCTGTTCATCACCCATGACGTCGCCACCGTGCGGGCGATCGCCGACGAAGTGCTGGTGATGCAACGGGGCAGGGTGGTGGATCATGGCTCGCGCAGTGCTATTTTCACCCCACCGCATCAGGACTACACCGGATTGCTGTTTTCCTCCGAACCGCAAATGGACCCCGACTGGCTCGACCGCTTGCTGGCCAGCCGTGCTACCCCGAATTCAAACCCTACGCTGGAAAAAGTCTAAGGAATTACCATGAAAGTACTGATTGTCCACGCTCACCCAGAGCCCCAATCGTTCACCGCCGCCTTGCGCGACCAGGCGATTGCCACCCTCCAAGCCCAGGGCCACGAAGTGCAGGTCAGCGACCTGTACAAGATGAACTGGAACCCGGTGGCCAGCGCCGATGACTTCTCGTCCCGGGAAAATCCCGAGTACCTGGTCTACGCCCTGGAACAACGCCTGGGGGTGAAAAGCCAGTCCCTGGCCGCGGACATCCAGGCGGAACTGGACAAGCTGCTGTGGGCCGACCTGCTGATCCTCAACTTCCCGATCTTCTGGTTCTCCACCCCGGCGATACTCAAGGGCTGGATTGACCGGGTACTGGTATCCGGGATTTGCTATGGCGGCAAGCGTTTCTATGATCAGGGCGGGCTCGCCGGCAAAAAAGCGTTGGTCACAGTGACCTTGGGTGGCCGTGAACACATGTTCGGTGAAGAGGCGATCCATGGTCCGTTGGAGGACATGCTGCGGCCGATCCTGCGCGGGACGTTGGCCTATGTTGGCTTCGACGTGCTGGAACCATTCGTGGCCTGGCATGTGCCGTACATCAGCGACGAGGCGCGCCAGCAATTCCTTGCCGATTACGACCAGCGCCTGCAACAACTGAGCGACGATCAGCCCCTGGTGTTTCCGAAACTGTCGCAGTTCGACGAACAGCTGTATCCGCTGCCGTCGAAAGCCTGATCAGCGCCACAATACCTGTAGGAGCAAGCTTGCTCGCGATGAGGCCATCAGCTTCACCACCTGAGTTGACTGACCCGACGCCATCGCCAGCAGGCTGGCTCCCACAGTTTGATCTCCGTCGTACGCAAATCCTGCAGCCACCACAGATCCCCTGTGGGAGCCAGCCTGCTGGCGATGAGGTCATCAGCTTCACCACCTGAGTTGACTGACCCGACGCCATCGCCAGCAGGCTGGCTCCTACAGTTCGGTTGCGTTGGGTTCAAATCCCCGCAGCATTGTTCTGAATACGCAAACACTGAAGTCGCCGAGAATGGAATTGTTGGTGCAGTGGCGGGCTTGTAGCCTCCATTACGCCGAACACCACGATCCGCCAACGACCGGGTGGAGCTCCAGCCAGGGCTCATCAAGACGTCATACCTTGCTTTCGGCCTTACGCCCCTTCGGGGGGTTGGCTCCTATAAAAATAAGGAAGGCAGGTATGAGTATTCGTGCATGGGTCTGCGCAGCGACCCTGTTCGCGCCCGTTCCGGGTGGCGGCGTTTTGTTTCCCGCGACAGCCTTGGCGGCGGACGATCCGATGGGTTCGTTGGTACGCGGGGTGTTCGGTGACAGCCTTGAGCGCGAGCATGGCATCAAGATCTATGGCTGGGGCCAGGTCGGAGCGATCTACAACAACAACGGCACGGATGACGTCAGCAAGCAGAGCTTCTTCAATACCGACGAAGGCGTGAACCTCAATCAGTTCGCCCTTGCCGTGGAGAAGAAACCCAAGAGCAACGTGGTCGGCCGTGTGGGACCGTTTCCCGGGCCGATGCCGCAAGAGGCGGACTGGGGTTTCAACGTCACGGCGCTGTATGGCAAGGACGCACGCTTCTTCAAGACCTACGGCTGGGACGAAGATCTCAGCGTCAACCGCGATAACAAGGCCGAGGACGAAGCCTTCACATTCGCTCAAGCGTACGTCGACTTCTACTTCCCGGTGCTGGGCGGTTCGGACCTGATGATCGGGATCTTCCACACTCCGCTGGAAAACGAAATCGGCTTCGCCTTGCCGTCGCCTGCGCCGACCGACTTCTACTCGCACACCTATTCGTTCATGCACGGTCCAGCCAAACATGCCGGCGCGCTGTACTCGTTCAAACTGCCCTCGGAGCCGGGGCAAAGCATGCTGGGTTTCGAGCTCGGTGTGGTGCAAGGCTGGAACAACCTGCAGGACCCCAACCACGACCCGGACGTGATCGCCAACGTACGCTGGCGTTCGGCGGACTTCGGCACCTGGATAGACTGGGAAAACATCTACGGCAACGGCGCCGGCGACAGCTTCGCCGAATGCAGTTGTGGTTCGCCGCTGCCGGCCGGGACCAAGGATGACGACTACAAGCGCCTGGCGTCTTACTTGACCTTGTCGCAGGTGCTCGACCCGAACAACCGCGTGGCGCTGGAGCTGAATTACGGCACACAGGAGCAGGGCGCCTTCGCCGGGTTCGCCAACAAAGACGATGCAACCTGGTACGGCACCGACATTAACTGGTATCACAAAATCAGCGAAACCCTGATGTGGAACAGTCGCGCCGAATGGTTCTACACCGACGCCCCGGTGCACGTGATGATGGCCAACATCGACCCGGACACCGGGATTCCCGATCCGACCTGGGGCAGTTTCTACGGCGTTACCACCAACCTGGCGTGGACGCCGACACCGAATGTGCGCCTGCGTCCGGAACTGCGCTACGACATCCATTCCGGCCCCGGTCGCGATGCCTACGCCGATGGGGAAAAGGACTCGCAAGTGGTGGCGTCCTTCGACGTCAGCTTCTTCTTCTAAACCGACTCTTTCGCTTGACCCTGACCCCTGCGTGATGGCTCTGCCCCCACGCTGCGACCCTGTTCGTCCGGGCTTTTGGAGTTCTACATGACAGACAACAACGATAAAAACCTGTTTGGCCGCGACTTTTCCCGCCGTGCTTTCCTGCGCAGCACCGGTATTGCCGCCGGTGGTGTGGCCTTGGCCAGTATGCCGTTCAACTTCGCCATCGGCAGTGAGCGGGTGATCAAGCTCGGCTACGTCAGCCCGCAGACCGGTCCGCTGGCACCGTTTGCCGCCGCCGACAACTACATCATCGAATCGCTCAAGCAAGTGTTGAAGAACACGGTCAATGTGGGCGGCAAGGCGTACCGGTTGGAAGTTATCGTCAAGGACAGCCAGTCCAACCCCAACCGTGCGGCGGAGGTGGCGAGCGAGCTGATCCTGTCCGATCAGGTCGACTTGATGCTGGTGTCGTCAACCCCGGAAACCACCAATCCCGTGTCCGATCAATGCGAAATCAACGAGATTCCGTGTATTTCCACGGTGGCGCCATGGCAGCCGTGGTTTTTCACCCGGGGTGGCAAGCCTGATCAGGGCTTCGAGTGGACCTACCACTTTTTCTGGGGCCTTGAAGATGTGATCGGCGCCTACAGTTCGATGTGGGGCGCGATGCCGTCGAACAAAGTGGTCGGCGGCCTGTTTCCCAATGATGGCGACGGCAATGCCTGGGGCGACCAGAAGCTCGGCTTCCCACCGGTGCTGGCGCAAAAGGGTTTCCAACTGGTTGATCCCGGTCGCTTCCAGAGCCTGACCGACGACTTCTCGGCGCAGATCGCCGCGTTCAAAAAAGCTGATGTCGAGATAATCACCGGGGTGGTGATTCCACCGGACCTCAGCACCTTCTGGACCCAGGCACGCCAGCAGGGCTTCAAGCCCAAAGCGGTCTCGGTGGGCAAGGCGTTGCTGTTTCCCACCGCGGTCGATGCGCTGGGCAAGGCCGGCAACAACCTGTCGACGGAAATCTGGTGGAGCCCGACGCACCCGTTCAGCTCTTCATTGACCGGTGCCAGTGCCGGACAACTGGCCCAAGGGTTCACCCAGGCCACCGGCAAACAATGGACGCAACCGCTGGGCTTCGTGCATGCATTGTTCGAACTGGCGGTGGACATCCTCAAGCGCACCGAGGAAGTCGGTAACGCACATGCCGTTCGTGATGCCTTGCTCAAGACCAATCTCAATACCGTGGTCGGGCCGATCAACTGGAACGGCGGGCCGGTGAAGAACGTCGCCAAGACGCCGCTGGTCAGCGGCCAATGGCGCCTGGGCAACGACAACAAATACGACCTGATCGTGACCAGCAATGCCACTGCGCCGGCGATCCCGCTGGGCGGCGAGATGCAGGCCATTACGTATTGATCGCGGTAAAAGCAACGGGTGCACCATGCAACAACCACTTCTGCAAATGACCGATGTGCACAAAAGCTACGGCTCGGTGAAGGTCACGGACGCCATGGACCTGACCCTGCAACCGGGAGAAGCCCTGGGCATCATCGGCCCCAACGGCGCGGGTAAAAGCACGCTGTTCAACCTGATCGCCGGTGGCGTGGCAGCCGATAAGGGCACGATCCATTTCGAAGGCCGCAACGTCACCCGGGTACCGGTGTTCAAGCGTTGCCAACAGGGCATTGGCCGTTCCCACCAGATCCCGCACCCGTTCGTGAAAATGACCGTGTTCGAGAACCTGCTGGTGGGTGCGACCTTTGGCGCGCAGTTGCGTGACAAGGCGGCCAGCCAATGGTGCGCGCAAACGCTGGAACTGACGGGCTTGATGCGCAAGGCCAACGTGCTGGCCGGTTCGCTGACACTGCTGGACCGCAAACGCCTGGAAATGGCCCGCGCCTTGTCGACGCAGCCACGCCTGTTGTTGCTGGATGAAATCGCTGGCGGCCTGACCGAACCGGAATGCCTGGCACTGGTGGAAACCATCCAGGGCATCCACAAATCCGGGGTCGCCATTATCTGGATCGAGCACATCGTGCATGCCTTGCTCGCGGTGGTCAGTCGCCTGACCGTGATCAACTTCGGCGCCAAACTGGCCGAAGGCGAGCCGCGCAGCGTGATGGCCGACCCTCGGGTCCAGGAGATCTACATGGGTATCGGGAGTTGACGCATGCTGACCATTGAAAAACTCTGCGCCGGCTACGGCGACTTTCAAGCGCTGTTCGACATCAGCCTGACCCTGGAGCAGGGGGAAACCGTGGCGATCATCGGTTCCAACGGCGCCGGCAAATCGACGTTCCTGCGCTCGCTGGCGGGGCTGATCAAAAACCAGCCCGGCGCCATCACCTTCAAGGGGCAGGCCATTGGTGACATGGCGGCCAATCAGGTGCTGGAGCGCGGCATTGCCCTGGTGCCGGAAGGACGCAAGCTGTTCCCGTCGCTGAGCGTCGAAGAAAACCTGTTGATCGGCGCCTACAGCAAACGCCCGGGACCGTGGACGCTGAAGCGCATCTATCAGCTGTTCCCGGTGCTGGAAAAATTGCGCAAGCGTCCAGGCACAGCGTTGTCCGGCGGTCAGCAGCAAATGGTCGCGATCGGCCGGGGCTTGATGGCCAACCCGCACTTGCTGTTGTGCGACGAGATCAGCCTGGGCCTGGCGCCGACCACGATCAAGGACATCTACGCCGCGCTGCCGTCGATCAAGGCCGACGGCACCACGGTGATTCTCGTCGAGCAGGACATCAATCAGGCATTGAGTGTCTGCGATCGCTTCTATTGCTTCCAGGAAGGGCGCGTGTCCCTGACCGGGCGCCCAGGGGATGCGGACAAAGCGCAAATCAAAGCCGCGTATTTCGGGATCTAGATATGGAATGGCTCAATACTTTGCTGCAAGGCATGTTGCTCGGCGGACTGTACGCGATGTTCGCGGTGGGGCTGTCGTTGATGTTCGGCATCATGCGCCTGGTCAATATCGCCCACGGTGACTTCATCGTTCTCGCGTCGTACCTGGCGCTGGTGGTGGTCAACCATCTGGGCTTCAGCCCGCTGGCGAGCCTGCTGATCGTGGTGCCGCTGATGTTCTGTTTCGGTTATCTGCTGCAACGGCTGTTGCTCAACCGCACCCTGGGCACGGACATCCTGCCGCCCCTGCTGGTGACCTTTGGCTTGTCGATCATCGTGCAGAACCTGCTGCTGGAATTTTTCAGCGCCGACAGCCAGAAACTGTCCCAGGGCGAACTGGAAGTCGCCAGTGTCGGTTTCGGCAGCCTGAGCGTGGGCGTCATGCCGCTGATCGTGTTTGGCAGTGCCTTGCTGATCATTGGCGGCCTGCAATTGCTGTTCTACAAAACCGCACTGGGCCGGGCGTTCCGGGCCACCTCCGATGACCAGCACACCGCACGGCTGATGGGCGTCAACAACGCGCATATCTTCGGTCTGGCCATGGCGCTGGCGATGGCGGTGGTGTCTATTGCCGGGGTGTTCCTGGCGATCCGTACCAGTTTCGACCCGACGGTGGGGCCGGCGCGGCTGTTATACGGTTTCGAAGCGGTGATCATCGGCGGGTTGGGCAGCTTGTGGGGCACCCTGGCCGGCGGGGTGATTCTCGGTGTGGCCCAGGCCGTGGGCGCCAAAATCGATCCGGGCTGGCAGATCCTTGCCGGTCACCTGGTGTTTCTGCTGATCCTGGTCGTGCGTCCGCGTGGCCTGTTTCCACGGAGTGTCGACTGATGAATGCCTTGAATAATCCGGCGCTGGCCTGGCGCGTGCAACGCACCACCACCAGCAGCACGATTGGTTTGTCCTTGCTGGGGCTGTGTGTGCTGGTGCTGTTCAGTGCGCCACTTTGGGCGGATCGCGCCAGCCTGCGTCTGGTGGTGGAGTTCGCGTATTACCTGGCGCTGGCGCAGATGTGGAACCTGTTGGCGGGTTACGCCGGCATGGTCTCGGTCGGGCAGCAGGCGTTCGTCGGCTTGGGGGGCTATCTGTTGTTCATGCTCGCCAGCCAGTTCGGTGTTCCGCCATTGTTCGCGGTTTTGCTCTCCGGGGTACTGGTGGCGCTGCTGGCAATTCCCACGGCGCTGATCGTGTTTCGCCTGCGTGGTGCCTATTTCGCCATTGGCACTTGGGTGGTAGCTGAAGTGTTTCGCCTGGGGCTGGCGCAGATGAGCAGTCTTGGCGGCGGCTCGGGGCAAAGTCTGCCGGCGGCGATCGTGCGGCAGATCGGCAATGACCGGGACGGTCGCGAGACGCTGATCTACTTCACCGCACTGGCAATTGCGATTGCCGCCATGGCGGTGGTGTTCTTCCTGCTGCGTTCGCGACAGGGGTTGGCACTGGCGTCGATCCGCGATTCCGAGCCGGCATCCGGCAGCCTTGGGGTCGATACGTTCCGCACCAAGCTGATGGTGTACGTGCTGGCCGCTGGTTGTACGGGGGTGGTCGGCGCGCTGATCTTCCTGCAAAAACTGCGGATTTCCCCGGACGCCGCGTTCAACCTGCAGGACTGGACCGCGGTGGTGATTTTCATTGTGATCATCGGCGGCATCGGCACTCTGGAAGGGCCTTTGATCGGCACGCTGATCTATTTTGCGTTGCGCGGATGCCTGGCGCAGTACGGCGCGGTGTACATGATTATTCTCGGGGTGGTTGCGGTGGTGATGATGCTCAAGGCTCCGCAAGGAGTGTGGGGATTGATCAGCGAACGCCTGGGCTGGCAGGTTTTCCCGATGCAGCGACGGTTGACCGTGCAATCCCGGCCATAGCGTGCAGTCCGGAGTGTGGAGTGCGAGGTACCGACAGGCTAACCTCGCTGTTCCTATAAGAACAATTTCTGTAGGCATTCTCCAGGAACCATGCCCCATGGATCGTTTACTCAGTGTCGAAGCCTTCGTGCGGGTTGCCGAAACCGGCAACTTCGCCAGGGCGGCCCAGCAGCTGGGCGTGACCCGTTCGGTCATCACCCATCGCATCCAGCAGCTGGAGCAGTTCATCAATGCGCCGCTGTTCCATCGCAGCACCCGCCATGTACGGCTCTCCGAAGTGGGGGAGACGTACTACAAGGAGTGCGCGGACATGGTCGCGAGTTTCAACTCGCTGACCGAGCACATGCGCGAACTGCGCGCCAAACCCACCGGCAAGCTGCGGGTGCAGATGCTGCCCGGTTTTGCCATCGGCCATTTTGGCCGCATGCTGGCCGAGTTCACGCGGCTTTACCCGGACATTGAAGTAGACGTCATCGTCAACGACCGGGTGGTGGACCCGATCGAAGAAGGCTTTGATGTGGCGTTCCAGATGTTCCCGCCGATGGCGGAAACCCTGATCGAGCGCAAATTGTTCAGCGTTCGCCGCTTGTTCTGCATGTCCCCCGATTACGCCAGCGAGTTCGGCGTGCCGACCCATCCCCAGGAACTGCTGCAACACAAGATCGCCCTGTATGAGGGTTATCCGTCGCGCAACCGCTGGCTGTTCAACCGCGAAGACGAGCAGGTGGAACTGAGCCTGCCGGGTCAGGTGCGCTCAAACTCGGTGCATCTGTTGCGTGATTACGCCCAGACTGGCGTGTGTATTGTCTGCTTGCCGACGCTGGTGGCCAGTGACGACCTGCTCAGCGGGCGGCTGATTCCGGTGCTGCCCGAATACGCGTTGTCCTCCTTCAATTTCTCCGCGGTGTATCCCGCCACCCAACGCCGGGCCTTGAAAGTCCGTACGTTGATCGACTTCCTGGTGGAGAACTTCGGCGATGAGCCATGCTGGGACAAGCCCTTGCTCGAACGCGGCTGGATCCGTTGAGTCACACCAAACCTGTGGGAGCGAGCTTGCTCCCACAATGACCCCAGTGTTTGCGTTTCGCGAACACTGTTGTCGCTGACTCTCTAATTGTTCCCGCAAGGCCTCAGACGTACTGTTGCCTCACTGTTACTACAACAACAAAACGGTGAAAACCATGAGTAGCGCGGCAATCGAAACGGTCTTCGGCTCGCTGGACAAGTACACCAAGGGATCGGTTGAAATCATCAGCGGCCAGGCCAGTCACTACGCCTTTTCCAACGTGTTCGAAGTGGCGGAACAATCCCGGCCTTATGAAAAGGTCGTGGTGGGTCTCAACCTCGGCTACGTCATCGAAACCCTGCGCGCGGAAGGCCAGTCGCCCTGGTACACCGCTGCGCACGACGAATTCGCCATCGTCATGGACGGTGAAGTGCGGGTGGATTTCCTCAAGCTCGATGCGCCATTGATGGCAGGCGAGGGCACGCAACTGGCCGGTGATGTGCCGGCGGGCAAACCCATGGGTTACGTCCTGCTCAAGCGCGGCCATCAGTGCCTGCTGCCGGTGGGCACGGCCTATCGCTTCGAAGCCAGTCGCCCGGGCGTGATCCTGCAGCAGACGATCAAGGGCCCGTTGTCGGTCGAGAAGTGGGCCGACATCTGCCTGAAGTGATCTGCCCAGCCGACCCCGCCAACAAAAACAAGAGGAACTCTGTCATGGCCATGCTTGAAACCGCAGCCCTTACCCCACTGTTTGCCGATGAAGACGTCCAGGCCAGCGCCGCCGACGTCGTCACCGGCTACCGCGCTTTCAAACTCGGCGCCTTCGAGCTGTCGCGCGACGAGTATTTCGCCCGTATCACCTGGCCCGCCAAAGGTCAGACCCGTTCCCATCTGATTCCGGTCGATGCCTTCCTGCGAGCCTTGATGCGCGACGTGGCCTGGGGCTTTTTCTACGGCTGGGTCAACTTCGACCACGTCATCGGCACCCGCAACTACTACGGCAAGGTCGACCTGTACGCCGGCACCTTCAATGGAACGCTCAAGGCGGCAGGGGTCAACTACACAGAAAACTTCGAGACGCCGCTGATCATGGCGACGTTCAAGGCGATCCTGCGCGACTGGACCAACGCCACCTTCGACCCGTTCGCCGCCCCGGAAGAAACCGGCAGCGCCTTCGGTCGCAAGAACGGCAACAACATCGAAGCCATCGAACGCTTTCGCATCGCCACCAAACGCATGCCCGGCCTGCCGGATGACTCGCCGCTGCGCAACGATCTGCCGGTCAACCGCCAGTTCATCGACGTGCCCCAGGACGAGCCGGAAATCCACGCCGCCGAAGGTTTCGAAGGCCAGCTGCATGCCTTCAACCTGCACAAGTACCTGTCGCGCTCCGACGTGACCTGGAACCCCTCGGTGACCTCGGTGTGCAAGGCCAGCCTGTTCTGCCCGACCACCGAAGAATTCATCCTGCCGGTGTTCCATGGCAATGACCGGATCGAGTGGTTCCTGCAGCTGTCGGACGAGATCATCTGGGATGTCGGCGACAAGGACGACGGCAACCCCCGTGCGCGCATCACCATGCGGGCCGGCGACATCTGCGCCATGCCCGCCGACATTCGCCACCAGGGCTATTCGACCAAGCGCTCGATGCTGCTGGTCTGGGAAAACGCCACGCCGAACCTGCCGCAACGCTACGAAAGCGGCGAGCTCAAGCCGTACCCGATCGAATTCTAAGACCTCGTGCGTGGCCCGGCATCGCCCCGGGCCACGCGCTCAGCCATCCAGTCAGCCACTGCGCCTTAGGCGCGGTGCGAGGAAACCCTTATGCAAAATCAGCTCTATATCGATGGCCGCTTCGTTGATGCGCTCGCCGGCGGCACCATCGACGTCGTGTCGCCCCATGACGGCTCGTTGATCACCCGCATCGCCGCCGCCGAAACCGCCGACGTCGACCTCGCGGTGGCCGCCGCCAAACGCGCGTTCCCGGCGTGGTCGGCGCTGGGCGCTGCCGAGCGTGGACGCCTGTTGCTGAAACTGGCGGACAGGATCGAGGAATGCAGCGAAGAACTGGCGCAGCTGGAATCCCTCAACACTGGGCACCCGATCCGCGATTCCCGTGGCCTGGATGTACCGCGCACCGCTGCGTGCTTCCGCTACTTCGGTGGCATGGCCGACAAGATCGAAGGCACGGTGATTCCGGTCGAAGCCGGGTTCCTCAATTACGTGCAGCGCAAGCCGATTGGCGTGGTCGGGCAGATCGTGCCGTGGAATTTTCCGCTGATGTTCACCAGCTGGAAGATGGGCCCGGCGCTGGCGGCGGGGAACACCGTCGTCATCAAGCCCTCGGAAATCACACCGCTGTCGACCTTGCGCATTGTCGAGTTGATGACCGAGGTCGGCTTCCCCAAAGGCGTCGTCAACGTCGTGCCGGGCTACGGCCATACCGCGGGCCAGGCGTTGGCGGAACACCTCGACGTCGGCAAGATTGCCTTTACCGGCTCGACCGCGACCGGTCGGCGCATTGTCGAAGCCTCCAAAGGCAACCTCAAGCGCATCCAGTTGGAGCTGGGCGGCAAGGGGGCGAACATTGTGTTTGCAGACGCCAATCTGGAAGCGGCGGTCAACGGCGCTGCCTGGGCGATCTTCCACAACCAGGGCCAGGCCTGCATCGCCGGTTCGCGGCTGATTCTGCACAAAGACATCGCGGACCAGTTCCTCGAGCGTTTCATCGCCCTGGCCAAGTCGATTCGCCTGGGCGACCCGATGGACCCGGACACCGAAATGGGCCCTCTGACTTCGGCCCTGCACCGCGACCGTGTCATGGCGTACATCGACATCGCCATCGAACAGGGCGGCAAGGTTCTCGCTGGCGGCAAGGCACCGGACGACCCGGCGCTGGCCAAGGGCTTTTATGTCGAGCCGACCGTGGTCGAGGCCAAGCCCGGTGATCGCGTGTGCCAGGAAGAAGTCTTCGGCCCGTTCGTTACCGTGGTGCGTTTCAGCACCGACGAAGAAGCGCTGGCCATCGCCAACAGCACCGAGTACGGACTGGGCAGTGGCCTGTGGACACAGAACCTGAGCCGTGCGCACAAGATGGCCGACGCCATCCATGCCGGCATGTGCTGGATCAACTGCTACAAACGCGTCAGCCCGGGCAGCCCGTTCGGCGGCGTCGGCCAATCCGGTTATGGCCGGGAAATGGGTTTCGAAGCGATCCACGACTACACCGAAGCACGCTCGGTATGGGTCAACGTCGACGCAAAAATCCCGCCACATTTCAAGCGTTGAGGCCGGCCATGAATCCTTTTGTCTACCAAAGCCTGCCGACCCGTGTGGTGTTCGGCTGGGGCAAGCTCTCGGCGCTGGCTGAAGAAATCGAACGGCTGGGAGCCCGTCGGGCGCTGATCCTCACCACGCCGGAACAGCACGGCCTGGGCGAGCGCGTCGCGGCGTTGCTCGGTGATCGCGCCGCGGGTGTTTATCCGCATGCGGTGATGCACGTGCCGCTGGAAGTGGCGCAAGCGGCACGCGTCGAAGCGGCGCGCCTGGATGCCGATTGCTGCGTGGCCATTGGCGGTGGCTCGACCATTGGCCTGGGCAAGGCGATTGCCATGGATTCGGGGCTGCCGATCGTTGCGGTGCCGACCACCTACGCAGGCTCCGAGATGACGCCGATCTACGGCCTGACCGAAAATCGCCTGAAGAAAACCGGACGCGACCCTCGGGTCCTGCCGAAAACCGTGATCTACGACCCGCAATTGACCCTAACCCTGCCGGCGCAGATCTCCGCCTGTTCGGGCATGAACGCCATGGCCCACGCGGTGGAAGCGCTGTACGCCGAGGACGCCAATCCGATCGTCGGTTTCATGGCCGAGGAGTCCATCCGCTCGCTGGCCCAGGCCTTGCCCGGCGTGGTCAATGATCCCAACGATCCTCACGCTCGCAGCCAAGCCTTGTATGGCGCCTGGCTGGCGGGCATTTGCCTGGGCTCGGTGGGCATGGCCTTGCACCACAAGCTCTGCCACACCCTGGGCGGCACCTTCAATCTGCCCCACGCCCAGGCCCACGCCATCGTGCTGCCCCATGCCGCGCATTACAACCGCGAAGCGGCCGCCGAGCCGTTGCAACGCGCCGCGCGCGCCCTGGGTGGTAGCTCGGCCAGTGAGGTGGGTGCATTGTTGTATGCACTCAACCAGAAGCTGGGCATTCCATTGGCACTGGCGGACATCGGCCTACCGCCAAACGGTCCGGCCGAGGCTGCAAAAATTGCCTGTGCCAGCCCTTATTACAATCCACGGCCGTTTGAACAAGGCCCGATCGAAGCACTGCTGACCCGCGCATTGAATGGCCAGGCGCCAGCCTGACCCCAGCAGCGCAGCCAGCCCATGTCGGAACAAGAACAATGACCGATCAAGACAAAGTGGTAGAAAAACTGATTTCCGAGCAGGCCGTGAACAGCTTCGCCGACGCCCCGGATGCCCGCTACAAACAGATCATGCAAAGCCTGGTCCGGCACCTGCACGCATTTGTCAGCGAGGTCGAACTGACCGAACAGGAGTGGTTCGAGGGCATTCGCTTCCTGACTGCAACCGGCCAAAAATGCGATGGCCTGGTGCGCCAGGAATTCATTCTGTTGTCGGATACCCTCGGCGTGTCGATGCTGGTCGACGCGATCAACCATCGACACAGCGCCACTGCCACCGAAACCACGGTGTTCGGGCCGTTCTACATCGAAGGCATGCCCGAGCGCGCATTCGGCGAAAACATGGCCTTCACCCCGGGCGAGACGGCGCTGGTGCGCGGTCGGGTGGTCGACACCCAGGGCAATGCCTTGGCCGGTGCGGTGCTGGACGTGTGGCAGACCGCCGAAAACGGCATGTATTCGGGCCAGGACAGCGAACAGCCGTTCGGCAACCTGCGCGGTCGTTATCGTACCGACGCTGACGGCTGCTTTGCGATTCGCACCATTGTCCCGGTGGCCTACCCGATCCCCACCGATGGCCCGGTTGGACGCATGCTCAATGCCGCTAATCGGCATGCCTGGCGACCGGCGCACCTGCATTTCATGGTCGAGGTGCCGGGGTATCGCAAACTGGTGACCCACCTCTTCAATCACGACGATCCGTACTTGGGGTCCGACGCGGTGTTCGGCGTGAAGCAGTCATTGCAAGTGATCTATGAAGACCGCACCGCTCACGATGAAGTGTCCGCACGCCTGGGTATGCCATTGCCGTTCAAGCGCGCGTGTTATGAATTCGTCATGGAAGCCGGGTGAAGCATGGGCCAGTTTTTTGCGGTATTCGCCACCGACCACCCGGATTCCCTGGCCTTGCGCCAGCGCCTGCGGCCCAGCCACCAGGCGCATCTGCGGGCGACCGATACCCACCGGGTGGTGGTACGCCTGGGCGGTCCGACCCTCGATGATGTCGGCGCGGCAATGAACGGCACGCTGCTGGTGATCGAAGCCGGCAGCCTGGCGGAGGTGGAAGCCTTCATCAAGGACGATCCCTACGTCCAGGCCGGGCTTTTCGCGAGCATCCAGATACGCCCCTGGCACTGGAGCCTCGGCAACCCGGAACTGCGTGGCTGACCATGACCCTCATCACCTTGTGCCAACGGGAAGACATCGCCGACTGTGGCGCCCTGGGCCTGCCTCAGCACCAGCACCTGCATCCCGCCGGCCTCGTTGCGGTGCGCCAGGGCGAGCAGGTGTGGGTGTACATCAACCGCTGCCCGCATTTTTCCGTGCCGCTGGACTATCGCCCGCAGGAGTTCTGCACCTATCGCGGCAAGGTGCTGATGTGCGCGCATCACAGCGCGATGTTTCGATTTGAAGACGGGCACTGTATCGATGGACCGTGTAAAGGTGCGAGGCTGGAACCGGTACCGGTGCGCTGGGTGGAAAACAGCCTGGTCATGGAGGTGGACGAGGAGGGCTGAACTACACTCTTTCGGGTGAATCACGCCCATCAGGAGATCATCATGAAAAGGTTGTCACCCATCGGCCTGTGCGTCGCACTGTCGTTATTCAGTGCCCAGGGATGGACCCAGACGGTAGTACCGCTGAAGGGCCAGACTTCGCAACAGACCCAACTGGATATCAATGAATGCAACAGCATCGCCGCCAGTAGTGCATCGACCACCTCGACACCCTCGGGCGGACGGTTGAAGGGCGCCGCGGTGGGCGCTGCGGCCGGTGCGGCCGGGGCCCAGGTGCGCGGGCGTCAGCATGACGAGTTTTATGATCGAGTCGATGACGATAACAAGCAGGACTACCGACAGGACCGCGCCAAGCAAACGGCGGCGGCAGGTGTTGTGGTCGGCGGTTCGCGCCAGCGCCAGGAGCGCCGGGAGCAGGAGAAAACCAACGCCGCGACCACTTCGACGGCGTATACCAGTTGCTTGCAGGGCAAGGGGTATCAGGTGAATCCCTGAATCTGGTTCCTATCAATTTTCATCAAAAATGCAAAACCCTGTGGGAGCGAGCTTGCTCCGGGCGGCGTTTCGACGATAGCGGACTGTCAGTTATCGCAGTGTTAACTGTGCCACCGTCATCGCGAGCAAGCTCGCTCCCACAAGGGTCGCTTTATATGATCGGCACTGGCCCCTGCGACTGGTTTTTCTCCCGCTGATCCAGCAAATACACCATCAGGCAGGCATACAGCGTCACGGCGATGAACAACCCCATGCGCACCGCAAAGGCGGTGTAGACGTCCTTGCCCGCCAGGCTGTCCTGCACCGATTGCCCGAGCAGGATAATCAGGGTGACCAAGGTGTTGAGCCAGAAGCCCGGGCTAAACCGCCCCGGGCTCAAGCCATAGAGCTTGCGCGCCAGGATCAGGGCGAACAGCAGCATCCACAGGAAGAACATCCACAGGTGCACAAAGACCGTCAGTGCGCTCCAGAACGCAATGGCCAACAGGCCGCCCAGCAAGGTCGAGCCAATCAGCTCGCGGGCGGCATCGCGGGCGTTGGTGGTGGAGCTCTGCTGGCCCAGGCTCACGGCCTTGAGCACGATCGGCATGTAGCTGGCGGGGTCGATCAGGGCCAGCAGAAACGTCGGCATTACGATCAGGGTTGCGCGTAACGCCACCCGGTCGACGTTTTCAGTGGATAGAGCCGGGGCGGGTGGGGGCGTCGGGGTATTGGCCGGTTCGGGGAACAGCCAGTGACTCACCCTACCGATCAGGACCGCCAGGAGCAAGCCGCTGGTCAGCGCCTTGATCACCGTCGCCGCCAGGCCGAAGTCGGCGACTCCGGCTGCGGGGATCATGGTCAGGCCGATCACCAGGAAGGTCACCACCAGGTTGTTGCCGCCCCGTTGGCCGTAGCGAAAGACCATCAGCAGGCCGAGGCCGATCAACAGCACGCCGCTGAAGGCGTAATAACGCAGCAGGGGGATCAGCAGCAGGCCGATGCCGGTGGTCAGCATCGCAGTCAGTGCAAGCACCAGGGTGGCCTTGAACGGCAACGGGCGATTGATGCTGACCAGCAACAATGCCCCCAGCACCGGTGCCAGGAACGGGATCGGCATCCCCAGGCCAAAACTCACTGCCAGGCACAGCGCAGTGCCACAGGCCAGGCGCAGCGCGCGCTGCACCCTCGGCGAACGCTTAGTAGGCATACGACAGCCAGCTCATCAGCCACAGGAACAACCGGCCCAGTGGATTGAGCACGTTGCCTTCGGAAGGGAAGGCCATGACTTCGGCCTGGCCACCGGAGCGGATCGCGCGGTTGTCCTTGAGCATCGACAAGGATTCGGCCGAGAACTCGATGATCACCGGAAAACGCTGGGCGGGGCGCAGCCAATCACGGCTGTTCTGCACCGTCGGCAGGCTGCCGGGAGCGGCCGGGGTGCCCACGCTGACCCCGTAGCCGACGCTGCGCACGCGGCCCTGGAACACTTCGCCGGGCAGCGCATCGAGGGCAATGGACACCGGGGTCTCGGGCCTGACCAGGGCGAGGTTGTTCTCGGTCATGTCGGCGCTGATCCACACATCGTGGATTGCAATCAGGGTCATGACCGGGTTGCCGGCCGCGGCGAACTGGCCGACGTCGGTGCGCAGGTCGGTGATCAACCCGGCCGAACGGGCGCGGATCTGCGTGTTGGAAAGATCCAGTTCGGCTTTCGACAGGGCAGTGGCGGCGCTGCGCAGCAGGGCGTTGTCCTCCTCTTTGCCACCTTCCTGCTCCTTCGCACGCTGGACTTCAGCGCGGGCAGCGGCGACCTGGCTGGTGGCCGCTTCGCGGGCGGCGCGGGAAACCTCCAGCAGGCGCACGGAAACGGTCCCGGGGTCTTCACGGTACAAGCCTTCAAGCCGCTGGTTATCCTGCTTCGCCTTGAGTTCGTTGGCTTGTGCCGCGCGCAGACTGGCTTGGGCCGAGGCGATACCGGCGGTGCTGGCACCGATCTGCCGGCGGGTGGATTCCAAGTCGGCACGCGCACGGTCAACGGCGATCTGGTAGGGCTGCGGGTCCACCTCGAAAATCACCTCGCCAGCCTTCACGTCCTGGTTATTGCGCACATTGACGCGGATCACCCGGCCGGCGACTTCCGCCGCCACCGGAATCACGAACGCGCCCACCCGTGCCTGCTGGGTGTACGGTGTGAAACGGTCAGCCAACAGGTACCAGGCCAGGCTGAAAACGATCAGCAGTAACACCCACTTGATGCCTTTTTTCGCGGGATCGGCGGCAGGCTGCGCTGGCTGAGGGGAGGGCGCGGCTTCAGTCATGGTTTTTTCACCTGATTGGGCAAGGGGGAGGCAGGCTGCTCAGCCGGTGGATCGTTGAGCAGGTCGCCCCAGTCAGTCCGTTGTTCCATTTGCTGGCGCGTGGCGGCATCGACCCTGGGCTGGGCGCTGTACCAACCGCCGCCCAACGCCTTGTACAGGGCAATCACATTGCTCACCGCATCGCCACGGCTGACCAGGTAATTGTCCTGGAGTTCGAGCAGCGCGCGCTGGGCGTCCAGCACCCGCTGGAAGTCCGAATAACCTTCGCGGTACAGCGTGTTGGCCAGGGCCAGCGAACGTTGTGCGGCGCTTTCGGCCTCGCGCAGGATGCGTTCGCGCTGCAGGGAGCGGGTCAGGCCGTTGGCGGCGTCATCCGCTTCGCGTGCAGCCTGGCGCACCTTGTCGCGATAGGCTTCGATCAATTGCTGCAAGCGCGCATCCTGCACGCGTATGTTGTTGGCGATGCGGCCATAGTCGAACACGTTCCAGCGCAGGCTCGGCCCGCCAATCAGGTCGAGGCTGCGGGAGGTTGCGCTCAAGGAGTCGGTGGACCAGACGATGCTGCCCAGCAACGTCAGGGCCGGGTAGTAATCGGTTTCGGCCACCCCGACCAGCGCCGACTGCGCCGCGACATTCAGCTCGGCTGCGCGCACATCGGGCCGGCGCAGCAGCAGGTTGGCCGGCACATCCTGCAGCACGGCGCGATCCACCAGCGGGATCAACCGGGTGTTGTCGACCACCAGTGGCAGCGCACCGGGCGCCTGGCCGATCAACACGGCCAACGCATTGCGGGTGCGATGGAGCTGATCTTCCAGAAGGGGGATGGTGCTCAACGTGCCCAGGTATTGGGTCTTGGCTTGTTGCAGGTCGAGTTCGGCGTTCTGGCCGCTGTTGAACAGCTTCTCGGTGATCTCGTAGTTGCGATGTTGCTGCTTGGCGTTTGCATTGGCGACGCGCAGGCGCGCCTCGGTGGTGCGCAGGAAAAAATAGCTGTCGGCGACTTGCGCCCGCAGCAGGACCAGCACGTCGTCGTAGTTGGCTTCAGACGCGAAATAGCTGGCATCGGCGGCTTCGATGGCACGGGCGAAGCGACCCCAGAAGTCCAGCTCCCAACCGACATCGAACCCGGCGCTGTGTTGCCATAAATGGCTGTCCACCGGGTTATCCCCGCCGGACTGATGGCGGTCGATGTACACGCTGTCAGCGGCGATCTGTTGCAGCTGCGGGTAGCGCCCGCTCTCGGCGATGCCCAATTGTGCGCGGGCTTCCATCACCCGCAGGCCGGCGATCTTCAGGCTGGAGTTGTGCGCGTCCGACTCGGCAATCAGGCGGTCGAGCACCGGGTCGGCGAAGATCTGCCACCACTGGCGGATGTCCGGGTACTGCGCGCGTTGACTGGCGTGTTCAAGGGCCGGGGTGTTCCAGTGGTCGACCCAGGGTTCGCCGGGCGGCTGGAAGTCCGGACCCAGCCGAACGCACCCGCCAAGGACCGCTACCCCAAGCAGCAGCAGTCGACCATGCCGCATCCGTGTGGATGTACCTGATTGCATTGGGTGTTTTCCAACCAAAGGACATCACAGCAGCATAGCCGTCTGTATGCCTTCTGCATGGGCCTGGAGAGTCGGTACGCAAAAACGTCGCGACTGTCGCAAAAACGACCTGTTTACGCTGAACGCGAACCTTCAACAGTTTTCTGTTGAACGAGTGTTCAGCTTGGACTATGTTCGTTCCACCTTCTCTCCCGGCTGGTTGCGGGCTTGCGTTTCTTCATATTGAACGAGGCACTGGCATGCGGTTTTCACCCTTTGTTGAGCGGACGCCCGGTGTTGGCACCGCGGATTTCATCACCGATGCCGCTCTTGATGTGCCTGCTGAAGGTGACACACACAACAGCGAATCTACCGACCGACTTGCCTTGCGCGAAGCGCTTGCCGACCACTACGGCAAGCAGCTCAATCGAGAGCCGAAGACCGCGAGCGTGATCACGCTGGACGGGGCGCAGAACGCCTTGTTTGTCACGTCGATGTGCCTGCTGGCCGCAGGTGACGAGGTGATTGTCCTCGATCCGATGGTCCTGACCTGTGAGGCGTCGCTCAAGGCCTGCGGCGTCAAGCTGGTGCAGGTGGCGATCTCGGCGGAAGCCACAGCGCTGGCCAAGGCGATTACCCCGCGGACCCGGGCGATTTTCCTGTCCGGCCCGAAGCGCAACCCTGAAGCCTTGCAAGCCATCGCCGGACTCGCCATCGCCCATGACCTGTGGGTGGTGATCGACGAGGTCCATGACGACCTGACGCTGCAGCACCCGCATCTGAGTCTCGCGGCAGCGCCGGGCATGGCCGAGCGTTGCGTGGTGATCGGCAGCCTGGCGAAATCCCACCCGATGGCCGATTGGGCCATGGCCTGGATCGTCGCTGATCCCGCCCTGGTCGCGCATGCCGAGTCCCTGGTATTGGCCAAGGCCTCCCAGCGTATCCGCGATTTTGTCCAGGCGTTGCAAGCGCCAGCACCCAAGCCTGTGATCAGCCGCGTGTCGAGCGAACCGGTCAGGGAGCCGGTCACTGCGCGAACCATGATCGAAGTCGACCGCCTGCACAAACGTTTTGGCAACATCGAGGTGCTCAAGGGCGTGTCCCTGACGGCCCGCGAAGGCGAGGTGATCTCGCTGATCGGCGCCAGCGGCTCGGGCAAAAGCACGTTGCTGCGCTGCATCAACATGCTCGAAGTGCCGGACCAGGGGCGCATCCTGGTGGACGGCGAAAGCATTCACCTGAACCACACCCGCCCCGGCGCACCGCTGGTGGCTGACGCCAAACAGCTGGTGCGCATCCGCTCGAGCCTGGGCATGGTATTCCAGAACTTCAACCTCTGGCCCCATCGCACGGTGCTGGAAAACCTCATCGAAGCGCCGACCCAGGTCCTTCGTGAGAGCAAGGCGGAGGCCACCGAACGTGCCGAAGCCTTGCTCGATCGGGTGGGCCTTGCGGCCAAGCGCAACGAATATCCGGCGTTTCTCTCCGGGGGACAGCAACAACGGGTGGCCATCGCCCGGGCCCTGGCCATGCGGCCCAAGGTCATGCTGTTCGATGAACCCACCTCGGCACTCGACCCGGAACTGGTCGGGGAAGTGCTGCGGGTGATCCGCTCTCTCGCCGAAGAAGGTCGGACCATGATCCTGGTAACCCATGAAATGGCCTTTGCCCGCGATGTCTCGTCCAAAGTCGCCTTTCTGCATCAAGGGTTGATCGAGGAAACCGGTTCGCCGGACGAAGTGTTCGTACACCCACGCAGCGAGCGTTGCCGGCAATTCGTCAACGCTCATCAAACTCGCTAACACCAATAAAAAGACGGGAAAACACCATGGGAAATCGACGTTTTGCACACTGGTTGACCGGCGCCGGCTGTTTGCTGCTGGCCGCCATGAGTTCGGCACAAGCCCAGCCGATCCGCTTCGCGGTCGCCGCCGAACCCTATCCGCCGTACACCGAGAAACAGGCCAACGGCGAGTGGAAGGGCTTTGAAGTGGACCTGATCCACAAGCTGTGCAGCGAAATGAAAGCCGAGTGCGAGATCAAGGAAGTGGCGTGGGACGGGATCATTCCGTCGCTGCTGGCGAAGAAGATCGACGTGATCTTTTCCTCGATGTCGGTGACCCAGGAGCGGGAAAAACAGATCGCCTTCAGCAAGGCGTACTACGACTCGGTCATCGCCGTGGTCGGTCCCAAGGACGCTTCGGTGAAGAAGTACCCGGACGACCTCAAGGGCAAGACCATCGGCGTGCAGAACTCCACGGTCAGCGCCAGCTACCTGAAGACCTACTACGAAAAAATCGCCGACGTGAAGTACTACGACACCCAGGACTCGGCCAACGCCGACCTGATCGCCGGGCGCCTCGACCTGATGATGGCCGACGGCACCGCCATGGCCGCCTTCGTCAAGACCCCCGACGCCAAGGACCTGGCCTACCTCGGCGCCGTGCCGTACGACCCGATCTTCGGCAAGGGCGTGGGTGCCGGCCTGCGCAAGGATGACACCGAGCTCAAGGCCAAACTCGACAAGGCCATCCAGGAGCTGCTGGCGAGCAAGGACTATGACGATCTGTCCCAGAGCTACTTCGGCACGAGCGTGAAGCCGGCGTTCTGATTTGCCGGATCTGTACACAGACCCTGTGGGAGCCAGCCTGCTGGCGATGAGGGCATTACAGTCGACATCGATGTTGACTGAACCACCGCTATCGCGAGCAGGCTCGCTCCCACAAGGGATCGCGTGCGCCACTGGAGACTCAAATGCCAGCAATGTTCGATTTGATCAGTTTCAGCGAGCAGGGATGGGGCACGGCGCTGCTCAAGGGCCTGTGGATGACCCTGCAGATCTCCGCCGGGGCCTTCGTGGTCGGGCTGGCCATCGGCCTGGTGGTGGCCTGTCTCAAGTTGGGCGGACCAAGACCCGTTGCAGCGCTGGCTCGCGGCTACACGACCTTGTTCCGCGCGGTGCCGGAGCTGTTGCTGATCCTGTTGCTGTACTACGTCGGCTCCATGCTGCTCAACTCGCTGATGGCAACCCTGGGTTACGACGCGGTGAATGTCAGCGGGCCGCTGGCGGCGATCGTGGTGCTGGGCCTGGTACAGGGCGCCTACGCGTCGGAGATTTTCCGGGCGGCGATCCAGGCCATTCCCTTCGGCCAGATCGAAGCGGCGAAAGCCTTCGGCCTGCACGGTTTCGGCCTGTTTCGGCGCGTCACGCTGCCGATCATGGCGCCCTACGCGATGGCGGGGATGGCCAACCTGTGGATCAACCTGATCAAGGACAGCGCCCTGATCAGCGTGGTCGGCACCAACGAGCTGTTGTACACCGCCCGGCAAGGGGCGGGTTCGACGCGTCATTACCTGTTGTTCTACCTCACGACCGCGGCGCTGTACTACGCGGTGACGCTGGCGTCCAACTACCTGTCGGGACGGCTCGAGCGACGCATTCGTCGCTGGATGCCTCTTGCTGACTAAATCGGCAGAGAGAATGAAATGATTCCAGCGTGGATAGTTGAATACGCGTCGCTGCTGGTCCGAGGGCTGCAGACGACCCTTTTGATCCTGGTGATTTCCAGTGTGTTCGGTTTTGTCCTGGCGGTGCTGGTGGCGCTGGCGCGGATCTCGAAGAACAAGGTCATCGCCAAGCTCAGCCTGTTCTACACCAGCGTGACCCGCGGCACCCCCTTGCTGATCCAGATCTACATTTTCTACTACGGCCTGGGCAGCCTGTTTGCGCAGTTCCCGCTGATTCGCGGCAGTTTCCTCTGGCCGTACCTGCGTGACGGCTATTGGTACATCGTGTTCGCCCTGGTGGTGTCGGTGGGGGCCTATGTCGGCGAAGTGATCCGCGGTGGCCTGCTGGCGGTGCCCAAAGGCGAAATGGAAGCGGCTTCGGCGTTTGGCATGACCCCGCGCCAGACCCTGTTGCGGGTGCGCTTGCCCCGGGCACTGCGCCTGCTGTTGCCGACGCTGGCCGGGGAAACCGTGATGCTGCTCAAATCCACGGCCCTGGCCTCGACCATTGCCGTGATCGATCTGTTGGGCGCGGCCAACGTGGTGCGCGCGCAAACCCTGCAAGTGTATGAGCCGTTGCTGCTGGTGGCCGGTGTCTACGTGTGCCTGACGTTCCTGATCGAGGCGCTGTTCGCCTTCTTCGAGCGCCGTGGCACCCCGGTTCGCAGGTCCGCCTGATGAAAAGCACGCCAATGGTTGACCGCTCCTTGCAAGGCATTGGCCTGTGCACCCTGGGCTACGCGTTCCTGTCCTTGCAGGACGCCGGCATCAAGTGGCTGGTGGCCGATTATTCGGTGTTCACCATCCTGTTCTGGCGCGCCCTGGTGGTGGTGCTCGCCTGTTTGCTGATCGGGCGCCTGCAACTGGTGCGGCGTGCCTGGCGCTCGTCCAGCCGGCGGCTGCTGGTGGTGCGCGGCCTACTGTCGATCGCGGCCTGGCTGCTGTACTACACGGCGGCCCGCGACCTGACCCTGGCGGAGATGACCACCCTGTATTTCTCGGCGCCAATCATGGTCACGGTGCTGGCGACGGCGATTCTCAAGGAACGGGTCAACGGCTGGCAGTGGTTCACCCTGATCATCGGGTTTATCGGGGTGGTGATCGCCTGTCGCCCGAGCAACATGGCCGATCCGCTGCCCATTGTCCTGACGCTGCTGGCGGCGATGTGCTGGGCGTTCACCTATATCCAGTTGCGCCAGGTCGATGAGCAGACCTCGGTGCTGGAGCAGATGCTGATCACCAATGTGGTGTTTGTGATTTGCATGGCGCTGGCGTTGCCCTGGACCCACACCCCGGCACCGGTTCCAGCCTGGCTGGGCATGCTCGGCGCCGGCCTGATGGGCGGCATCGGCCAGTTCCTGCTGTTCGCCAGTTTCCAGCGCGCCACCGCGACCGTGCTGGCGCCGTTCGAGTACACCGGGCTGATCTGGGCCTTCCTGCTGTCGAGCCTGATCTGGGGCACGCTGATGGATGTGTCGTTGATGATCGGCGCCGGGTTGATCGCAGTCAGCGGCACCCTGGCGATGATTTTCGGTCGGCACCCGTCGCAGGACGTCGTCGGCGCCGAATGTTCCGTGTCGCAACCCCTTTATCCCGAAGCGGACGAGATCAAGCCCGATGGCGGCCGGACGGGTGTCGCGGATCAATGACAGGAGGACAAACGGATGGCACAGGATATTTCGTTCAGCGTTCGCAACAACAATGGCGATCCGGTGCAGGTCGGAGTCTGGCGCTTCGAGGGTTCCGAAGGTGGACCGAAGGTGCACTTGCAGGCCGGGGTGCATGCCGATGAAATCGCCGGCATGCTGGTGCTGCATCTGTTGATGCAACGCCTTGAAGCGGCTGAGTCGCAAGGCCGGCTCAAGGGCAGTGTGACGGTGGTGCCACAGGCCAACCCGCTGGGCATCGGCCAGTTTCGCCAGGGGCGGATTCTTGGGCGCTATCACGATGCAACCGGGCATAACTTCAACCGGGGTTTCGATCAGTCGGCCGCGATGCAGCGACCTTCGACCGCTGTCCAGGTGTGGCAACAGAAACTGGTGCAACTGGCGGCGCCGGCGGATGTGGTGCTGGACCTGCACACCGACGACGAGGCGCTGCCCTACCTTTATGTGCACCGCAGTTTCTGGCCCCGTGGCCGTGAACTGGCGGCGGCGCTGCGCATGGACGTGGCGATCATCTGGGATGACGGCGACGACGGCTCCTTCGAGGAAACCATCATTGCCCCGTGGCTGCGCGAGGGCACGACCGCGCAACGCATGGCCGCGACCCTGGAGCTGCGCGGGCAGGGCGACGTCAGCGACCGTTTCGCCGCACAGGATGCCCAGGGGCTTTACGCCTGGCTCTGTGGCCAGGGGGTCATCGAGGATACGGTGGCGCCCGCCGACTGGCCGGTCGAGGCGGTGGAGATGGGCCACATGGAGACCGTTCTTGCGCCGCAGCCTGGGGTGCTGATCTTCGAGAAGGAGCTGGGCGATCGGGTCGAGCAAGGTCAGCGCTTCGCACGCATCCTGCGCCGCCCCGGCGATCCGTCCTCCGAGGTGGTGCTGTATGCCGAGCAGACCGGGCGCCTGGTCACACGCTATCGCGATCGCCTGATCGCCCAGGACATGGGGGTGGCGAAGTTCACCGGCAGCCGCCCGTCGCGCAACTGGAGCGGTGGGTTACTCGACCCCAACTGAGTGGCGCCTATCTGACAACCGCTCATCGCTGGACTACGCTGCGATACGTACCCTTGTCCAGAACCTGTGACGTAAGGAAACCGATGCATGCGGAGCAGGCTCCTCACCCCATTGATCGTCATGTTCGCGATGTGTTGGTCGATACTGCTGTGGGCCGAGGATGCGGCGAAACCGCTGGATCCTGCACCTACGCCAGCGGAACTGAAGATCGCCAATCGAAGCATCATGGTGTTTCGCGGCGCGCTGCTGGGTGAAACGCCGCAGACCCGGGTCAAGCGGGCCAGGACAGCGATCAACGAAGCACTGGATGACGAGGACGACCTGCGGGTCACCCTCGATGCCATCCAGGACAGCTACCTGGTGCTGCTGGGTGCCAAGCGCGCCTTTATCGTGTCCCCAAAGGATGTCGATGCCAGCGAGTTCGAATCGGTCAGGCAGGCGGCAGAAAGTGCCGCCGACAAACTGCGCCAGGTGGTGGCGGAAACCGGGGAAGCCCGCAGCCTGCATCTGATTTTCCGGTCACTGGCGGGCGCAGCGATTGCCACCGGTATTTATGTCGCCTTGCTCTGGGGCATGGCCTACCTGCGCCGCCGCTTGCTGAAGAAACTGCCGGACCTGATGCACCGACACACCCAGGCCCTGAAAGTAGGGCGGGTGCAGGTGATCGATGCGAACTACCTGTATCCGCTAGTCAGCCGCTTGCTGGGGTTACTGCGCTGGCTGGTCGTGCTGCTGCTGACCTACGAATGGCTGGGTTTTGTCCTGTCGCGGTTTCCTTACACCCGGCCCTGGGGTGAAAGCCTCAACAACTACCTGCTGGAAGTCGCAGGTTACTTGTTCGAGGGTATCGTCGGCGCCATACCGGGACTGGGCGTGGCCCTGGCAATCTTCTTCATTGCCCGGGGCACCACGGCCTTTGCCCGACGGATCCTGCGGCGCATGGCCACGCCCGGCACCTTCAGCTGGTTGAACCAGGAAACCTTGCAACCGACCCAACGGCTGACGTCGCTGGCCATCTGGCTGTTCGCCCTGGCGATGGCCTATCCCTACCTGCCGGGCGCTGGCACCGATGCGTTCAAGGGGCTGTCGGTGCTGATCGGCCTGATGATTTCCCTGGGCGCTACCAGTGTGGTCGGGCAGGCGGCGGCCGGTTTGATCCTGACCTACACCCGCACCTTGCGCCCCGGCGAGTTCGTGCGCATTGGCGAATACGAAGGCACGGTGACTGAACTGGGCATGTTCACCACGCGCATTCGTACCGGCCTGGGGGAGGTGCTGACGCTGCCCAATTCAATGATCACCGCCACCGTCACCAAGAACTATTCGCGCACCGTGCAAGGCCCGGGTTACGTGGTCGACACTGTGGTGACCATCGGCTACGACACGCCGTGGCGCCAGGTCGAAGCGATGCTGCTGGAAGCGGCCCGGCGCACCCCCGGCGTCCTCACTGATCCACCGGCGCAGGTGTTCCAGACGGCCCTGTCGGATTTCTATCCCGAATACCGCCTCGTGGCCCAGGCCATCCCCAGCCAGCCACGCCCGCGCGCGTTGTTGTTGAGCATGTTGCACGCCAATATCCAGGATGTGTTCAATGAGTACGAGGTGCAGATCATGTCGCCGCACTATCTGGGCGACCCGGACTTTGAGAAGCGGGTGCCCAGGGACCAGTGGTATGCCGCCCCGGCGCAGAAAGAAGGGCAGCGCTGAGGTGGGCCGCGAGTGACCAGACGCCACCGTGCTTTCGCCGGTTTCATTCTCCTGGCCGTAGGCCTGATGGGCATGTCTGCGCTGTTGTTGCTCAAGTCCGAGACGCAACGGCGGGAAACGCGTTTTTCCGAATACGTGCAGAACATTTCCGGCATCGTGCGCAATCAGCTCGACACCAACGAAGCGGTACTGGCCGGGTTTTCCGCTTTTCTCCAGGCGGTCGACCAAAGCGACACCGAAGCGGCGGCGCGTTATGCCGCCGCGGTGATGTCGGCGTACCCGCATCTGTACATGCTCGAAGCGGCACGCGCGGTGCCGGTGGCCGAGCAGGCAGCTTTCGAAGCGCTGCTGCGCCGCACCTGGCGACCGGACTTCACCCTCAAGGATTTTCCCACCCTGACTCGGCAACCCGCCCGGCACCAGGCCTTTCTGCGCGAGACCTGGCCGGTGCTGTTCATGTACCCGGTGCTGTCGGAGGCCAATGCGATCTACGGCGTCAGGCTGGAAACCGTCGGTTATCTGTCCCATGCGCTGGCCCGCACCTACAACAATCCCAAGCCGGTGGTCTCGCCGGTGTTCTCCATGTACGAGGGCGGCGA
Source organism: Pseudomonas sp. IT-P218 (assembly GCF_949767605.1). NCBI lineage: Bacteria > Pseudomonadati > Pseudomonadota > Gammaproteobacteria > Pseudomonadales > Pseudomonadaceae > Pseudomonas > Pseudomonas sp. IT-P218. The sequence continues at coordinate 222,560 of NZ_CATKQQ010000001.1, forward strand.
TGCGTTCATTCTGATGCAATCGGTCAACCGGCCTGAACGAGTGCGCGAAAGCTCCCGACCGAATTTCTTCGGCAGCACCATGGTCGCCTTGCTGTTGATCAGGACCGGCTCGCTGCTGGATGCTGTGATTCATGCCAACGTCGACTCGCGGGTGCACATTCGCGCGGTGCTGCAGACCGCCGCCGGCACGGAAAGCCATGTCTTCGCCACGGGGACCTCGGATGCCGGATTGATCGATGGTTTTTTCCTGCCCCTGCTTGAAGAACGGGTGGAGATTCACAGTGCCTCGCAGCCGATGACGTTGCTGTTCGAGCGTCAGTTGCGCCTGGCCGACGTCCTGACCGGGCAAGCCTTGGCACTCCTGGCGATACTGGGTGCGGCGTTCGTGCTGATCCCGCTGCTGCTGATCCGGCATTTCAAGGCGCTCGAGCGGGCAGACGCCGAGCACCAGCGCTCGGCTTACCTGGCCACCCATGATGTGCTCACCGATCTGCCCAACCGCTACCTGTTTGCCGAACGCTTCGAGCAGGCGCTGTCCCGCTGGAAGGGCGACCGGGTGCCGTTTGCGGTGCTGTTGATCGATCTGGATCATTTCAAGGACATCAATGATCGGTATGGCCATGAGGTCGGCGATCAGGTCTTGCGCGCGCTGGCCAGTCGCATGCTGGGGGCCACGCGTACGGGGGACACGGTTGCCCGCTATGGCGGCGATGAGTTCGTGGTGCTGGTCACCGACCTGGCCGATCCGGATATGGCCGAGGTCAAGGCTTCGAAGATGTTCGAGGCGATTGGTCAGTCAATCGTTACCAGTGCGGGGGAGATTTCACTCTCGTGCAGTATCGGCATTGCCCTGTGTCCGTTGCATGGGCAGACGCTCGACACCTTGCTCAAGGCGGCTGACCAGGCGATGTATGGGGTCAAGCAACTGGGACGAAAGGGCATTGCCGTGACCAGGGCCCTGTAAGAGCTGGCTTGCCAGCGAAGGCGGCCTCCCACGGGGGCACCCCGGTCAAGCTGTAGGAGCTGGCTTGCCAGCAATGGTCGTCAACGATGACGCGAACTGTCTGAATGACTGCGTTGTCCAGACGTTTTTCGCGAGCAAGCTCGCTCCTACAGGAGCGAACGCCGCCAGATCAATGCCTGCACTCCGACAACACCACCTGGCAGGTACGGGGTGTGCCACCCGACCGGCCGGCATAACGGATGCAGTTATTCAAGGATTTCTGCCGCGCGATGCTCAAGGTGTTGCCCCAGGCGAGACCACCCTCGCCGGCAGTGGGCAGTGCCTTGGCATAGCAGCTTGAGCCCATGTTCGAGGCCGAGTAGCGGGCCGTGGAGGACTTGCCTGAACATCCCGCCGTCAGCACCAGGTTGATGGCGATAAGGGAGGGCAGGACCCATGACATGCATTGGCTCGCGGTGATTGCGGTCATCCCGTTTCCCCTGGATCAGGCGGCTGTAAACCTGTGGTGTGCCTGATCAGTCTAGACGGCCGGGGCCCCGGCGGGCGTGCGGCCGATCAACAGTCATGGCGCCCTTGTCGCATGGATTTGAAATGCACGGCATTACCCGCCAGAATCGCCTCCGTTTCGGCCAAAGGTGCCGGACGTTCGCGGTGAAAAAGGGGCTGCAGTTGAACGAACAGACATTGTCCATGCGCCTGGAGCGCGTGGCGGCGCATGTGCCCGTCGGGGCGCGCCTGGCCGATATCGGCTCGGATCACGGCTACCTGCCGGTGGCGTTGCTGCGCCGTGGCGCCATCGCGGCGGCGGTGGCCGGCGAGGTGGCGTTGACGCCGTTCCACGCGGCCGAACGCACCGTGCGCGAGAGTGGCCAGGCGCAACGGATCACCGTACGCCTGGCCAATGGCTTGGCCGCGATCGAGCCGGGAGACGGGATCACGGCGATCACCCTGTGCGGCATGGGTGGCGAGACGATCCGCGACATCCTCGACAGCGGCAAAGCACACCTGAGCGGCCAGGAACGCCTGATCCTGCAACCCAATGGCGGCGAACAGCCCCTGCGGCAATGGCTGATGGACAATGGCTATCGCATCCTCTGCGAGGAAGTGCTGCGGGAAAATCGCTTCGACTACGAAATCATCGTCGCCGAGCGTACCGGACCGGTGGTGTATAGCGCCGAGGAGCTGTACTTCGGCCCGCTGCAGATACAGGCCCGCAGCCCGGCGTTCCTGGTCAAGTGGCAGCGAATGCTGCGCGTGAAGCAAAAGACCCTGAGCCATTTCGGCCGGGCGCGGCAGGCGGTGCCTGAGGACAAGGTGCAGGAGATTGCACGGCAGGCCCGGTGGATCACCGAGCGGCTGGCTTGAGCCTAGTACCGCGTGCTTTCACGCAACTGCGCCGGACTCACGCCAAGGCGCTGCTTGAAAGCGGTCGTCATGTGCGCCTGGGAGTTGAAACCGCAGGCGTGGGCGATCTCCGCCAGCCGCGCGGTCGAGTCGCGCATCAGGGTCCGCGCCTTGGCGAGGCGGCGGTCGATCAGGTAACTGTGGGGGCTTCTACCCGTCGCGGTCTTGAAGGCCCGCATGAAATAGCCTTCGGACAATCCGAGCAACTGCGCCATCGCCTGTACACCCAGCGGACCGCCGAGGCCGGCGTCGATGAATTCATCGAGCAAGCGCATGCGGCTGGCGGTTATCGAGCCCTGCAGCGGTGCCGATAGCGCTTCGTTACCCTGGGCCCGTTCAGCCAATGCGAGGGCCCAGGCTTCCCAATCGTCTGCCACTCTGGGCTGTAACAGCGCGCGGCGCATCCGCAAGGCGAGGGCGGTAGCCTGTGGATCGATGCGGTTATTAAAGGCACGATCCCCCGGAAGCGCCAAACCGTCGGTGCGCAGCACCCGCAGGTACTCACCGCCCGTGGGCGATTCGGACAACACATCACACCCTTCGGGGACAAACGCCAGGCCGTTGGGCATGGCCACGAAGGGCTGCACCCGATCGCTGCCGATGGCGTGTCGGCCGCGCTGGCTGTCGAAAGCAAAGCCAATTGCCGACTGGGTCGCTACATAGCGGGTCGCGTAGGCGCTGCCGGGTAGCAATTCGATCGCCCAGGGCCCGGCCTCGATGCGGCGCACCGGTTCAGACGGGAAGGGCGGTTGCTGGCGGTTGTGACGGTTCATGAACACCATAGTAGAGAAAAGAGGCCGCAAAAGTCAGGTCGGTTTTCTGAAAGCCGGCCAGTGGCGCCCGTGTCTACACTGGGCAACACCTCAGGGAGACGCCTCATGTACAGACTGACTCGCGACGATATCGAACAAGCTGCCGGCCTGGTCTACCAGGTAATGCCTGCCACCGCGCAGTACGCCTGGCCCTTGCTGGCCGAGCGGTTGGGTTGCACGGTGTGGGTCAAGCACGAAAACCACACGCCTACCGGTGCCTTCAAGGTGCGAGGCGGCATTACTTTCATGCACTGGCTAAAGCGCACCCATCCCGAGGCGCAGGGCATTGTCACCGCTACCCGCGGCAACCATGGCCAGAGCCTGGCACTGGCGGCGACCGCACTGGGTTTGCGCTCGCTGATTGTCGTGCCGCAGGGAAACTCGCTGGAGAAGAACAATGCCATGCGCGGCTTTGGCGGTGAAGTGGTCGAGTATGGCCGCGATTTCGATGAGGCCCGGGAAGAGGCCGCCCGCCTGGCGAGCGCCCATGGCCTCTACCTGGTGCCGCCGTTCCACACCGAGCTGGTCAAAGGCGTGGCCACCTATGCGCTTGAGCTGTTCAAGGCCGCGCCGGACCTGGATACCGTCTACGTGCCGATTGGCTGTGGCTCGGGCATCTGCGCGGTCATCGCCGCCCGCGATGCGCTGGGCCTGAAAACCGAGGTGGTGGGTGTGGTCTCCAGCGAAGCGGCGGCCGCGAAACTTTCCTTTGAAGCGGGTGCAATATGCGAAACCGCGTCAGCCGATACCTTTGCCGACGGCCTGGCCGTGCGCAAGCCCATTGCTGAAGCCTTTGCCGTCTACGCGCGAGGTGCGGCGCGGATCGTGTCGGTCACAGACGCGCAGATTGCCGAGGCCATGCGCGTGTATTACACCGATACCCACAATCTCGCCGAAGGAGCAGGCGCGGCGGCCCTGGCAGCGCTTATACAGGAGCGTGAAACGATGGGGGGCAAAAGGGTGGGTGTGATTCTGTCCGGGGGGAACATCGACAGATCAGTGTATGCGCGAGTGATTGGGTGACGGCAATTGGCGTCGTACACAAATGCCATGCCTGGCACATCCCCTGTCTGGGGCGTCCTACTGCCATCGCCGGCAGGCCGGCTCCCACAATTGGTCGGCGTCGTTCACCAATTCCGTGCTTGGCGAAGATCTCGGGTCTGACGAAGATCCCCTGTAGGAGCTGGCTTGCCAGCGAAAGCGGTCTGACATCCAACATCGATGTCGACTGACACGGCGCCTTCGCTGGCAAGCCAGCTCCTACAGTTGATCGGCGTTGTACACAAATGCCGTGCCTGGCACATCCCCTGTCTGGGGCGTCCTACTGCCATCGCCGGCAGGC
>NZ_CATKQQ010000002.1:0-219796 GCF_949767605.1 Pseudomonas sp. IT-P218
ATGTGTCAGGCCAGACGTTCTGCTTTCGCCTCTTCACCCAGGCAAGCCGCCGCGGTGAACAGCACATCAGTGGACGAATTCAGCGCGGTTTCCGCCGAGTCCTGCAACACGCCGATGATGAAACCGACCGCCACCACCTGCATGGCGATTTCGCTCGGGATGCCAAACAGGCTGCACGCCAGCGGGATCAGCAGCAACGAACCACCCGCCACGCCCGACGCGCCACAGGCGCAGATGGCCGCCACCACGCTCAGCAGAATGGCGGTCGGGATGTCCACGGCGATGCCCAGGGTGTGCACGGCCGCCAGGGTCAGCACGGTGATGGTGATCGCCGCACCGGCCATATTGATGGTGGCGCCCAGCGGGATCGACACCGAGTAGGTGTCTTCGTGCAGGCCCAGGCGCTTGCTCAACTCCAGGTTGACCGGAATGTTCGCCGCCGAGCTGCGGGTGAAGAACGCGGTGATGCCGCTTTCGCGCAGGCAGGTCAGCACCAGTGGATACGGATTACTGCGCAGTTTCCAGAACACGATGAGCGGGTTCATCACCAGCGCCACGAACAGCATGCAGCCCAGAAGCACGGCCAGCAGATGCGCGTAGCCGATCAAGGCGCCGAAACCGGAGGTGGCCAGGGTCGAGGCCACCAGGCCGAAGATCCCCAGCGGGGCGAAGCTGATCACCAGGCGCACGATCACGGTCACGCCATTGGACAGGTCGCCCAGCACTTCGCGGGTGGTGTTGCCGGCATGGCGAATGGCAATGCCCATGCCGATGGCCCACGCCAGGATGCCGATGAAGTTGGCGTTCATCAGGGCGCTGACCGGATTGTCGACCACGCTCAGCAGCAGGCTTTGCAACACTTCACCGATGCCGCCCGGTGCGGTCACCGCAACGTCGTGGGTCGACAGCACCAGGCTGGAAGGGAACATCATGCTGGCAACCACCGCGACCACGGCGGCGGCGAAAGTCCCCAGCAGGTACAGGAACAGAATCGGCCGGATGTGGGTTTCCTGGCCGTGCTTGTGGTTGGCGATCGACGCCATGACCAGCACGAACACCAGGATCGGCGCGACCGCTTTCAGCGCGCTGACGAACACTTTGCCGATAAATGCGGTGGACTTCGCCGTTTCAGGCGCGAACAGGGCCAGGGCAATACCGGCGACCAGGCCGATCACGATTTGCGTGACCAGGCTCAGGCGTTTCAGGCGTTGCAATAGAGAAGGGGATGAAGCGGTCATAAAACGGCATCTCGTATTTTTTTATAAGTGCAAGGTTTCGCCGCTGCTGCGGGGCAGACCACAGGCAGGAAACCGAAGAAGGTCGCGCCATCGACGTCATGAAAGATCGATGAACACAGGGTGTTACGTTTTGCAGGGCGCGGACTTTATCACAGCGTAGGCACGATCCTTCAGACCTGTGACGAACTGCCGCTCGGCTACGCAACGCAATTTGCAGGTTCGTGCAACCGCATCCGTTATCACTCTGTTAACATTCGCCATCCTCATTTCATCTCTGCCAGTGGGCCTTCGGGCTATCGCTGGTGTCGTCGTTTTTTCTGGAGTTGTGCATGCTGTTGCCCATTCTTCTGTTGTCTGCCGCCGGTTTCACGGTGCTGACCACGGAATTTGTCATCGTCGGCTTGTTGCCGGCCATCGCCCGGGACCTGGACGTCAGCATCCCGCAAGCCGGCCTGCTGGTCACCCTGTTCGCCTTCACCGTCGCCGCCTTCGGGCCGTTCCTCACGGCGTATTTCGCCCGCTTCGAGCGGCGCAAGCTGTTCATCTCGGTGCTGATCCTGTTCGGCCTGGCCAACACCCTGGCGGCGCTGGCGCCGAACATCTGGGTGATGGCGTTTGCCCGGCTGGTCCCGGCGCTGGGGTTGCCGGTGTTCTGGGCCCTGGCCAGCGAGACTGCGGTGGACATCGTCGGGCCGGAATACGCCGGCCGCGCCATCGCCAAGATCGGCTTCGGCATTGTCTGCGCCACGGTGTTCGGCATTCCCGTGGGCACCTTGATTTCCGACGCGTTCGGCTGGCGCAGTGCGTTCGCCATCCTGGCGGTCATCGCGTTTGCCAAGGCGCTGCTGCTGTTTATCTACCTGCCGAAAACCAACCTGCACCAGCATCAGGTGAGCTTCCTTTCGCAGTTCAAGATCCTGCGCAGCCCGCTGATGCTGGGGCATGTGTTGCTGTCGGTGGTGGTATTCAGCGGCATGTTCACGGCCTACACCTACCTGGCCGACATCCTCGAGCGCCTGGCCGGGTTCAACGGCACTGTGGTCGGCTGGTGCCTGATGGGCTTCGGCGCGGTGGGGTTGATCGGCAACTCGCTGGGCGGGCGTGCGGTGGATCGTCACCCGCTGATGGCGTCGATGATGTTCTGTGCGTTGATGATTGCCGGCCTGGTGGCCCTGGTGCCGAACATTCATTCGCCCCTCGGTCTGGCGGCGGCGATGGGCATCTGGGGCGTGACTCAGGCGGCGATGTTCCTGGTCAGTCACGTGCGCTTGATGAAAGCCGCGCCGGAAGCGCCAGCCTTCGCCGCTTCGCTGAACATTGCCGGCGCCAACCTGGGCATTGGCCTGGGCGCGATGATCGGCGGCTCGGTGATTGACCGCGTAGGGCTGCAGGGTCTTGGCTTCGCGGCGGCCGCGCTTATCCTCGCCTCGGTCCTGCTGGCGATTGCGCTGATGACGTTCAAACCCCGCGAAGTTTGCGCCTGAGGCGTCACAGTTCGGTAAACAACTCGCGTCGGGCACCTTCGGTAATGGCGACAATGCCAGGGTGCTTGACCTTGCGCTCCACCGAAATGGCGTAGAACGACTCGCTGACTGCGTCGGTCTGGCCAATCACCTGCACGCCGTATTGGCGTTTCACTTCGTCGGCAATCACGCTCGGGCCGATGAAAATACCGCTGCCGGACTGGCCGAAAGCCTGCATCAAGGCACTGTCGTCGAACTCGCCGACGATCTGCGGCTGGATCTGCTGCTCGGCGAACCAGCGTTGCAAGCGGCTGCGCACCACGGTTTCCGGCCCGGGAATCAGCAGGGGCGCGCCATGCAGGCCGCGGGGAAAATCCTGACCGTAACGCGCGGCCAATTCGGCGGTGGCAAAAAAACTTATCCCGCATTCGCCAAGTTTCTGGCTATAGCCCTTGATGTCCAGGTGCGATGGCATCGGGCTGTCGGATATCACCAGGTCGAGGCGCTGGATGGCCAGGTCGGCCAGCAGCCGCTCAAGCTTGTCTTCGCGGCAGGTGATGCGCAGCGGCTCATTCAATTCCATGGTCGGCGCGATCAGGCGGTAGACGATGGACTTGGGCACCACGTCGGCCACGCCCACGCGAAACAGGATCTGCTGCTCGTTGGGCTGCGCCCGCAACATCAATTCCAGTTCGCCCCCCAGCTGAAACATCTGCTCGGCGTAGGTCAGGGTCTGTCGCCCGGCCTCCGTCAGCTCAAGCTGCCGACCAACCCGACGGAACAGCTCAATGCCATAGGTCTGTTCGAGCAGCGATATCTGCCCGCTGATGGTTTGTGGCGTCAGGTTCAGTTGCTCGCAGGCGCGCACGATGCTGCCTGTCTTGGCGACCACCCAGAAGTAATGCAATTGCCGATAGTTGAGCATGGGAATCAACGGTTCGTAAAAACCGAAGTATAACCGCTAAAAATACGAATTTTCCTGAAGTATTCATTTCCCTAGAATCCCTCGCTATCAACGGGCCTTCGTTTCGGCCGCGTTCGTTATATCGAGGAAAATCATATGAAACTAAAAGCGACGGCGCTGCTGATCACGTCTTTACTGGTTCTGGCCGGTTGCGACCAGGCGGAAAAAAGTGCCCAGCAGTTGATGGGTGCGGCTGCCGAAAGCGCGAAGCAGGCGATCGACGATACGCACAAAGCCGCCGAGCAAGCGCTCAGCGAAGCCACCGGCGGGCTGATCAGCAAAAAAGAATCATCGGAAAAAGAAGCGGAAAAATCCGAATCTTCCTCCCAGGAAATCTAAACCGTCTTACAACGAGTCAGGACTGACCCATGGAATACCTTTTACAGCTAGCCGCCAGCCCCACCGCCTGGGTCGCCCTGGCCACCCTGGTGGTGATGGAAATCGTGCTCGGCATCGATAACCTGATCTTCATTTCGATCCTGACCAACAAACTGCCCGAGCAGCATCGGCAGAAGGCGCGGCGCATCGGTATCGGCATGGCGCTGATCCTGCGCCTGGGCTTGCTCAGCACCATCGCGTTCATCGTTCAGTTGACTTCGCCGGTGATCGAGATTCTCGGCCATGCGTTTTCCTGGAAGGACATGATCCTGATCGCCGGCGGCCTGTTCCTGTTGTGGAAAGCCACCACCGAGATCCATCACAGCATGGACCCGGCGCCGGAAGATCCGAAGTCGGCTACTTCGACCGTAACCCTGGGCTTTGCCGCGGCGATCGGCCAGATCCTGATGCTGGACATGGTGTTCTCCATCGACAGCATCATCACCGCTGTCGGCATGACCGAGCACTTGCCGATCATGATCATTGCCGTGGTGGTGTCGGTGCTGGTGATGTTGCTGGCGGCGGATCCCCTGGCCAAGTTCATCAATGACAACCCGACGGTCGTGATGTTGGCCCTGGGCTTCCTGATCATGATCGGCATGACGCTGATCGCCGAAGGTTTTGGCGCCCATGTACCGAAGGGCTACGTGTATGCCGCGATGGCGTTCTCGGCTGCGATCGAGGTGTTGAACATGATGTCCCGGCGGGCAAGGCAGAAGCGGGTTGCTTCTGAAGCCTGACCCTCGCTGAAACGAAACGGCCGCCTGGAAACCAGGCGGCCGTTTTTTTATGGGTGACCGAAGATTGTGATTCAGTGGACGGTGGCGTGCTGCGCGGCGCCTTTATCGGTTTCCGTCAGCGGTACTGGCGGAGCAGGGTGATGGTGCCGGCGGGTAATGCGCAGGACGCCCCACAACATGGCGGCGGCCACCGCCAGCCAGCCGGAAATCAGCATTACGATTGTCATTGCCAGGCTCATCCAGGCCTCCTCTTTGCCCTGCAGCGGGCACACTCACTATCCAAGTGACAGTCTAGTCGCTGGCGTGTTTCAGGCTATTGACCAAAGGTCGCCTATCACCAACCAGTTTGCTCTATCGAATGCAAACAACTGCGGGTTAAGGCTATACCGCTGCGGTGCGGCATCCTATGATCGACGGCCAAGCCGGGAATGCGATTGCCAGGCAACTGATCAAGAGAGTGATGATGGTGCGAGTGATTTCTCGAATGCTATCGGCGGCGCTGATTGTCGGGTGCGTTGCCAGTCTGGGGGGATGCGCGGGAAGCGTTGCGCCGCAGATCCAGCGCCTGCCGGAGCGGGTCGAACTCAGCGGGCGGTTCTACAAGGGGGTGGCGAACCAAAGCGGGCCGCAGGTTTTGGCGAGCATGCTGTCGCAGCAGGGCATCGTGATTACCCCGGGGCTCCTCGATAAACCGCTGCGCTTGCCGGGCGCCGAAGCCCAGTTGCAACAGAACATGCAGAACCTCGCCCGCGAATACGGGATGGTGGTCTATCCCCTCGACAGCAACCTGCCGGCCTTGCTGACCCAGGTCGCGGCCGGGTACCCGGTGATGGTGCGCTTTACTGAAGGTTCGGCGCTGTGGGCCGAGCCGCGTTACGCGATTTTGACCGGCTACAACCGGCAGAAGCAGACCGTCTTGCTGCGCGCAGGCATGGATCAGCGGTTGATGATGAGCTTCGGCTCGTTCGAATCGGCATTCAAGGATGCCGGTGGATGGGCGGTGTTGATCCAGAATCCGATCCAACTGCCTGCCCAGGTCGATCAGCAACGCTGGCTCAAGGCAGCCAGCGATCTCGCCCAGGCAGGCCAGGAACAGGCTGCCGCCAAGGCGAAAAAAGCGCTGGGCGCGCAGTAGGCCCGTTCGTCACCCGCCGGGCACCTGCGCCCATTGCCAGCCTCTTATAGGGAAGGCCCGGATTTTCCCGGGCCCTCAGGAGGCGCCATGGCCCATTCCAATACCCCCGACGGTCCTCACTCGTCCGAGCATTCGTCCGGCGATGAGTTGGACTTTGATCCCGACTCCCCGGACCTTGCTGACCCGGCGGTCGATCCCATCGGGCCGGCCAAGGCACCGAGGGACGTAAAGCCGGATGACAACTCCAAGGCGCCGGCCAAACCCTACGATCCACTCGGTGACCTGAAACCCTGATTGCCTCCTGGAGGTGCGTATGTCTACCGATTCGAGTTTCAACGACAAGCGTCCGGAAACCGTACCGACCACTCCGGAGCAGGACATCGACCCGGTGATGGATCCGGAGAGTCCGATGCGCGATCCGCTGGCGCGGCCAACGGTGGTGCCCACCGAACATCCGCAGGGATGGCACGACCCAAGCAAGGGTGATGGCATTCCGGATGACGACCAGATGCCACTGCCCAACGATTAATCGCTGACGAAAAAAGCCCCGATTGATCGTAATGCTGTTCACTTAAGCATGGTGTTGTTAAGAACTGGATTGGGGGAATATCCATTGCTGCGGTAACGGCCACTTATGGTTTCGCTCTTACAGCGAGTCACTTTTGGAAGAGCCCAAAAGTAACCAAAAGGCTCTTGCCCCACCACTCGGTGCCTCGCTGTGGCTCGGCATGCCCTCTCTCCGGCATTGCTCCGTGGGTCGCCGCGATGGGCCGTCCCTGGCCCAGCGCGGCTAAACCGGCGTCCTGCCGGTTTACCCACTACGCAATGCCTGCGTTCGGCCATCGTGGTTTAACGGGGCGCCACGATCAAAAGCAAAGCGAGGCGGCCTGACAGCCGACCTGGTTTCAAGTGAGCACGTTCCCCTGTAGGAGCGAGCTTGCTCCGGGCGGCGCTCCGACGATGGACGTCAACGATAACGCGCCCTGTCTGGAGGATCGCGCTATCTGGACGTCCATCGTCGGAGCGCCGCCCGGAGCCGGCTCGCTCCCACAATTGGATCGTAGACAGGTCCCTTAATCAGGTCGGCTGTCAGGCCGCCTCGCTTTTGCTTTGGCTTTTGATTTTCTTGCCCCATCGAGAGGCCGAGTGGAGGTTCTGCGCAGTGGGTAAACCGGCATGGATGCCGGTTTAGTCGCCCTCGGCCATGGATGGCCGATGGCGACGGGCCCACGGAGCAGGACCGGAGCGAGGGCATGCCGAGCCACAGCGAGGCACCGAACGTCAGGGGCAAGAGCCCTTGGTTACTTGGGGCTTTTCCAAGTGACTCGCTGTAAGAGCGAAACCATAGGTGGCCGTTACCGCAGGAATGGATATACACCTAATCCAAATACCACCTGGGGCCCTCCAACCTAAAGTGAACAGCATTACCCGATTGATCGGGGCTTTTGTCTGCTGTAGCGGCCGGCTTACTTCGAAGCTTCAACCACGCCACTCTGGCGCTGCTTGAGGTTCTTGTCCGATTTGTACTGCAAGGCGGCGGAAGCCACGGCAGCGCTCTTGCCGGTTTCAACCCAATTGCGGATGCGCGCGGCATCGGCAAAGTGCGTGTATTTGCCATAAGCGTCGAGCAGCACCAGGGCAACCGGACGGTTGCTCATCCGGGTCACCAGCACCAGGCAGTGGCCTGCTGCGTTGGTGAAACCGGTCTTGGTCAGCTGGATGTCCCAGTCCGGCTTGCGCACCAGATGGTCGGTATTGCGGAAACCCAGGCTATAGACGGGTTTACGAAAGGTGACGGTTTTTTCCTTGGTGGTGCTCAGCTCGGTCAGCAACGGGTATTTGTGCGCGGCGATCAACAGTTTGCTCAGGTCGCGCGCGGTCGATACGTTGCGCGCGGAGAGACCGGTCGGCTCGACGAAATGGGTGTTGGTCATGCCCAGGGCCCGGGCCTTGGCGTTCATCGCGGCAATGAACGCCGCATAGCCGCCTGGATAGTGGTGGGCCAGGCTGGCGGCGGCGCGGTTTTCGGAGGACATCAGGGCAATCAGCAGCATTTCCCGACGCGGCAGTTCGCTCCTGAGTTTTACCCGGGAGTACACGCCTTTCATTTCCGGCGTGTCGCTGATGTCGATGTTGATATATTCGTCCATGTTCTGCCGGGCTTCAACCACGACCAGGCCGGTCATCAGTTTGCTGACCGAAGCGATGGGGACGACGACGTCCGGGTTGCTGGCATAGATGACTTTGTTGGTCTGCAGGTCCAGCAGCAAGGAGCTGCCGGAAGCGAGCTTGAGTGACTTGGTATCCCGCGGCGCTGCGGTGGTCTCGTCGGCACTGGCGATTGGCGTGAGGAAAGTCCCTGTAACTGCAAAAAATAGGCTCAGGATGGAAAGACGGATTTTCACGCTGGCAGACTCAATAAAGTGTTGATAAGCCGTTTTGTAACGGGCTATTTCCCGAAAAGCGCGACATTCTGGAGTATGGCTGAATAACTGTCGATGGTTGTTCGAGGCAGAGTGAAAGACCCTCGAAACGTGAAAAAAACGTCATTTTCCGGCGGATGGTCATTCCGTTCCGCGGGCAAAAAAGAACCCCGCCATGGGCGGGGTTCCTTGTGTCGCTGGTTGCCTCTACCTGCGCCTCAGCTGTGCAGGGTTTCAGCGGCGTACAGGGTGTTTTCCAGCAGGCAGGCGCGGGTCATCGGGCCAACGCCGCCTGGCACCGGAGTGATCCAGCCGGCACGGGGCAGGGCGGTTTCGTAGATCACGTCACCCACCAGCTTGCCGTCTTCCTGGCGGTTGATGCCAACGTCGATCACGATCGCGCCTTCCTTGATCCACTCACCTTTTACCAGGCCCGGCTTGCCGGCGGCGACGACCACCAGGTCGGCACGGCCGACGTGACCGGCCAGGTCCTTGGTGAAGCGGTGGGTGACGGTCACGGTGCAACCGGCCAGCAACAGTTCCATCGCCATCGGGCGTCCGACGATATTGGAAGCGCCGACCACCACCGCGTTCATCCCGTAGAGATCGGCGCCGGTGCTTTCCAGCAGGGTCATGATCCCTTTCGGGGTGCAGGGACGCAGCAGCGGGATGCGCTGGGCCAGGCGGCCGACGTTATAAGGGTGGAAACCATCGACGTCTTTATCCGGGCGAATGCGTTCCAGCAATTTGGAGGCATCCAGGTGTTCCGGCAGAGGAAGCTGAAGCAGGACGCCGTCAATCGCCGGATCGTCATTGAGGCGATCGATCAGGTCGGCCAGCGCTTGCTGGGTGGTGTCGGAAGGCAGGTCATAGGCCTGGGACAGGAAGCCGACCTCTTCACAGTCTTTACGCTTGTGCGAGACATAAACCTGAGAGGCAGGATCGCTGCCGACCAGGATCACCGCGAGGCCCGGCGTGCGCAGACCTTGCTGGCGACGCTCGTTGACGCGTTGGGCGATCTGCTGGCGCAGGCTGGCGGCGATCGATTTGCCGTCGATAAGTTGTGCAGTCATTGCGCGTGATTAACCATCGAGAGGGGAAAAAAAGAGAGCGCATTCTCGCATGTCATGCGGTGAGGGCAAAGGCGCTTGGTCTGCAAATTCCGCTAACCCCTTTAATTAAATGAATTTTTTTCAAAAAGGATTTGACGACCTGCGGGGGGCTCTATACTATTCGTCGCACTTGTCGGGCACAGCCTAGCACTGGTTGAGAAGGTTGAGCGGGATTACGGTTCTGCAAGACTGAAAAGCACTTAGTTTGTAGTCCTCCAAGAGTACAGATTAACAAGGCGCCCGTAGCTCAGCTGGATAGAGCATCCGCCTTCTAAGCGGATGGTCGCAGGTTCGAGTCCTGCCGGGTGCGCCATTAGGCAGCTTTGGCACAAGTAACGCGATATGGTGGGCGTAGCTCAGTTGGTAGAGCACGGGATTGTGACTCCCGTTGTCGTGGGTTCGATCCCCATCGTCCACCCCATATTTCGAAGGGCGCCAGATTAACAGTCTGGCGCCTTTGCTTTAAAGGCTTCATCCCGCGGATGTGGTGGAATTGGTAGACACACTGGATTTAGGTTCCAGCGCCGCGAGGCGTAAGAGTTCGAGTCTCTTCATCCGCACCAAACAAGACTTCATCCATGCCGCCTGGCCTGGTTGAGGTTCAACAAAGAAGTGATTTGGCTTCTTTGTTACGCAATATGGTGGGCGTAGCTCAGTTGGTAGAGCACGGGATTGTGACTCCCGTTGTCGTGGGTTCGATCCCCATCGTCCACCCCATATTTCGAAAAGGCGCCAGATTAATAGTCTGGCGCCTTTTTTGTTTCAGCAGATTCAGCGACCGCAGGTACCGGGTCGCAAGGGCAGGGCGTTTCGTCGTTTTTATGTTTCGCGATGATGCCGTGTTGCCCGCCGGCCTTGCTTGCGAGATCGGCTGCCAGGGAGATGATTGGCGACCTCCTCTATATATAGAAAGGTTGGCGCAGAGCCCTGGCGTGATTGGTTGTATTTGCCATCGGGGCGAGGTGCATTCGTGCATTCGCACCTATAAATTGCCTGCTGCGTTTTTACCCGTTTTCAGTAGGGTGACTTCTTGAGTTTGACCCACTAGAATGCATGCCCTTGATTCTGGGGTCGGAAACGGCCGGCTAACGTCTGTGCAACGAGGAATATCCATGCAAGTTTCTGTTGAAAATACTACTGCTCTTGAGCGCCGCATGAGCGTCACCGTGCCGGCTGAGCGCATCGAGAGCCAGGTCAACAAGCGTCTGCAGCAGACCGCCCAAAAGGCCAAGATTGCTGGCTTCCGTCCAGGCAAAGTGCCAATGAGCGAAATCAAGCGCCGTTTCGGTGCTGACGCTCGCCAGGAAGCTGTAGGCGACGTGATCCAGTCTTCCTTCTACGAAGCTGTGGTTGAGCAGAAGCTGAACCCGGCGGGTTCGCCGTCGATCGAACCAAAATCCCTGGAAGCGGGCAAGGACCTGGAATACGTAGCCGTATTCGAAGTGTTCCCTGAGTTCACCGTTGCCGGTTTCGAAGGTATCGCCGTAGAGCGCCTGAGCGCTGACGTGGCTGACGCCGATCTGGACAAGATGCTGGACATCCTGCGCAAGCAGAACACCCGTTTCGAAGTGGCTGATCGCGCCGCTCAAAACGAAGACCAGCTGAACATCGATTTCGTTGGCAAGGTCGACGGTGAAGTGTTCGCTGGCGGTTCCGCCAAGGGCACCCAGCTGGTCCTGGGTTCCGGCCGCATGATCCCTGGCTTCGAAGACGGCCTGGTTGGCGCTAAAGCCGGCGAAGAGCGCGTTCTGAACCTGACCTTCCCTGAGGACTATCAGAACCTGGACCTGGCTGGCAAAACCGCCGAGTTCACCGTGACCGTCAACACCGTTTCCGAGCCAAAACTGCCAGAGCTGAACGAAGAGTTCTTCGCTCAATTCGGCATCAAGGAAACCGGTCTGGAAGGCTTCCGCACCGAAGTTCGCAAGAACATGGAGCGCGAACTGCGCCAGGCGATCAAATCCAAGGTCAAGAATCAGGTCATGGACGGTCTGCTGGCCACCAACCCGATCGAAGTGCCAAAGGCATTGCTGTCCAACGAAGTCGACCGTCTGCGCGTGCAGGCTGTTCAACAGTTCGGCGGCAACATCAAGCCTGACCAACTGCCGGCCGAGCTGTTCGAAGAGCAAGCCAAGCGCCGTGTTGTCCTGGGCCTGATCGTGGCTGAAGTGGTCAAGCAATTCGACCTGAAGCCTGACGAAGCCCGCGTTCGCGAGATGATCCAGGAAATGGCTTCGGCTTATCAGGAGCCTGAGCAAGTTGTGTCCTGGTACTACAAGAACGACCAGCAACTGAACGAAGTTCGTTCGGTTGTGCTGGAAGAGCAAGTTGTGGATACTGTTCTGCAGAAAGCTAGCGTGACCGACAAATCGGTCTCTTACGAAGAAGCGGTCAAGCCGGTAGAAGCTCCACAAGCCGACTGATCATTTTTGCGCTAAGAAGCACACACATAAGCCAGCTCTCGAGCTGGCTTATGCGTATTCAAGACATAACTATTTGGGAGTGACTGCAGAGCATGTTCCGTAATTCGTATATTCAGCAGAACTCTGATATCCAGGCCGCAGGCGGCCTGGTCCCGATGGTTGTCGAGCAGTCCGCTCGTGGCGAGCGCGCCTACGACATCTACTCGCGTCTTCTCAAGGAGCGAGTGATCTTCCTGGTGGGTCCGGTAGAGGACTACATGGCTAACCTGATCTGTGCGCAACTGCTGTTCCTTGAAGCGGAAAACCCGGACAAGGACATCCATCTCTATATCAACTCCCCGGGCGGTTCGGTGACGGCGGGCATGTCGATCTACGACACCATGCAGTTCATCAAACCCAACGTGTCGACCACCTGTATCGGTCAGGCGTGCAGCATGGGCGCGTTCCTGCTGACGGCCGGTGCCAAAGGCAAGCGTTACTGCCTGCCGAACTCGCGTGTGATGATTCACCAGCCACTGGGCGGTTTCCAGGGCCAGGCATCGGATATCGAAATCCATGCCAAGGAAATCCTCTTCATCCGCGAGCGTCTGAACACGCTGATGGCCAAGCACAGCGGGCGTACTCTGGAAGAAATCGAGCGCGACACCAACCGCGACAACTTCATGAGTGCAGAAGCTGCGAAGGAATACGGCTTGATCGATGAAGTGATCAACCAGCGCCCCGCGTAAAATAAGCAGCTCAAAATAGGGGTGGTCGGCGGGTCCGATCACCAGCGGGCTTGAAAAAGCCCGCAATAGCCTTCATCTTGTGTTGCAAGCCTATCGGATTTGGATCGAACGAATGACTGACACCCGCAACGGCGAGGACAACGGCAAGCTGCTCTATTGCTCCTTCTGTGGCAAAAGCCAGCATGAAGTGCGCAAATTGATTGCCGGCCCCTCGGTCTTTATCTGCGACGAGTGCGTCGACCTGTGCAATGACATCATCCGTGAGGAGGTGCAGGAAGCCCAGGCCGAGAGCAGCGCGCATAAATTGCCTTCGCCTAAAGAAATCAGCGGCATCCTTGATCAGTATGTGATTGGTCAGGAGCGTGCGAAAAAGGTTCTGGCCGTAGCGGTGTACAACCACTACAAGCGTCTTAACCAGCGTGACAAGAAGAGCGACGACGTCGAGCTCGGCAAGAGCAACATCTTGCTGATCGGCCCGACAGGCTCGGGTAAAACCCTGCTTGCCGAAACACTGGCCCGCTTGCTGAACGTTCCGTTCACCATTGCCGACGCAACCACCCTCACCGAGGCGGGTTACGTGGGTGAAGATGTCGAGAACATCATTCAGAAGCTGTTGCAGAAGTGCGATTACGACGTGGAAAAGGCCCAGATGGGCATTGTCTACATCGATGAGATCGACAAGATCTCGCGCAAATCCGACAACCCGTCGATCACCCGGGACGTTTCCGGTGAAGGCGTGCAGCAGGCCCTGCTCAAGTTGATCGAAGGTACGGTCGCTTCCGTTCCACCTCAAGGTGGTCGCAAGCATCCGCAGCAGGAATTCCTTCAGGTCGACACCCGTAACATCCTGTTCATCTGCGGTGGTGCGTTCTCTGGTCTGGAAAAGGTTATTCAAAACCGTTCCACCAAAGGCGGCATCGGTTTCGGTGCAGAAGTGCGCAGCAAGGAAGAAGGCAAGAAAGTCGGTGAGTCCCTGCGTGAAGTCGAGCCTGACGATCTGGTCAAGTTCGGTCTGATCCCGGAATTCGTCGGTCGTCTGCCGGTCCTGGCCACGCTGGACGAGCTTGATGAGGCTGCGTTGATGCAGATCCTCACCGAGCCGAAAAACGCACTGACCAAGCAATATGCCAAGTTGTTCGAGATGGAAGGCGTAGACCTGGAATTCCGTGCCGACGCACTGAAATCGGTCGCAAAACGTGCCCTGGAACGCAAGACCGGTGCCCGTGGCCTGCGTTCGATTCTCGAAGGTGTACTGCTCGACACCATGTATGAAATCCCCTCGCAGTCCGAGGTGAGTAAAGTGGTGATCGACGAAAGCGTTATAGAAGGCAAGTCCAAGCCGCTGTATATCTATGAAAACAGTGAGCCTGCTGCCAAGGCCGCGCCAGACGCCTAAGCGTCACGCAGCCGGTACAAAGAAGGGGCCTTCGGGCCCCTTTGCTTTTTGCACTTTTTAACACTGTCTTTGTGCTTGTTTTTTTTCAAGGCAGCCCCCATCTTGGTTTCAAGCTTACATCCATCTGTTTCCGGCCTTATGGCCGCCGTAGAGGCGAAATCATGAAGACAACCATCGAATTGCCTCTCCTGCCATTGCGTGATGTCGTGGTTTATCCGCACATGGTTATCCCGCTGTTCGTGGGGCGCGAGAAATCCATCGAAGCCCTCGAGGCCGCGATGACGGGCGACAAGCAGATCCTTCTGCTGGCCCAGAGAAACCCTGCTGACGACGATCCCGGCGAAGACGCACTTTATCGCGTAGGTACGATTGCGACCGTTCTG
Organism: Pseudomonas sp. IT-P218; assembly: GCF_949767605.1. Classification (NCBI taxonomy): domain Bacteria; kingdom Pseudomonadati; phylum Pseudomonadota; class Gammaproteobacteria; order Pseudomonadales; family Pseudomonadaceae; genus Pseudomonas; species Pseudomonas sp. IT-P218. The sequence continues at coordinate 14,384 of NZ_CATKQQ010000002.1, forward strand.
CAGCTGCTCAAGCTGCCTGACGGCACGGTCAAGGTTCTGGTCGAAGGCGAGCAGCGTGGCGCCGTGGAGCGCTTCAGCGAAGTGGACGGCCACTGCCGCGCTGAAGTGTCGTTGATCGACGAGGTCGATGCGCCTGAGCGCGAGTCGGAAGTGTTCGTGCGCAGCCTGCTGTCGCAGTTCGAACAATATGTGCAGTTGGGCAAGAAAGTCCCGGCTGAGGTCCTGTCGTCGCTCAACAGCATCGATGAGCCAGGCCGCCTGGTCGACACCATGGCCGCGCACATGGCGCTGAAAATCGAGCAGAAGCAGGAAATTCTCGAAATCATCGATTTGTCGGCCCGTGTCGAGCACGTGCTGGCCTTGCTGGATGCCGAGATCGACCTGCTGCAGGTCGAAAAACGCATCCGCGGTCGTGTCAAAAAGCAAATGGAGCGCAGTCAGCGCGAGTACTACCTGAATGAGCAGATGAAGGCCATTCAGAAAGAGCTCGGTGACAGCGACGAAGGGCATAACGAAGTCGAAGAGCTGAAAAAGCGCATCGATGCCGCCGGCCTGCCGAAAGACGCCCTGGCCAAGGCGACGGCCGAGCTGAACAAGCTCAAGCAGATGTCGCCGATGTCCGCCGAAGCGACTGTGGTGCGTTCCTACATCGACTGGCTGGTCCAGGTGCCGTGGAAGGCCCAGAGTAAAGTGCGCCTTGACCTGGCTCGCGCAGAAGACATTCTCGACGCCGATCACTACGGCCTCGAAGAGGTCAAGGAACGCATTCTCGAATACCTCGCCGTGCAGAAGCGCGTGAAGAAGATTCGTGGTCCGGTGTTGTGCCTGGTAGGTCCTCCCGGGGTGGGTAAAACCTCGCTGGCGGAGTCCATTGCCCACGCCACCAACCGTAAATTCGTGCGCATGGCCCTCGGCGGCGTGCGCGATGAAGCGGAAATTCGTGGTCATCGCCGTACTTACATCGGTTCGATGCCTGGAAGATTGATTCAAAAGATGACAAAGGTGGGTGTGCGCAACCCGCTGTTCCTGCTCGATGAAATCGACAAGATGGGCAGCGACATGCGTGGCGATCCGGCGTCGGCGTTGCTGGAAGTGCTCGATCCGGAGCAGAACCACAACTTCAACGATCACTATCTGGAAGTCGATTACGACCTGTCCGATGTGATGTTCCTGTGCACCTCCAACTCCATGAACATTCCACCGGCGCTGCTGGACCGGATGGAAGTGATTCGTCTGCCGGGCTACACCGAAGACGAGAAGATCAACATCGCCGTCAAGTACCTCTCGCCCAAGCAGATCACGGCCAACGGCCTGAAGAAAGGCGAGCTGGAATTCGACGCCGAAGCGATCCGCGACATCATCCGCTACTACACCCGCGAAGCCGGTGTACGGGGCTTGGAGCGCCAGATTGCCAAGGTCTGCCGCAAGGCGGTCAAAGAGCATGCGCTGGAAAAACGCTTCTCTGTGAAGGTCACTGCGGACGATCTGGAACACTTCCTGGGCGTGCGTAAATTCCGCTACGGCCTGGCAGAGCAGCAGGACCAGATCGGTCAGGTGACCGGCCTGGCGTGGACGCAGGTGGGCGGTGAATTGCTGACCATCGAAGCCGCTGTCGTACCGGGTAAAGGCCAGCTGATCAAGACCGGTTCCCTGGGTGACGTGATGGTCGAATCGATCACCGCAGCCCTGACCGTTGTGCGCAGCCGGGCCAAGAGCCTGGGCATTCCCCTGGACTTCCACGAGAAGCGCGACACGCACATCCACATGCCGGAAGGCGCGACCCCGAAAGACGGCCCTAGCGCCGGCGTGGGCATGTGCACGGCATTGGTCTCGGCACTGACCGGCATCCCGGTACGTGCAGATGTTGCCATGACGGGTGAAATTACCCTGCGTGGCCAGGTATTGGCGATTGGCGGCTTGAAGGAAAAACTGCTGGCCGCGCATCGTGGCGGAATCAAGACCGTGATCATTCCTGAAGAGAATGTTCGCGATTTGAAGGAAATTCCGGACAATATCAAGCAAGATCTTCAGATTAAACCAGTTAAATGGATTGACGAGGTCCTGCAAATTGCGCTGCAATACGCCCCGGAGCCCTTACCGGATGTGGCTCCGGAGATAGTCGCGAAGGATGAGAAACGTGACGCAGATTCTAAGGAAAGAATTAGCACGCATTAGTACGTATTTGCCTGGGGGGCTTCCTTGACAGCTTTTTAGAGCCCTTGTTATAAAGCGGCTCTTAAGTGTCTGTAGGCCATTCAGCACTCGTTTTTGCTTTCACCAAAAAAACTTAGAATCATACTCAAATAGATATAAGGGGACTTAGAGTGAACAAGTCGGAACTGATTGATGCTATCGCTGCATCCGCTGATATCCCGAAAGCTGCTGCTGGCCGTGCGCTGGACGCTGTAATCGAATCCGTCACTGGCGCTCTCAAGGCTGGCGACTCCGTGGTTCTGGTTGGTTTCGGTACCTTCTCCGTAACTGATCGTCCAGCTCGCATCGGTCGTAACCCACAGACCGGTAAGACGCTGGAAATCGCAGCTGCCAAAAAACCAGGTTTCAAAGCCGGTAAAGCACTGAAAGAAGCTGTCAACTAAGTTCCATTCAGGTTTTTGCCTATCCGGGTCGGGGTCAAGCCTGACCTGGCAGCGGAGCGGTAGTCCAGTCGGCAGTTCGCCGGTCCGAGACGCCGAGGCTTGTCAAGACGAGTCATCGGTCCGCTCCGCCAGTTACGAGAAGGCGCATCCTCGGATGCGCCTTTCTTCTATCCGGATTCTACCCACGCTCCACGGTTGCCTAATTTTGAAGTTCAACCGTTTATGGGGGACGCATGCTGCAAAATATCAGGGACAATTCACAAGGCTGGATTGCCAAGACCATTATCGGGGTCATCGTTGCACTGATGGCCTTGACCGGTTTCGACGCCATTTTCCAGGCCACGACGAGCAAGAACGAAGCGGCGAAGGTCAATGGTGAAGAAATCAGCCAGAACGAGCTGAGCCAGGCGGTCGATATGCAACGCCGTCAACTCATGCAACAGCTGGGCAAGGATTTCGACGCCTCTTTGCTCGACGAAAAAATGCTGCGCGAATCGGCCCTCAAAGGCCTGATCGACCGCAAACTGCTGCTGCAAGGCGCAGAAAACTCCAAATTCGCTTTCTCCGAAGCGGCGCTGGACCAGGTCATCCTGCAAACACCTGAATTCCAGGTGGATGGCAAGTTCAGCGCTGAGCGTTTCGACCAGGTGATTCGTCAGCTCGGCTACAGCCGCATGCAGTTCCGCCAGATGCTGGCTCAGGAAATGCTGATCGGGCAACTGCGCGCCGGTGTGGCGGGTAGCGGTTTTGTTACCGATGCCCAGGTCCTGGCCTTCGCCCGTCTGGAAAAACAGACCCGCGATTTCGCTTCCCTGAACATCAAGGTCGACCCGTCGACCGTGAAGCTGACCGACGAAGAGGTCAAGGCCTACTACGACGAGCACGCCAAGGAATTCATGACGCCGGATCAGGTGGTCATCGATTACCTGGAGTTGAAGAAGGCTTCCTTCTTTGATCAGGTCAGCGTCAAGGACGAAGACCTGCAAGCGGCGTATCAGAAAGAAACCGCGAACCTGTCCGAGCAACGCCGGGCTGCGCACATTCTGGTCGAAGTGAACGACAAGACCACCGAAGCGCAGGCCAAGGCCAAGATCGAAGAGATCAAGGCCCGCCTGGACAAGGGTGAGCAGTTCGACGCCCTGGCCAAGGAATTCTCCCAGGACCCGGGTTCGGCGAATAACGGCGGTGACCTGGGCTACGCAGGTCCTGGCGTCTATGACCCGGCGTTCGAGAAAGCCCTGTATGCGTTGGCCCAGGACCAGGTTTCCGAGCCGGTTCGCACCGACTTCGGTTTCCACCTGATCAAGCTGTTGGGCGTGGAAGCGCCTGAAGTGCCGACGTTGGCCAGCCTGAAAGACAAGCTGACCCGCGAATTGAAGGCTCAGCAGGTCGAGCAGCGTTTCGTCGAAGCGACCAAGCAACTGGAAGACGCCGCGTTCGAAGCCTCCGATCTGGTCCAGCCTGCGCAGGACTTGAAGCTGACCGTTCATACTTCCGCGCCATTCGGCCGTGAAGGTGGCGAAGGCATTGCGGCCAACCGTGCCGTGATCACCGCAGCGTTCAGCCCGGAAGTACTCGATGAGAGTGCCAACAGCACCGCCATCGAGCTCGACCCCGACACCGTGATCGTGTTGCGTGCCAAGGAGCACCTCAAGCCTGAGCAACTGCCACTGGAAAAGGTGGAAGGTCCGATCCGCATGCAATTGGCCAAGGAGCACGCCATTGCTGCCGCCAAGACCCGTGCTGACGAGCTGATTGCCAGCCTGCGTGATGGCAAGACCCCTCTGGACAAGCCGATCGACGGTCAGAGCTGGAAGGTTACCGAAGCTGCGACCCGCGCTCAGGAAGGCGTTGACCCGGCTGTGCTGCAGGCGCTGTTCCGCATGCCCAAGCCTGCCGCCAAGGACAAGCCGACTTTCAGCAGCGTCACCTTGCCTGATGGCAGCCTGATGATCGTGCGTCTGAACGGTGTGAACGAGGCCGCCACGCCGACCGAAGAAGAGAAGGCTCAATACCGTCGCTTCCTCGCTTCGCGCGTTGGCCAGCAAGACTTCGCGGCTTACCGCAAGCAGCTGGAAAGCCAGGCCGAGATCAAGCGTTTCTGATCTCAGTCCGCGTGATATGAAGACCCCGGCCGTTAGGCCGGGGTTTTTTTTCGCCTGTATTGCACGAGGCGGGGTAATTTTCTCCCGACCATCGGGTCAACACCCCTGTAACTGTTTTAAGACACAATCGGTACGCCGCTAAGCATCGATCTGTTGCACAATACGCCCCGAACCGTTTCTCTCAGGATGTTCAATGTTTAAATCAATTCCCATGCGGGTTGTCGGGCTGGCCTTGGTGCTGGCTGCTGCTGCCGGTTGTTCGTCGAAGAAAGCCGCCATCTACGAGCATGAGAACTTCGATGATTCCGGAACCTTTTCCCGCAACTATCCGGTGACCGATTCGGCCTCCTGTGAAGCGGCTCGTCGAGCCTTGCTGAGCCAGGGCTATATCATCACCAGCAGTGATCCGAAGCTGGTCAGTGGGCACAAGAGCTTCCAGCAGACCGGCGAAAACCACATGGAAATCAGTTTCAGCGTGGTCTGCACCGAAGACGGCACGACGGAGCACCATGCCACCGTGTTCGCCAACGCCCTGCAGGACAAGTACGCGCTGAAGAAAACCAACAACTCGGCCAGCCTCGGTGTCGGTGTGCTGGGCTCGGTGTCGATGCCGATCGGCTCGTCGGACGACTCGATGGTCAAGGTCGCGAGCGAAACCGTCACCTCGGCGAAGTTCTACGAGCGTTTCTTCGCCCTGGTCGAGCTGTTCCTGCCCAAGGAAGTGAAAGCCGCGGCGCACATCCCCGACAAGCCGAAAACCGACCTGGGCGTGCCCGAGCCGAAGCCGGCACCGGCACCGGCGCCAGCGCCGTTGGCACCGGAATCTGCACCAGAGCCTGCCCCGGCGCCAGAAGCCGCCAAGGCCCCTGAAGTCGCTCCAGCCGCTTCCGAGCCGGTTGCGCCGCCGCCTGAGGCCGCACCGATTTCCTCGTCCCCAAACGCTGAGCCAACGCCTTCCACGGAAAGCATCACGCCACCCGCCAACCCGAGCGACATGTCGCCACCTGCGGAGCCGATCCAGGCCATGCCCGTCACTGGCCAGTGATTGCGCCACGGGGCCAGGCGACTTCGCGCCGGCCCCGTCACCGCTACAAAGATTGACCCGCGTCAAACAGACCGTCGTCCTGCGGCCTGCAGCAAAAAAATCCTGTGATAAATTCCCTCCCGCCTGCTACGTTTTATCTGTAAGCGACGAACTGTCGTGTCCGCGTCATTTTTTTTTCACGTGGGCACTTTAGGCTCAAGGCGCTGGTCATTTATTCAGACGTTTTTTCATGAGCTGTGGGGGATTCGAAAATGGACGATTATCAAGAAGAACTGCTCGAGTATCAGGCGTTTGAACTGGACCCACTGGAACCCGCCGAAGACGCGACCGAGCTTTAACGTTCAACTTAAAGCTTGCTGCTGATGGCTGTCTCTCTGCGACTACGGCGAAACTCGCCGGGCGTCTGGGCGGTCCAGCGCTTGAAGGCGCGTTGAAAGGCTTCGGCTGAGGCAAAGCCCAGCAGATAGGCGATTTCGCCGAACGCCAGTTCGGTATCGCGGATGTAGGTCATGGCCAGGTCGCGACGGGTGTCGTTGAGGATCGCACGAAACTGCGTGCCTTCTTCGGCGAGCTTGCGGCGCAAGGTCCAGACCGGCAGCTTCAGGCGTGCCGCCACTTCTTCCAGGTCGGGTTCCCGGCCACCATTGAGCAACGGCCCCAGCAATTGAGTGATGCGTTCACCCAGGCTGCGGGTGCGTGTCAGCTGCTCCAGCTCTCGCTCACACAACTTCAACAAGTGGCGCCAGGTGCTCGGGCAATGCTCGGGGTTGCGCTGGGCAAGGCTGGCCAGGCTCAGGCGCAGTTGATTGTGCTCGGCGCCAAACTGGATCGGGCAGTCGCCCAGCACCTCGTAGGCCGCGCGGTAACCGGGATCCTCGAACTCGATGTCGATGCGTTCGGCGCGCAGCGGGGCAGGGCTGACGCTGGACAATTGCTGCAACCAGCCACAGATGATCGAATCCACCACGAAGCGGTTGTAGCTGTTGTAGGGGCTGATGGAATAGAAGCGCAACCAGGCACCCTGGGCATCTTCGTGAAAGCTCGATTGACCGCGATAGTTGGAGCCATACAAGGCTTCGAATCGAATCAGGCAGCGCGCCGCCTCGCGCACCGTCGGCGCCTGGGCGGCAGTCACGCCGGCAAGGCCGGCCTGGCTCAGGCGACTGAGCAGGCCCATCTGCAAGCCGAGCGCCGGGTTGCCGGTCAACTGGATGGCCGCGTGGCCCAGGCGCATGTAGCGCGGGATCGAGAGACGGGCACCGGCTTCACTCAACCGGGCCGCATCCAGGCCGTATTGCTCGAGCAGTGGTTGCGGGTCTGTGCCGTGGCTGCGCACGGCGTCGGCCAGGCTGTGAACAAAACCCACCGACAGATCACCCAGGCGCATGGGGGTGGGTTTCATGGCCTACAGCCAAAGATTCAGCAGACGCGCACCGCGGGCCTTGCCGTCGGCGAAATGCCGGCCGTTGCTGCTGAGAAAACTCTGCCCGGCGCTGCCCTGATCCCAGAACTGTCCACGCAGGAATACATTGATGCCGGCGATGGCCTGGCTGGCGGGTGCTTGAGTGCTCAGGTTCAGGCGCTGCCAGGCCTGGCCTTCACTGACTTCCCCGGCCTTGAGGCTGACGGAGGCGGGTGTCGATGAGTCCTTGTAGCCACGCCACGGCTGGTCCCAGGTACCGCGACCGGAGACAAACGCCGGGACAGCAACCAGCTGTACCTGTTGAGTATCGAGTTTGCGGTAGTTGTCCGGGTACCAGCTGTCGCTGCCGATCAGCACGCCCAGGCGCCCGGCCGGGGTGTCGACGACATTGAGCCTGTGTTCGCCGTTGGCCTTGATCGCCTCCTGCTGTTCGAACACCGGATACATCTGGCGCTGGGGTTGGCCGATGGGCAGGCCATCGCGGCCGAACACCACGCTGCTGTTGAACAACGCGCCACGGCCGATTTTCAACGTGCCGTCGACGACACTGGGGTCGGGCAGCACGATGGAGCCGGCCACCAGGGTGACGTCAAACTCCTTGGCCAGTCCGCCGAACAACGCCTGGTAATCCTTGGCCATGCCTTTGGCTTTCATGCGCAGGTGCGCGTCGTCGATACGGCTCTCGCCCTCGGCGCCAATCAGCGCGCGGACGAACTTCAGCGGGTTGCTCACGGCCAGCCAGTTCATGGCTTCCTTGAACGTGCCGGCCTGGTACAACTCGTCCTTTTCGCCGCTGACCATCAGCCAGGTGCCGACATGTTCGGGCAATACGACGATGGTTTTTTCATTCAACAGCCCCTGGTCCCGGGCCTTCTGCAAGTAGGCGGCGAGTTTGCGGTGCAAGCGTTCGGGGCTTTGGTAGTCGGTGGGAAACAGCTCGGGCTGGATGCCCAGCAAGTTGCCGCGGTCAGCGGGCGTGCCCTGGTCGACGGCGACATCGATCCGCAGATCCGAGAGGTACAGCCCCGTCGGGCGATCCGCGGCCCACATTGCGTAGGTCGTAAGAGCGGCGACAAGCGCCATGGAGAACGTCAGGTACAAAAGTTTGCGCATGGGGGAACAGTCAATAGCCCTCTACAGGCTTGTCATCGATTTGCGTCAAGGATAAAGCGAATCAGGCGGTGGGTGGGGAAAATTGACAGCGCCTCGCGTTATTGGCCGCGTCGCAGGTGTTTTGGTCTTCTGGTTGTTGGCGATAATGCACGCCACTACCTCTGTCAGTGTTTCTGTCAGCTGTGCTTCGCTGGTCTCGAGGGTATACCACTGCGACTGGCCAAACAGCATGGCAATGACAGCACTGGTGGTCGGGCAGATGTCTGCACAGGCCGCGCCTTTCTCGCCGTAGCTGTCAGTGATGATGGCGTTCAAGAGAGCGGCGTAGCGGTTTTTCAGCTGGATCACCTGCTTCTTCTGTTCTTCGTTCAGGTTGGTGAACTCACGGGTGACCAGCGTCAGTCTGTATTTTTCATTACAGTTGAAAGCGACGAAAGCCTGGATGAATAGCCGCAGACGTGCACGAGCGTTGCGTGCGCCTTTCATTCGCCGCAGCGTGTCCAGCAGCAGGTCCGACAAGGCCGACTCGATGAGTTCGAACAACAAGGCCTGCTTGTTTTCGATGTGGTGGTAGAGCGACCCGGCATGCAACCCCAGGTAGCTCGCCAGGTCGCGCAAGCCGATGGCCTGATAGCCGTGGGTGGCGAAGAGTTCGAGTGCCGCGTCCAGCAGTCGATCGCGGGCGCTGTGTACTGGATTGGCTGATGCGCTGGTGGTTGGCATGGATGTCCCGTCAACTGGAAAAATTATCCCGCGTGGCGATAGCCTGTTGCGCGAGCATGGTGCGCCGTGCGCATCAGCAGCAGCACCGCACAAATTACTGGAAGGTTCACCAGCAGCAATGCATAGCGCAATGACTCCTGGCCAAACAGCGGTAGCAACATGTCGCTGCACAAGCCGGTCAACAAGGGGCCGACGCCAATACCGAGCAGCGTGCTGACGATGGTTTGCAGCGCCATGGCGGTACCGCGCCTACCCGCTGGCACCAGTTGCGTGACGAGGTTGTAGGAGGGCGCGACCCACCACACGGCAAAAAAGGAATACAGCGCACACCAGAGCATGGCGTCTGGGATCGGCACGTCGCCCAGATGCACCAGCACGGAGTCGGACCACAGTAGATAGGGGACCAGGGCGCAGGTGGCCGCGAGGTGGCCCACTACGGGAATGGACACCTGCCAATGGGGATCGCGACGGCACAGGCGGTCGCTCAACCAGCCACTGAACAGACCACCGATCCCGGCCGAGGTCCCGCAGATCACCCCCGCCAGCAAGCCGGCGTGTTGCAGTGACAAGCCGTGGGAGCGCACCAGGAAACTGGTGTTCCACATGGCAATGGCATAGGAGCTGAGCGTGGTCAGGCCGCCCGCGAGAATCAGGCAGCGGTAGGCCGGCAATGCCCAGAGCTTGCGGGCTTCGGCGCCCATGCCAAGCAGCGCGGGCGCTGTGTGGGTGTGTGGCGTGAGGTCCCAGCGGCCACGCTGCGGCTCGCGCACGAAAAACGCCAGGAGGGTGCAAAACACCAGGGCCGGCATGCCCAGGGCAATGAACGCCGTGCGCCAGCCATAGTGCTCGACCACCCAGGCACCGATACTCAAACCGATGATCGAGGAAAAGGTCGGCGCCGCGGTAAAACAACTGATGGCGAAGGAGCGACGATGGGCCGGATACAGGTCGGCGATCAACGAAAGCGAGGCCGAAGTGGTCGGCGATTCGCTGATGGCCACCAGCATTCGCGCAACGGCCAGCGCCAGGAAGCTGCCCGCCAGCCCGCACGCCATGGTGGCCACGGCCCAGAGCAGGCAGGACATGGCCAGCAGGCGGATACGCGGCATGCGGTCCACCAGCCGCCCGGCCGGCAGGCCCATGAGTGCATAGACGGCCGCGAACGCCAAGCCAGAGATCAAGCCGATGGCCGTGTCGCTGACGCCGAATTCGGCCTTGATCGGTTCGACCATGACCGCGAGTATCTGGCGCCCGACAAAGTTGTCGGCAAACACCATGGCCAGCAGCAACAGCAGGCCATGGCTGCCCCAGCCGACCGTGGCGGCCGGCAGCGTACTTGCGCGAGCGGTCATCGCGGCGCCCACAGGTCAGGCAGGCCCGGGTCGCTCACGTGAATCAGGCGCTTGAGCAACACCTTCAAGGCTTGGGCATCGGCGGCGCCGAGCTTGGCCGACAGGTCTTCTTCCACGGCCTTGGCCAGCGCCAGCTGATGCAACGAAACTTCGCGGCCCTGGGCGGTGAGGACAAAACGCGGCGCTTGTGCCGGCCCTTCGAAGGCCACCAGGCGCTGGCGCTCGAGAAAACGCATGCTGGCCAGCGTCACTTCGCGGCCGGTGTAGGTGACGAAGGTGTTGATCTCCTCCAGCGTCATGTTGTCGCGGATACACAGGATCGACAGGACGAAGAACGTCTGTTCGTCCAGCTGCTGGCTGTTCAGCAGTTGGCGCAGGGCATTGAGCGCCTGGTAATGGCCGCGCCCCAGCAGGTAGCCGAGCAAGTCCTCTGTGTAGCTGCACTCGGGCGGTGGCGGCGTGGTCGCCAGGCGCAGTTCGCTGCGGGGCTTGCGCGTGGCCAGGGCATATTGGCCGCTCTGGAACGCCAACGGCGCGCGGTCGCTGTGATCGAAGGCGAGGACTTCGCCGACGAAAATCACATGGTCGCCACCTTCGTACTGGAACGCGGTGCGGCACTGGAAGCGCGCCGTGCAATCCTGCAGCAACGGTGCCTCGCTGATGCCATTGTCCAGTTGGATCTCGGCGAACTTGTCCTCGCCCTGGGTGGCGAATCGTCCCGACAGGGTCTCCTGCTCCGTGGACAGCACGTGCACGTTCCAGTGCTTGCCGCTGCTGAAGATCGGCAGGCTGCGCGCTTGCTTGGACAGGCTCCAGAGCACCAGCGGCGGGTTGAGCGACACCGAGTTGAAACTGTTGGCGGTGATGCCCACGGGCGAGCCGTCTTCGGTCTGGGTGGTGATGATCGTGACCCCGGTGGTGAACGTGCCGAGCGCGGCGCGAAATGCCTGGGGATCGAAGCTGATATTTTGCATTGCCATGACTGGCCTCATGGGGTGGAGGTTTTCGTATGGCCAGTATTGGACGTTTGCAGGCCTTGAACATCGTCTCAACGGACTAACGCTAATGCACCGCCTCGTCCGATTGGACGAGGCGGCGCAGGCGTGTGCGAGGCTAGGGTGGCGCCAGGCGCATCGGGCGCTCACCGGCCATCGAGCCAACCTGCAAGGGGATAACAATGAGTTCAGCCACGTCTTCGGACGACCTTTCCAGCCTGCTTGCGCGCCAGAAAGAAGCCTTTGCCGGCGCCGGCAGTGTCAGCGTCGACACCCGCCGCCAGCGCCTGCAGCAAGTGATCGACCTGCTGGTCGACAACCACGGGGCATTGACCACGGCGATCGACCAGGACTTTGGCGGACGGCCCGCCGGCTTTTCCCTGATGAATGACGTGCTGGGTTCACTGGCTTCGCTCAAATATGCCCGCGATCATCTGCAAGGGTGGATGCAGGACGAGCCGCGGGAAATGTTTGCCCCCTATGACCAGCTCGGCGCCAGGGCCTGGGTCATGCACCAGCCCAAAGGCACGGTGGGCATCCTCGGCACCTGGAACGCCCCGCTGTACACCTTGTTCAGTCCTCTGGCCTCGGCGCTGGCAGCGGGCAACCGGGCCATCCTCAAACCGTCGGAAGTGGTGCCGCGCACCGCTGAACTGGTGGCGCGCCTGTGCGCCGAACACCTCGACCCGCTGGTGGTGGCCGTGGTCAATGGCGGCCCGGAGTTGGGCGAGGCGTTCAGCAGCCAGCCTTTTGATCATCTGGTGTTTACCGGCAGCACGGCGATTGGCCGGCGGGTAATGGGCAATGCCGCGAAAAACCTGGTGCCGGTGACCCTGGAGCTGGGTGGCAAGTCGCCGGTGATCGTCTCGTCCAGCGCCGACCTGAACAAGGCCGCCTTCAGCATCGCCGCAGGCAAGGCCGGCAATGGCGGACAGATCTGTATCACCCCGGACCTGGTGTTTGTGCCCAAGGCCCGCCTCGAGTCTTTCCTCGATGCATTGCGAGGCGCTTATCGCGATCTCATCCCGACGGTGGCTGGCAACCCGGATGTGGTGGCAGTGGTCAACCAGCGCCATCTGGAGCGGGTCGAGGGCCTGGTCGAGGATGCGCAATCGCGCGGTACTCGCATCGAGTGCCTGCCCGAACCCCTCGCGGTGGATCCCCAGGATCGGCGTCGTCCGCTGCGGGTGGTGGTGGATCCGGCCCAGGACAGCCTGATCATGCACGAGGAAATCTTTGGCCCGGCCATGGTCGTGCTGGGTTATGACGAGCTCGATCAGGTCATCGCACAAATCAACGCAGGGCCACGTCCGTTGGCGCTGTACTACTTCGGCGAGGATGCACAGGAGCAACGTCATGTGCTCGAGCACACCCTGTCCGGCGGGGTCACGATCAACGATGTGATGATGCATGCCGCCCTGCACGATGCGCCGTTCGGTGGTATCGGTGCCTCGGGCATGGGCCATTACCATGGCCGCGAAGGCTTTCTCGAATTCAGTCACCTGCGCACGGTGTTCAAGGCCTCGGCCCACGACCCGCGCCGGGAATGGGGCCTGTTGCCGCCCTATGGCGAGCACTTTCTGGCGGCGATGCTGGCCGGGGTCACTCGCGACTAATTCCAGGCTGGGGTACCTTGCGCCCCATCCGCTCCAGGGGACAGGCCATTGATCATGTTCAAGGCAATTACGATCGCCCAGCGCCTGTGGCTCTGGGCGCTGTTGGCCACCTTGTTGTTTGCCCTGGCGGTACTGTTCGGCGCCTACGGTTTGCAGCAGGCGCGCGACAGCCTGCGGGCCATCAACGAGGACAACCTGGCGACCTTGTTGATGTTTGGTGACATCGAACATCGCCTCGGTGAAAGTCGTCGCCAGGTTCTGCTGGCGATCCAGCAAGACCCGGAAGGCTCGCTGGTGGCGGCGTTTGACCGTCCGGTGGAAGCCACCCTGAGTGCCATCGAGAGTAACAATGTGGCACTGGCGAAGATTTGGGCGAGCTATCGCCAACGCTCATTGAGTGGCGAAGAGCAGCAGGCGGCTGATGCGTTCGACCAGCATTACCGGGCATGGCAGGACGAGTTGGGCATCCTTCTGGAATCCTTTCGCGTCGGCGATTTTCGCCTGCCGGGCATTCTGTCCTTTCTGCGCATGGCCGAGCCCCGGGGCAATGCCGCCGTGGCTGAGCTGAGCAAGCTGCAGGCCTTGCAGAAGCTGCGCGCTGCGCAGGCCTACGAGGCGGCGCAGTACCGCTATCGTTCGACGTTGCTGGCTTACCTGGCACTGGCGGTGGTAGGCGGCCTGGTGGGCAGCCTCACCGCGTTTTCCACGCTGCGTCGGCTCAAGCGTGCCTTTGCCCAGGCCGGTGCCTGCGTGCGGGCCATCGCCAGTGGCGATCTGGTGCAACCAATCGAGATCAAGGGCGGCGACGAGTTCGCGCTGATGCTGCGCGACATTGCGCTGATGCGTGACGGCCTGCACGGGCTCATTTCACAGATGCGCGAGCTGGTGCAGCGGGTCAGTCACGAAGCGGCGCACATGGCTGAGTCGGCGGAGTCGGCTTCTACGGCCACCCAGCAACAGGCGGACGCGGTGCGCGGGATTTCCCGGGCGGTGGAGGACCTCTCGGGGTCGATCAGCGAAGTGGAAAACCATGTCGGCGTGTCTCGCGACATCACCCAGCATTCGGCGCGGCGCTCGGGCAAGAGCGAGGAATTTATTCGCGACATGGCCCAGGAGATGAACCGCATCAGCGACGTGATCAGTGACACTGCCGTGCACATTCGCCAGCTGGAAGGGTTCTCCGGGGAGATCAGCCACGTGCTCAAGGTTATTCGCAGCATTGCCGAGCAAACCAACCTGCTGGCGTTGAACGCCGCCATCGAGGCCGCGCGGGCAGGGGAGGCGGGGCGCGGGTTTGCCGTGGTCGCCGACGAAGTTCGCCTGTTGGCCCAACGCACCGCCAGCTCGATTGGCGAAATCGATCTCACCGTGCAGCGCATCCAGGAAGGCACGCTGGCGGTGGTCGACGGCATGGGGCGGGTGGTCAGCCGGGTGCGTGACGGCGTCAACCTGGCCCATGAGGCCGGCGATTCGGTGGCGCAGATTCGCAGCGGCACCGATGATGTGATCCGCAGCGTGGACACCATCGCCACGGTGATCACCGAACAGGTGCGGGTCACTCGGGAAATGGTCGCCAGGGTCGAGAGCGTTTCCAGCGGCACCGGTGCGCTGTCGGCCAATGCCGGGCGCAGCGCGGTGGCCGCCGCGGACCTGGAGCAACTGGCGCGGGCACTGGATCAGTTGTCGGCACGATTCAATGTTGCATGAGCAGACACTGCATTCACTGTGGGAGCGAGCCTGCTCGCGAAGAGGCCAGCATAATCAACATCAATGTTGACTGATCCATCGCTTTCGCGAGCAGGCTCGATCCCACAGGGCGTAAGACCTGAACACTCTAATAACCCACAAACAGGGCGCGATCACTACAATGGATAACCACGAAAACGCACCACTCAACTCCGCCACTGGCTGGCCGCGCCGCAGCGTGCTCAAGGCCGGTGCCGTGGCGGTCGGCGTCGGCCTTCTTGGGCGGTTTGCCGACGCCCGCGCGGCGGGGCTTTCGGCCAGCGACTACCAGGCCATGGACGCCTGGGCGATGAGCCAGGCGATCCGCAGTGGCGAGCTGAGTGCCGAGGACCTGCTGGCGGCGACACTGGCCCGTTACAACGAGGTCAACCCCCGGGTCAATGCGGTGAACATGCTGCATGAAGCCTACGCACGCGCCATGCTTGCCCAGCGCCGCGCGGCCGGCACCTTAAACCAGGGCGCCCTGGCCGGCGTGCCACTGCTGATCAAGGACCTCAATACCTCGCTGCAAGGGACCGTCACCAGCAACGGAAGCCGGATGTTCAAGGACTCACCGCCCGCCACCCGCACCAGTACCCTGATCAGCCGGTATGAACAGGCCGGCGCGGTGCCGTTCGGCAAGACCACATGCCCCGAGTTCGGCCTGACCACCACCACCGAATCCCTGGCCTGGGGCCAGACCCATAACCCCTGGAACCTGGCCATGAGTGCGGGCGGCTCCTCCGGTGGCGCGGCGGCGGCGGTGGCAGCGGGGATCGTGCCCGTGGCCCACGCCACCGATGGCGGCGGCTCGATCCGCATTCCGGCTTCGTATTGCGGCCTGGTCGGGCTTAAGCCCAGTCGCTATCGCACCCCCAGCGGACCGCTGCATTTCGAAGGCTGGTTTGGCGCCAGCGTGGGTAACGTGGTCTCGCGCACGGTCCGCGATACCGCGCTGTTCCTCGATGTCGGGCAAGGCCATGAAGCGGGAAGTGCCTATTGGAGCCCACCCTTGGTACGACCTTATGTGCAAGAGCTGCAGCGCGAACCGGGCAAGTTGCGGGTAGCCGTGGTGCGCCAATCGCTGACCGGTGCGCCGCTGGAACCGGCGATTGCCGCCACCCTGGAACAGACCATCAAGCAACTGCTCGCCCTTGGGCACGAGATCGACGAGTTGACCCTCGGGGTCGATCCTCGCCAGTTGTTCGGCGCCCACGGCACGGTGATCGGGACGGCGGTGCGAACCCTGATCCACGACCGTGAACAGGTGCTCGGCCGCGCAGCCACGGCGCAGGATCTGGAGAAGATCACCCTGGTCAACCTGGAGCGTTCCAAGGGCACCAGCGGCGAGGACCTGTACCGCGCCCGCCAATCGTTCGAGAACATCGGCGCGACCATGGAGCAGCACTTCGAACGCTACGACGTGATCCTGTCGCCGGTCACCGGCAGCCTCACGCCCAAGCTCGGCCTGCTGTCCCTCGACCAGCCCTGGGACAGCTACGCCCACAATGCCATGGGCAGCGCCGGCTTCACCGTGCTGGCCAACGTCAGCGGCCAGCCGGCCATCTCGCTACCTTTGGGCCAGAGCGACAACGGCCTGCCGGTGGGCATGATGTTCACCGCGCGTTTAGGCGGCGAAGACGTACTGCTGCGCCTGGCCAGCCAGCTGGAGCAGGCGCATCCGTGGGCCGCCAGACGCGCCGCTCTTTAATCCCATACCTGTGGGGGCCTGCTCATGATGGCGGCGTGTCAGGCGATGGAGATGTTAGCTGTGCCGGCCTCATCGCTGGCAAGCCAGCTCCTACAGTGTGATTGGGTGTTGCCGGGATTGGGTTCCCTTGTAGGAGCCGGCTTGCCGGCGAAGGCGATATGTCAGCCGATTGAGATGCTGGATTTGCCGACCTCTTCGCTGGCAAGGCAGCTACAGGGTGAGCACATGGAATGACAGGGGGTGTGTACGACCAGGCCCCTAGTCCACTTTGACGATGAGCCCATCCCCCCGCAGCCCCGATCATGGGGCTGCACTCCGCCAGCGCACCCTGCGTGGTCGGCGGTTTCTTCCTGACCTCAGCTAATGGCATAACAACAATGACGGCTCAAGTTCAGTCTCAGACCCACTACGACGTGATCGTCGTTGGTTCGGGCGCAGGTGCGATGACTTCGGCGGTGTTCCTCGCCGACCAGGGAATGCGCGTGCTGGTGCTGGAGAAAAGCGACCAGTACGGCGGCACTTCGGCGATCTCCGGGGGCGGTATCTGGATCCCCAACAACCACTACTTCGCTCGCCAGCGCGGCAACGACAGCTACGCCACGGCGCTGACTTATCTCAAGGCCGCGGCAGGCGAACATGTCGATGAAACGCGCCTGCGTGCCTACCTCGACAATGCGCCGAAGATGATCGAACAGCTCACCCGTATCAGCCGGGTGCGCTACGCGGTGGCAGCGAAATACCCAGATTATTATCCGCACCTGCCGGGGGCGCTGCCCGGCGGGCGGACCCTCGACCCGGAGATGTTCGACACCAGCCTGTTGGGTGATGAACTGGCGAACCTGCGCAAGCCGTCACCTTCAACCCTGCTGATGGGGCGCATCGCCTGGACCGCGCGCGATGCGCACAAGGCCATGGCCCGCAGTTTCGGCTGGCGCCTGCTGATCATGAAGCTGATGCTGCGCTACAAGCTGGACTTCAAATGGCGGCGCAAGAGCAAGATGGATCGCCGCGCATCCCTGGGCAACTCATTGGTGGCCTCGCTGCGCCGCTCGCTGATGGACCGCGACGTGCCGCTGTGGCTCAACACCGATTTCTGCGGCCTGGTCACCGATAACGGTCGGGTCACCGGCGTCACCGTGCGGCGTGACGGCGCCGAGCTGCAACTGCATGCACGCCTGGGGGTGATCCTGGCCTCCGGAGGCTTCGAACAAAATCAGGTCCTGCGCGACCAGTACCTGCCCAAGCCGACCCGCAAGGCCTGGAGCGCGACGCCTCCCGGCAACAACACCGGCGCAGCCCTGGAAGCTGGCATGGCCCAGGGCGCGGCCACCGCGTTGATGGATTGGGCCTGGTGGGCACCTACCATTGCCGTGCCGGGTGAAGACAAGCCCCGGGGGATCTTCGCCGAGCGTGCGTTCCCCGGTGCCATCGTGGTCAACGGCCTGGGCCAACGCTTTGTCAACGAAGCGGCGCCGTACCTGGAATTCGTCGATGCCATGCACCAGGACAACCAGAAAACCGGCGGCAAATCGGTGCCGGCCTGGGTAATCTTCGACGCGCATTTCCGTTTCAACTACGCCATGGGCCCGCTGATGCCGGGCCAGATCATGCCCGACAGCCGCCTGCGCAAGGAATGGCTCAACAACCTGTACTGGAAGGCCGACACACTTACCGGCCTGGCCCGGGAGATCGGCGTCGACAGCGCTGGCCTGGAAGCCACCGTCAGCAAGGTCAACGGCTACGCCGAGAGCGGCGTGGACCTCGACTTCGCCCGTGGCGGCAACGTCTTCGACCGCTATTACGGCGACTGCAACATCAAGCCCAATCCTTGCCTGGCACCCTTGAAAAAAGGCCCGTACTACGCCATGCGCCTGGACGCCGGGGACATCGGCACCAAGGGCGGCCTGTTGACCAACGAACATGCCCAGGTGGTACGCGATGACGGTTCGACCATCGCTGGCCTGTACGCCATCGGCAACTGCTCGGCGTCGGTGATGGGCACCAGCTATCCGGGCGCCGGCGGCACCCTGGGACCGGCGATGACCTTCGGTTATGTCGCCGCCAATCACCTGGCCAGCCAGCGTTAGGAGGGGTTATGCCAATGTCCGATAACCTCCCCAGCACCGACGTGCTGCCACCCTTGCAAGTGGCCGATGGCAACAGTGTGACGTGGGACCAACAATGCGACGTGGTGATCGTCGGCTGGGGCGCGGCCGGTGCCTGCGCCGCGCTGGAAGCCCGGGCCCAGGGCGCCGACGTGTTGATCGCCGACCGCTTCACCGGCGGCGGCGCCAGCGCCAAGAGCGGCGGGGTGGTGTACGCCGGTGGTGGCACACGCCATCAACAGGCAGCGGGTTTCAACGATAGCCCCGAAGCCATGTTCGATTACCTCAAGCACGAAACCCGGGGCGTGGTCGGCGATGACACCCTCTGGCGCTTCTGCACAGACAGCGTGAGCAACCTGCAATGGCTGGAAAGCCACGGCGCACCCTACGCCCACCAGATGCCACCGGGCGGGGGCAAGACCTCATACCCGCCCGACGGCTACTTCCTCTATTACTCGGGTAACGAATTGGTGCCTGATCACGGCGGTCCCTTGCCGCCTGCACCACGAGGGCATCGCACCGTGGGCAAAGGGCAGGGCGGCGCAGTGCTGTTTGCCCACCTCAAGGCCGCGTGCCTGAAGGCCGGAGCGAAGACGCTGTTGCAGGCGGCGGCGCGACGACTGGTGACCGATCGCCAGGGGCGGGTACTGGGCGCCGAGTTCTGGTGCATGCCCGAAGGCAGCAAGGAAGCACAGCTGCATGCACGACTGGCGGCCCGCGCCGAACGCTTGCAGAACTTCGCCCCTGGCTATTGCAACAAACTGCGCAAGAAGGTTTGCCAGCTGGAACGGGACTTCGCCCAGCCACGCCGGGTGCGGGCGCGCGATGGTGTGATCCTCAGCACCGGCGGTTTCATCTTCAATCGCCAGCTACTCGAACAGCACGCGCCGAAGTTCCGGCGCAACTTCAAGGTCGGCGCCACCGGCTGCGATGGCAGTGGCTTGCGCCTGGGCACCAGTGTCGGTGGCCAGGGTGCGGGGCTTGAGCGGGTATCCGCGTGGCGCTTTATCAACCCGCCGTACAGTTGGCACAAAGGCATCGTGGTCAATCGCGAGGGTCGGCGCTTCTGCAACGAAGAAGTCTACGGCGCCACCCTCGGCCAACCCTTGATGGAAGAACAGGGCGGCAAGGCGTGGCTGGTGCTGGATGCGCCGCTGCGCAAGAAAGCCATCCGCGAAGCGCTGTTCGGCGGCTACTGGTGGTTCCAGAGCTTTCCGGCCCTGGCGCTGATGCTGTTCAAGGTGCGCAAGGGCAAGAGCCTGACCGAGCTGGCCAGTGCAACGTCCATGGCCCCCGCCGTGCTGCGCGACTCGGTGCTGGCGGCCAACGCCGCCGCCCGTGGCGAGGCGCCGGAGCCGTTCGGCAAGTCCGAAGGCGGGCGCCAGGTGCTTGAACAAGGACCGTTCTATGCCTGTGATATCTCGGTGACCAATCCAGTATTCCCCCTGGGCGCCCTGACCTTGGGCGGCTTACGCGTGGATGAGCGCAGCGGCGCGGTGCTCGACCAGCAAGGCCAGGCCATCACTGGATTATACGCCGCCGGACGCAGTGCCCTGGGCATCCCTTCGCACCTGTACATCAGTGGCCTGTCCCTGGCCGACTGCGTGTTCTCCGGCCGTCGAGCCGGTGCCGCCGTCGCCCGTGCCCGCAGCCAGCAATCGCAAACAACCCTCGCACAGGAGACCCCATGATGACCCTCGAGCAAACCAGGAAGAACGGGCGTGTTCACAGCAAGGTTGCGCTGGTCACCGGCGGCGCCAGGGGCATCGGCGCTGCCAGCGCGCGCCTGCTGGCGGCCGAAGGTGCCCAGGTGCTGATCAGCGACCTGGACGTCGAGGCCGGCCAGGCCCTGGCCGCTGAAATCGGGCCAACCGCCGCTTTCATCCGCCACGACGTCAGCAGCGAAGACCAGTGGCGTCAGGTCATCGACCATGTGCGCGAGCACTACGGTCGCCTGGATATCCTGGTCAACAACGCCGGCATCCTGATCGCCGGCTCGATCGAGGAAACCAGCCTGGCTGATTGGCACAAAGTAATGCGCGTGAACGCCGACAGCGTGTTCCTGGGCTGCCGCGAAGGCATCGCGTTGATGAAGGACAGCGGTGGCTCGATCATCAACCTGTCGTCCATCGCAGCCCTGGCCGGGCGCGACGATTACCTCGCCTACAGCGCCTCCAAGGGCGCAGTGGCGGCGTTGTCGCGTTCGGTGGCGGTGATGTGCCGGCGGCGCAAATACCGCATCCGCTGCAACACCCTGCACCCCGACGGCGTACTCACCAACATGACCCGCGGCGGCTTCCCCGAAGGCGTCGACCCCAACCGCCTGACCATCGACAGCGATCCGATGAACCGCATGTGCCGCCCCGAGGATGTGGCGGCCAGCGTGCTGTTCCTGGCCAGCGACGAGGCGCGGGCGATCAATGGTGTTGAGTTGCGTGTTGATAGTGGGCAGATGGTGATGAGTATCTAGCGGCTCCTGAAACCGTCTTCTGATGTTCGCTCCTACAGGGGATCGCAAGACCTGTAGAAATCCCTGTGGGAGCGAGCCTGCTCGCGATGGCGGCGGGTCAGTCAGCAGAGAAGTTGAATGGCTGGCCCTATCGTGAGCAGGCTCGCTCCCACAGGTTTTTTGCTAAAACCCCTCAAACTGCGCCGGACGCTTTTCGATAAACGCCTGCATACCTTCCTTCTGATCCCGTGACGCGAACAGCAATGCATTGGCCTTGCGCTCCAAAGCCAGGCCGGCTTCCAGCGGGGCGTCCATGCCGGCCAGGATCACTTCCTTGATCTGCTCGGCGGCCAGGGCCGGCATCGCGGCGATGACGCGTGCCAGCTCCAGGGCGTGGGCCTGGACCTGGTCGTCGTCCACCAGGTCGCTGACCAAGCCGGCGACCCAGGCCTCCTCGGCGCTGATCGGTTGCCCGGTGAGCGCCATGCGCATCGCCTTGACCTTGCCCACCGCCCGCACCAGCCGTTGGGTGCCGCCGATGCCGGGCATGATGCCGATGCGGATTTCCGGTTGGCAGAAGCGCGCGCTGCGCCCGGCGACGATCAGGTCGGCGTGCATTGCCAGTTCGCAACCGCCGCCGTAGGCGTAGCCACAGACGGCCGCGATCACTGGTTTCGGACAGTGCTGGATCGGGCCCCAGACCCGTTCGGTGTGGCGCTTGTAGATATCGATGGCGCCGACCCCGGCCATGCTGTTGATGTCGCCACCGGCGGCAAACACCTTGTCGCCGCCCGTCAGCACGATGCAGCGCACTTCGGGATCAAGCGCCAGCTCACTGAAATAGCGCGACAGCAGCGCCTGTAATTCCAGGCTCAAGGCGTTGGTCGCCTGCGGGCGATTGAGCCGCAGCAGGGCCACGCCGGGCAGTGGGCGTTCGAGCAGGACCGGTGCAGCGCAGGAGTCGGACATGGGCATCTTCGAAGACCAGGCAAGGTGTGAAAGGCGCCAGTGTCCTGTTCACGGCGTTGAATTTTCATCGTCCGTTCAGACGTAGTTTGGCCCGCGGTTCGTCCCTAGAGTGGCTCTTGTCAGTAGAAAAGGAGCACATGATGGAGCTGCATTCGGGTCTTGATTACAGCGGCAAGGTGGTGCTGATCACCGGTGGCACCAAGGGCATCGGCGCCGGTATCGCGCTTGGATTTCTGGCCGCGAACGCACGGGTGATCGTCTGTGCCCGGCGCGAACCTGAACAGGTGCCGACAGTGGGTGGCAAGCGCGCGACCTTCATCGCCACCGATGTGCGCGACCACGATTCCCTGCAACGCCTGTTCGCCACCATCGAGCGCGACTTCGGGCGCCTCGACGTGGTGATCAACAACGCCGGCGGCAGCCCTGCCACCGACGCGGCCACAGCTTCGCCGAGGTTCCACGAAAGCATCATCGGCCTGAACCTGATCGCGCCGCTCAACGTCGCCCAGCACGCCAACCGGCTGATGCAGGCACAGACCCAGGGCGGTTGCATCGTCTTCATTGGCAGCATCAGTGCGCTGCGCTCATCGCCGGGTACCGCCGCTTACGGCGCGGCCAAGGCCGGGGTGCTGGCGCTGGTGCAATCGCTGGCGGTGGAGTGGGGGCCCAAGGTGCGGGTGGTCACGGTCAGTCCGGGACTGGTGCTGACCGATCAGGCGCATCTTCACTACGGCTCCGAGGCCGGTATCGCCGCCGTCGCTGCGGGTATCCCGGCCGGCCGCATGGCGGTGGCCGAAGACATCGCCAACGCCTGCCTCTATATCGCATCGCCGCTGGCCGGTTACGCCAGCGGTTGCAACCTGTTGCTGCATGGCGGTGGTGAACGCCCGGCATTTCTCGGCGCCGCGCAGGTGCTGCCCACCTGATCGACCTATTGCGGCGACCGGGTTCGGTGGCCGCCTTCAATGTGAAGGAGACGACTTTGGCTGATCCACAATTGCTATCCAATGTGCGCGCCCTGGTGGGGCGCGAGTACGGCCGCGTGTACGCCTGGGACGAGGTCAATGCCCCGATGATTCGCCAGTGGTGCGAAGTCATGGGCGTGGACAACCCGCTGTACACCGACGCGGAATTTGCCCTGGGCACCCGGCACGAGGGCCTGATCGCGCCGCCTGCGATGCTGCAGGTGTGGACCATGGAAGGCCTGCACGCCAACAACTATCCGCCTGGCTCCACCGACGAGAACCCGTACGAGGTGCTCAAGGAAATGGAAGCCTACGGCTATGCCTCCACCGTGGCGGTGAACTCCGAACTGAGCTTCACCCGCCCGCTGCGTTTGGGTGAAAAGCTCTACTACACCACGCGCCTGGATTCGGTGGGCGATGAGAAAACCACCGCCCTGGGCACCGGCTTTTTCGTCACCCTGGTGATGAGCCACTTCGTCGAAAAAGCCGGCGGCGACGAGCCGGTGGGTCAGTTGCTGTTTCGCGTGTTCAAGTTCCGCGCGGCCAATGCCCAGGCACCGACCAAGGTTGAAGCGGCGCCGGTCAAGGCCAAGCGCCCGCTGCCAGGCATCAGCGACGACACCCGGTTCTTCTGGGAAGGCTGCGCCAAGGGTCAGCTGCTGATCCAGCGTTGCACCGCCTGCCAGACCCTGCGCCATCCACCGGCGCCCGTGTGCATCGAGTGCCACAGCTTCGACTGGGACACCCTTGAGGCCAGCGGCCGCGCCACCTTGTATTCGTTCGTGGTGATGCACTACCCCGAAGTGCCGCCGTTCGATTACCCCAACCCGATCGGCCTGATCGAGCTTGCGGAGGGCGTGCGCCTGATCGCCGGGCTGGTGGGTATCGAGCGTGAGCAATTGCAGATCGGCCAGCGCCTGCAGGTCGAGTTCCAGACCTTCGATGACCAACAGACCCTGCCGATGTTCCGGCCGGTAGAGGCATAGGAGCCACCCATGGATTTCGAATTGAGCGAAGACCAGCGCGCCATTGCGCAGATGGCCGACGGCCTGTTTGTCGACCATTGCCATGACGAGTACATGCGCCAGTGGGACACCAGCGGCGAATCGATGATGGCGCCTCTGTGGGCGTTGTGCATCGAGACCGGGCTGCACGCCCTGGCGATTCCCGAAGAGCACGGTGGCAGCGGCCTGGGCATGACCGAACTGATGCTGGTGCTGCAGGCCCAAGGCAAGGCCCTGGCCCAGGTGCCGTTGTGGCGTCATCAATTGGCGGCCGCGACCCTGGCCCGTTTCGACGCCGGCGACAGTGCCGGGTGGGTGGCCAAAGCGGCTTCCGGCGAGGCATTGCTAAGCCTTTCTTTGGATGGCTTGAGCAGTGCTCGGGGCATTGAGTTGCAGGCGCAGACGAACACCGGGGGCTGGTCGATCAGTGGCCGGGTCGCGGCCTTGTCCCTGGGTGACCAGGCCAGTGCCGCACTGGTGCTGGTACAGGCCGAAGGGCAGCCGCGCTTGCTCCTGCTCGACTTGGCGGCGCCTGAAATTCGGCGGGTGTCGGCAGTGCTGACCCATGGCGAAGCCGCCACGGACCTGCACATCGAAGGCTTGACCGTGAACGCCACCGCGCTACTGCCGGCCGAGGCCGTCGCCTGGCTGGAGCAGCGTTGCACAGCGGCATTGGCGGCCCTGCAACTGGGGGTCAGCGAAGAGCAGATCCGCCGCACCGTGGCCTATGTCAGCGAGCGCCGGCAGTTCGAGCGCGTCATCGGCAGCTTCCAGGCGGTGCAGATGAGCATGGCCGACACCCATATCGCCGTCGAAGCCTTGCGCACCACGCTGTGGCAACTGGCCTACCGCATCGATGCCGGCTTGACGGCACCCAGCGAGGCACTGGCCACGGCCTGGCTGGCCTGTGAAGCGGGGCACCGCATCGGCCATATCGCACAACACGTGCATGGCGGCATCGGCGTCGACCTGACGTACCCGATCCACCGTTTTCTCTACTGGAGTCGCGGCCTGTCCCTTGCCTTGGGTGGCTCGGCGGCAAGCCTGGAACGCCTGGGCGACTGGCTCAACGATAACGACAAGCTGGGATGGAAATATGACCTCGAAGAACACCAAGCGCTTTGAAGACGTGCGCCCCGGCGAAGCACTGCCGGAGCTTGCGGTGCCGATCACGGTGACCCTGATCAACGGCGGCGCGATTGCCACCCGTGATTACTTCCCCGGTCACCACGACGCCGAGGCGGCCCGTGCCCTGGGTTCGCCCCACGTGTTCATGAACATCCTCACCACCAACGGGCTGGTGCAGCGGTTCATCGAGCAGTGGGCCGGGCCACTGGCGCAGTTCACCGCGCTGAAAATCAAGCTCGGCGCGCCGAATTATCCCGGCGACTGCATGACCTTCAACGGCAGCGTCAGCGCACTCGACGCCGAAACCCGCTCGGTGGAAATCACCTTGAGCGGCAAAAATTCCATGGGCAACCACGTGACCGGCACGGTCGCGCTGATCCTGCCCTGACAGCCGGAGAGACACAGATGACTGATTCATCGATTTCCGGGCGCGCCGCGATCGTTGGCCTCGGCGCGACCGAATTTTCCAAGAACTCCGGACGCACCGAATTGCGCCTGGCCATGGAGGCCACCTTGAGTGCGCTCAAGGATGCCGGCATCGACCCCTCCGAAGTAGAGGGCTTCAGCTCCTACTCGGTGGACAAGGTCCCGGAGTACGAAATTGCCCGCCTGCTCGGCTGCAAGGACGTCAAGTTCTTCTCCCAGGTGCCCCATGGCGGCGGCGCGGCCTGCGGGCCGGTGATGCACGCGGCGATGGCGGTGGCCACCGGCGTGGCGAAAGTAGTGGTGGTGTACCGGGCCATGAACGAGCGTTCCTGGTACCGCTTCGGCACCGGCAACTACGGCTTCGCGGCTTCGCCGATCTTCGACAACGTCAACTATGGCTGGTACATGCCCCACGGCTTCCATACGCCGGCCGCCTGGGTCGGCATGTTCGCCCAGCGCTACATGCACACCTATGGCGCCACCAGCGAAGACTTCGGCCGGATCGCGGTGGCCGCGCGGGATTTCGCCGCGACCAACCCCCAGGCGTTTTTCCACGGCAAGCCGATCACCCTGGAAGAACACCAGGCCTCG
Organism: Pseudomonas sp. IT-P218; assembly: GCF_949767605.1. Taxonomy (NCBI): domain Bacteria; kingdom Pseudomonadati; phylum Pseudomonadota; class Gammaproteobacteria; order Pseudomonadales; family Pseudomonadaceae; genus Pseudomonas; species Pseudomonas sp. IT-P218. Next base: position 40,426 of record NZ_CATKQQ010000002.1, read on the forward strand.
CGCTGGATCTGCGAACCGCTGCACCTGCTCGATTGCTGCCAGGAGTCCGATGGCGCGGTAGCGATGGTCATCACCTCGGCCGAGCGCGCCCGTGACCTGCGGCAGAAACCGGTAACCATCAAGGCCGGTTCCCAGGGCATCAGCCACGGCCAGCAGAGCATGACTTCGTTCTACCGCGACGACATTACCGGGCTGCCGGAAATGGGCGTGGTCGCCCGCGAGCTGTATCGCCAGTCGGGCCTAGGTCCCGAATCTTTCCAGACCGCGATCATCTACGACCACTTCACCCCGTTCGTGCTGCCGCAGCTGGAAGAGTTCGGCTTCGTCAAACGCGGCGAAGCCAAGGAGTTCATCCGCGCCGGGCACCACGCCCGTGGCGGCAAACTGCCGATCAACACCCACGGCGGGCAACTGGGCGAGGCCTACATCCACGGCATGAACGGCATCGCCGAAGCGGTGCGCCAGGTGCGTGGCACGGCGGTCAACCAGGTGGCAGATGTGCAGAACGTGCTGGTCACCGCCGGCACCGGCGTACCCACCAGCGGCCTGATTCTCGGCGCAGCCTAAGGAGCAGCAGATGTTCGTCGACCTCACTCCCGAACAACATGCCCTGCGCCACAAGGTGCGGGACTATTTCCAGGCCCTGATGACCAAGGACATGCGCGAGCAGCTGCGCGGCAAGGAAGGCGGCGAGCTGTATCGCCAGACCATCCGCCAGATGGGCCGCGACGGCTGGCTCGCGGTCGGCTGGCCCAAGGCCCACGGCGGCCAGGGCTATGCCGCCACCGAACAGTTGATCTTCTTCGAAGAAGCCAACATCGCCGGCGCGCCGCTGCCGTTCGTGACCATCAGCACCGTGGGCCCGGCCTTGATGGCCCATGGCAGTGAGCTGCAGAAAGAGCGCTTCCTGCCCGGGATCGCCGCGGGCGAAATCATGTTCGCCATCGGTTATTCCGAACCCGATGCCGGCAGCGATCTGGCGGTGCTGAAAACCAGTGCGCGCCAGGACGAAGAAGGCTTCGTGGTCAATGGCAACAAGCTGTGGACCTCGGGAGCCGAATCGGCCGATTTCGTCTGGCTGGCGGCCCGTACCGATCCGACCCAGGCGCGGCACAAAGGCATCTCGCTGCTGATCGTCGATACCACGACGCTGGGTTTCTCCCACACCCTGATCCACACCGTGGGCAATCCGACGGCGGCCACTTACTACGACAACGTGCGGGTGCCCAACGACATGCTGGTGGGCGAGTTGCACGGTGGCTGGAAACTCATCACCTCGCAGTTAAACCACGAACGCCTGGGCCTCGGTACCTGGTCGGACAAGGTGGTGGCGCTGTTTCGCCGGGTTTACCTGTGGGCGCGGGCTCGCGATGAACAGGGCCGTCGGGCGATGGACAAGGCCTGGGTGCGCAGCTCGCTGGCCGAGTGTTATGCGCGCCTGGAGGCGATGCGCCTGATCAACATGCGCATTGCCGCCGACCTTGAGCTCGACCGCATGAGCGTCGCGCTGAGTTCGACCACCAAGGTGTTCGGCTCGGAGTCGGCCATCGAGATCCTGCGCAAGCTGGCGGCGATCGTCGGTGCCAATGGCTCGATGCGCAGCGGTTCGGCGGCGACGCTGTTGGAAGGTGACCTGGAGTATGAATTGCGCTCTGCAACGACTCTGACCTTTGGCGGCGGCACCAATGAAATCCAGCGCGAACTGATCGCCCAGTTTGGCCTCGGTATGCCGCGCACCCAACGCTGACGCTCGTCCATCAACAACAAGAACCGCACTCGCCCCGGATCCGGGGCGGGTCGAAGGGGACTTTCATGAGCACTATCGAGCAATTTCGCCAGGACACTCGTGCCTGGCTGGAGGCCAACTGCCCGCCGTCGATGCGCACCGGCATGGCTGAAGGCGATGTGGTGTGGGGCAGCCAGAACCCGCAGTTTCCCTGTGAAGACGCACGCCTTTGGTTTGAACGCATGCGCGACAAGCGCTGGTTCTGCCCTGAGTGGCCCGAGGAATACGGCGGCGCCGGCCTGAGTGACGAACAACTGGCGGTGCTGGAAAGCGAGATGCGCCGCCTCAAGTGCCGACCGCCGCAGATCAACCTGGGCATCTGGATGCTCGGTCCGGTGCTGCTGGCTTACGGCAGCGAGCAACAGAAGCGCGATCTTCTGCCGCCGATTGCCCGCGGTGAAGTGCGCTGGTGCCAGGGCTTCTCCGAGCCGAACGCCGGCTCCGACCTGGCCAGCCTGAAAATGGCCGCCCGCGATGCCGGTGACCATTTCGTGGTGGACGGCAGCAAGATCTGGACCTCCTACGGCGACAAGTCCGACTGGATGTACGCCCTGGTACGCACCGACTTCAGCGCGCCGAAACACGAGGGCATCAGCCTGATCGTGCTGGACATGCGCAGTCCCGGCGTCAAGCCGCAACCGATCGATCTGATCAGCGGCAAGTCGGCGTTTTGCCAGGTGTTCTTCGACAGCGTGAAGGTGCCCAAGAGCCAGTTGATCGGGCCGTTGAACGGTGGCTGGAACCTGGCCAAGTACCTGCTGCAGCACGAACGCAAGGCGATGTCGAAATTCGGCGAATTCAGCCTGCCGTCGCACTTCGACCTGCTGGCCCTGATGCGCGAGTACGTGCCGGCGCCACAGAGTCAGAGCGAGCACGCTTTGCAGGCGCGGGCCACGGCCTGTGCGATGAACGAGCAGGCCTACAACCTGACTGTACAGCGCATGGGTGAAGAGGCGCGGGCCGGCGATGACATCGGCGGCCTGATGTCGATCATGAAGCTTACGCACACCGAACAGGAGCGCGACAAGTTCGAAGTGCTGCTCGATGCCATGGCCGGGCATGCCTTCGGTTGGGAAAGTGCGACGTTCAGCGAGCAGCAACTGGCGGTGACCCGCTCCTGGTTGAACAGCTATGCGCTGACCATTTCCGGTGGGTCTTCGGAGGTCCAGTTGAACGTCATCGCCAAGCGTGTGCTGGGCTTGCCCGACGCAAAAAAAGGAGTCACCCCATGAGCCTGCGTTATAACGATGACCAGCGCCTGCTGGCCGACAGCGCCCGGGACTTTCTCGCCGCCCGCAGCCCAGTGAGTGCCCAGCGTCGACTGCGCGATGAGGCAGTAGCCCTGGGTTTCGACCCGCAACTGTGGCGTGACGCGGTGGGGCTGGGCTGGAGCGCGATCGCCTTTCCCGAAACGTTCGGTGGCCTGGATTTTGGTTGCAAGGGCCTCGGGCCGATCTTCGAATCCATGGGCCGCAACCTGTCGGCCACGCCGCTGTTGTCCAGCGTGGTACTGGGTGGTTCGCTGGTGCAAGTTGCAGGCAATTCGGCGCAGCAGGCGCAGTGGTTACCGGCGCTGATCGGTGGCGAACAGCGCCTGGCCCTGGCCGTGGACGAACAGTCGCGCCACGACCCGCGTCGTATTGCCCTCGAGGCCAAGGCCGAAGGGCAGGGCTATCGCCTGCACGGAGAAAAGTTCTGGGTGGTCGATGGCCTCGGTGCCGACGCCTATGTGGTGGCGGCGCGCACGTCCGGGCAGTCGGGTGAGACCCAGGGCATCAGCCTGTTCCTGGTGCCGGCCGATGCGAAGGGTTTGACCGTCAGCGCCCTGGCGCTGATCGATTCGCGCAACAGCGCACGCCTGCAACTGGACGGCGTGCAACTGGGCAGCGATGCGCTATTGGGGACCTTGGGCGAAGGCTGGGCCGCGCTGGAAACCGCGCTGGACCGTGGTCGCACCTGCCTGGCTGCAGAGCTGTTGGGTATGGCCGAGCAACTGTTCGAAACCACCCTGGAGTACCTCAAGACCCGCGTGCAATTCGACACGCCGATTGGCACCTTCCAGGTCCTGCAACACCGCGCCGCGCAACTTTATGTCGACCTGGCGCTGAGCCGCAGCGCCCTGATGGCCGCGCTGGCGACCCTGGACGACGCCAGCCTCGACGCCGGGGCACGCGCCCGACTGGTCAGCCTGGCGAAATGGAAGGCCGGCGACACGGCGATCAAGGTCGCCAACGAAGCGGTGCAGATGCACGGCGGCATTGGCGTCACCGACGAACTGGATGTCGGCCTGTATCTCAAGCGCGTGCGCGTGGCGCAGAGCAGCCTGGGCGATCGGGATTTCCATTGCGAACGCTACGCCTCTAACGCGTAACCCCCCCCTGTGGGAGCGGGCTTGCTCGCGATGGCGGAGTGTCAGGCAAAGAGGATGTTGAATGCACCGGCCTCTTCGCGAGCAAGCCCGCTCCCACAAGAATTGCTGGTGTACCCAGCATGTGAGCACGACGCACCACCCTGTGGGAGCGGGCTTGCCCGCGAAGGCGGAGTGTCAAGCAACGAGGATGTTGAATGTGCCGCTCCCACATGGAATCGCAGGGGTACCCGGCACTTGAGTACGACGCAACACCCCTGTGGGAGCGGGCTTGCCCGCGAAGGCGGAGTGTCAGGCCATGAAGATATTGAATGTGCTGGTCGCCCCCACAGGTCTTTCGCCCGTTCTGGAGAAAACAAACATGAGCATTGAACGCTGGCAAACCGCATGGCGCGAACTGATCGCCCCCGGTGCGCCGTTCGAAGTGGTGACGCCCGATGACGGCGCTCCACGTTACTTTCGTCACGCCGCGCACGACTTGCTGCAGGTGTTCGACGCCGGTCGGGTTCACGGTGACCGGGAGTTCCTGGTCTGGCAATCGCAGCGCCTGACCTTCAACCAGTTCTTCGATCAGGTCGACCGCCTGGCCGGGCAGATGGTCGCCCGTTTTGCCCTGCAACCGGGCGAGCGGGTGGCGATTGCCATGCGCAACCAGCCGGCTTGGCTGGTGGCCTTCGCCGCGATCGTGCGCTGTGGCGCGGTGTGTGTGCCGCTTAACAGTTGGGGCCTGCGCGACGAGTTGCAATACGCGTTGCAGGACAGCGGTTCGCGCCTGCTGCTATGCGACCAAGCGCGCCTCGATACCCTGCGCGAAGACCTGGCCCGCGAGCAGCGCGCCACGATCGTCGTCGGGGCCGGGGAAGCAAGCTTGCCCGAAAATTGCCTGCGTTTCGAGGACTTGATCAGCGCCCCGGCACAACCTGTGCCCACGCTGGAAATCGATCCTGAGGCGCCGGCACTGATCCTCTACACCTCGGGCACCACCAGCCGCGCCAAGGGCGCCGTGTCCAGTCACCGGGCCATTTGCCAGGCGCTGTTTGCCCTGGATTTCCAGGGCGCGTTTTGCGCCATGAGCTCGCCCGAGCGTATCGGCGTGGTGATCAACAGCGGCTATCCACCCACCACGCTGGCGGCTGTGCCGCTGTTCCATGTCAGCGGCTTGCATGCGCAATTCCTGTCGGCACTGCGCGGCGGTCGGCGCTTGATGCTGATGTACAAGTGGGATGTCGAACGTGCCATCGACCTCATTCGCGATGAGCGCTGTACCCAGTTCAACGGGGCGCCGGTGATGATGCAGCAACTGCTTGCGTCGCCACGCTTTGGCAGCGAGCACACCGCCAGCCTGTTCGGTCTTGGTCTGGGCGGTGCAGCGTCGTCCGCCGGGGTGCTGGACAACATGCTCAAGCTCAAGCCCGACGTCATCGGCGGTGCCGGCTACGGCCTGACCGAAAGCAATGGCATCGGCGCGGCTATCGGCGGCGACCCGTTCGTGTACAAGCCGCAGACGGCAGGTTGGGCGCTGCCGATCGTCGATATTCGTATCGGTGACAGCCCTGACCAGCCACAGGTGGCGGGTACTCGCGGGGTGATCTGGTTGCGTTCCCCAACCTTGATGAGCGCCTACTGGAACCTGCCCGAAGCCACTGCGCAAAGCCTGCGCGACGGTTGGCTGGACACTGGCGATATCGGTTACCTCGACCAAGAGCAATTCCTCCACATCACCGGCCGGGTCAAGGAGTTGATCAACCGCGGTGGCGAGAAGATTTCCGCCGCGGAAATCGAAACCTGCGTCCTCGATATGCCCGGAGTCCTGGAGGCGGCGGCGTTCGCCATTGCCGACCCGCTGCTGGGCGAGACGGTAGGGCTGGCCGTGCATGGCCAGGCCTCGACACTGCCCCAGGAGGCGCAAATCTGCGCATTCATTGCCGAGCGCCTGGCCGCCTACAAAGTGCCGGCGCAGGTCTTTCGGGTTCGCGAACCCTTGCCTCGCAATGCCACCGGCAAGGTGCTCAAGGCACAGCTGCAAGAAAAGTTGGGCGCTTAGCGGCGCCTTAGTCTTTCCGGACGATGTTCGGGCCGGCAGAACACGAACAATGGGTCCATTCCATAAAGCCTTATCAGCGTAGGAGGCATCACATGAAAATAACAAGAACAGGTCTCATGCTCGCGGTCGCAGTCACAGCCAATAGCGGGCTGATGGGTTATGCGCACGCCGCGGTGTCACCCCAGGAAGCAGCCAAACTGGGCAAGGAGCTGACCTGTGTCGGCGCCGAGCAGGCCGGCAATGCCGAGGGCACCATTCCGCCGTACACCGGCAAATACCTGGGTGAAGTGCCAGGCTGGAATCATGTGAAATTCTCCGGCGACCAGCCGGTGGATCCCTATGCCGCGGAGAAGCCGATCCTGGTGATCACCGCGCAGAACATGAGCCAGTACGAGTCGCACCTGACCGAAGGGCAGAAAGCCCTGCTGAAGAAATACCCCACCACCTACAAGATGAACATCTACCCCGGCCATCGGGATTTTCGCTACCCCGATTATGTCTGTCGCCGGGTGATGGACAATGCGCTGCACGCCCAACTGGTCAACGACGGTGCCGGTTTCACCGGGATCGGCCAGGTGCCGTTCCCGATCCCCAGGAACGGCATGGAATTGCTGTGGAACCACCAGTTGCCGGCACGTGCCTACACCGAGGAAAAAACCTCCGACCTGGCGTCGGTCCTGCCCAACGGCAGCATTGGCTGGGGGCGAGCTTACGCACGTAACCTGGCACTGGGTAACTCACCGGGCGCCGACTCCAGGACCGAAGACAAGATTGCGGCCATGAGCAACAACATGACCCTCAAGCCGGCCCGCGACAACGGCACCATCAGCATTTCCCATGAACCCTACAACTTCGGCACCGATGCCCGCCAGGCCTGGACCTACAGCCCATCGACCCGGCGCGTACGGCAACTGCCGGGCTACGGTTTCGATCAGCCGATGATCGGCACCAACGGCACCATGACCATCGACGAAGACCGCTTGTTCAACGGCTCTCCAGAGCGTTTCACCTGGAAGCTGATCGGCAAGCGCGAGATCTACACCCCGGCCAACGCCTTCAAGCCCAACGCCGGCACCGTCAAGCACGCCGACATGCTGACCCCCAACCATCCCAACCCCGATCTCATGCGTTATGAATTGCGCCGGGTGTGGGTGCTGGAGGCCGACTTGAAGGAAGGTTATCGCCATGTCTATGGCAAGCGTGTGCTGTTCATCGACGAAGACACCTGGAACGCGGTCCTGGCCGACAACTACGACGCCCGTGGGCAACTGTGGAAGCACGCCATGATCAACTACTACTACCACCCCGACATGAGCGGCTGGCAGGCCGGTTCGCAGTTCTTCATGGACCTGAACTCCGGCCAGTACACCGGCTATGGCATGACCAACGAAGCGAAAAAGGGGCCGATCCTCAACGAAGGCAAGTTCACCCCGGACCAATACACCGCGGATGCGGCGCGGGCGATCGGGCGTTAAGCTTCGGGTCGTTGCAATGACAAAAGCCCCATCGGTATTCGGTGGGGCTTTTTTTTGGTTCTTCACGGAATCCCGGGAGCAATAGGTAACGCGTTACCTGTAGGAGCGAGCTTGCTCGCGATTGAGGTCAACGGTGACGCGGGCAGCCTGACACCCCGCGGTGCTCTCAGGCTCTTCGCGAGCAAGCTCGCTCCTACAGGGTAATGCGATCATCTCCAGCAGCCGTTTGTAGCTGATACGCAGGCTTGTCGCCTTCAAGGGCTTAGCAGGGCAGGTAGTGGCCGCCGTTGACGTCCAGTTGCGCGCCGGTAATGACCTTGGCGAAGTCGCTGGCCAGGTACAGGGCGGCCATGGCGCAGTCGCTGTCTTGCGGAATCTTGCGCAGTGGAATCTGTTGCGCGACCTGGTCCACCAGCGACTCTATCGGGACGCCCAGGCGCTTGGCTTCGCTCTCGAAGTAACCGATGACGGGCGCGCCCCACATCCAGCCCATGAAGGTGGAGTTGACGCGGATGCCGAACGGGCCGAGATCCTGGGCCAGGTATTGCACGGCGGTTTTCAGCGCGCCTTTGGAGACGGCATAACCGGACTCCAGCTGGTTGGGGGTGCGGGTGGCCATGGTGTTGATCATGACGATGCTGCCTGACTTCTGTTTCTTCATCTGCGGCAGCACCGCCTGGGTCATGTGCATGGTGCCGAACAGGTTGACGTCCATCGCATTGCGCCAGTCGGCCATTGACGACTCGGAGGAACTGCCCCAGGCGCCGTGGGCGTAGGCGGAATTGATCAGTACGTCGATCCGGCCGAAGTGCTCGATCGTCAGGTCCGCGAGCGTCTGGCACTGATCGACCCGGGAAATGTCGGTGGGGACTTTCAGGATAGGGGTGCTGTAGCCCGCGTCGCGGACCGCTTGCTCGGCCTGATCCAGCTTGGCCGGGGTACGTGCAGCCAACACCACGGCCTTGGCCTGATACTCCGCGGCGCGCACGGCCAGCTTGATGCCAAGGCCTGGACCGATACCGGAAATGATGACGACTTTATCTTTGAGCAACATGGTGATTACCTTCTTATTGTTCTGGTAAGGAGTGGGTCGTTCAGGTGCGACTGGCGTGCAGTGCTTCAGCACGTCGTTTCAGGTCCAGGGCCATCTGGTCGAAGCCGGTTTTTACCCAGGCACCGTGCTCGCGCATGATCGTGTCCTGGTTCAGGCCCAGGAAAATATCGGTGGTGAAATAGCTGCAGCGGTTGGCATCGATGGCCTTGATGTACTGGTCGCGGCGGGCGGCGTCCATGTTTTCCGGGACGGGGCGCTGCTCCCAGGACAACAGTTGCTCGGGGTCGCAGGCCACGAGGTATTCGAACACCGGAACGGTTTCGCCGGTCTCGGGGGAAAGCACCTGCATATGCACCTCGTCGCCGATCTGCAGGCCGCAGCGTATGTGCGGACAGAAGCTGTTCCACTGGTGGTAGTTGTCCAGATCGATGAGCACTTCCCAGACCACCCGGGCGGGGGCATTAATTTCCACCTTGTGGGAGGTCACTATGTTTTCTGCTCTGGCCATGAAGGTCTCCTGTCGTGCATTCAGTTGATGGGTCTGGAGGTGATCTGCAGCTGTTCGCTCAAGGGCTGGAGAGTCTCGAGCAGGGTTTCGTAGCCCGTCTCGGCGATCATCCAGCGCTCGCCGTGCTTGATGTAGCGATCCTGGTAGATCGCGCTGCCGTGCATGTGGGTGTTGTCCTCGAGGTTGATGAACACGTAGCTCAGGTACCAGAGGGCTGTGGCCTGATCGCCAGCGACTTCGATTTCCGGGGTGTGACCGTTGTGGGTGGCCAGGCGGGTCTTGGTGAATGAGGTGCGGTAGAAGTCCAGCGCATCGCCCAGACCGTTGACGTGGAACTCGTAGGCAGGGCTCTTGAACGACAGGGCGACGTCCTCGGTGAGCATGCCCTGGAGCATCTCGATATTGCCGGTGTCGATGGCGCGAAAATAACGCGCCTTGAGCTGTTTGATCAGCTCGATAGCTTGCAGGTCCAACATGTGAAACCTCCTTGGGGCCATTCAGGCACTGAGCTGGTACTCGCTGGTGAGGATGCAGTCGATCTTCTCGAAGTCGATGAATGTGCTGGTCGATTCGTACATGGTCTGCTGGCGCTGCACGCATTTTTCCGGGTCGCCCAGGGCGGCGAAAAAACCTTGCGGATTGCCGAGGGCCTCGGGCGGGAAGTTTTCTTCGACGATGGCGTGCAGCACCGGCGCACCGAAGGAAAGCGCCCGTACCACGGTGTTCTGTCGGTAGCCGAAGATCGATTGCAGTGGATAGGCATTAGGGCCGTGCCCGTTGCGCCAGGTATCGTACCAATGCTCGTAGCTCATCCGATCTGGCTTGTGCAGCAGCGCCACCTGGTTCATGCCGGGTGTGCGCTCGCCGAGCGGCACCCGGTACCGAGCGGCACGGGTCTGGCGTTCCTCGGGGTAGGGCTCGGATTCCACCACCAGATACGCCTCCAGGCGGCTGCTCAACGGCGCCACGATGGTCTTGATCGCGGGCCATTGCGAGGCACTGTCCAGCCACAACGACAGCATCCCGTCCAGGGGCGCTGCGCTGTTGGTGATGCGTTGCGCGGATGCACTGGCAACCGCCTCATCGACCAGCATGACGCGGATGTTTTCTCCACCGGCTGCGGCTAATGCGTCGCGCAGCCCGAGCAAAACCGCACGCCATTGCCCGGCGTCGAGTCGCGCCGGCTTCCACAAGGTCAACATGATTTTTTCCATGATTTCTCCAGCCCTTGTTCAGGATTGACGCTCAGTGATTGACGCCCAGGTGACGGGCGCGATATTCGCTGTAGTCCTGGGTCATCTGCGCCTCGTTCAGGCCAAAGCGTTCCAGGCTGTAGTCGTGGCTGGCACGTTTTTCCCGGCTGTTTTGCGCCAGCCAGCCCTGCGCGTCGGTGCGGGCTTTATCGGTGAACGGCAGGTTGGCGAAGGCGTAGACCTTTTCCAGTACCAGCAGCGGCTGCTTCACGGTGTCGGCGAAGTGGATGTCGAGAAAGCGCTCGGGCGCATGCTGCTCGCGCACCTGCATGGTGTGGCGGATACCGCGCGCCATGCGGTGGTTCCACTGCTCACCGGCGGCTTTCGGGTCCGGGTTGTCGCTGTACATCTGCCACAGGGTGTGGGCCATGCTGGCCATCGACGGGATGGTCTGGGCCGGTTCACGGTGGGTCAGGATCACCTGCGCCCCGGGGAAGACATCCAGTAGCAGATCCAGGGTGTGCAGGTGTTGTGGCGCCTTGAGCAGCCAGCGTTGAGCCGCCGTCTCACCCCGTTGCTGTTTCTGCCACTGCAGGAACTGCAGCATCTTCTTCAGTTGCGTGTAGACCGGCCGCTGGTCCTGCTGATCCAGCCAGCGGGTGTAGCTGGGTACATTCACGTAGGCGTCCATGGCGCACATGAAGGAATGCTCCATGAGCATGAACTCTTCATCGCAGAGCAGGGCATCGAGCGGGTGGATCGCGAGGATCTGCGGGATCACCTCGGCCATCAGATCGACCTCTGCCTTGGCCTGGGCGATGCGCTTGGCCGGTGCGGCCAGGGTTTCGCCAGCCAGCGGTGCCGGAAAACGGGTTTCCCACCAGGCGGCGCAGTAGAAGCGTGGGTCGACCGCCAGCGTGCGCTGCAACATGGTGGTGCCGGTGCGCGGCAGGCCGACGATGACCAGCGGGTCGTCGATTTCTATCCGGGTTATTTCCGGATAACGGCTCAGGTAGTCTTCCATCACCAGGCGGTTGACCAGTTGCCCGACCAACCGTTCTTCCAGCAGATGCAAGCCGGTTTGCGACAGCCCGGCCTCGCTGGCCAGGGCATCGAGCAGCGCCTGCAGGGACGCCCGGTAGTTATCATCGCCAAAATGGCTCAGGCCGTCGGTGCGAGCGATTGCGCTGGCCAACAGCTTGTCGACGGTCAAATCTTCAATTCGGCTGGGCGCGTTCATACGACCTCCGCGACGGCAGCGACGTTTACCACGCGAGTGGTGGGGTGGCATTGCTCCCGGGCGCCGACCCAACGCAGGCAGAACGTGCCCTGGCGGACGCCGGCGGTTTGCAGCCAGTTGCTCACTCCGGGGTCCCGCTCACTGAGCACCAGCGTCACCCCGCCGTTGTCGTCGTACCGGGCCTGGTGCTTGTTGAAGCAGATGCGGTGGTAGCGGTAGTCCAGCGACTCCATCCAGTAATTGTTGATCTGCAGGTTCCAGAAGTCGCAGTCCGGCACCTTATCGATGTGGATGACCAACGCCTCGTCCTCGGCCAGCGCCCAGTGCGAGTGGTAATAGAAAATATTTGGATCGCCGCCCACCGATTGGCAGAGCGCCTGGTTGGCCGGGGGCAACTGATTGCTGTGCGGCAGGTAGCTTTGGCTCCAGTCGGCGAACAGCCGGGCGGTGTTCTCGACGAAGCTCGATACCCGCGCCAGGCCTTGTTGGAACGTCGCCGGGTCAAGGGCCAGTGGCTTGGCATCGGTGCCGATGCGTTCAATGCTCAACTTGGCCGGCACTTCGCTGCGACGGTCCAGAAACGTCTGGCGGACGATCAAGGCGTTGGTGGCGCCTTCCATTTTCAACCAGTTGCCCGCTTGCGGTTCGCGGCTGAGGATGATTTCGAAGTTGCCCTGGTCATCGAGTTGTAACTGGCTGGCATCGATGAAGCCGGTCTGGATCAGGGTGCCGTCGGTTTCATAACCGCCTTTCTGGGTGCCAAAGCTCAGGTAGGCGACACTGCCGCGCTGGCCTGTGATGCGATAGTCCAGCGAGCCGTCCAGGCGCGAGTACTCGTAGAGATTGTCCGGGTTGTCGGCACCGATCTTCGCGGTCTCGTGGGAGGTCTTGAAGAAACTGGGAAACGCCGGGTCGGCAAACTCGATGTGCATCTCCAGGCCGATGCGCAGCAGGCGTGTGAGGTAGCGGAAGCCTTCGGCGCGGGTGGCCGCATCGGCAGGTGCTTCGGGACGCAGGATCTGCTCGCCGCAGCGCTTGAGGTGATCGCAGAACGTGGCCCAGGTCTGGCCACTCGACAGCTGTTGTTCGTCAATAGAGCTGATTGTCATTGTTGGACTCTCTTGATGGGGTGAGCCCAGCTCGAGCGCCTGTGCAGAGGCGTGAACCGGGCGTCGGGGCTAGCGTTCCTGACCGATGAAACCGCGCTCGGTCAGCACCTCGATGATCCGGTCCACTGCACCCTCCGGCGTCAGCTTGCTGGTCTGGATATGGATGTCCGGCTTGCTCGGCACCTCGTAAGGTGAGTCGATGCCGGTGAAGTTTTTCAGCTCGCCGCGGCGGACTTTCTTGTACAGGCCCTTGGGGTCGCGTTCCTCGGCCACCGCCAGCGGCGTGTCGACGAAGATCTCGATGAACTCGCCATCCTGCAGTAGCCCACGCGCCATCTCGCGCTCGGAGCGGAACGGCGAGATGAAGGCGGTCAACACGATCATCCCGGCATCCACGAATAACTTGGACACCTCGGCCACCCGGCGGATGTTCTCCACCCGGTCGGCATCGGTGAAGCCCAGGTCGCGGTTCAAGCTGTGACGCACGTTGTCGCCATCGAGCAGGTAGGTATGGCGGCCGCGGGCGTACAGGCGGGTTTCCAGCAGGTTGGCGATGGCCGACTTGCCGGCGCCCGACAAACCGGTGAACCACAGCAGCACCGGCTGCTGGCCCATCTGTTCGGCGCGTGCCTTCTTGTTCACATCCACGTGCTGCATGTGGATGTTCTGCGAACGGCGCAGGGAGAACTCGATCAGGCCGGCGCCGACGGTGGCGTTGCTCAGGCGGTCGATGAGAATGAAGCTGCCGGTTTCGCGGTTGTCCTTGTAGGGATCGAAAGCGATCGGCTGGCTGGTGAAGAGGTTGCACACGCCAATCTCGTTCAGCGCCAGTTCCTTGGCTGCCAGGTGCTCCATGGTGTTGACGTTGATCTTGTACTTGGGCACTGCCAGGGTGACCGGCAACGTCTTGCCGCCGATCTTCATCAGGTAGGGGCGGCCGGCGAGCATGGCCTGCTCGTGCATCCAGATCAGGCTGACCTGGAACTGGTCGGCGACGCTGGCCGGATCTTCTGCGGTGGACAGGACATCGCCACGGCTGCAATCGACTTCGTCGGTCAGGGTGAGGGTAATGGACTGGCCGGCCACGGCTTGTTGCAGGTCGCCATCGAGGGTCACGATGCGCGAAATCCGGCTCTCTTGCCCGGCCGGCAACACACGCACACGGTCGCCGGGACGAATCATGCCGCTGGCGATGGTGCCGGTGAAACCACGGAAATCCAGGTTGGGGCGGTTGACCCACTGCACCGGCATGCGGAACGCCAGTTTCTGCTGGTGCGCCTCGTCGATCTCGACGGTTTCCAGGTAGCCCATCAGCGTGGTGCCGCGATACCAGGGCATGTGCTCGCTCTGCTCGGTGATGTTCTCACCGCGCAGCGCGGACATCGGGATCGCGGTGACATCCTGAAGATTGATCTGCTTGGCGAACGCGCGGTAGTCATCGACGATGGCGTTGAAGACTTTTTCCGAGTAGTCCATCAAGTCCATCTTGTTGACGGCCAGCACCACCTTGCGAATGCCGATCAACGAAGCCAGGTAGCTGTGACGCCTGGACTGGGTCAGCACGCCGCGGCGGGCGTCGATCATCACCACGGCCACGTCGGCGGTGGAGGCACCGGTCACCATATTGCGGGTGTACTGCTCGTGGCCCGGGGTGTCGGCCACGATGAACTTGCGCAGTTCCGTGGAGAAAAAACGGTAGGCCACGTCGATGGTGATGCCTTGTTCGCGCTCGGCGGCCAGGCCGTCCACCAACAGCGCGAAGTCCAGTTCGCCACCCTGGGTGCCGTCTTTTTTCGAGTCGGCTTCCAGCGCTTCCATCTGGTCTTCGAAGAGCATTTTCGAATCGTAGAGCAGGCGTCCGATCAGCGTGCTCTTGCCATCGTCCACGCTGCCACAGGTGATGAAGCGCAGCAGGCTCTTGTGCTCGTGGGACTTGAGGTATTGCCCGATATCCTCGGCAATCAGGTCGGATACGTGTGCCATTAGAAATACCCCTCTTGTTTTTTCTTCTCCATCGATGCGGACGCGTCGTGGTCGATCATTCGCCCCTGGCGCTCGGACGTGCGGGTCAGGAGCATTTCCTGAATGATCTTGGGCAGGGTGTCGGCATCGGACTCCACGGCACCGGTGAGCGGGTAGCAACCCAGCGTGCGAAAGCGCACGTTGCGCATCATCGGCACTTCACCCGGGTTCAGCGGCATGCGTGCGTCATCGACCATGATCAGCATCCCGTCACGCTCGACCACCGGGCGCGGCGCGGCGAAATACAGCGGTACGATCGGGATGTTTTCCAGGTAGATGTATTGCCAGATGTCCAGCTCGGTCCAGTTGGACAAAGGGAACACGCGGATCGACTCGCCCTTGTGTTTGCGCGTGTTGTACAGGTGCCAGAGCTCCGGGCGCTGGTTCTTCGGGTCCCAGCGGTGCTGGTCGGAGCGGAAGGAGAAAATCCGCTCCTTGGCCCGGGATTTTTCCTCGTCGCGACGTGCGCCGCCGAAGGCCGCGTCGAAACCGTAGTGATCGAGCGCTTGTTTCAGCCCCTCGGTCTTCATGATGTCGGTGTGGATCTGCGACCCGTGCTTGAACGGGCTGATGCCCATTTCAATGCCTTCGGGGTTGGTGTGGGTCAGCAGGTCGACGTTGAGCTTGGCCACCATCTGATCGCGGAAGCGATACATCTCCTGGAACTTCCAGGTGGTGTCGACATGCAGCAGAGGGAAGGGCGGCTTGGCCGGGTAGAAGGCCTTCATGGCCAGGTGCAGCATGACCGCACTGTCCTTGCCGATGGAGTAGAGCATGACCGGGTTGTCGGATTCGGCGACAACCTCGCGCATTGCCTGGATGCTTTCCGCTTCCAGTCGTTGCAGATGGGTAAGCGTCATGGATTTGCCTCTCGCTTTTTGTTGTTGTCGTTTATCAACGTACAACCGCTGCGATTCGGACTTATGCGCGACTTGATGTTTTAACATCAGGCGCAGCATCTGCAGCATGGGGTTACGGGGCGGGGTGCTGGCAACCGCGGCAGGTGTGTCGTCAGGGTTGACGTGGGCGGCTTGCTGACCGATCTGGGTCGCCAGTTCGCGGGCACCGCTGAGCATTGCGCTGGCTTCGGGCAGATGAAACAGCTGCAGCCGCTCAGCGCGTTCGCCGGCCCAGGTGATGAAGGTCGCGGCGCGTTGCCAGTGCATGCCCGAGAGCAGGGCAAACACTTTGCGGTCTGCCGAGCGATGCAGGCGGTCGAAGAACGCTTGCAGGTGGGGCGCGCGCAAGCCGTCTTCATAAGGCAGCCAGAGCACCTTGCCGCGATTGCTCACCGCGCGCAGCACCCCGTGACTGAGCTTGCCCTGATCGTTGCGGGCACCGTAGTCATCGATCCAGTGGATCTCGCCATTCTGCGTACGAGCCTGTTCGAGGATGTCCCGGTAGGTGCTGCGGTACCAGCGCTGTACCGCCAGCGAAGCATTGGCGACACGCTTGGCCGGGCGCTCGGCATTGAGCTGCCAGCGTTGCAGATAATGGGCGGCGGTGCGTTCGGGCAAGTCGATGTCGTGCAGGCGCTTGACCAGTGCCTGCATCGCTTCCAGGTGCCAGAGCAGGAACGGTAACTGGTGCCGTTCCGGCGGCGTGCTCACCAACAGCTGGTAGATGTTCTGTTCCTGCTCGGCAGACAGGCTGCGGCCTTCACCTTGCTTGCGCCCGCGCTCGCGCACGGGTACCGCCTTCCATCCACCGGCTTGCCACGCCTTGTAGGCAGCGATGATGGTCGGCGAGGAGAGTCCGGTGTCCTGGCTGATCGCTTTGAGCGTGCTACCGGCGATGCGCAATTGCACGGCACGCAGGCGAAGCTTGTTGATCTGTGGAACGGACAGCTGATTGCCGTGGGACACGGGAGCTCCTGTTAAACATCCATTTGCGCAGTGGCGTTGGAGTGGATGTCTGTACTGTTCCCGGATCCGGAAAATCGCGCATAGGCCGAATGGACCATGGGAAGAACAAAAAACAGGAGAATTGCCATGAACGAGTCAATGACTGTTCTGCTTGAAGACGTCATCGGGATTGCCCGCCAGGCGGGCGAACTGGTGTTGGAGGTGTACCGTTCGGATTTCGAGGTGCGCGGCAAGGACGATGCGTCGCCAGTGACCGAGGCTGATGAGCGTGCCGAGGCTTTGATTCTGCAGGCCTTGGCGGCGCTCACGCCGCAGATTCCGGTGATTTCGGAAGAGGCTGCCGCCGCAGGCAAGGTGCCCGAGGTCGGCAGGCGTTTCTGGCTGGTGGACCCGCTGGACGGCACCCGGGAGTTCATCAAGCGCAACGGTGAGTTCACCGTCAATATCGCCCTGATCGACAACGGTGAGCCGGTGCTTGGGGTGGTTCTCGCACCTGCGCTTGCGCGACTGTTCGCCGGTGCCCGTGGTTGTGGAGCCTTCATCGAACAGGCCGGGCAGCGCCAGCCAATCAACTGCCGTGCAGTGACGCAAGAGGGCCTGGACGTGGTCGCCAGCCGCTCCCATGGCGATGCCCAGGCGCTGGATAAATTCCTCGACGGGCGCCAGGTGCGATCACTGAAAAGCGCAGGCTCGTCGCTTAAAATTTGCCTGGTCGCTTGCGGTGAGGCCGACCTTTATCCACGCCTGGGGCGCACCATGGAATGGGATATCGCCGCGGGGCATGCGGTGCTGGTGGCTGCCGGTGGACAGATCCGCACCCTTGGCGGCGATGCGTTGAGTTATGGCAAGCCCGGCCTGGACAACCCGCATTTCTATGCTCACGGGTTATAGCCGCAATTTGCTTGTGCATGGGCCTGTTTCCGGGGATGGAAGCAGGCCCTTTGTGTTGGCGATTGCGCGATCTACATCGACAGATGCGCGCTCAAGTCCCCCATCATGTCCAGATGCGAATAATCACGAAAGCTGAAGCGCCAGACGCCGTCCATGCGTTCAAACTCATCAAAGTAGCGCCCGCTGGCGATGGGTTGCAGGGGAAGGGTGTCGGTGGCTTGCAGCACGGTGTAGCAGGAGCGCACCTTCGCGGTGCCTGCGACTTCGTCGAGGTCGATGATCGGGTTGCTGATGATGTGTCGGGTGCGGGGTGTGCCGCAGGGGTAGCGCTTGATTCGTTGTTGCCAGACGCCCAGCAAAGCGCTGTGATCGAGGAAGGCGTCCTGGCTTTGCAGCTTGATCCGGGCATGACGAAACAGCTCGGCCGCCTCGACCAGTTGGCCGCTGTCCAGGTATTCAGCGTAACGGTAGAGCAGGTTGCTGATCTGTATGGCGCTGGTGCTCATGGTGATCCTCTTTTTTGTAGGAGCCGGCTTGCCAGCGAAGGCGGCCTGGCAGCCAACCAATCTCTCGCGGCTATACCCAATCCATTGTGGGAGCTGGCCTGCCGGCGATGGCGGCCTGACAGCCAACCCATCTCCCACGGCCTCACTCGATCCACTGTAGGAGCTGGCTTGCCAGCGATGGTCGTCAACGATGACGCGGGGAACCTGACACCCCACGGTGCTCTCAGGTTTTTCGCGAGCAAGCTCGCTCCTACAGAAACCCACTGTGCTGAACAGGAACGAAGACCGTGTAGGAGCAAGCTTGCTCGCGATGGAGGTCAACGATGACGCGGGGAGCCTGGCACCCCGCGGTGCTCTCAGGTTTTTCGCGAGCAGGCTCGCTCCTACAGAAATGGCGTCATCCAAGTTTCCCGCCAATACGTGAGGAACCATTAAAAAGCCGCTGCAACCGGGCAAGGGTTGCAGCGGCGTGGTGATGCGCGAAGGCGGTCAGGCAGTCACGGGCCGGATCACCGCGAGGGACGCAGCGGGGCTCTTCATCTGTTGACGATAACGCGGCAACGCCAGGGCCAGGAATACGCTGGCCAGCGCCAGCATCGACACCGATGAGGCCAGGGCGTAGCGCAACGATTCACTGCCCAGGGTGGGCACGAAGAAATCGCTGAGCATGCCAACGAAAAGCGGCCCGATACCCACGCCCAGGAGGGTCATGGACATGACGAAAATCGCCGTGGCCTGGGCCAGGCGTGTCGCCGGGAAAAGATGGGTAATGGCGCTCAGGCAGGGTGTTGCCCACCACACGCCAAAGAAGGCGAACGCGCTGTAGAACAGGAACGCCTGCGGCACGGCGATGCTGCCGATATGGAACGCCGTGCCTTGCGGCCAGAGGAAGTACGCCAGGGCGAACGGGATGCTGATCAACGTGCCCAGCAGCGGCACGCCGATTTGCCAGCCGACATCGCGCCGTGCCATGCGGTCGGTGAGCATGCCGCAGACCAGCGTACCGATGGCCGCTCCACCGCCGCCTACCACGCCGACCAGGAATCCGGCCTGTTGCATGTTCAGACCGTGGGAACGGATCAGGAAGCTCGGGCTCCAGGTACCGATGGCGTAGCCGGCAATCGCCGCCGCGCCGCCGGTGAGCACCAGCCACAGGAACGAGGGCATGCGAAACAGCTCAGTGAGGGTCTTGAGCCAGCCGTCATGTGGCAATGTGGCGCTGCTCAGCGGTACGACTCGCTTGGGCGTACGCACAGTCAACAGCAGTAGCAGGCCGAGGAAAATGCCGGGAGCGCCGATCAACAGGAAGGCGTAGCGCCAGCCATGGTGTTGGGCGATCCAGCCGCCCAGCCCCAGGCCGACAACCGCCCCCAGGCTGGAACCGAGCATCAGGAATGCCAGGGCTGTGGAGCGGCGATTGGCCGGATACAAATCCGAGACCATCGCCACCGATGGCGCCGTGCCGCCGGCCTCACCCACAGCCACGCCGATCCGCGCCAGCACCAGGGTCAGAAAGTTGCCGGCCATGCCGCAAAGCATGGTCATCAGGCTCCAGGCGATGCAACTGAAGGCGATCACCGGCTTGCGCCCGATGCGGTCCGACAGGCGTCCCAGCGGGAAGCCGAACACGGTGTAGAACACCGCGAAAGTCACCCCCGACAGCAAGCCGATGCCGGTATCGGAAATGCCGAACTCGAGTTTGACCGGCTCGATCAGGATCGCCATCAACTGACGGTCGATGTAGTTGAACACATAGATGCTGGCGAGCACGAACAGCGCGTAGTGCGTTCGCCATGTGACGGGGGTGGACTGGTTCACTGCGGGTGCTCCCGGTTTTGTTCTAGTTGGCGCGATGCTCTACGTGCACCGGGTTTTTTTCATCGTCCATTCAGACCATTTTCGGCTTTGCAGGCAAGCCGCCGCGCACGTTGGCAAACCTAGTCTTGTCGGACGATGTTTCGCTCGCGCCCAACGTCAATCATTCAGCCCGTATCCGCTGCCTTGCCAGCGTTTGCCCACGTTGTGGCAAGCCCTGGGACAGCCTGAAAACAATAAGAAGCTGAGGAATTGAAATGAGCGTCTTGTTCGAGCCGATCGCCCTGGGCGAACTGCAATTGGCCAACCGCATCGTCATGGCCCCCATGACCCGCAGCCGTGCCCTTGCCGATGCGATACCCGGCGGCGATATGGTCGAATACTACCGCCAGCGGGCCGGTGCCGGCTTGATCGTGGCTGAAGGCACTGCGCCGTCCGCCAGCGGCCTGGGCTATTGTCGCACCCCGGCCATCTACAGCGACGAGCAGATCGTCGGCTGGCGACGGGTCACCGAGGCGGTGCATGCCGAGGGTGGGCGCATCGTTTTGCAGCTGATGCACGTCGGCCGCGCCGCCAGCCGCCACAACAAGCCGGCCGGGGCGGCCACGGTAGCACCTTCGGCATTGCGTGCACGCACCCAGGTGTTCAGCGACGCTGCCGGGCTGGTGGACACTGACGAGCCACAGGCGCTGACCCTGCAAGGCATCGGTGAGGTCATCGAAGATTACCGCCAGGCTGCATTGAATGCGCGCCTGGCCGGCTTCGACGGCGTTGAACTGCACTGCACCAGCGGTTACCTCCCGATGCAGTTCATGTCCTCCGGCAGCAACCAGCGCAGCGATGTCTACGGCGGCGATGTGACGGGGCGGGTGCGTTTCGCCAAGGACGTGATCGAGGCCATGGCCAGCGCCATCGGCGCCGGCCGTGTCGGTTTTCGCCTGTGCCCCGGCAACCCCTACAACGACATCGACGACCGCGATCCGGCCGAGACGGCGGCCGCCCTGTGCGAAGCCGTGGCACCGTTGGGCCTGGCGTACCTGCACATCATGCGCTCGCCCCTGGCCGAGCTCGATGCCTTCGCCCTGGCGCGCCAGCACAGTCCCCATGCCTTGATCCTCAACGATGGTTTCGACGGCCCTTCGGCCAGTGCCGCTCTCGCGTCGGGCGAGGGGGCTGCCGTGTCGTTTGGTCGTCACTTTATTGCCAACCCCGATCTGGTGGAGCGCTTGCGGCGTGGCCTGCCGCTGTCGGGTTTCAACCGCAAGACCCTGTACACGCCGGGCCCGGCGGGCTACTCGGATTACAGCACCTATCAAGCCAATGCCCAGGAGGTGGCGCAATGAACCTGAATGACTTGAGCCACGGCCTGCCGACACGCGCGGTCCCACGGGAACAGACCCAGGCACTGCTCGACCAGCGCTCGGCCGCCGCCGGGCTGATCAAGCCGGGTGATCACTACACCGTGGCCGACCGCCTGGAACAACGGGCGAGCGAGCAGGGTGAGCGCACGTTTCTGATCTACGGCGAGCAGACCCTGAGCTACGCCGAGGTCGATGCCCGGGCCAACCAGATGGCCCACACCTTTTATGCCAATGGCCTGCGCGCCGGCGATGTCTGCGCCCTGGCCATGGAAAACCGCCCGGCGTTCTTCTGCACCTGGTTCGGCCTGGTCAAGCTCGGGGTGGTGGTGGCCTTCATCAATACCCAGGTCAACGGCCGTGCGCTGTTGCATGCGTTGCAAACCACCGACGCCAGGGCGTTGGTGATCGGCGAGGAATGCCTGGCGAATGTGCAGGCCACCGAAGGTTTTCCGGACCTGCCGTGCTGGCTGATTCGCGACGCGGAAAATCCCTGGAGCGGCCCGCTGCCCAAGGGCATCGACGGGCATTTCGCTGCACGCCTGGAGAAAGCCCCGCGCACGCCGTTTCCCCGGGATATCCGCGCGCGCATCGAAGCCCAGGCCGCGATGCTGCTGATCTTTACCTCGGGCACTACCGGCTTGCCCAAGGCTGCGCGCTACAGCCACATGCGCTGGATGTCCTCGGGCGATGTGATGGAAGTCACCCTGCAAGCCACCTGCAAGGACGTGTTCTATTGCTGCCTGCCGCTGTACCACGGCGCCGCGGCCACCTCGGTGACCTCTACCGCGCTGCGCGCAGGTGCCGCCATCGTGGTGCGCCGCAAGTTCAGCGTGCGCGAGTTCTGGAAGGATGTGGCGCGACACCAGATCAGCATCTTCCAGTACATCGGCGAGATCTGCCGCTATCTGCTCAATCAGCCGGTTCAGGCGGGCGAGCGCGAACACAGCTGCATGCTCGGCGCCGGGCTGTCGCCGGACTCCTGGCAGCGCTGGCTGGAACGCTTCGGCCCGATCCAGGTGTACGAGGGTTGGGGTGCCACCGAAGCCAATTCGGCACTGATCAACGTCGACAACTATTTTGGTTCCTGCGGACGGGTGCCGGACTGGAACAAGACCAACCTGCGGCTGGTGCGTTACGACATTGAAAACGACTGCCATCCACGGGATGAAAACGGCTTCTATCAAGTCTGCAAAGTGGGTGAGGTTGGCGAGGCCATGGGCTTTATCGTCGATCACCCAGAGATCGGCGGCGGGCGTTTCGAGGGTTACACCTCGGCCGAGGCGACCGAGAGCAAGATCCGCCGCAATGTGTTTCGCGAAGGCGATGCCTACTGGAGTTCCGGCGACCTGGTGCGTGAGGACGCCGACGGTTACTGCTACTTCGTCGACCGCATCGGCGATACCTATCGCTGGAAAAGCGAAAACGTTTCGACCCTGGAAGTGGCCGACGCCCTGGGCGATCTGGCGGGCCTGGAGCTGATCAACATCTATGGCGTCCAGGTGCCGGGCCATGAAGGACGCGCCGGCATGGCCGCCGTGCTGATGCAGGCAGGCCAGGTTTTCGATCCCGCCGCCCTGTACGCCCTCAGTGAAGCGCGCCTGCCGCGTTATGCGGCACCGGTGTTCGTACGGGTCACCCAGGCGGCAGACCTGACGGCCAGCTACAAGCTGCGCAAGGTCGATCTGCAGCGCCAGGGTTACTGCCCGACTCGATGCAGCGATCCGCTGTTCATCCGCGACGAACAGGCCCGCAGCTATGTGCCCTATTCGCCAGAAGCCCTGGCTCGTGCCGGCCTGACCCCCTTCGCGGTGGCCGACCATGGCTGATCTCGACGCCAACGGTCACGAACTGCGCAGCGGCCTGCGGTACCCCTGGCCGCAGGCGCCGGACTCCGGGCAGGTGCGTGAAGTGGCGCCGGGCGTGTGGTGGCTGCGCATGCCGCTGCCGTTTCGCCTGGACCACATCAACCTCTATCTGCTGCGCCATACCGATGGCTGGGTGGTGGTCGACACCGGCATGAACACCGCGCAAACCCGGGAGGTCTGGGACCGGGTGCTCAGTGAAGTGTGCGGCGGGCTGCCCGTGCTGGCGGTGGTCTGCACCCACTTTCACTCCGACCATGCCGGGGTCGCCGCCTGGCTCAGCGAACGTTTTCATTGCCCGGTGTACATGACCGCCAGCGAGTTCCACTCACTGCATCTCAAGTTTCCCGCCGAACAGCCACCGGGCTGGGATTTCCTCGATTTCTACCGCAAGGCCGGCGTGACCGACGAGCACAGCAGCGAGATGTTCGCGGTGATGAGCAATGCGCATTTCCTGCCGGCGCCACTCAACCATTACCGCCGTTTGTGCGAGGGCAGCGTCCTGGCTATCGGGGGCCGCACCTGGCAGGTGGTCATCGGTCGCGGCCACTCGCCGGAACATGCCTGCCTGTACGCCGCCGATGACGGCTTGCTGATCTCCGGCGACCAGGTGCTGCCGCGCATTACCTCCACCGTCGGCGTGCATGCCACGGAGCCGTTGGCCAACCCGCTGCGTGACTGGCTCGATTCCATCGAGCACCTGCGCAGTTTGCCCGACAGCGTGCTGGTGCTGCCGGCGCACGAGCGGCCGTTTTTCAATTTGCATGAGCGCCTGGATCAACTGCATGCCCACCACCAAGGGCATCTGGCGCAGGTGCTGGCCAACTGTGACGAGCCGCGCACCGTGCTCGAACTGATGGCCGTGTTGTTTCCCAAGCTGTCGGGTCGTTTCGACGAACTGATGGCGCTGGGCGAAACGTTGGCCCATGCCAACTACCTGGTGGCCGAAGGGTCGCTGGAACGGGAAGAGGACCGGGGGCGATATCGCTTTCGGCGTGCTGTAAGGGGAGCGTGCGCTGTTACCCCGCTCAAGGTTTTTTGAGCGGGCAGCACGGCAGCAGTGTTGAACATTCCAGGCAGCCAGCCGGTTGTCATTGAGGAGAGTCAGTGTGATCAACAAGAACAACAATAACTCCACGGTCATCGGTTCGCGTGCGTTTGAGCTCACCAGCCTGGCGGCGGCCATTGCGCTGGTGTCAACACCGGTGTGGGCGGGCGATACGATCGAGTTCGACAATGGCGCGACCATCGACTGGTCGGTGACCACCAGCTACGGCATCGGTGTGCGCACTGGCAGTCAGAGCGATCGCTTGCTGACGGTCAACGCCGACGATGCCAACCGCAACTTCGACAGTGGCAGCCTGACCACCAACCGCGTGGGTGCGCTGGCGGAAATGATCCTGCGCAAGGACAACTACGGCGCCGTGGTGCGCGGCAGTACCTTCTACGACGACGTCTACCACCGCAAGAACGATAACGACTCGCCTGCCACTGTGAACAAGAACGGCGACAACGACGAGTTCACCAGTGACACCCGCTACTACAGTGGCGGCCGCAGCAAACTGCTGGACGTCTATGTGTTCAGCGGCTGGCGCTTTGACAACGACACCATGCTCGACGTCAAGGCCGGGCGGCACATCGAATCCTGGGGCGAGAGTCTGTTCTACCCGGGTGTGAACGGCGTACAAAACCCTTCCGACGCGGTAAAAGCGTCGCAGCCGGGTGTCGAGGTCAAGGAAGTCCTGTTGCCGGTGGGCCAGTTCTCCGGCTCGTTCCGACTGAACCCCCAACTGACCTTCGGTGCCTACGTGCAATACGAATGGAAGGGCACGGAACTGCCGCCGGTGGGCAGCTACCTGTCGGGAAGCGACGTGGTTGGGCCAGGTCGCGAGTTTATCTACGCCAACGGCCAGAAGATCGCCTACCGTGGCACCGACAAGCCGAGTGATGGTGGTCAGTGGGGCGTGCAGATGCGCTACCGCCCGGTACCGGCCCTCGAGCTGTCGCTGTTTCACGTCAACTACCACGACAAGAACCCGGCCACCGCCCTGGTCGGCTACGACCCGCTGCCAGTGGGCGGTGGCCGCAACGCCTTCGTCAGCAATGGTTACGAGATCAAGTATTTCGAAGACATCAAGCTGACCGGTATCAGCGCCTCGACCAAGATTGGCGACACCCAGGTCGGCGCCGAATGGTCGTACCGCGACGGGGCGCCGGTGATGGTCAATACCGGCCTCGGCGCGGTGCCGGCCAAGGGCAAGGGCCAGCAGATGCAGTTGTCGGCGATCCGAATCCTCGGCGATCGCCCGTGGGCCAGCCAGACCAGCCTGACTGCCGAAATCATCCGCGTGCAGGTCGACAGCGTCGAGTCCACTTCGGCGGCGCCCAACCTGCAAGGCGTCAACCTGTTACCTTCCCTGGCACCCCTGGTGGCTCCTTCCGATGACTATACCTACAGCACAGCCGCGGGTTACCGCACCAAGTCTTCAAGTGCCTACACCGTGGGCGCATCGTTCAGTTATCCGGGAGTTTTCCAAGGCTGGGATCTGGAAGTCCCCCTCAGCTTCTCCAACGTCTTCAGCGGCTCCACGCCAATGGCCGGAAGCATCTCCGGCGTCGCCGGCGACCGACGCCTGAGCGCGGGCACGACCTTCAAGTACCTGGGCAACCTGGAACTCGGCTTGAGATACATCGCCTACCTGGGTGAAGCCGATGCGATCGACCGTCCGTTCGCCGACCGCGACTACGCCACGTTCTCGATGAAATACACCTTCTGACCGACCACTCAAGCTCCGCGGCGCTCGATGGCGCCCGGACCTCAAATACAACCTGGAAAAAGCCGCAGCGTAACGCTTCGGCATGGAGGCACTATGGGGCTCAAGGGGCATGCGGCCATTGTTGGCAGCGCACAGTACAAACCGGAGAAGTACTCCACCGCACCCAAGATGTTTCACCTTGAACAAGTCGCCGACCTCGCGGCCCAGGCGCTGCGCGATGCCGGGCTCAAGGCCTCGGACCTCGACGGGCTGGTGATCAACGGCCCGCATTTTCATGAAGCCTCGGTGTTCGTACCGGCTATGGCTGCCGAGTACCTGGGCCTGCGCCTGAACTTCGCCGAAGTGGTGGACCTGGGTGGCTGTACCTCGGTGGGCATGGTCTGGCGCGCCGCCGCCGCCATCGAACTGGGGTTGTGCCAGGCCGTGCTGTGCGTCATCCCCGCGCGCATGGCGCCATTTGGCCCCGACGAGGATCCTGGCTGGATGGCCCGCTCCATGCGCTTTGGTGGGCACAGCACGGCATTCGGTGCGCCCGAAGCCGAATTCGACCTGCCATACGGGCACATGGGCCAGAACACCGGCTACGCCATGATCGCCCAGCGTTATGCCGCGCAGTACGACTATGACCAGCGGGCGATGGCCAAGATCGCCGTCGACCAGCGCACCAACGCCCTGGCCAACCCGCAAGCGATGTTCTATGGCCAGCCGTTGACCATTGAGCAGGTGCTGGCCAGCAAAATGGTCGCCGACCCGTTGCACGTCCTGGAAATCGTCATGCCGGTGGCCGGTGGTGCCGCGCTGATTATCACCAGCAAGGAAGTGGCGGCGAGGGCGCGCAAGCGTCCGGCGTTCATTACCGGGTTTGGCGAACACCTGGCATTCAAGTCGCCGTCCTATGCCGAGGACATGCTGCACACGCCCATCGGCCCGGCTTCGCAGCGGGCCTTTGCCATGGCCGGGCTCAAGCCCAAGGACGTCGATGCCGCGCAGATCTACGACTGCTACACCATCACCACGTTGCTCACCCTGGAAGATGCCGGTTTCTGCGGCAAGGGCGAGGGTATGGCGTTCGTGCGCGAACACGACCTGACCTGGCGTGGCGATTTCCCGATGAACACCCATGGCGGGCAGCTCAGTTTCGGCCAGTCGGCCTCCGCCGGTGGCATGAGCCAGGTGATCGAGGCGGTGACGCAGATCGCCGGCACCGCCGGTGAACGCCAACTGGGCCGCTGCGACAGCGTCTACGTCTCCGGCACCGGTGGCGTGATGAGCGAGCAGGGCGCATTGATACTTCAGGGAGCATAAGCACATGTCCAACAACAAACCGATGCCGGTTGCGACGCCGATTTCCGCGCCCTTCTGGGAGGGCCTGAAGGCTCGCCGCCTGCTGATCCAGCAATGCAACGCCTGTGCGCACTGGAACTTCTACCCGCGTCGGCATTGCCCGGTATGCCTGGAGCATGACCTGGCCTGGCGCGAAGTCGACGGCGCCGCAACGCTGTACAGCTACACCGTGACGCGCATCGCCACCTTGCCCGACTTCATCGATGAGATGCCGCAGAAACTGGCGGTGGTCGAACTGGCCGAAGGGGTGCGCATCAACACCAACCTGGTCGGCCTCGACGAAACCGAGATCCGCATCGGCATGCCCTTGCGGCCGGTGTTTGCCGAAGTCGACGCCAAGGGCAATCGCCTGCTGCGCTTTACTGGCGTGGACAAGGAGGCAGCAGCATTTGAGCCGCTGCCTGCGCAGGACAGTGAACCGGAACCTGCGACCTCGCAACAGCCTGTCGCCCGGCAGATTGACCTCAACGATGGCCCGGCCCTGCAAGAGTTGGTCAGCGAGCAGTTCAGTGACTGGAGCAACGTGGTGGTGGTCGACCAGGCACTGATCGACGCCTTCGCCCAATTGTCGGGCGACGATTACTGGATCCATACCGATCCGGAGCGGGCGCGCCTGCAAAGCCCGTTCGGCGGCACCATCGCCCATGGCGCGCTGGTACAGGTGCTGCAGTCGCGGATGAAACTGGCGCTGGGCTTCGAGATCAGCGGTTTCAGCACCCAGATCAACTACGGCTCCGACCGCCTGCGCTTCCCGGCGCCGGTACCGGCCGGCTCGCGCATCCATTCGCGGGCGCGGGTGAAAAAAGTCGAAATCCTCGCCCGTGGTACCCAACTGACCCTGGAGCTCAACATCCATGTGGTGGGCCAGGACCGGCCGTCGGTGATCAACGATTTGGTGATCCTGTACATGGCCTGATTCCCGCCGAAGATCCCCTGTAGGAGCCGGCTTGCCGGCGATGGCATCCGTAGACCAGTCGGCAATGATGCAGGCAGGTATGGCCCCATCGCGAGCAAGCTCGCTCCCACAGTTGTCCTGCGCCGAACACAACATCCCACCCCACGCCATTCCCGCCATTGCATAAGCCATTTGGACGATGTGCCCCCCCTCCCTTGCGCCGACTATTGCCCCAGAGGCAACGCCCATCTCGATTGCCTCGCATGCCCTGGCGCGTGACAAAAACAAGAGGATCGGCCCTATGACTTGCCTTATCCACGCCAACCCCGAGCAGGAGCGCTGCCCATGCGCTCGGTGATCGGCTACGCGGTTTGCCTGGTGGTCGCCTTGACCATTGGCTACACCTTCTCCCCCAAATCCCCACCGCAAGCGGAACTGCTGGCCACGCGCCCGGACCGTGTGCAGATCAACGGCCTGCTCAATCTTGGCGCGCGCGTGGTCGCCGTGGGCGAGCGGGGCAGCGTCCTGCTCAGCGATGACCAGGGCGTCAGCTGGCAGCCTGCGAGCGTCGCCACCCAGCGCAACGCCACCCTGACCGCCGTGGTGGCACTGGACGACAAGCGCTTGCTGGCCGTCGGGCATGACGGCTGGATCCTGCGTTCCGAGGATGCCGGCAGCAACTGGCAGGAAATGCGCTACGACAGCGACCTGGGCGAACCGCTGCTGGGTATCTGGACCGGCGGTGGCGACAGCGTCATGGCGTTCGGCAGCTTCGGCAAGTTCTATCAATCGGCTGACGCCGGGAAGACCTGGACGCCGCAATCCCTGGACATCGACAACGCCCACCTCAACAGCATGGCCGGTGGCGACGATGGCCGGCGCATGCTGGTGGGCGAGCAGGGCCTGGTCCTGCGCACTACCGACGCCGGCCAGCACTGGCAGAGCTTGCCGGCGTTCTACAGCGGCTCGCTGTTCGGCATCGTGCGCTTGAGCGCGAAGGACTGGGTGACCTATGGCATGCGCGGGCACGTGTTCGTCAGCCACGACTTCGGCGATAGCTGGACCCAGGTCAAGGTCGGCAATCAACTGCCGTTGTATGGCCATGCATTGCTGCCCGACCAATCGGGCCTGGTGATCGTCGGTGCCGGCAGCTCGGTGGTGCGCCTGGATGCACAGGGTGCGCTGGTCGGCGTCGGACGCCTGGCCGGCCTCGGTACGTTGACCTCGGCGACGATGGTCGGCTCGCGGCTGCTGGTCGGTGGCGAGCGCGGCGTATTGCAGGGTTCAAGTGGCAGCGTCGCTGCCCTAGTGGCCACACAGGCCACCCAGTAAATGAGAGGCGGGGCAATGAATCAAGGTAAACACTGGGTGACGCGCTGCGTCGAAACGTGCGCGGACTACCTGATGGCCTGGCGCAAGGGACTGCTGTTGCTATTCGTTCTGGTAACGCTGGGCCTGGGCTACAGCGCCACCCACACGCAACTGGATCCGGGCTTCAACAAACAGATCCCGGTACGTCATGACTTCATGATCAACTTCCTCAAGTTCAGCCATTACTTCACCGGCGCCAACCGCTTCCTGGTGAGCGTACGCTGGAAGGGCGAGGGTGACATTTACAACACCGAGTACCTCGAGACCCTGCGCAAAGTCACCGACGACGTGTTTTTCATCTCCGGGGTCAGCCGCCCCAGTGTGACGTCGCTGTTCACCGCCAACGTGCGCTACATCGAAATCACCGAGGAAGGTTTCTTCGGCGACGTGGTGGTGCCACCGCGCTTCGCCGGCACCCCGGAGGACCTGGCGCAGGTGCGCAGCAACACCGCTGCCTCCGGACAGGTCGGTCGCCTGGTGGCCAACGACCTCAAGTCGGCCATGGTCCGCGCCGACCTGCAGGACATCGACCCCAAGACCGGCCAGCCGGTGTCCTATGTCGAGATCGCCAAGCGCCTGGAAGACATCCGAGCCAAATACAACAGCGCGGATATCGAGATCAACATCGTCGGCTTCGCCAAGCTGGTGGGGGATGTGGTCGAAGGGCTGAACACGGTGATCGGCTTCTTTGTGGTGGCCTTCGTCATTACCGGGTTGCTGCTGTGGCTGTATTCGCGCTCCCTGCGCCTGACGGTGGTGGCGCTGGTGGTGGCGTTGCTGCCGGTGGTCTGGTTGCTCGGCCTGTTGCCGCTGCTGGGCCTGGGTATCGATCCGATGTCGATCCTGGTGCCGTTCCTGATCTTCTCCATCGGCGTGTCCCATGCGGTGCAGATGACCAACGCCTGGAAGCAGGACGTGCTGGCCGGCAGTACATCGAAGGACGCGGCGCGATCGGCGTTCTGCAAGATCTTCATCCCCGGTTCCCTGGCCTTGCTGATGAACGCCCTGGGCTTCGCGGTGATCATGTTGATCGACATTCCCATCGTTCACGAACTGGGGGTGACGGCCTGCATCGGCGTGATGTTGATGATCATCACCAACAAACTGATGCTGCCGGTGATCATTTCGTACTTGCGCCTGGAACCTGCGCTGTTGCGTCGGGCGCAATCGCGTCCGGCGGGCAGGCACCGCCTGTGGTGGCGCCTGTCGGCGCTGGCCGAACCGGGGCCGGCCCTGGGGGTGTTTGTGGTCAGCCTGTTGCTGCTGGCGGCCGGGGCCTACAAGGCCCGCGACCTGGCGGTGGGCGACATTGGCGCCGGTGCGCCGGAGCTGCGGGCCGATTCGCGCTACAACCAGGACAACGCCAGGATCATCAGCAGCTACTCCATCGGGCTTGATGTGATGTCGGTGTTCGTCCAGGTCAATGGCGTCGAAGAAGGTTGCCTGTCGCCGGATGTGATGCGTGCGGTGGAAGCTTTCGATTTCCGCATGCGCACGGTCACCGGCGTGCAGTCGATCCAGAGTGTGGCGGACATGGGCAAGCGGGTGATCGCCGGCAATAACGAAGGCAACCCGCGCTGGGCGGCGATTCCGGGATCGCCCAGGGGCCTGAGCCAGGGCGCGCGGGCCTATATGCCGGATGACGGACTGGTTACCGACGGTTGCCAGCAGATGCAGATCCTGGTGTTCCTGGCCGATCACGAAGGCAGCACCGTCAGCCATGCGATCGCCGAAGCCAAGCGGATCATTGCCGAAGTCAGCTCGCCGCAAGTCGAATTCCTCCTGGCCGGCGGCAACGTCGGGGTGATGGCGGCCTCCAACGAGGCGGTCAAGCGCGCCGAAGTGATCATGCTCGGCGCATTATTCGGATCGGTGGCATTGTTTTGCTGGCTGACCTTCTTGTCGATCCGCGCGGTGCTGTGCATTCTGGTGCCGCTGGCGATTGTCGCGATCCTGTGCAACGCGCTGATGACAATGCTCGGGATCGGCCTGAAAGTCGCAACCTTGCCGGTGATGGCGTTGGGGGTGGGCGTGGGCGTCGACTACGGCATTTACCTGTACGAACGTATCCAGCACGAGATGCTGCGCGGCGCCAACCTGCGGGAGGCGTTCTACGAGGCCATGTGCCAACGCGGTACTGCGGCGGTGTTCACGGCCGTGACCATGTCGATCGGCGTCTGCACCTGGGCGTTCGCACCGCTGAAGTTTCAGGCCGACATGGGTGTGCTGTTGTCGTTCATGTTCCTGGTCAACGTGCTGGGAGCGATTTTCCTCCTGCCGGCATTGGCCGCCTGGTTCAATCGCGGGCGCCCACTGGTGACTGAACGGGTACACGCGCCTGCGCCGGCACAAGGGCAGTTCCGCCTGAAAAACAGCCCGGCGGCGCGTGATACCGCGCACGAAAAATAAACCTGCCGGACCTATTGTGGAGTCCGCAGGCGCTAGTGAAAACTGGCAGGCAAGTAGCAGTCGAGAGGGGGGAACCCAGGGTTCCCCCGGCCGAAATTATAAAAATAACAAGGGAAGGGCGCAGTCCTTACCCGAGCGAGATAAGACTATGCAGAACGCTGACTTGACCCATGAAGCCCTGGCCAGTCTTGGCCTCGACCTCGTGCGCTACAACCAGTTGGTGGGCGAAATCTACGAAGGCGCCCTCGATCCGAAACTGATGGCCACGGCCCTCAGGAGCTTTCTCAAACTCTACGATGCCAACTTCGTCACCCTGATCCTGCGGGTGCCGGATCAACCCGATGTCGGTGTGATGATCATCGTCGGCGACATCGAAGGTGCCGGCGATGTCTGCTACATGACCTACCCGCAAACCAATTCGCCTTTCTCCAATCAGCCGCTGGACCACGTATTCACCGTGGACGACATCATGAGTTCCTCACAGTGGGAGCAGAACGGCTACTTCAAGACATTCTGCGAGCCCCATGACGTGTACCACCTGATGCTGGCCGACATTTCAACCCCGGACGGGGGCAAGCTGCGCTTTCGCATAACCCGCCCGAAACGGGCTCCCAACTTCTCGGCCCATGACCGGGCAGTGTGCGCCAGTTTCCTGCCACACCTGAGGCGTGCCTCGCAGTTGCATAACCTGCTGGATCGCAGCGAATCGCTGAGTGAGTTGTACTCCCAGGCCATCAGCCGCTTATCGGTGGCGACCCTGGTGCTCGACGAGAGCGGCAGCGTGTTGCAGATCAACCCGGTGGCCCAGGAAATCCTGGCCCGCTCCGACGGCTTGAAACTGGTGGGCGGGCGCCTGGAAGCGACGTATCCCAGCGACAACCGTGAATTGCAGCGCCTGATTCGCGGCGCATTCTGCCCGGACGCGCCGAAAAGCGCCGAGGCCATGTCGGTAACGCGGCCGTCGGGGCTGGTCAACCTTGGCGTGGTGGTCGAATCGATTCCGTCCCTGGACTGGGCCGAGGAGAAGGGCCAGCCGGCGGCGCTGGTGTACATCCGCGATGCCTCGAGCAAATCCCTGGCCAGCGAAGTGGTGACCAAGCAGCTGTTCAACCTGACCAAGGCCGAAACCGCCCTGGCCATGGAGCTGGCCAACGGTTTGTCCCTTGAGGAAGCGGCCGAGGTCCTGAATATCCGCCGTAACACTGCGCGGGCGCACTTGCGCTCGATCTTCTCCAAGACCGGCGTGCGGCGCCAGACCGAACTGGTGCGCATCATGCTCAACAGCGTGGTGGCCTTGGGCAAGCCGCAACTGGCGTTGAAAATGACCGAGAAAATCAAGGTGCCCCCGCTGCAACTGGCCGTGCCGATCTATCGCCAGGCCTGAGCCTGCAGACCCGCCGCCGGGCCATCCTGCCCTGCGGCGCGGTCGTTGACGCCGCTTGATTTTAGTCCGCACGGACGATGCCGTCCCGTGATCGCCCTGTCGATACTGGGCGGACCCATCACGGAGAACCACCATGCCAATTACAGCCATCACCGGCAGTGCCTCGGGAATCGGCGCCGCCGTATCCGCCGCCCTGCGCGCCGCCGGCCACCAGGTCATCGGGATCGATCGCAGCAACGCCGAAGTCATCGCCGACCTGTCCACCGCCCAAGGGCGCGACGCCGCCATCGGGCAAGTGCTTGAACTCAGCGGCGGGGTCCTCGACGGGTTGGTCTGCTGCGCCGGCGTCGGTGTCACCGCGCCAAACTGCGGCCTGATTCTGGCGGTCAATTACTTCGGCGTCAGCCAGTTGCTCGACGGCCTGCAAGGGGCGTTGGCCAAGGGCCAACAACCGGCGGCGCTGGTGATCGGTTCCGTTGCGGCGACCCATTCGGGCCCCGACGGCCAACCGCAGATCGAAGCGATGATCGCTGGCGATGAGGCCCAGGCGCTGGTTTTGGCCAACACCCTCGGCCAGCCTCACGTCGCTTATGCCGCCTCCAAATATGCCATCAGCCAGCATGTGCGCAGCCTGGCGGTGAGCTGGGGAAAGCTGGGCCTGCGATTGAACGTGGTGGCGCCGGGCGCGGTAGAAACCCCGTTGCACCAGGCCTCGCTGGACGATGCCCGATTTGGCCAGGCGACCCGCGATTTCGTCGCGCCCCTGGGCCGCGCTGGGCACCCTGAAGAAATTGCCGCAGTGGTAGCCTTCCTGCAATCGCCCCAGGCATCTTTTGTCCATGGCAGCGTCGTGTTCGTCGACGGCGGCATGGACGCCATGGTCCGCGCCCCACGCTTCTAAAAAGGAACTTGCATGAACAAGGTGGCATTCATCACCGGCGCCAGCCGTGGCATCGGTCGCGAGGCGGCGCTGGCGTTCGCCCGCGCCGGTTTCGACCTGGCGATCAGCGCCCGTACCCTCAACGAGGGCGAACAACATGAGCATGCCCTGCGCGATGCCGCGGGAGCACCGCTGGCCGGTAGCCTCAACGGCACTGCCCAGACCTTGCGCGAGCTCGGTTGCCGGGTGCTCGTAGTGCCGATGGACCTGCTCGACAGCGATTCGGCGCTGCATGCCTGCCAGGCGGTGCTGGCCGAGTACGGGCGCATCGACGTGCTGATCAACAATGCGATCTACCAGGGCAGCGACCTCAACGCCGAGTTCATGGACCTGCAGGCCCAGACCCTGGAGCGGATGTTCAAGGGCTACATCCTCACCCCGTTCCTGCTGACCCGGGCGGTGGCCGAACACATGGTGACCCGCGGTGGCGGGGTGGTGATCAACGTCACCTCCGGCGCCGGCGAAAGCGACCCACCGGTGGCGGCGGGCAAGGGTGGCTGGGGTTACGCCTATGGCGCGGGCAAGGCGGCGGTGTCGCGGTTGTCCGGGGTATTGAGCACGGAACTGGGCGAGGCTGGCGTGCGCGCCTATACCCTCAATCCGGGCGTGGTGACCACCGAATCGCTCAAGGCCACCATCGGCGACAAGGGGCTGATTGCCTTACGCGCCGGCAGTGCGCCGCCCCATGTACCGGCGGCGGTGATGTTGTGGCTGGCTACAGACGAACAGGCACCGGGGTTTCAGCGGCGGACCATTGCGGCGCAGCCGTTTGCGTTGGAGCACGGCATCGTCGCCGATTGGCGTTGACGAAAGCGGTGTGCCAGTCGCCCTGGAGGGTGACTGGCATGGCCTCTTCGCGAGCAAGCCCGCTCCCACAGGAGGTTTGTGTCGTGCGCCGCGAATCAAATGTGGGAGCGGGCTTGCTCGCGAAAGCGGTGGATCTGCCAGCAGGGTCTTATGCCTGCCGCCGCTGCCGGGCCAGGGTCATGGCGGTGTCCTCGATCATGTCCTCCTGACCGCCGACCATGCCGCGGCGACCCATTTCAACGAGGATCTCCCGGGCCGACACGCCGTACTTCTTCTCGGCGCGCTTGGCGAACAGCAGGAACGAACCGTAGACCCCGGCGTAACCCATGGTCAGGGCATCGCGGTCGCTGCGGATCGGGAAGTCCATGATCGGCACCACCAGGTCTTCGGCCACGTCCTGGATACCGAACACACTGACGCCGGTGTCGATGCCCATGCGGTCACATACCGCCACCAGCACTTCCATCGGCGTGTTGCCGGCACCGGCACCGAGGCCCGCGCAGGCGGCGTCGATGCGGTTGGCCCCGGCGGCGATCGCGGCGATGGAGTTGGACACGCCCATCGACAGATTGTGGTGGCCATGGAAACCGATCTCGGTTTCCGGCTTGAGGGCCGCGCGCATCGCCGCCACACGGGCGCTGACGTCGTGGGGCAGCAGGTAACCCGCCGAGTCGGTCAGGTAGATGCAGTTGGCGCCGTAGCTTTCCATCAGCAAGCCCTGCTTGACCAGGCCTTCAGGGTTGTTCATGTGGGCCATCATCAGGAAGCCGACAGTGTCCATGCCCAGGCCGCGGGCGTGGGAAATGTGCTGCTCGCTGACGTCAGCCTCGGTGCAATGGGTGGCCACGCGAATGGTGTTGACCCCCAATTCATGGGCCATTTTCAGGTGATCGACGGTGCCGATCCCCGGCAGCAGCAGGGCAGAGACCTTGGCCTTTTTCATCAGCGGGATCACCGCCGACAGATACTCCTCGTCAGTGTGGGCCGGGAAACCGTAGTTCACCGAACTGCCGCCCAGGCCGTCGCCGTGGGTGACTTCGATCAGCGGAACGCCGGCATCGTCGAGGCCGCAGGCGATCTCTTTCATCTGTTGCAGGCTGATCTGGTGGCGCTTGGGGTGCATGCCGTCGCGCAGGCACATGTCGTGAACGGTGATGCTTTTGCCGCGAAGATCCATGGTCGGCTCCTTATGCGTGGGCGGGTTGGACGGTGGCTTGCAACACCAGCTCGCCCTTGAGGATTTCCTCGGCGAACATCTCGGCGGTGCGCGCCGCGGCGGCGGTCATGATGTCGAGGTTGCCGGCGTACTTGGGCAGGTAGTCACCCAGGCCTTCGACCTCCATGAAGATCGACACCCGGTTGCCTTCAAACACCGGGCCGTTGACCAACTTGTAGCCGGGCACGTAGCGCTGCACTTGCACGATCATGGCCTCGATGGCGGCGGTGATCGCCGGCTGGTCGGGTTCGCTCTCGGTCAGGCAATGCACGGTGTCGCGCATTATCAGCGGCGGCTCGGCGGGGTTGATGATGATGATCGCCTTGCCTTTCTTCGCGCCGCCGACTTTCTCCACGGCGCTTGAGGTGGTGCGGGTGAATTCGTCGATGTTTTTCCGGGTGCCGGGGCCGACCGATTTCGACGCGGCGGTGGCGATGATCTCGGCGTACTCCACCGGCTGCACGCTGGACACCGCGGCCACCAAAGGAATGGTGGCCTGGCCACCGCAAGTGACCATGTTGACGTTCATCACGCCCAGGCCCAGTTGCGCCTTGAGGTTGACCGGTGGCACGCAGTACGGGCCGATGGCTGCCGGGGTCAGGTCAATCATCAACACGCCCAGGGCATTGAGCTTGCGCGAGTTCTGCGCGTGCACGTAGGCCGAGGTGGCATCGAAGGCGATCTGGATCTGGTCTTCGAGGACATGGGGCAGCAGGCCGTCGACCCCGTCGGCGGTGGTTTTCAGGCCCAGCTCGCGGGCCCGTGCCAGGCCTTCGGAGGTGGCGTCGATGCCGACCATCCACACCGGCTCCAGCACCTCGCTGCGCATCAGTTTGTACAACAGGTCGGTGCCGATGTTGCCCGGCCCGATCAGCGCGCATTTGATCTTCTTGCTCATGTTTTTCTGGCTCCTGGAAAGGGAAGGGCGATCACGGGACAAAGCGCAGGCTGGCTTCGCCGAGCCCGGTCATGGACAGGCTGATATGGTCGCCGGCGACCACAGGCACCAGCGGCGCCAGGGCACCGGACAGAATGATTTCGCCACGGCGGAACGGGATGCCCAGCTCGCCCAGGGTATTGGCCAGCCAGGCCACTGCCGCGCAGGGATGACCCTGCACCGCCGAGCCCAGGCCGGAACCCGCCGGTTGGCCGTTCTTGCTCATTTGCATGTGCACGGCAGCGAGGTCCAGCGAGCGCGGGTCGATGTGCTGGCTGCCGAGGGCGAACACGCCGCAGGAGGCGTTGTCGGCGACGGTGTCCTGAATGCGGATCTGCCAGTCGTCGATCCGCGAATCGACAATCTCGAAGCACGGCACGACCCATTGGCTGGCGGCCAGCACGTCTTCGGCGCTGATGCCCGGGCCTTGCAGGTCTTCACCGAGGATGAAGGCGATTTCGCCTTCGGCCCGCGGCTGGATCAGGTTGTAGAGGGCCAGGCTGACATCGCAGCCGTCCTCGACCTGCATGGCGTTGGTGAGGAAGCCGAAATCCGGTTGGTGGACATCGAGCATTTCCTGCACGGCGCGGCTGGTGACCCCGATTTTCTTGCCGATCACTTGCTCGCCGAGGGCTTCGCGGCGTTGCAGGAAGTGCAGGGAAATCCGGTAGGCCTGCTCCAGGGTGATCTGCGGATAACGGCGGGTCAGGGGGGCCAGCGTCTGCCGGCTGCGCAGGGCGTTGAACAGTTCGTCACCGAGCGCGGTGATCAAATGGGCGTCCATGGCGAGGGCTCCAGTGGGGTGGGAGAAAAAAAAGGCCCGCCCCGACATCATCAGGGGCGAGCCCAAAGGAGTGGTTCAGCCGGGCCACGCCGACGAGTCGGCACCGCCATCGACATCGATGATCTTGCCGGTCACCCAGGCCGAAGCGGGGCTGGCCAGGTACAGCGCGGCGGCGGCGATGTCCTGCGGGGTGCCCAGGCATTTGAGCGGGGTGTTGGCTTCCATGGCCTCGCGCATGGCGGTGGGCATCACGCCGTTCAGTGCTTCGGTGAGGGTCGGGCCGGGGGCGACGGCGTTGACGCGGATCTGCGGCGCGAAGTCCTGGGCCAGCAAGCGGGTCAAGTGGCTGAGGGCCGCCTTGGCTGTACCGTAGGCGCTGAAATGGCGTTGGGCATAACGCGCCGCCACCGAGCTGATATTGATGATGTTGCCGCCACCGGCCTCGCGCATCAGCGGCACGCACAACTGGCAGAAGTCGTAGCTGGTGGTCACGTTGAAATTCAGCACCTGGGCGAACTGCTCAGGGGTCATTGCCAGCGGATCGTTGGGACCGCCGCCGCCTGCGTTGTTGACCAGATGCGTGATGCGGCCCATTTGCTCGACGCTGTGGCGCACCAGTGCCTGGCGTTGCCCGGCATCGTTGACGTCACAGGCGATGGCCAGCGCGCGCCGGCCCAGGCCGCGAACCTCCTCGGCCACGGCCTCTACCTCGTCCAGCGAACGCGCCGAGCACACCACATCGGCGCCGGCTTCGGCATACGCCAGGGCAATCGCCCGCCCGATACCCCGGCCGCTGCCGGTGACGATGGCGACGCTGCCGTGCATCTGGAAACGCTGCAAAATACTCATGGGCCCTTGCTCCGTGGGGTCGATTGTCGATGGATTGAATATCGCCGCAACGGCCGTGGCCAGCATCGTCTCAATGGACTAGCGGGCGGTGTGTGCATATCCATTCCTGCGGTAACGGCCACCCAGGGTTTCGCCCTTTGTAGGAGCGAGCTTGCTCGCGATGGAGGTTAACGATGACGCGGGCAGCCTGACACCCCGCGGTGTTCTCAGGTTTTTCGCGAGCAAGCTCGCTCCTACAAGTGACCCGCCGTCAGGGCGCAACCATGAGCCGTCGTTACCGAAGAAACGGATATACCCGCCAAACCCCGATACCCAACCCCACCCCTAGTCCGCTTTGACGATGAAGGATTACCCGCTCGATCCGATGATCCGTCTCAACTCGCGCAGTGGCGCAGTGAGATCGGGAGAATTGAGTGATGCACAGCATGCGAGAAAAGACCCAGGACGAACATGATCTGCTGGAACGTGCACGCAGCCTGGTGCCGGCACTCAAGGCGCGCACGGCGCAGGCCGACAAGGACTTGAAGGTGCCGGTGGAGAGCGTCCTCGAGTTGCAGTCCGCCGGCTTGTTGCGGGCCTTGCAGCCAAGGGCGTTCGGCGGTTATGAAGTGGATCCGCGGACCTTCTTCGAAATCCAGACCATCCTCGCCGAGGGTTGCATGTCCACGGCGTGGATCTACGGCGTGATGGGGGTTCACCCCTGGCAACTGGCGCGTTACCCGATCGAAGCGCAGCGCGAAGTCTGGGCCGATGACCACAATGCGCTGATCTGCTCGACCTACATGCCGGCGGCCAAGGTCACGGTGGTTGAAGGTGGTTACCGCATCAGCGGGCGCTGGGGTTTCTCCAGCGGCAGCGAACACTGCCAATGGGTGTTCCTGGGGGGCATCCTGCCGCCCGATGGCGACATGCCCGCCGAGCACGGCACCTTCCTGCTGCCGCTCAGCGACTATCAGATCGAACGCAACTGGGACGTGCTGGGCCTGCGCGGCACCGGCAGCCATGACATCGTGGTCGAGGATGTATTCGTCCCGGCCCATCGCGTGCAACGCACCAACAACTGCACCCTCGAAGCGACTCCCGGGCGTCTGGTCAACACCAATCCGATCTACGCGATCCCGTTCGCCCAGGTGTTCTCCCGCGCCGTCTCGACCTCGGCCCTCGGTGCCCTGCAGGGCGCGATCAACGAGTTCCGAGACAACGCCGCCAAACACATCGGCAAGCACGGCGCCCGGACCGCTGACGATCCGGTGGCGCAAACCGCCGTGGCCGAAGCGATGATCACCGTCGACAGCCTGCGCCTGGTGCTCGAGCGAAACTATGACCACCTGATGAGTCTGGCACGTGCCGGCGAGTACCCGGACACCGAGACCCGCCTGCTGTATCGCTACCAGTCGGCCTATGTGACCAACATCTGCGCCGAACGGGCCAACGACCTGCTGCGCAGCATGGCCGCCTCCGGCCTGTACAACACAAACCCGGTGGCGCGGCTGTTCCGCGACCTGCACCA
Source organism: Pseudomonas sp. IT-P218 (assembly GCF_949767605.1). Classification (NCBI taxonomy): domain Bacteria; kingdom Pseudomonadati; phylum Pseudomonadota; class Gammaproteobacteria; order Pseudomonadales; family Pseudomonadaceae; genus Pseudomonas; species Pseudomonas sp. IT-P218. The sequence goes on from NZ_CATKQQ010000002.1 coordinate 80,748, forward strand.
GGCCCGCGGGCACATCGCCAACAACTACATGGCCTACGGGCGCAGCTACGGCGCGGTGCTGCTCGGCCTACCCAACCCGGACCCTTACGTCTGAGGCCATGGCGAGCGTTTCGACACCCCTGGTTTACACCTGTCCGTGCTGCACGGCCAGGTGGTCATGAGTAGCTGACCTATGAACAATTATCTTGCCCTGCGCGTGGCCCGCGTGATCGAGGAAACCGCCGATGCGCGTTCCCTGGTGTTCGACGTGCCGGAGCACCTGGGCGAACGTTTTCGCTATCAACCAGGCCAGTTCCTGACCTTGCGCGTGCCTTTCGAGGACGGCTGGCTGCCCCGTTGTTATTCATTGTCCAGCACGCCGTTGCTGGATGAGCCGTTGCGGGTAACGGTCAAGCGCGTGCACGAGGGCCGCGCCTCGAACTGGCTGTGCGGCGAGTTGCAGGCCGGCCAGACCCTGGAGGTGCTGCCACCGGCCGGGGTGTTCGTGCCGCGCAGTCTCGACGGCGACTTGCTGCTGTTTGGCGGCGGCAGTGGCGTGACCCCGGTGCTGTCGATCCTGCGTTCGGCGTTGCTCGCGGGAACTGGTCGGGTGCTGCTGATCTATGCCAACCGCGATGAGTCCTCGGTGATTTTCAAGGACGAACTCCGCCAGCTGGCCAGCGCTCATCCGCAACGCCTGCAGATCGTCCATTGGCTCGATTCGGTGCAGGGCATCCCGAGCGTCGGGCAACTGGCGGAGCTGGCGCGGCCGTTCATCGATGCTCAGGCATTCATCTGTGGCCCTGGCCCGTTCATGGACGCGGCGGTCAGCGCGCTCAAGGGCCTGGGCATGCCGGATCGCCGGGTGCACGTCGAGCGCTTTGTCTCGCTGCCCGGTGAAGGCGAGCTGCCGCTGGCGACCAGCAGCGAAGCGGCCGTGGCCGCGCAATTGGCGGTGCGCCTGGACGGAGAAGACCACCAACTGGCCTGCGACAGCGGCGAGACCGTGCTGGCCGCCATGGAGCGTGCCGGCCTAAACCCGCCCAGCGCCTGCCGAGTCGGTGGCTGCGCCTCGTGCATGTGCACCCTGGTAAGCGGCGAGGTCGAGCTGCTGCACAACGATGCACTGGACGCGGGCGACCTGGCCGAAGGCTGGATCCTGGCCTGCCAGGCGGTGCCCACCAGCGCGCAACTGCGTATCCGCTTTCCCGATTGATGCCTTCAATTATGCCCAGCGCGAGCCCACGATGAATCAGAGCCTGAACCTTGCCGCGCCCCTGAGCGCCGCCCCTGCCACCCTTGCCCAATTGGTCTTCAGCAGTGCCGAACGTTTTGCCGGGCGCACGGCCATCGAGGACAACGGCCAATGCATCGACTACGCCGAGCTGCCCGAGCGCGTCATGGGCTTTGCCCGGGGTTTGCTGGCCCTGGGCATCCAGGCCGGCGACCGGATTGGCATCTGGGCGCCGAACAGCGGCGACTGGATCCTCGCGGCGCTGGGCATCCAGTGCGCCGGGGCGGTGCTGGTACCGATCAACACGCGCATGAAGGGCCTTGAGGCCGCCGATGTGCTGGAGCGCAGCGGCTGCCGAGTATTGTTTGTCCAGCAGCGTTTTCTCGACGTGGACTACCCGGCGTTGCTCGCGCCCCATCGGCCGGCCAGCCTCGAACACCTGGTGCTGCTCGATGGCGACACCCCCGGGTTGCCTTCGGACCTGAGCCTTGCCCAGTTCCTGCTCGGCGCGGCGACCATCGATGCAGACAGCGCCAGGCGCCGGGCCATGGAGATCAAGCCCGAGGCCATGTGCGACCTGTTGTTCACCTCCGGCACCACCGGCAAACCCAAGGGCGTGATGAGCGGCCATGGCCAGAACCTGCGGGCCTTCACCGAATACGTCAAGGTCATCGGCCTGCTGCCGGAAGATCGCTACCTGATCGTCAACCCGTTCTTCCATGCGTTCGGCTACAAGGCCGGCTGGCTGACCTGCCTGATCGGCGGAGCGGCCATCCTGCCCCATGCGGTGTTCGACGCCGAGCAGGTGTTCCAGCGCATCGCCCGAGAACGCATCAGCGTGCTGCCCGGTGCTCCGACCCTGTATCTCTCGCTGCTGGCCCATCCGCAGCTGCAGCAGACCGACCTGTCGAGCCTGCGCATCGCGGTGACCGGTTCGGCGAGCATCCCGCCGAGCCTGATCGAGCGCATGCGCAACGAGCTGGGGTTCGCCGTGGTGACCACCGCCTACGGCCTGACCGAATGCGGCGGGCTGGCGACGATATGCGATCCCCAAGACTCGGCGAAGGTTATTGCCGGCACCAGCGGACGGCCGATCGCCGGCACCGAAGTGAGCATCCGCGACCCGCACAACCAGGTGCTGGAGGCCGGGCAGACCGGCGAGATCTGCCTGCGCGGGTTCCACATCATGCAGGGTTATTTCCAGAACCCCGAAGCGACCCGCGAAGCCATCGACGCCGAAGGCTGGCTGCATACCGGCGACGTCGGGCGACTGGACGAGGCGGGCAATCTGATCATCACCGACCGCCTCAAGGACATGTACATCGTCGGCGGCTTCAACTGCTACCCGGCGGAAATCGAAGCCGCGCTGATCAGACACCCGGCCATTGCCCAGGTGGCGGTGATCGGCATCGCCGATGAGCGCATGGGCGAGGTCGGCTGTGCCTGTGTGGTGCTGCGTGAAGGGCGGCAACTCGACGAGGCGCAACTGATCGCCTGGAGCCGGGAGCAAATGGCCAATTACAAGGTGCCGCGCCAGGTGCGTTTCTTCGACGCCTTGCCACTTAATCCGTCGAGCAAGGTGGCGAAGAACGAACTGCGCGCGGCGCTGGCCAACAGCGTTCCGGCGTAAGGCGCAGCCATCTCGCCAACACGAAAAAAACAACAACAAAAGGAGAGGAGCATGTTCACGGGAAATACTGTCGCGCGCCATTCGCGGAACCTGAGCGGTGGCCGCTGCCTGTTGGCAACGGCCATCACCATCGCCAGCGCCACGGCCAGCGCCGCACCGAGTATCGAACTGGGGGAGAACACCACCCTGGATTCGTCGCTGACGGTCAACTACACCGCCTCCATGCGCACTGCCAAGCAGGCCAGTCAATACCTCAACGACCCGAACAACGACGACGGCACACGCAACTTCAAGCGCGGCTCGCTGATCAACAACCGCCTGAGCCTGTTCGGCGAGTTGCAACTTCGGCACGACAACCTGGGGGCGGTGCTGCGCGGCAGTCAGTTCTACGACGATGTCTACAACCAGAAGAATGCCAACGACTCGCCGGAAACGGTGAACAAGACCGGCCACAACGACGGCTTCAGCGACGAGACCCGGCGCATGAGCGGCAGCGCGGCGCGACTGCTCGATGCGTATGTGTACGGCAACTTCGAGCTCGGCGAGACCCAGTACCTGTCGCTCAAGGCCGGGCGGCACCTGGTGGCCTGGGGCGAGAGCCTGTTCTGGGCCAACATCAGCCAGGGCCAGGCCCCGGTGGATGCGACCAAGTTCAACGTGCCGGGCACCGAGGCCAAGGACTCGTACCTGCCCGTGGGGCAGGTGTCCGGATCATGGTCGCTGAATGAAGACCTGGCGCTGGTGGGCTACTACCAGTACGAGTGGGAAAAGACCCAGCTCAATCCAGTGGGCGATTATTTCGGCAGCGACACCTTCGGTCCCGGCGCCGAGTTTTTCCGTCTGGGTGCCGGCCAGGTCGACCGTCTGCCCAACGGCCTGGCAGTCGGCTACGCCGGTGAGAAAGACGCCAAGGACAGCGGCCAATGGGGCCTGGGTGTGCGCTACCGGATCACCGAGAACACCGAAGTCGGGCTGTTTCATTACCGCTATAACGAGCGCGTCGGCTCGCTGTTCTTCGACTTCACCGGCACCACCCAATACTCCTCGCTCAAGGGCATCGGGCATGACGGCACTGCGCCGTCCTATCGCCTGGGCTACTTCGAAGACGTCAAGCTGACGGGTGTCAGCTTCAGCTCCAAGGTCGGCGATTCGGTGCAGTACGCCGGTGACCTGAGCTATCGCGATGGCGCCTCGGTCTACCTCAACAATGGCGCGCCGACCACTGGGCAGATCTGGCAGGGCAACCTCAACGCCTCGTACATCCTCGGCCCCAGCCTGCTCGCCCAGCAGACCACCTTCATGGGTGAAGTGGTGCATCAACACATCGACGGAGTGGACAGCCTGACGATCACCGGCGGCGGAGTCGGCGTGGATGGCACCTTCGACCAGTTCGAATCGAAGACCCAGACCCGTGGCTCGACCCTGCTGGGCGTCGGCGCCTACATGGACTACCCGTCCATCGCCACGGGCCTGGACCTGAACACCAAGGTAGTGTGGACGCAGAACGTCGACGGCAGCGCCTACCAGGGCCTGGGGCGCGACGAGAAGCGCCTGACCGTGGGTGGCGACTTCAAGTACCTGGGCAACTTCCAGGTCGGCATGACCTATGTCGCCTACCTGAGCTCGCCGGACGTCGCCCAGGGCCGCTTGCTGGCCGACCGCGACTACCTGTCGTTCAACGCCAAGTACACCTTCTGATGATCATGGCTGCGTCGCGATCCGGTGCCGCAGTCGTTCGCTTTTAGCCTGATAACAATAAAGAGAGGCCTGTCATGAATCCTCGTCCGACGCCATCACCGTTCAGCCCGATCGCAATTGGTCCGTTGACCCTGAAAAACCGTTTCATCAAGGCCGCCACCAACGAGGGCATGAGTGCCCAGGGCGTGCCGTCCAAACAACTGGTCAAGCTGCACTCGGCCCTGGTCGCAGGCGGCACCGCCCTGACCACTGTGGCCTATTGCGCGGTGAGCAGCGATGGTCGCACCTTGCCCAACCAGTTGACCCTCAGCCAATCCAGCCTGCCGCACTTCAAGGCCCTGACCGACGGGGTGCATCAGGCCGGTGGCCTGGCCAGCGCACAGATCACCCATGGTGGTTGCTTCACCTTCATCCGCGAACGCTCGACCAAGCGCCCACTGTCAGCCAGCGGCGGCTTCAACAAGATCGGCTTGATGAGCGGCATGTTCCTCAAGCAGGCGATGAACGAAGACGACATGCGACAAGTGGTGCGCGACTTCGCCCAAGGCGCACGCCTGGCGCGTCAGGCGGGTTTCGATGCCGTGGAGATCCACATGGGCCACGGCTACCTGCTCAGTCAGTTCATTTCGCCGATGTATAACAAGCGTCGCGACCAATACGGCGGCAACCTGGAAAACCGCCTGCGCTTTCCGCGTCGGGTGTTGCGAGCGGTGCTGGATGCAGTCGGCAAGGAGATGGCGGTCATCTGCAAATACAGCGTGACCGAAGGCGTGCGCGCCGGTAACAGCGCCGAAGACGGCGCGCAGATCGCACGCATGCTGGAAGAGGAGGGCGCGCACCTGCTGGTGCTCAGCGCGGGGATGAATGCCGAGTCGATCACCACCATGTTCGGTTCCTCCTTCCCCAAGGAAAACCGCGTGCAGCAGAAGAACAAGATCATCGCCCTGGCCATGGCTATCCAGCGTCGCAAGGAGCCGACCGTGGAATTCCGCGAGCTGTATCTGCTGGAACATGCACGCAAGGTACGTGCGGCGGTGAAAATGCCGTTGGCCTATCTGGGCGGTGCCAAGAGCCTGGCGAGCATCGAGAAAATCATGGCCGAGGGATTTGACCTGGTCGCCATGGGTCGGGTATTGCTGGCCGAAAACGACTACGTCAACAAACTCGCCACTGGCGCCAGCCGCGACTCGATCTGCACCGCCTGCAACCGCTGCGTGGCCATGATGTATACCCCCGGCGGCACCTCCTGCGTACTGGGTAAGCCCGGCGACGCAGTGTTGAACAGCCAGAAGGCGGCAGGGTAACAGATACACCAGGGTTTGGTTTGCCTGTGGGAGCCGGCTTGCTGGCGATGCGATGGTGGCCGTTACGCCGTCATCGCTGGCAAGCCAGCTCCCACAGGTTTTGCGGGGGTATGTTGGGTTCGTGGTGTGACTCACATCTGTAGGAACCGGCTTGCTGGCGATGCGGTGGTGGCCGTTATGCCGTCATCGCTGGCAAGCCAGCTCCTACAGGATTGCGGGTGTACGCGGATTGTTGGCGGTACGAAAATCTGTAGGAGCCGGCTTGCTGGCGATGCGGTGGTGGCCGTTACGCCGTCATCGCTGGCAAGCCAGCTCCTACAGGTTTTGCGGGGGTATGTTGGGTTCGTGGTGTGACACACATCTGTAGGAGCCGGCTTGCTGGCGATGCGGTGGTGGCCGTTATGCCGTCATCGCTGGCAAGCCAGCTCCTACAGGTTTTGTGGGGGTATGTTGGGTTTGTGGTGTGACACACATCTGTAGGAGCCCGCTTGCCGGCGATGGCGGTGGTGACGCTTATGCCACCATCGCTGGCAAGCCTCGCACAACGCGTCGCCGGTTCAACCGTGCTGCAGAAACTCAATGCAGCTACGGTTGAACAATTCCCGATGCTCCACCTGAACCCAATGCCCACACCGGTTGAGCACGATGAACCGCGCATTCGGTGCGCCGTCGATGATGCGCTGGGCGCCACTGATTGGGTTGAAGTGGTCGTTGCTGCCCCAGAAGCCAAGGATCGGGCACTGGATCTCGCCCAGGCGCGCTTCCATGTTCGGCACCATCATCGTGCTGAACAGGTTCTTCGGCTGTGTCACCGCCACCGCCACGCGTTCCTGCAGCAGGCTTTCCGGCAGGATCGACGCATCGAACAACTGCAAGCTCATCATGCTGCGCATCTCCTCCATGCCGATGGGGCCGGCGCTGAACAGGCTGACCATGCGCACGATGCCCTCCATCTTGAAGTAGGTCTCGCGCTCCTCGACACCACCCGGTGCCAGCAGGATCAGGCTCTGGGCAAGTTGTGGAAGGCGCAGGGCCAGGCCCAAGGCGATTGCGCCGCCCAGCGAATTGCCCAGCAGCGTGCAACGCCGCACACCGACGGACTCCAAAAACGCCGCCACGCAGTCGACGAAGAAGTCCAGGTTGTACTGCACGTCCTCGGGTTTGTCCGAACGGCCGAAACCCGGCAGGTCGAGCACGATATTGCGATAGCCGGCAGCGACCAATTGCGGGTAGTTGCCCTTGAAGTTGCTGAAGCCACTGGCGCCCGGCCCGCTGCCGTGCAGCCACAGCACCACGGGGCCGGCGCCCTCATCCAGATAGTGCAGGCGCAGGCCGTTGGGCAGGGTCGCGTAATGGCCGACGGGCAGGGGCAGGTCTACGGGTTGGTTCATGGGGTTCTCCATTGTCTGCGGATTCATGAGGCACAACCGCACCAGGCGCTGCGGCAGATTGCTGCAGTGAATTGAAGGGGAATACAGCGCCTGGCGTGGTGCGCGCTAGCGAATGCTGGGCGCTGACGCCGTCATTTACATCGTCCGTTCAGACCACGCGGCGCTAGTCCCATCGGACGATGTGGGCCGAGGCCCTGGCCGCTAATCATGCAAGTGACGGCTCCATTACAGCGGGCCGCAGCGTATTCGCACACTTGGAGATTGCTATGAAGTTACTCGATAAAGTGGCCTTCGTGACCGGTGCCGCCCAAGGCATGGGCCAGGCCATCGTGCGTGGTTTTGTCGCCGAAGGCGCGAAGGTGGTGGCTGTTGACCTGCACCAGGCGGCCCTGGCCGAGAGCCTGGCAGACTTGGGCGACAAGGTGCTCGCCCTGGCCTGCAACGTCGGTGACGGCGCCTCCGTGGCCGATGCCATGGGGCAGGCCGAGGAGCACTTCGGTGGCCTCGACATCCTGGTCAACAACGCCGGCGTGGGCGGGCTGGACAGCTTTCTCGAAACCACGGACGAGAGCTGGGCGCGGGTGATCGGTGTGAACCTGGGCGGCACCTTCCTGTGCTGCCGTGAAGGCGCCAAATTGATGGTCAAGGGTGGCCGCAAGGGCGCGATCATCAACCTCTCCAGCACCGCCGCGCTGACCGGCGAAGGCCCGAGCCACTACTGCGCCTCGAAAGCCGGGGTCATGGGCCTGACCCGTTCGATCGCCCGTGAACTGGCCGCCTGCGGCATCCGCGTCAACACCCTGGTACCAGGGCCGACCAACACCCCGATGATGGCCGGCATTCCCGATGACTACATGCAGGCGCTGCTGAAAAACGTGCCCCTGGGCCGTATGTGCGAGACCGACGAGATCGCCAGGGTCGCGGTGTTCCTGGCTAGCGAAGACGCCAGTTTCATGACCGGGCAGAACATCGCCGTCAACGGCGGCATGGCCTTTATCTGATCAGGGAGTCACTCATGAGCAAGCGTCTACAAGGAAAAATCGCCTTCGTCACCGGCGCCGGTTCCGGCATCGGCGAAGCCACTGCGCTGCGGTTCGCCGAAGAGGGCGCCACGGTGGTGCTGTGCGGGCGGCGCATTGAGCCGCTGCAAGGCGTGCAGGAGAAAATCCGTGCCCAAGGCGGGCAGGCCGAGATTGCCGTGGCCGACGTCAGCGATGAACAGGCCTACGTCGGTGCGCTGCAAGCCACCGCGCAACGTCACGGTCGCCTGGACATCCTGGTCAACAACGCGATGGCCTACACCTGGGGCGGTATCGACAGCATGACCACCGCCGACTGGCACGCCAACTTTGGCACCACCGTCGACGGCACCTTCTGGGGCACCCGCACCGCGATGCAGTTGATGAAAGCCCAGGGCGGCGGTTCGATCGTCAACATCGCGTCGATCTGCGGCCTGTTCGGCACGGCCTGGATGGCCGGTTACTCGGCGGCCAAGGCGGCGGTGATCAACTTCAGCCGGGCGGCGGCCAGCGAAGGCGCACCGCACAACATCCGCTGCAACGTGATCATTCCCGGGGTGGTCGACACCCCGGCCACGGCCGGCATGCTGGCCGACGCCAAGACCCGCAGCAACACCGAAAAAGTCATCCCGATGAAACGGGTCGGCCTGCCGGTGGAGCTGGCCAACGCCATCGTGTTCCTGGCCAGCGACGAGGCTTCGTATGTCACCGGTGCCAGCCTGGCGGTGGACGGCGGACGCGGTTCGGACCTGTACACGGTGCTCGACTGATGAGCCAGGACGCCAACGCTTTACTTGAGCGCATCGATCGCCTGGAGTCGCTGGACGCGATCCGCCAACTGGCCGGCAAGTACGCCCTGGCCCTGGACATGCGCGACATGGATGCCATGGCCAACTGCTTCGCCCCGGATGTGCGCGTGGGTCGCGACAAGAGCGGTCGTGTGCACCTCAAGGCATGGCTGGACGAAACCATGCGCAAGCAGTTCCATGGCACCTCCCATCACCTGGGGCAGCACATCATCGAGTTCAGCGATGCCGATCACGCCACCGGCGTGGTCTATTCGAAGAACGAACATGAGACCGGTCCCGAGTGGGTGATCATGCAGATGCTGTACTGGGACGACTACGAACGGATCGACGGGCGCTGGTGTTTCCGTCGCCGCTTACCGTGCTACTGGTACGCGACCGACCTCAACAAACCACCGATCGGCGGCCTGAAAATGCGCTGGCCAGGGCGCGAGCCGTACGCCGGCAGCTTCCACGAGCTGTTTCCGTCCTGGGATGCCTTCTGGGCGCAACGCCCGGACAAGGACGCCCTGCCGCAAATCGCCGAACCCGCACCGCTGGAGGGCTTCCTCAAGACCCTGCGCCGCGGGGCGGATGACCCGAAGATTCGCGTGCGCTGAACGGCAGCGAAGGCGTCCGTCCTGGCAACTCATGTGTTGCCTGACCCGGCGCTTTCGCTGCGATGCGGCGACCCGACAAGCCAGCTCCTACAGTGGGCGTCCATCCTGCCCGCCAATGTGGCATCTGCCCACGCCTTCGCCTGCTTAGTCTCAACGGACGATGAAGCCTCGGCCAGTGCTTCGCACAATGCTCCCCACAAAAGTCATTCAGCCAACGAGGACCCAGGCATGATCGACATTCGCGGTTTGAGCTATTTCGTCTCGCAGATCGAAAACCTCAGTCATTGGCAGCGTTACGCCGAAGACGTGCTCGGCATGCAAGTGAACCCGGCGCCGGGCGGTGGCTTGTACGTGAAAATGGACGAGCGTCCGTTTCGCATGCTGATCGTCGAAGGCAGCGAGGCGCGTTACCTGGCCTCTGGCTGGGAGTTGGCCAACGAGACAGCCTTCACGGCCGCCCTCGAGCACCTGAGCGCTGCCGGCATCGAATGGCAGCCAGGCTCCGCCACCGAGATCGAGCAGCGCGGCGTCCAGGCGCTGGTCAAGGTGACCGACCCGTCGGGCAACTGCCATGAGCTGAGCTGGGGCCATCGCTCCGACTGCCTGCCGTTCGTGTCGCCCCAGGGCGTGCCGCGTTTCATCACCGGCGACATGGGCCTGGGCCACACCGTGCTGCCGGCGCCGAACTTCGACGCCACCCTGGCGTTCGCCAAGGATGTGCTCGGCTTCGAGTTGTCGGACATTTTCAACTTCCGTCCCGACCCTTCGGTAGCACCGATCCGCATTCACTTCCTGCATTGCCAGAACGCTCGCCACCACAGCCTGGCACTGGCCGAGTACCCGGTGCCGTCCGGTTGCGTGCACGTGATGGTCGAGGTCGACTCGATGACCGAAGTCGGCCGCGCCCACGACCGTCTGCACGCCCATGCGGTGAACCTGTCGGCCACCCTCGGCCAGCACCTCAACGACCGCATGACCAGTTTTTACATGAAGACACCGTCCGGCTTCGATCTGGAGTACGGCTTTGGCGGGTTGCTAGTCGACTGGGCCGAGCATTCGGCTTTCGAGTTCACCCGCGTGAGCATTTGGGGGCACGACTTTTCGGTCGGCCAACACTAAGGAATTGTCATGATGAACAAACAACTGACAGCGGCCGATGCGGTTGCTCAATTGCGCGATGGCATGACCATCGGTTTCGGCGGCTGGGGCCCGCGGCGCAAGCCGATGGCGATCGTGCGCGAGATCCTGCGCTCACCGGTGAAGGACCTGACCGTGGTCGCCTACGGCGGTCCGGAAGTGGGCATGCTGTGCGCCGCCGGCAAGGTCAAAAAACTGGTGTTCGGCTTCGCCACCCTCGATGCCATTCCGCTGGAACCCTACTACCGCAAGGCCCGCGAAGCCGGCGAGCTGGAGTTGATGGAGCTCGACGAAGGCATGTTCCAGTGGGGCCTGCGCGCCGCCGGCATGCGTTTGCCGTTCCTGCCCACCCGTTGCGGCCTGGCCACCGACGTGACGCGCCTGAACCCGGCACTCAAGACCATCCAGTCGCCCTACGCCGATGGCGAGGTGCTGCTGGCGATGCCGGCGCTCAACCTCGATGTGGCGTTCCTGCACGTCAATGTCGCCGACCGCCTGGGCAACTGCCTTGTGACCGGGCCGGACCCGTATTTCGATCATCTGTTCGCCCGCGCCGCCCAGCAGTGCTTTGTCTCGTGCGAACGCCTGGAAGACCGCCTTGCGCTGAACGCCGAGCAGGCCCGTTTCAACACCTTCGAGCGCTATCTGGTCAGCGGCGTGGTGCATGCACCTCTGGGTGCGCATCCGACGCTCTGCGCCCCTGACTACGGCTGGGACATGAAGCACCTGAAGGGCTATGTCGCCAGCAGCCAGGCGGAAAACGGCTGGCAGGACTATGTGCAGACCTGGATCGCCGGTGGCGAGCAGGCCTATCAGGCACAGAACGGCGGTGCCGACTCCATGGGCGCCTTGCCCCTTCCCGTGTTCTGAGGATTATCGACCATGTCTGCAACCTGTGATTTCACCCTGGCTGAACTGATGATCGTCGCCGCCTCCGAGGCCTGGCGTGGCAATGGCGAGGTGATTGCCTCGGGCCTGGGCGTGATCCCGCGCCTGGGCGCCAGCCTGGCCAAACTGACCCACAGCCCGGAACTGTTGATGACCGACAGCGAGGCGTTCCTGGTCGAAGAACCGATCCCGCTGGGCCCGCGTGGCGACTACGTTGCGCGTTATTCGGGTTACATGTCGTTCGAACGAGTATTCGAATGCGTTTGGGGCGGGCGCCGTCACGCAATGATCGGGCCGACCCAGATCGACCGCTGGGGCCAGACCAACCTGTCCTGCGTCGGCGACTATCAAAAGCCCAAGACGGCGATCCTCGGCGTGCGCGGCCTGCCAGGCAACAGCATCAACCACCTCAACTCGTTCTTCGTGCCCAGCCATAACAGCCGGGTGTTCGTCAGCGGCGAAGTGGACATGATCTCCGGTGTCGGCTTCAAGGCCGAGCGCTGGCCCGAAGGCGCGCGTCGCGACCTGATGGACATCCGTTGCGTGGTCAGCGACCTCTGCGTCCTCGATTTCGATGGCCCGGACCGTGCGGTGCAGGTGCGCTCGTTGCACCCCGGCGTGACTTTCGAACAGGTCCAGGACAACACCGGCTTCCCGTTGCTCAAGTCGGCGCAATTGCGCGAGACCGCGCACCCCACTCAAGAGCAGTTGGCGCTGATCCGCCGACTCGACCCCCACGATTACCGCGCCACGGCGATCAAGGGCAACCCGCCCGGCATCCGTACGGCCTGAGGCAAGGACAGCGACCATGCACAGCAGCGACAGTGAATTCATCGTCCGCCAGGACAACGCCGTCTACGAGACGGACACCCCGGTGCTGTACAGCGTGGGCGAGGGTATTGCCACGCTGACGCTGAACCGGCCGACCTTCAACAACGCGCAAAACTCGCAGATGACCTACGCCCTGGACGACTTTTTTCGCCAGGCGGTGAACGACGACAGCGTCAAGGTCATCGTCCTGCGTGGCAACGGCAAGCACTTCTCGGCGGGCCACGATATCGGCACGCCGGGGCGCGATATCGACAAGCCGTTCGAGCGCGCACACCTGTGGTGGGACCACACCAACAAACCCGGTGGCGAGCAGCTGTATGCCCGCGAGCAGGAGGTGTACCTGGGCATGTGCCGACGCTGGCGCGAACTGCCCAAGCCGACCATCGCCATGGTCCATGGCGCGTGTATCGCAGGTGGCCTGATGCTGGCCTGGGTCTGCGACCTGATCGTCGCCAGTGACGACGCGTTCTTCCAGGACCCAGTGGTGCGCATGGGCATTCCGGGCGTGGAGTATTTCGCCCATCCCTATGAAATGAACCCGCGCATTGCCAAGGAATTCCTCTTCACCGGTGATCGCATGAGCGCCAACCGGGCCTGGCAGGTGGGCATGGTCAACCGCCTGGTGCCTCGTGATGAACTGGAGCAGGCCACCTATGCCCTGGCTGCCGGCATTGCCCGTCAGCCGCGCATGGGCCTGGCCCTGACCAAGCAGGCGATCAACCACGTCGAGGACCTGCAAGGCAAGCGCACGGCGATGGATGCGGTGTTCGCCTGGCACCACTTTGCCCATGCCCATAACGAGCTGTTGTCCGGCGACAAACTGGGCGGTTTCGACGCCAAGGGCATGGCCCGGGCCAACAAGCAGGCCGAGGATAAAAGCCAATGAACCGCTGGCTCGAAACGCCGCTGACCGAGGCCCTCGGTTGCCGTTATCCGATCGTGCAGACCGCCATGGGCTGGGTTGCCGACGCCAACCTGGTGATCGCCTCGACCCAGGCCGGGGGCTTCGGTTTCCTGGCCGGGGCGACCATTGCGGCTGCTGAACTGGAAGGCGAAATCCGCAAGGTGATCGACGCCACCGGTGGCAGCAATTTCGGTCTCAACTTCCATATGTTCCAGGACAACGCCACGCAGTGCGTCGACCTGGCGATCAAGTATCGGCTGCGCGCCGTGAGTTACGGGCGCGGTCCGGACAAGCAGACCATCGCGCGCTTCAAGGCGGCCAAGGTGCTGTGCATTCCCACCGTCGGTGCCTTGAAGCATGCGCTCAAGGCGGTGGAGCTGGGTGCCGACCTGATCACCATCCAGGGCGGCGAGGGCGGCGGCCATACCGGCGGCGTGCCCAGCTCGATCCTGCTGCCCCAGGTGTTGGCGGCCGTGAAGGTACCGGTGATCGCTGCCGGCGGATTCGCCACCGGCCGTGGCCTGGCCTCGGTGCTGGCCGCCGGTGGCGCCGGCATCGCCATGGGCACGCGGTTTCTCATGACCCGCGAATCGCCGACCCCGGCCGCGACCTTGGAACGCTACCTGAAGGTCAACGATCCGCAACGGGTGCGCGTGACCACGGCGGTGGATGGCATGCGCCACCGCATGATCGAAAACCGCTTCATCAATCACCTGGAGCAGGCGGGCCCCTTCGGTCGCCTGCGCATTGCCCTGGGCAGCGCCTGGCAGTGGAAGCAGCAGACCGGTATGAGCCTTGGGCACATGGCTTCTGTCTTCATCCGCGCGTTGCGTGAAGACCCGTCACAGCTGTCGCAAGTGGTGATGGCCGCCAACCAGCCGGTGCTGTTGCAGCGCTCGATGATCGACGGCGCCCCGGACGAGGGCATCCTGCCCAGCGGCCAGGTCGCGGCGGCCATCGGCGAGTTACTCAGTTGCCGCGAAGTCATCGAAGGCATCGCCAGCGAGGCCCAGCAGTGCCTGGACGCGCTCCTGGCCCGCAGCCAGACCCTCCCATCGAACCGTCCCGCCAGTATTGGAGAACCCCTGTGAACCAGGCATTTACCACACAACTCAATCAGGGGATCGCTGAACTCGTGATCGCCAAGCCACCGGTCAATGCCCTCGACAGCCAGCAATGGCACGCCCTGGCGCGGGAGATCGACGCCCTTGGGGCCAACCCCGAAGTGCGGGTGATCGTGATCCGCGCCGAAGGCCGGGGCTTTTGCGCCGGTGTCGACATCAAGGAGCTGGACCAGTACCCGGAGCGGATCGTCGAGGTCAACGCCGGTAACTACGCCACCTTCAAGGCCGTGCACCGCAACCCGGTGCCGGTGATTGTCGCGGTCCATGGTTTCGTCCTCGGCGGCGGCATCGGCATCACCGGTGCGGCGGACATCGTCGTCGCCTCTGACTGCGCGACCTTCGCCCTGCCGGAAGTCGACCGCGGCGCCATGGGCGGCGGTGCGCATCTGCAGCGCCTGTTCCCGGTGCAGAAAGTCCGCTACCTGTTCTTCACCGGCGACAGTATCGGCGCTCCAGAGGCGCTGCAATACGGCTTTATCGAGCGCGTCGTCAGCAAGGACCAGTTGCGCGAAACCGCCCTGGGCATCGCGGCGAAAATCGCCGAGAAGAGCCCGGCGATGATCCGCATCGCCAAGGAAGCCTTGAACGGCATCGAAGACGGCAACCTGGAAGACAAATACCGCTGGGAGCAGGGCTTCACCATGCAGGCCTACAGCAGCCCGGATTCTGCGGAAACGCGGCGGGCCTTCGTCGAAAAACGCGACGCCAAGTTCTGAGAGATCGCCATGGACCTGACTTACACCCCCAAGCAAAACGCCTTCCGCGCCGAAGTACGGGCCTGGCTGGCGGACAATCTGCCAAGTGAGCCCTTCGCCAGTTACGACAGTCGCGAAGGTTTTGAACAGCACCGCGCCTGGGAGGCCAAGCTGTTCGAGAGCCGTTGGTCGATGGTGATGTGGCCGGCCGAACTGGGCGGTCGCGGTAGCGACTTGATCGAGTGGCTGATCTTCGAGGAAGAGTATTACGGTGCAGGCGCACCGATGCGCATCAACCAGAACGGCCAGCTGTTACTCGGCCCGACCCTGATGGAGTTTGGCACCCAGGAGCAAAAGCAGCGTTTCTTGCCACGCATGGCCGAAAGCCTGGACATGTGGGCGCAAGGCTGGTCGGAGCCCAACGCCGGTTCCGACATGGCGGCGATCACCAGCAAGGCGGTACTCGACGGCGACCATTACGTGATCAACGGGCAGAAGACCTGGTCGAGCCGGGCGAACTTCGCCGACTGGCTGTTCGGCCTGTTCCGCAGCGAGCCGGGATCAACCCGTCATCACGGCCTGTCGTTCATCATGGTGCCGCTCAATACGCCGGGGGTGAGCATTCGCCCGATCAAGGCACTCAACGGCAAGGAAGCCTTCGCCGAGGTGTTTTTCGATGACGTTCGGGTCCCCGTGAACAACCTCATCGGTACCCAGGGGCAGGGCTGGCACGTGGCGATGGCCACCGCCGGCTTCGAGCGTGGTTTGCTGCTGCGTTCACCGGCGCGCTTCCAGTCCACGGCACGCAAGCTGGTCGAACTGTACAAGGCCCATCGCGTCAGTGCCGACCGCGACCCTGGTCTGCGCGATGCCGTGCTGGAGACCTGGATGTGCGCCGAGGCCTATGCGATGTCGGCTTACTACACCGTAGGACGCCTGAGCCGGGGCGAGCAGATCGGCGCCGAGTCGAGCATCAACAAGATCATCTGGTCGGAGCTCGACCTGAAGATGCACGAGACCGCCATGCGCATTCTCGGCACCCGTGGCGAGCTGGTCACAAAGGGCGCGTCAGCGGGCGATGCGGCGGGCTGGCTGGAAGGTTTTCTGTTTGCCCAGTCCGGGCCGATCTACGCCGGCACCAACGAAATCCAGCGCAACATCATCGCCGAGCGCATGCTCGGTTTGCCGAAATAAGGAACCGCCATGGACTTCACTTTCAACGATGACCAGTTGGCGTTCCGCGAAGCCATCAGTCGTTTCCTGATGACCGAAGCCGCGCCGGAGATGCTCCGGGAAATCTGGGAGACCGATGCCGGGCGCTCCCGGGACCTGCGCAACAAGATTGCCGGCCAGGGCCTCACCGCCTTGTCGGTGCCCGAGGCCGAAGGCGGCCTGGGCATGGACGATGTGACCTGGGCATTGATGACACAGGAGCTGGGCTACTACGCCATTCCCGACTCATTGGCCGACACCGCCTATGTCGCCACCGGCTTGCTCGCCGGTCTGCCTGCGGTGCATCCGGCGCGTGCCGACCTGCTGCCACGGATTGCCGACGGCAGCTTGCGGATGGCGATCAGTCATCCGGTCAATGCCTTGGTCAGCGATGCACAACTGGCCGAAGTGCTGATCCTCACCCACGGCGACGAGATCCATGTGGTGCCGCGCTGCGAAGTCAACGTGGACAACCACCTAAGTATCGATGCCTCACGCCGCCTGGGCCAAGTGACCTGGACTCCGTCGGCGCAGACCTGCATTGCCAGTGGCGAGCAGGGCCGTGCCTTGCTGGAGCGCATGCTGGACCGTGGTGCGCTGTCGGTGGCCGGGCAATTGCTGGGGCTGGCGCAGCGCATGCTCGACCTGTCGGTGGACTACGTGGCCCAGCGCAAACAGTTCGGCAAGCCGATCGGCAGTTTCCAGGCGGTCAAGCATCACCTGGCCGATGTCGCCCGTTATATCGAGCAGGCCAAGCCGGTGCTTTATCGCGCCGCCCATGCCCTGGCCCGGGGCGACGTCAACGCCGGTGTCCGGGTTTCTCAAGCACGCCTGGCGGCGAACGAGGCGAGCTGGATCGCCGCGCGCAAGGGCATCCAGGTGCACGGGGCGATGGGGTACACATGGGAAGTGGACCTGCAGATGTTCATGAAGCGCGCCTGGGCCCTCGATGCGTCCTGGGGCGACCGCGGCTTTCACAAAACCCGTGTCAGCGACTACCTGTTCGCCGACGCCACTGGCCTGGAGCCAGGGCATACTTTCGAGGAATGAGTCATGGCCCAGGCCTACATTGTTGATGCACTGCGCAGCCCCACCGGCAGGCGCAAGGGCTCTTTGAGCGAGATCCACGCGATAGACCTGGGCGCCCATGTGCTCAAGGCCCTGGTCGCGCGCAACGTGATCCCCGCGGAGGACTACGACGACGTGATATTCGGTTGCGTCGACACCATCGGTTCTCAGGCCGGCGACATCGCCCGTACCAGTTGGCTGGCCGCCGGCCTGCCGCTGACGGTGCCCGGAACCACCGTGGATCGCCAGTGCGGTTCGTCGCAACAGGCGCTGCATTTCGCCGCGCAGGCGGTGATGAGCGGCACCCAGGACGTGGTCGCGGTGGGCGGGGTGCAGACCATGACCCAGATCCCGATTTCCTCGGCGATGCTCGCCGGCCAGCCCCTGGGCTTTGCCGACCCGTTCTCGGGCAGCGTCGGCTGGCGGGCGCGGTTTGGCCTGCAGCCGGTCAACCAGTTCTATGCCGCGCAGCGGATTGCCGATCACTGGCAGATCAGCCGCGAGCAGATGGAAGCCTTTGCCCTGCAGAGCCACGAACGTGCCTTGGCGGCCATCGCCAGCGGCCGGTTCGCCCGGGAAATCGTCAGTTGCCAAGGGTTGGCGGTGGATGAAACGCCGCGCCACAGCAGCCTGGCGAAGATGGCCGAATTGCAACCGGTGGACCCGCAGTTCCCGTCGATCACCGCCGCCGTGTCCAGCCAGACCTGCGACGCTTCGGCAGCATTGCTGGTGGTGTCCGAGGCGGCACTCACACGCTACGACCTGACGCCACGGGCGCGGATTCATCACCTGACGGTGCTCGGCGACGATCCGATCTGGCACCTCACCGCACCGATTGCCGCCACCCGCCGGGCCCTGGCCAAGAGCGGCCTGAGCATGGCTGACATCGACCGGGTCGAGATCAACGAAGCTTTCGCCTCGGTGGTCATGGCCTGGGCCAAGGAGCTCGACTACGACCCGGCGCAAACCAACGTCAATGGCGGCGCGATTGCCCTGGGCCATCCGTTGGGCGCCACTGGCGCACGATTGATGACCACGCTGCTCAACGAACTGGAATGCAGTGGTGGTCGCTACGGCTTGCAAACCATGTGTGAGGGCGGCGGCCAGGCCAACGTGACCATCATCGAACGCTTGTAATTTTCCATGCGGGGGCCGCCACTTCGGGCGAGCAGCTACCCACTATTTTGAGGAGTCAAACATGGCTATCTGTGCAGACCGCACCGTGATCATCACCGGGGCCGGCGGCGGACTCGGTCGCGCCTACGCCCTGGCATTCGCCGCGCAAGGGGCCAATGTCGTGGTCAACGATATTCGCGCCGAGGCCGCGGAGGATGTGGCGGGGGAGATTCGCGCCAACGGTGGCCAGGCCATCGCCAACAACGACGACATAACCACCCTGGCCACGGCGCAGCGCATCGTCGATGCGGCACTGGCGGCGTTCGGCGAAGTGCATGTGCTGATCAATAACGCCGGCGTGTTGCGCGACCGCATGTTCATCAGCCTCAGTGAAGAGGACTGGGACATGGTCATGCGCGTGCACCTCAAGGGTCATTACTGCCTGGCCAACATCCTTGGTCGGCGCTGGCGCGACCTGGCCAAGGCCGGCACGCCGGTGGACGCGCGAATCATCAACACCAGCTCCGGCGCCGGGTTGCAAGGCTCGGTGGGGCAGTCCAATTATTCGGCGGCCAAGGGTGGCATTGCCTCGCTGACCCTGGTGCAAGCGGCGGAACTGGCGCGCTACGGCGTCACCGCCAACGCGCTGGCACCGGCCGCCCGCACTTCGATGACCGAGGGTGCGATGCCCGACGTAGTGAAAAAACCCGAGGACGGCAGCTTCGACGCCTGGGCCGCGGAAAACGTCGCGCCGTTGGTGGTCTGGTTGGGCAGCTCGGCCTCGGCCCACGTCAGCGGGCAGGTCTTCGAAAGCCAGGGTGGACGTATCTCCCTGGGCGAGGGCTGGCGCACGGGCGTCACCTGCGACAAGGGCGCGTTGTGGAAAGTCGAAGAGATCGGCGCGGCGGTGGACGCCATCCTTGCCGAAGCGCCGAAGCCACAGAAAGTCTGGGGAGGCTGAAACCCCGACCACTGGGGGAGCCGGCCTGCCGGCGATGGCGTCCTGACAGCCGACCCATCTCCCACGGCCGTACCCGATCCACTGTAGGAGCAGCCGGTCGACGCTCGATTGCTCGCGATGGAGGTCAACGATGACGCGAGGATCCTGACACCCCGCGCTGCTCTCAGGTTTTTCGCGAGCAAGCTCGCTCCTACAAGGGAACCCGGTCACCTGTAGGAGCAGCCGGTCGACGCTCGATTGCTGGCGATGGAGGTCAACGATGACGCGAGGATCCTGACACCCCGCGCTGCTCTCAGGTTTTTCGCCAGTAAGCTCGCTCCTACAGGGGGAACCCGGTCACCTGGAGCTGCCGCAGGCTGCGATCTTTTGATCTTCATACCCCATTTTGACGATGCGTCCGCATCGCTCCCTCCGTACAACTGCAGCGTATTGATTTCTTCGGAGGTAGACGCTGTGAAACAAGCCCCCCCTTATGTTCCCGGTCATCAATTGCTGGCCGGCAAGTCGGTGTTGATTACCGCGGCGGCAGGTGCCGGTATCGGTTATTCGGCGGCACGGCGCAGTGCTGAGGAAGGATGTCGGGCGCTGATGATTTCCGATGTGCATGCACGGCGGCTGGAGGAGGCTGTGGAGCGTCTCAAGGCCGAGACCGGGTTGCAGGCGATTTATGGCCAGCTGTGCAATGTCACCGTCGAAGACGAAGTCCAGGCCCTGGTGGCCGCGGCCGAAGAGGCGTTGGGCGGGGTTGATGTGCTGATCAACAACGCCGGCCTGGGTGGCCAGAAACGCGTGATGGAAATGAGCGACGAAGAGTGGTTGCGGGTGCTCGATGTGACTCTGACCGGCACCTTCCGCATGACCCGGGCGATGTTGCCGCACATGCAGCGCCGTGGCGTCGGGGCCATCGTCAATAACGCTTCGGTGCTCGGTTGGCGGGCGCAGAAGGAACAGGCCCATTACGCCGCCGCCAAGGCCGGGGTGATGGCGCTGACCCGCTGCAGCGCCCTGGAAGCCGCCGAGTTCGGCGTGCGCATCAACGCGGTGTCGCCATCGATTGCCCTGCACGATTTTCTCAAAAAAGCCTCCAGCGAAGAGTTGCTCGCCAGCCTGGCCGGGCGCGAGGCGTTTGGCCGCGCCGCCGAAGTCTGGGAGGTGGCCAACGTCATGATGTTCCTGGCCAGCGACTATGCCTCCTACATGGTCGGCGAAGTGCTGTCCGTCAGTTCACAACAAGCGTGAGGATGGGCACATGAGTCACGTATTCAACAGCGCCCAGGCGCTGCTTGCGGCCGAGGGCCTGGACCTGGGCCACACCGAATGGCTGACCATCAGCCAGCAACGCATCGACCTGTTCGCCGAAGCCACCAGCGATCACCAGTGGATTCATGTCGACCCGGTGCGCGCCGCCAGCGGCCCGTTCGGCTCCTGTATCGCTCACGGCTACCTGACCCAGTCCCTGGCCAATCTGTTCATGCCGCAGTTGCTGATCCTTGAAAACATGGCGATGGGCGTGAATTACGGCAGCGACCGGGTGCGTTTCCCGGCGCCGGTCAAGGTCGACTCGCGGGTGCGCGGCAGCGGCCAGATCCTGCGTGCCGAACAACTGGGCGACGCCGTGCAACTGGTGGTGCGCATGACCATGGAAGTGGAAGGCCAGGCTCGCCCCGGCTGCGTGATCGACACCATCAGCCGCTACACCTTCAATGCCATTTCCGAGTGAGTTAGCCATGGACCAGAATGAAGTCGTCATCGTCGCCACCGCCCGTACCGCGTTGGCCAAGTCGTTTCGCGGATCGTTCAACGATACTGAGGCCCCGGTGCTGGGCGGCCATGTGGTGCACGCGGTAGTCGAGCGCGCCGGCATCGAGCCTGCCGAGGTCGAGGATGTGATCATGGGCGCGTCGGTGCAGCAGGGCACCCAGGGTTTCAACATCGGTCGGCTCTGCGCCTACACCGGCGGTTTGCCGGACAGCGTGCCGGGCATGGCCGTGGATCGCATGTGCGCTTCGGGCCTGATGAGCATCGGCATGGCCGCCAAGGGCATCATGACCGGCGAGATGAACATCGCCATTGGCGGCGGTGTGGAGTCGCTGTCGCTGACCCAGACCAAACACAAGAACGCCTATCGCGCCCGTTCCGAAGCCGTACTGCAGGTGATGCCCAGCGCCTATATCCCGATGATCGAGACGGCCGAGATCGTCTCGCGTCGTTATGGCATCAGCCGCGCCGCCCAGGATGAATATTCGCTGCTTAGCCAGCTGCGCACCGCCGCCGCTCAGCGAGACGGCCTGTTCGACGATGAAATCGTCGGCCTGACCGTGGATAAACTGCTGTTCGCCGCCGATGGCCAGCCCAATGGCCATGAACGCGTGCAAGTGGTGAAAGACGAGTGCAACCGGCCCAATACGCGCCTGGAAGACCTGGCGGGCTTGAAAACGGTGTGGAAGGACGGCGCCTGGATCGAGCAGGGCGAGTACGTCACCGCCGGCAACGCTTCGCAATTCTCCGACGGCGCCGCGGCCAGCCTGCTGATGAGTCGCGCCGAGGCCAAGCGCCGCGGGCTGACGCCACTGGGCATCTACCGCGGCATTGCCGTGGGTGGCTGCGCGCCTGAGGAAATGGGCATCGGCCCGGTGATCGCCATTCCCAAGCTGCTCAAGCGCTTTGGCCTGGGCGTCAAGGACATCGGCCTGTGGGAGATCAACGAGGCCTTCGCCAGCCAGGTGCTGCATTGCCGCGATGCGCTGCAGATCCCGACAGATCGCCTGAACGTCAATGGCGGGGCGATTGCCATCGGTCACCCGTTCGGCATGTCCGGCGCGCGCATGGTCGGCCATGCCTTGCTCGAAGGGCGACGTCGCGGCGTGCGGTATGTGGTGATTGCCATGTGCATCGGTGGCGGCATGGGCGCCGCCGGCCTGTTCGAGTTGCCATGAAGCGAGCGGGGCAGCGCCGTCCGCTCGATTAAATCCATGGGGCCCGAGACTCGGGCCCCCTGCTGGGGAATGGTTATGCAAAGTTGTATGCCCAATGCACAGGTCCTGGCGCTCATGGGCCTGGAGTTGGCCGAGTACGAACGGATCATCGGCAACATCTACGATTCGGCGATGGATACCCGCAGCTTGAGCGACGCGTTGCGCGAGGTACGAGCGTTGTTCAAGGCCAATTTCGTCACTTTGATCCTGCGGGTCCAGGACGAGCCGCTGTTGTCGCCGATGGTGGTCGCCGGAGATGTCGAACTGGGCAAGGGCGGTATCAACCACTACGCCTACTACGCCAAATCCACCCTGTTCGACGGCTTGCCCACCGACACGGTGTTCACCGTCGACGAACTGATCAGCGACAGCGAATGGGCCAGCTCGGCGTTTTACCTGTTGTACTGTCAACCCTACGATTGCTACCACATGCTCGGAGCCGATATCCGCATGCCGGATGGCGGCACGGTGCGTTTCCGAATCAATCGACCACGGGCCCAGCCACGGTTCAGTGACGCCGAGCGGGCCATGTGTGCCATGTTGTTGCCCCACCTGCGCCGGGCCTTGCACATGTATTCGCTGCTCGACCGCAGCGAGTCGCTGGGCAGCCTTTATTCACAGACGATCAGCCGCCTGGCGGTGGCGACCATCGTGCTCGATGAGCACGGCACTGTGGTGCAACTCAATCCCGTGGCCCGGGAAATCCTCGACAGCCAGGACGGCCTCAAGGTTGTCGGTGGGCGGCTGGAAGCGACTTACCCCAGCGACAATCGGGAGTTGGCGCGGCTGGTGCGCAATGCCTTCCAGCGCGCCAGGCAGGGCGCCAGCAGAGGGGTGCAGGTGGCCGAGGCGACCTCGATTTCCCGTCCATCCGGGCAGGTCAGCCTGGGCGTGGTGGTGGAGTTGATTCCCTCGGGGGACCTGCTCGAAGGCAATGGCAAACCCACGGTCGTGGTGTATGTGCGCGATGCCGTGAGCAAGTCGCTGGTGAGCACGGTGCTGACGTCGCAACTGTACAACCTGACCCCGGCGGAAACCACGCTGGCCCTGGAACTGGCCAACGGCCTGTCGCTGGAGGAGGCCTCGGAATTCCTGAATATCCGCCGCAATACCGCGCGTGCGCACCTGCGCTCGATTTTTTCCAAGACCGGCGTGCGGCGCCAGACGGAGCTGGTGCGGATCATGCTCAACAGTGTGGTCGCCCTGGGCGCGCCGCAGCCGGCGGCGGCGCGGCTATGACGAGGGGGCGTACCAAAATGCGTTAGTCCGTGCGGACGATGCTGCCGGGTTACCGGGCTGTCGATACTGGGCCACCGTTGTCGAACCTAAGGAGAATAAAAATGACCGGCAGTAATCAGTCCCCTGGCTGGGCGTTGGCGTTGATATTGGGCTGTGCCATCGGCACGGTGAATGCCGCACCCGAAGATGCCTCCCGCCTGGGCACAGACCTGACGTGCGTGGGCGCGGAAAAAGCCGGCAACGCCGACGGCAGCATTCCAGCGTTCAGCGGCAAATGGCTGGGCGCACCGCCCCACGTTGATTTCAAGGGCACTGGTAACCACCCGGTAGACCCGTACCCGGACGAAAAACCGCTGTTCGTGATTACCGCGCAGAACATCGCGCAGTACAACGACTACCTGTCCGACGGCCAGAAAGCCCTGTTCAAGCTGTTCCCGGGCACCTACAAGATGCCGATCTACCCCTCGCACCGGGATTTCCGCTTCGACGACGCGGTTTGCAAAGCCACCCGCGAGAACGCCAGCATTGCTCGCCTGGTGGATGAGGGTGAAGGGGTAGTGGGCAAAACCGGCGGCACAGCCTTTCCGGTACCGCGCAGCGGCCTGGAACTGTTGAAGAACGCCTCGGCTTTTACCCTGCGTGCCTGGACCGAGGAATACACCTCCGACAACGCCTACGTGCTCAAGGATGGCAACATCAACTGGGGACGCGTGCATTCGCGCAACCTGGCACCGGCGCTGGAGCCGGGCAGGATTGGCGAGACCACCGGCAACTCGTCGTTCTATCTCAACGAAACCCTGCTGCCGCAACGGGACAAGGGCGAGATCAATACCGGCACCGAGTTCTGGAATGACAAGACCGAACCGCGCCAGGCCTGGCGTTACGATCCGGGTACGCGGCGGGTGCGCCAGTCGCCCGGCTATGGCTTCGACATGTCGTTCCCTGGCAGCGGCGGCTCGATCACCGTCGACGAGGTGCGCCTGTTCAACGGTTCCGGGCAGCGTTACGACTGGAAGATCGTCGGCAAGCGCGAGATGTTCATCCCCTACAACACCTACCGCCTGCACGCGGCCAACCTCAAGTACGCCGATCTGCTGACGCCGGGCCACATCAATCCCGATGCGATGCGTTATGAGCGCCATCGGGTGTGGGAGCTCGAAGGCACCCTCAAGCCGGGTTATCGCCACCTGTATGGCAAGCGCAAGTTGTATATCGACGAGGACACCTGGTTCCCGATGCTCGCCGACAACTATGACAACCGTGGCGAGCTGTGGCGGACCTCGATGCTGAATTACTTCTACGCCTACGAAAGCCAGCGGCCTCAAGCGGGCGTCGGCCTGTACTACGACCTCAACGCCGGCAGCTACCTGGCGTTCAACCTGATCAACGAACAGCGCAATGGCTACCTGCTGAACAAAACCGGCTTCAGTCCCCGGGACTTCGGCCCGGAGGCTGCCCGGCGCTTCGGCCAGTAACCGTCCAGTGCGGCGCCCCTGGTGACTGGGGCGCCCATTGAGAGTGGATCGCGTTTGATCTAGTCCAACTGAAGGATGACCTGCCGGCGCGGCTACCCAATGATGTCGGCCATGGGATCACCCTGTATTTCTTGGGGGCATTGCCTGCCCAAGTCTGCAACCGAGGAACAACAACAATGACCAAACTCGCTGAAATCAACATCGAGAACGCCCAGCGTACCCACCGTTACGCCCGCGGCTGGCACTGCCTGGGCAATGCCAGCGATTACCGTGATGGCAAGCCCCACACCCTGGAAGTCTTTGGCACCCGCCTGGTGGCCTTCGCCGACAGCCAGGGCAACATCAGCATCCTCGATGCCTATTGCCCGCACATGGGCGCCGACCTGTCCCAGGGCACCATCGAGAATGACCGGCTGGTATGCCCGTTCCACCACTGGAAGTACGACACCGGCGGTAAATGCGTGGAGATTCCCTACTGCAAGCGCATCCCACCCAAGGCCAAGACCCGCAGCTGGTTGACCTGCGAGGAAAACAACCTGCTGTTCGTCTGGAACAACCCCGAAGGCCGCGCGCCGAAGGAGGGCGTGGTCATTCCGCACCTGCCCGAGATGGACGATCCGGACTGGGTGCACGACTGGAACATCGACACCATGCACATCGAGACCAACCCACGGGAGCTGGTCGATAACCTGGTGGACGCCCAGCACTTCGGGCCGGTGCACGGCACGCCGACCAAGTATTTCGCCAACGTCTTCGAAGGCCACATCGGCCATCAGATTTTCCATGGCGACTCCGAGCGCCTGGGCGGCGACTTGATCGCGCCGTCGGCCTACTACGGGCCGGCGACCCACTTCACCCACATCAGCTCGATGTTCGGCGACGTGCGCATCCACGCCATCCTGCTCAACAGCCACGTGCCGGTGACACCGAACAGCTTCGACCTGCGCTTTGGTTGCATGGTCAAGCGGGTGCCGGGCTGGACCGAAGAACAGAACCAGGAAGTGGCCAGGGCCTATGTCCAGGGCAACCGCGACTCGTTCTACCAGGACGTGGTGATCTGGAAGCACAAGATCCGCATCGACAAGCCGGTACTGGCCGAAACCGATGGCCCGGTCTATCAGTTGCGCGAGTGGTACGAGCAGTTCTTCACCAATGAGGACGACGTGCCGGCATTCATGGCAGAACGTCGCGAGTTCATCACGGTGGACGAGCGCTGACAGCGTGACAGGGCGCCTTCGCTCACTCGAAGGCGCCTCTACAAAGGGGACTGCCCACGCAGTTTCGATTCAAGGGCCACGAGCGCACTGACAATGAAAATAAAAAGTCATCTCGCCTATTACGTACCGTTCTTGATCCTGTTTTTCCTGGTGTTGACCGTGCTGGTGTCGGTGCCGCCGGAGCCTGCCAGCGTCAAGGCCTGCAAGCGTTACGCGAGCTGTGTGGCGATGAGTTCGAGCGCGCCGAACTGGATCAATTTTCGCTAGGGGAATTGATCGAGGCGTCACCGGCTTCAGCCGCCAGTTTCAATCGGTCAGCCTTGCTGATGTATTTCGGTTTTTTCGGTGCCAGTTTGGCGCTGGCCTTCTTGGCCTTGGCCTTGAACAACTGCTGCAGCTTTTTTTGACGGTTCATGTTTTCTACCCGGCTTGTAAGTACTTGAATGATATCAGCGTAGCCGTTGCCTGGCCCCACCTTCCAGTGCGGCGAGGCGGGTTGGCCGTTGTGGCTATTGCAAATTACCCTGCGCACGACTGACAATGCGAGTCATTATCACTCGCGAACTATTCCACCTCATGTCCGCCAACGATTTATCCCTGCGCAGCGCCGTCAATGATCTGTATTGCGAGCACCACGGTTGGCTCAATGGCTGGCTGCGCCAGCGCCTGGGCAATGCGTTCGATGCGGCGGACCTGGCGCAGGACACCTTTGTGCGGGTGATCAAGGCGCGAAACGCGCTGGAGATTCGCGAGCCGCGACCTTACCTGTCGATGATCGCCAAGGGCTTGCTGATCGATCTGTTTCGCCGTCGCTCGCTGGAACAGTCCTACCTGGAAGCCTTGGCCGCCATGCCTGAGTGGCAGCAGCCTTCGCTGGAGGAACAGGCGATCCTGCTGCAGGCCCTGGTGGAAATCGACCGCCTGCTGCAAGGATTGGGGACCAAGGTCAAGCAGGCGTTTATCCTCTCCCAGTTCGACGGCCTGACCTACCCGCAGATTGCCGAGCGCTTGAATATCAGCACCCGCACGGTCAACAACTACATGGCCAAGGCCATGGAGCATTGCTGCCTGATGCAGATTCAGTTGCAACTGGCATGAGCCTATCGCCCGCCGAGTTACAGGCGATTGGCGCCGCTGCCCGCTGGTATGCCCGACTTCGTTCGGGTATCGCCAGCGATTCCGACCTGGCCGCCTGGAACGACTGGCTGGCCGGCGATCCGGCCCATCGCCAGGCCTGGCAACGCATGGTCGACGTCAGCGAGCAGATGGCGAGTGTGCCGGGTTCCCTGGCGTCGCCAGCGTTGCGTGGCGCTGATCGCTCCCGGCGCCAGGTGTTGCGCAGTGTGTTGGTGCTCGCGTCAGCCGGTTCCCTGGGCTGGTTGGGCTTGCGCAGTGAAACTTCCAGCAACCTGTTTGCCGATTTCCGCACCGCCGTGGGTGAGCGCCGTGAGTTTCGCCTGGCCGACGGCAGCACGTTGCTGCTCAACACCGACACCTCGGTCAACCTGCGTTTCGACGGTCGTCAACGTGTGCTCGAACTGTTGCGCGGCGAGATCCAGGTGACGACTGCGGTCGATCCCTTGAAACGGCCGTTCAAGGTGCTCACCCATCATGCCGAGGTGCTCGCGCTCGGCACGCGTTTTCTCGTCCGCTCCAATGGGCAGGGCGGTGGGGTGGCGGTACTCGAGAAGGCCGTGGAGGTCCGTTCCGCAGGCTCCATGGTACGTCTGGAAGCCGGCCAGTCCCTGGACTTCGATGGCCACTCATTGGGGGCGGTACGGCGCAACGATGCGTCGGTGGGAGCCTGGCAACAGGGCAGCGTCATTGCCATCAATCGTCCCTTGAGCGAGTTGCTGGCCGACCTTTCGCGATATCGCACCGGCGTGCTGCGCTGCGATCCAAGTATCGCGCAGCTGAAGGTGTCCGGCGCTTTCCCCATTGATGACACCGACCTGGCGCTGGCTGCGCTGGAGAGTGGCTTCTCGCTACGGATCACCCGCTACAGCCGATATTGGGTCGATGTGTCGGCGCCTGCCAGTGCGCTTTCACACTGAGTTGAAAAAAGTTTGTCTGCCTTTGCACTTTTCATACGCAACGTTCGGCTCATCCCTCAATGAGTGTTTACCGATTGTTTTTGGGGGAGGGCAAGCATGTTTCGGGTGTACAAACCGGGTCGTTTGACGACCGCAGTAAAGGTCGGGTTCTTGGCGGCAACGACGGCGGGCGTCTGGTCAACGGTAACCATGGCGGCACAGCCGCTGGAGCAACAGCACAGCTCAATCAAGTCCTTTGACATTGCCGGCGGCAGCCTGACCGAAGTCCTCAGTCATTTCGCCAGCGCGGCGGGGGCTGCGCTGTCGTTCGATGCGCGCCAAACCGACGGGCTGAAATCCCCCGGGCTCAAGGGTGCGTTTGGCGTCAGCGAAGGCTTTGCGCGGATCCTGGGTGGCAGCGGCCTGCAGGCCGAGCCCCAGGCCAACGGGACTTATGTGCTGCGACCGGTTCCCACTGTCGGCTCGGCGCTGGAACTGGGCGCGACCAACATCAATGGCCAAGTGCTGGGCGCGACCACCGAATACAGCGGCTCCTACACCACAGGTGCAGTCACCCTCGGCAAGGGCGAGCACTCGCTCAGGGAGACGCCGCAATCGGTCACGGTGATGACACGCAAGATGCTCGATGACCAGAACCTCAACACCATCGACCAGGTCATGGAAAAGACCCCGGGCATCACCGTCTACGACTCGACCATGGGCGGCAAGTACTTCTATTCCCGTGGCTTCCGCATGTCGGGCCAGTACCAGTACGACGGTGTGCCCCTGGACATGGGCAACCTCTATGTCCAGGCCGACAGTTTCAGCCAGGACATGGCGTATTACGACCGTGTGGAAATCCTGCGCGGCGCCGCGGGCATGATGAAAGGCGCGGGCGGTACCGCAGGCGGGGTGAACTTCGTGCGCAAGCGCGGCCAGACCTCGGCGCACACCGACATCACCCTGTCCGGTGGCAGCTGGGACAACTATCGCGGCCAGGTCGACACCGGTGGCCCATTGAACGAATCCGGCACCTTGCGCGGGCGGGCCGTGGTCGCCGAACAGAGCCGGCATTACTTCGTCGACGATGCCAGTCGCAAGGACCAGGTGTATTACGGCGCGCTCGACCTTGACCTGAGCCCCGACACCACCCTTGGCCTGGGCGTCGCCTATGAAGACGTGGATGCCAACCCTTGCTGGGGCGGCCTGCCGCGTTACCGGGACGGCAGCGACCTGAAGCTCAGCCGCTCGACCTGCCTCGATCCTTCGTGGAACACCTGGCGCAGCCAGCGCACCACCGTGTTCAGCGACCTGACTCACCAGCTCAACGACGACTGGGCCTTGAAGGTCGCCAGCGTCTATACAAAAAACACCCAGGACATCAAGTACGCCTTCGCTTCCGGCGCCGTGACGCCGGGTATCAATACCACCGGCATGCTGGGCAGCATGTACGACTACGATCAGGTCGATTACGGCCTGGACGCCTACGTGGATGGCAAGTTCGACGCCTTCGGTCAGCGCCATGAACTGGTGGTGGGCGTCAACGCCAGCCGTTCGAAAAAGGACGACTTCTACTCGGTGGCGTTTCTGCCGCAACGCCAGAATGTGTTCAATCCCGACAAGCATATCCCCGAGCCGGATGACAGCTACTTCATCGACAACTCGTCCCGCGGCGGGCCGGTCAATTCGGTGACCAAACAGAAGGGCGTGTACTCGACCCTGCGCTTGAAACTGGCTGACCCGCTGACATTCGTCGTCGGCAGTCGGGTGAGCTGGTACAACTCCGATACCGATTCCGACTTCATCAACACCGGCACCTCGGAGCACTCCAGCACCACCGAGACCGGGCAGGTGACGCCGTTTGCCGGCGTACTGCTGGACCTGAACGAGAACCTGACGGCCTACGCCAGCTACGCGGAAATCTTCACCCCGCAAGGCAACTACCGCTCCGAAGACGGGTCGGCGCTCAAGCCGCTGGTGGGCCAGAGCTACGAGCTGGGGATCAAGGGCGCCTGGTTCGACGGTCGACTGAACAGTTCCTTCAATCTGTTCCGTACGATCCAGAAAGACCAGGCGCAGACCGACTTCAACTCGTCCTGCCCGTCCTCCGATGGCTACTGCTACGTCAACGCCGGCAAGGTACGCGCCCAGGGTTTCGAGGCCGAGATCAGCGGTGAAGTCATCGAACGCCTGCAGCTGCTGGCCGGTTATACCTACACCCAGACCAAGACCCTCGACGACATCGACAGCAGCCTCAATGGCGCGGCGTTCAACAGTTATGTGCCTCGGCATTTGTTGCGCATGTGGGGCGATTACGCCCTGGGCGGGTCACTCGAGCGATTCACTATTGGTGCTGGCGTCAACGCGCAAAGCGATAACTTCCGGGTTTCGCCCTCTAGCGGCGAGAAAATCACCCAGTCGGGTTATGCGATCTGGAACGGCCGCATCGGCTACCGCATCGACGACACCTGGTCGGTGGCGCTCAATGGCAACAACCTGTTCGACAAGCGCTACTACACCACCATCGGTACCGAGTCCTTCGGTAACTACTACGGCGATCCACGCAACTTCATGTTGTCGGTCAAGGCGAGCTTCTGACGCTGGCAGCACAGTCGAGGAATGATGCCCGGGTCGTGAGATCCGGGCATTTTTCATGGTGCTACAGGCCTACACCCTAAGTGGTGAGCCTTGCCGACAGACGGTCTTAGGCCACAGTTATCGCGCGCATGCGGCCATGCCAAAGCACCTCGATTCCACCCCCAAGGCAGCGTATGGCGCTGCCCTCGCGCTTTCGATAATCGCCCCCGACAACTCGTCCCAGTCGCGGAGCGCGCCATGCACAACAACAAGAACTTCACCCAGCGTTTTTTGCCTGCCTTGATTGCCAGCCTGTCTACCTTCGGCCTGATCGCCATGGCCGAGGCGGAGATCATGCTGTACGACAAAGACCAGACCACGTTCTCCACCGACGGCTACATCAATGCCTTCTACGTCAACAGCGATGTCGACCGCGCCGGCGAACAGTACGACCGCCGTCAATCGCGGGTGAAGATGGGGTTTCTGCCCAACTACCTGGGCTTCAACATGGGCAAGCAGGTCGATGACCTCAAGCTCGGGGCTCGCGCCTCGTTCTGGGTCACCATCAACGACAGTGAAACCAATGGCACCGACACCGCCATCGATGTGCGGCAGTTCTACGGCACCGTGGCCAACCCTGAGTGGGGCGAAGTGCTGATCGGCAAGGACTTCGGCCTGTTCGCCCGCTCCAACATCCTGCTCGACGAGTTGCTCGCCGGTTACGGTCAGGTCAGCGATACCCTGGGCCTGGTGGACGGTGGCGGGGTGTCGTTCGGCAACATCGGCACCGGTTACCCCTATCCGTTCCCCACTTCGCAGATCACCTACCGCACGCCGGTGATGGACGGCTTGCGCGTGGCGGTGGGCATCATGGACCCGGTGGACACCAACGACAGCAGCCCCACCGGCAAGGCCTACCAGGAAAACCCGCGCACCGAGAGCGAGATCACCTACCAGTTCGACCTCGCCGGGGCGAAGATCTACAGCTGGGTCAACGGCAGCTACCAGACCTCGGACAATACCGATTCCACCGTCGACACCGTCACGTCCAAAGGCGTCGGTTACGGCGTGCAGGCAAAGATGGGCGGCTTGTCCCTGACCGGCTCCGGTTTCCAGGCCAAGGGCATCAATCCGTTTTTCACCAACAACGCCGGCGAGCCGACCCTGCGCAACGTCGACAGCGACGGCTACCTGTTGCAGGGCTCCTACAAGCTGGGCAAGAACCGCCTGGCGTTGTCCTACGGCAAGACCAATGACGATGGCAACGGCGTGGTCGGCAGCGGCGCCGACTACGAGACCCGCGGCGTTGCGCTGTTCCATGACGTGAACGACAACCTCAAGCTGGTGGCCGAGTACAACCAGTTCGAAATCAACGGCCATGACAACAGTGCGCAGAACGAAGACACCGATACCGTTGCGCTGGGGGCGGTATTGACCTGGTAAACCACGAACCCCTTGTAGGAGCCCGGCTTGCCGGCGAAGGCGATTTCTATGACGCCTTCGCCGGCAAGCCGGGCTCCTACAGGGGGGTGGTGTTCGCGGGATCTGCGACACAGCTCTCATCCCATTGAAGCGGCTACCTGCTACCCAAGTAGCATTCGTGGCCCTTCGCAGGCTTCGTACACTCGTGCCTCATACACACGCACCTGCGAGGGGCGACCATGCAGCAGGTCCAGAACGAAGGGATCGTCAGTGCGATGTCCCAGGCCACCGATCCCCAACAGGTGGCGCAGGAGCTGGCGCGGCAGTTGCTGCACCCGCACCTGGGGTTCGTGTTGTTCTTCTGCTCCGCCGAATACGACTTGCAGGCCCTGGGCGGCGCCTTGCAACAAGGGTTCGGCGGGATACGCCTGGCGGGGTGCACCAGCGCCGGGGAAATCACCCCGCAGGGTTATGGGCGCAATTGCGTGACGGCGGTGGGCTTCGATCATCGTTACTTTTCCATCGCCCTGGAACTGATCGACGAAATGGAGCACTTCAGCCTGATCGACGCGCAGCAGATGGTCGAGCGCCTGGTCAACGGCTGTCGCAGCAATACCCTGGCCCCGATCAAGGGCAACAGCTTTGCCCTGACCTTGCTCGATGGCCTGTCCAGCCGCGAGGAAATGGTCCTCGCCGCCTTGAGTGCGGCGTTGGGCGATATTCCGCATTTCGGCGGCTCGGCCGGTGACGACAACTACCTGACCCACACCCATGTCTACTTCGACGGCGGCTTTCGCAGCGGTGCGGCGGTGGTGGTGCTGGTCAATACCTGGCTGGACTTCGAAGTGTTCACCACCCATCACATCCTGCCGCGCGCGGAGAAGCTGGTGGTCACCGGCGCCGACAGCACCTCGCGGCGAGTCTTCGAACTCAACGCCGAGCCGGCCGCCGCCGAGTACGCCCGGCACATCGGCGTGCCGGTGGCCGAGCTCGACCACCGGATCTTCGCCGCACACCCTCTGGCGGTGCGCATCAACGATCAATACTACGTTCGCGCCATCCAGCAGGTGCATCCGGACCTGAGCCTGAGTTTTTATTGCGCCGTAGAGAACGGCATCGTCCTCACCGCCATGACCCCGGGGCCGATGCTGCCGAACCTGCAGCGCCTGTTCGACGGCTTGCAGGAGCGCCTCGGCGACCTGTTGCTGACCATCGGTTGTGACTGTTTCCTCAGGCGCCTGGAGCTGGAAGACGCCGGCAGCCTGGAGCAGATCGGCAGTTTCCTGCGCGAACAGCGGGTGATGGGCTTCAACACCTACGGAGAACAGTTCAATGGCATGCACATCAACCAGACCTTCACCGGCGTTGCCATTGCCCGCGGCCGCTCCCTTGGACAGCGCTGAACTGCGGGCGCAAATCGCCGTCCTGCAGCACGATAATCAGAAACTGCAGCGCATCAACGCGGCGCTGATCGAGCGCATCGAGTCCGGCATCACCCGCGGCAACGATCCCTATGCCGCGTTCCAGCATTCGGTGGTGCTGGCCGAGCAGGTGCGTGAACGCACCGATGCCTTGAACCAGGCCATGGCCGAGCTCAAGGCGGGCAACCACCTGCTCAGCGAAGCCCGCCTGCGTGCCGAAACCGCCCATCAACACCTGATCGACGCCATCGAGAGCATTTCCGATGCCTTCGTGCTGTTCGATGCCGATCAACGCATTGTCCTGTTTAACAGCCGCTTCAGGGCGTTCTGGACCCACAGCCGGGTGCGGATCAACGCCGGCATGCGCCTGGGCGAGGTCAAGCGCCTGATGATGAACAACGGGCCGTTTACCGAGGAGCCGCGCGGGCACGCCGATGAGAACCTGCTGTATCGCCTGCAGGACGGGCGCTGGCTGCAGGTCAGCGAGCGGCCGACCCAGGAGGGCGGGCGGGTGATCCTGTTCACCGACATCACCGACGTCAAGCAGAGCGAAACCATGCGCCGCGAGCAGGCGGTGGCGCAGAAGTCGCACTTGCTGCAACGGGCGGTGGACAACCTGTCCCAAGGCGTGGCCATGGTCAACGCCGAGGGCATCCTGGAGCTGTGGAACCGGCGGTTCCTGGAACTCAGCGGCCTGGCGCCGGTGGCGGCCCATCGGCCCTTTGCCGAAGTCATCGCCGACAGCGAGTTGACCCTGCTGACCCCGGCCAGTCGTGGCGCGAACGGGCGTCCCGTGCAGGATTGCGAACAGCGCCTGTACGATGGCCGGGTCCTGGAAATTCGCACCCATCCACTGCCGGCCGGTGGTTTCGTCAACACCTTCACCGACATCACTGAGCGCTACCAGCACGCCCAGGCCCTGAGCGAAAGCGAGCGCTGGATTCGCCTGATCACCGACCATGTGCCCGCGCTGATCGCCTACCTCAATGCCGACCTGGTCTACGAGTTCACCAACAAGGTCTACGAAGAATGGTACTGCTGGCCGCGCGGCGTGATGCTCGGCCAGAGCCTGCGCCAGGTGCACAGCGAGCAGCATTACCAGCGCCTGGAGTCCTACGTGGCCAGGGCGCTGGCCGGGGAGAGCGTGACCTTCGAATTCGCCGAGACCAACGTCAACAACCAGGAGCGCTACATGTTGCGCTCCTACGTGCCCAATCGCCTGGCCAGTGGCGAGGTGGTGGGGATCTTCGTGTTGATCCGCGACATCACCGAACGCCGGCGTACCGCCGAAGCGCTGCACCAGGCCTATCAGAACCTCGAACTGCGGGTGCGCGAACGCACCGCCGAACTGACCCAGCTAAACGACCAGTTGCTGCGTGAAATCGACGAGCGCCGGCGGGTCGAGTCACGCTTGCGTGAGGCCAAACTGGAGGCGGAACAGGCCAACCTGTCGAAGACCAAGTTCCTCGCCGCGGTCAGTCACGACCTGCTGCAACCGCTGAACGCCGCGCGGTTGTTCACCAGCGCCTTGCTGGAGCGCCGCGAGCCGATCGCCAACGAGCATCTGGTGCGCAATGTCAGCAATTCCCTGGAAGATGTGGAGAGTCTGCTGGGCACCCTGGTGGATATTTCCAAGCTCGATGCCGGCGTGATCAAGGCCGATGTGGCGCCGTTCGCCTTGAGCGAACTGCTGGAAAATCTCGCCGCCGAATACACCGAGGTGGCGCGCAGCGAGGGCCTGCAACTGCATTTCATCCCCTGTTCGGCACTGGTTCGCAGCGACATCCAGTTACTGGCGCGCATCCTGCGCAATCTGTTGAGCAACGCCATTCGCTACACCTACAGCGGTCGTGTGGTGCTGGGTTGTCGGCGGCATCAAAGCAGCCTGTCGATCGAGGTCTGGGACAGCGGCATGGGCATTGCCGAAAATCGCCTGGAAGAAATCTTCCAGGAGTTCAAGCGCGGCGACGTGCAACGTCCGGATCAGGATCGTGGGTTGGGCCTGGGGCTGGCGATTGTCGAGAAAATCGCCGGCATCCTCGGGCACCGCATCCACGTGCGTTCATGGCCGGGCAGGGGCTCGATGTTCGCAGTGGAGGTGCCGATCAGCGCCACCGCGCCCAAGCCATTGCCGAGCCTTCCGATGAGCGAACCGATGCTCGAACGGCTGCGCGGGGCGCGGGTCTGGGTGCTGGACAACGATGCGACCATTTGCGCCGGCATGCGTACGTTGCTGGAGGGATGGGGCTGTCGGGTGGTGACGGCGTTGTCGGAAGATGACCTGGCGCGGCAAGTGGACAACTACCATGCCGGAGCCGACCTGTTGATTGCCGACTATCACCTGGACAACGACCAGAACGGCGTCGATGCTGTCGCGCGGATCAACGCCCGCCGCGCCTGCGCGATCCCGGCCATGATGATCACCGCCAATTACAGCAACGAGCTCAAGCAGCAGATCCGCGAACTGGGGCATACCCTGATGCACAAGCCGGTGCGGCCGATGAAGCTGAAGACGGCGATGAGTCATTTGCTCGCCAGGCCTTGAGTTATTTGGTGTTTGTGAGGGCCTCTTCGCTGGCAAGCCAGCTCCTACAGGGATCTGCGTCGTACACAAATCCCCTGTGGGAGCCGGCCTGCCGGCGATGGGAACGACGCGGTCTTCTGTTTCAACGCCGCAAATAAGACCCGAAATCAATATCCCCGGCACTCAGGATCGCCTGCACCCGGTTGTGCACGTTGAGTTTGCGCAGGATTGCCGAGACATGGGCCTTGACCGTGGTTTCGGCGATTTCCAGGGTGTAGGCGATCTGCTTGTTCGATTCACCCTTGGTCATCCGCTCCAGCACCTGCAGCTGCTTGCGGGTCAGGGCCTGCAACAGTTCCGGCGGGAAGCTCGGGGCATCGTTCATGCGCCGGTGGGTGCTGCTTTTGGTGGTGCGGATAATGTCCGGGGGCAGGTAGACATTGCCATTGAGAATCTGCTGGATGGCCTCGGTCATCTGGGCACGGGGCGAGGACTTGGTGATGAAACCCACGGCGCCGTAGGTGATGGCCTGCAGGACGACCTGCTTGTCCTGCTCGGCGGAGACGATCACCACCGGAATGGTCGGCGCTTCGTTGCGCAGGTTGATCAGGCCATTGAGCCCGTGCATGCCGGGCATGTTCAGGTCGAGCAGGATCAGGTCCAGGTCATCGTGCTCCTGGGTCAACGCCAGGGCGCTGTCCAGGTCGGCGGTTTCCATCACCTCGCTACCGGCAAAACCATCGCTGATGACGTTGTGTATGGCTTCGCGAAACAGCGGGTGATCGTCGGCAATCAGAATTTTGTACATGGCCTTTCACCTCATTATTTTGATTATGGTGTGGCAACTGCAGGCACGCGTAAAGCTCAGGGAAAGGGTTCGGGCAAAGCGGGTGCGACCGGCAGGCTGGCGGCTTGCCAGGCGTCGAGGCCATCGCGGTACCAATACAGTGTCTTATAGCCCAAAGAGGCTGCGCGCTTGACGGCGTTCCAGCTCAACCAGCAGTCGGCCCGGCAGTAAAAGACCAACGGTTGCGCCGGGTCGCCGGCGGTCAGCTTTTTCAGGTGGTCGGCGAAGTAGTCCTGCCATTGCGCCGTCAGCTCTCCGTCGCCGGTGTTCGCCAGCCAGTGGCTGCCGGGCAGGTTTTCGTGGGGCTGGTCTTCGATGAAGCGGCCTTGCAGCCATTGGCGACGGTAGACGTCGATCAGCAGCGGGCGCGGCTTTTGCCCGAGCAGCGCTTGCAGGCCTGGGGTGTCGATGATGGTCGCGCCTGGCAGTTGTTCCGGCGTGGGGCTGCGGTACAGGTCGATGCGATAGCCATCGGGGGAAAACAGCGGGGCTTGCGCCTGTGCACCGCCCAGCCACAGGCCCAGCGACAGCGCAGCGAGAGTGGGACGCAGCAGGTGACGTGAGGCACGCGGCATGGGGTCTGGTCCTTATAGTTATGCAGCCATTACATGCCAGTCGCGAGGCGTTGGGAATGCGACGATAGACAGGTAGGACCAGTACTAAAGTATTAATTTTCCATGCTCAATTTCCTGGTCAGGTGGATTTGCGCAGGGCGGCATGTTGAGGGTTGAAGGTGAGTACGGCCAGTAGCGAAAACAGCAGGGTCAGGCCCACGCACACCGCCAACGCCAGCAGATTGAACCGCTCATACAAGGCAAAACGCACCAGCTCTACCGCATGGGAAAACGGGTTCAGCGCGCACAACCAGTACAGCCACTCGCTGGCCTCGCGCATTTTCCACAGCGGATAGAGCGCCGATGACAGGAAAAACAGCGGGAAGATCACGAAGTTCATCACCCCGGCGAAGTTCTCCAGCTGGCGGATCGCGTTCGACAGCAACAGGCCCAGGGCGCTGAGCATCAAGGCCACCAGCAGCAACACTGGCAGGGCCAGCAGCAACCCCATGACCGGCGGCTGCACGCCGTAGAGCCAGGCAATCGCCAGGAAGGCATACACCTGCAGCAGCGAAATCAGCGAGGTGGCCAACAGCTTGCTGTACAGCAGGAAGGTGCGGGGCAGGGGACTGGTGAGCAGGACGCGCATGCTACCCATCTCGCGGTCGTAGACCATCGACAGTGAGCCCTGCATGCCGTTGAACAGCAGGATCATGCAGGCCAGCCCGGGGATAATGTAGACCTCGTACGGGATGTAGGTGTCGTAGGGTTCGATGATGGCGATGCCCAGCGCGGCGCGAAAGCCCGCGGCGAACACCAGCAGCCATAGCAATGGCCGCACCAGGGCGCTGAGAAACCGCGTGCGTTGCATCACGAAACGCAGCCATTCGCGCAGCACGATGCCGCGCAAACATTGCCAGTACGCGTTCATTGGGCAGCTCCTGAGGTGGTCAGTCGGGTGAAGGCCGAGTCCAGGTCGCCGCCGTGCTCCAGGCTCAGTGCGTCGGCCTGTCCGCTGGCCACCAGGCGGCCCTGATGGAGGATCAACAGGTCGTCGCTGGCCTGTACTTCGTCGAGTAGGTGGGTGGTCCAGAGCACGCTGATGTGCTGCTCGTGGCACAGCTTGCGAATGTGCTGGTTGAGCGCCAGGCGACTGGCCGGGTCGAGGCCGGCGCTGGCTTCGTCGAGCAGCAACAGGCGCGGCTCGTGCAGCAGTGCACGGGCAATTTCCACTCGACGGCGATGGCCACCATTGAGTTCGCGCACCCGTTCGCCACGGCGCTCGCAAAGGGCCTGGCGGGCCAGTTCCGCGTCGACCCGCAGGCGCGTCTGGCGCCGGGACAAGCCATGCAGCGCGGCGTGATAACGCAGGTTCTGCTCGACGCTGAGGTCCAGGTCCAGGGTGCTTTGCTGGAACACCACGCCCAGTTGTTTCAGCGCCGGGCGCGGGGCGCTGCGCAATGAACAGCCGCCGACCCGGATATCCCCGTGCTGCAGGTCATAGAGCCTTGTCAGCAGCGCGATCAGGGTGGATTTGCCGGCGCCGTTGGGCCCCAGCAGCGCGGCGAAACGCCCGGGCGCCAGGCTGAAGTTCACCTGGCGCAGGGCCTCCCGAGGGCCGTAGGCAAAGCTCAGGTCGCTGACTTCCAGGGCGTTCATGGGGTCACCACCACGCCCCACGGATATCGTCCGACCTTCACCGATTTGCTGACCTTGAGGCTGTCGACATCGATCACCGAAACGTCACCGCTGACGCCGTTGGTGGCCAGCAGCTGCTTTTGATCCGGGGTGAATGCCATCTGCCAGACCCGTCGACCCACCAACAGGTAGTCGAGAATCTCGAAAGTTTTGGCATCGATCACCGCCACATGATTGGCCGGGCCGAGCGCGACGAAGCCGTACTTGCCGTCGGCACTGAGCTTGACGCCCACGGGTTGGACCTTGTCCGGATGCACGCCCTTGATCTGGAAGTTCAGGGTCTTGAGGATCTTGCGGCTGGCGACGTCGAGGATGGTCACGGTGCCGCCGATTTCCGCTGAAGCCCACAGCTGTGAACCGTCCGGCGAGAACTCGACGAAGCGCGGGCGCTGATCCACCAGCGTGCTGTCGGCCAGGGTCTGGGTGCTGGTGTCGATCCAGTGCAGCATGTTGGTGGTTTCGCTGGTGTTCACCGCCCACTTGCCGTCGGGGCTGACGGCCATGCCTTCGGGCTCGACGCCGACGTTGATCTGGCCGAGGACTTTGGACGTCTCGGTGTCGATCACCGTGACCAGCGCATCGTCTTCGTTGGAGACATACAGCCAGCGATTGTTGGGGTGCAGGGCGAATTGCTCGGGGTCCTTGCCCGAGGGCAGTTCCTTGATGATCTTGCGGGTGGCCACGTCCATCACCTGGACCCGGTCCGAGTCGCTGGCGCAGATGTACAGCAGCTTGTTGTCGTGGGACAGCAGCAGACCACGGGGGCGTTGGCCGACGGGCAGGGTGTCGGTGACTTGCAGGGTCTGCATGTCGATCAGGCTGAGGCTGTTGTCCTTTTCATTGGAGACCCAGGCGGTGCTGGCGACGGCGTGGCTGGCGGCGAGCAGCAGGGCGCAGGAAAGAAGAGTGCGGCGCATGGCAGTTTCCTTGTTGTAGTTGTTGTATTCAGGGAAAGCGGCAGCTGACCTCGGGCTTGTCGTAACCCAGGCTGTCCATCTCGTTGAACGGGTGCAGGAAACCGTCCTGGGGCGAGGTGCTGACCAGCGCCCGCGGCTGCACGATCGGAATCGGTTGGCGCAGTTGGCCGTTCCAGGGGCGGTAGCTGAGCTTGCGGCCCTTGAAACCGTCCAGCGGCAACTGGTCGCTGATTTCCAGGTCGCGGATCGCCATCGGCTCGGTCTGGCGCGATTTGCTCACGGCGCTGGCGATGCTGCGCACGGCCATCCACGCGGCGAAGTCGCGGTCGTTCATCCAGCGGCCGGCCAGGGCTTCGAAGCGCTTCTGCAGCTGGGCGGCGCCGTAGGTTTCCACGGTCTTGTGCCAACCCACCGGGGTCAGGCCCTGAGTCCCGGCGACCGGGCGCGGGTACCAGGTCTGGTAGGGCACGTATTCGCCGAAATCGCCGCGCTCATCGGCCACCAGCACCACATCGTATTCGGCGGTCTGGGTGAACAGCGGCATGTCGGCCTGGGCGCTGCGCCGTTGATCGTTGTCGAAACTCCAGGCTTTCTCCGCCACCAGTTGCAGGCCGAAGCGCTTGGCCGCTCGGCGCAGGGCGGCGGCGTAGGCTTGATCGTCGGTGGTCGGGCCGACGATCAGCAGCGCTCGTTGCCATTTGCGCACTACCAGAAATTGCGCCAGCGCATCGGCGAGCATCGCCCGGCTCGGCAGGCTGTGCAGCACGTTGGGCAGGCAATCGGTGCTGCGCAGGCTGTCGTCGGGGCTGCCGGCGTTGAACAGCAGGCTGTCGGGCAGCGCAGCACTGAGTTGGCGCAGGCTGCTGGCCGGTGCGTTCACCACGAACAAGCGCAGGCCTTGTTCATGCTGGGATTTTGCCGCTTCGAGCAAGGCTTGCGGGTTGTCGACACTGGCGCTGACCAGACTGTAGGCGTGATTGAGAAAACGCCCAGTGCTGTTGCTGTCGGTGATCGCCAGTTCGGCGCCGCGCAGCCCGGCATCGGTGGGTTCGGCAATGACGTTCGACAGCAGCGGGCCAGGGTCCGGGCGATAACCCAGGTAGCCGATGCGCACCTGCAAGGGCGCGTCCGCCGCCTGGCTCTGGGTGACCAACCCGGCGGCGCAGGCAATCGCCAGCAGGTAGATCAAGGCGTAAGGGGCAAGCTGGCGCATAGGGCACTCCATTACAGGTAGCGCCAGCATAGGAAGCCCGGGCAGGCGTGGAAATATGCAGAAAGTACCAACCAGCCAGTACCAAGGTAGTAGCCCGTACCGGGCGGCGCGGTTTTAGCATGGGCAATAAAGGCCACGACTCTGGAGGGGACTGGGCATGCGTATCGTCAAGGCACTGCTGTTGCCGCTCCTGCTGATTCTCACCCTGATCGGCGTCGACCGGCTCCATGGCCCGCGTCCCGCACCTATGCAGGTGATGCCCGCGACACCGGGGCGCTAGGCATGTCGGCCCTGTGGCGGATCAACCTGTGGGTCTGCGGCTTTTTCGCGCTGGTCACCCTGGCGTGCACGGCGTTGCTGGTGCATCAGGCGCTGGCGGATGTGGAGCGTGAACTGCAATCGGCCGAAGCGGTGGTCGAGTACCTGAGCGAAACCGCCGCCCGTGACCCGGTCAGCCTGCAACCACGGCTGACCCAAGGCCTGCGCCATGTGCGTGTGCACTGGCTGGTGGCGGATGAACAACCCCGGCCAGCCGTGCAGGACGGGCTCGATGCCTGGCTCGCACGCTTGTTGTTCACTGAGGGCCGACACGGCGCAAGCGTTCTCGATCTGGCCGATGGCCGACGGGTGCAGATCGCAGTCGACCCGCGGGATGAAATCGACGAAGTCCGGGATTCCCTGCAACAGCTGCTCAGCCTGTGCGCGATGGCCCTGCTGGTCAGTCTGTTGACCATCCGCTGGGCCGTGCGCCGCGGCATGGGCTTGCTCGATGAGTTGCTGCGGGCGCTGCAGCAGGTGTGCGCCGGCCAGCTCAAGGTGCGCCTGCGCACCCAAGGGGTGCCCGAGGCTCGCCAACTGGCGGTGCATTTCAACCGCATGACCGCGGCGCTGGAACAGGCCGGCAGCGACAACGCCCGGCTGACCCAGGCCTTGCTGGCCGTACAGGAACAGGAGCGCACCCAACTGGCCCAGACCCTGCACGACGATCTCGGTCAGTACCTGGCCGGCATCCGTGCCCAGGCTTGTCTGCTGCGCCTGGTGGCCGATCAGCCGGCAACCGTCGAGCGCACCATGGTGGAACTGGAGCACAACTGCGAACACCTGCAACAGGGCTTTCGGGCATTGGTGCACAACCTCTATCCGGTGGTCCTGCAACACCTGTCGCTGGCCGACGCCATCCGCTTGCTGGTGGAGCAATGGCAGGGCCGCCAGGGCATCGATTGTCGACTGCGCCTCAGTGCGCAGTTACCAACGCTGTCGGCGCCAGACAAGACCCATCTGTACCGCTTGCTGCAGGAAGCCCTGACCAACATCGCCCGGCATGCCGACGCCAGCCAGGTGCGGGTGCGCCTGCAACATCAGGGCGCGCGCCTGCGCCTGCTGGTGCGCGATAACGGTCGCGGCGCCGCGCAACCCCAGCGCCCCGGCGTCGGCTTGTATTCGATGCGCGAACGCGCCCGTAGCCTGGGCGGCGAGTTGCGCATCATCAGTCACCCCGGCGCCGGTTGGGCGCTGGCCTTGAGCATGCCCCTGGAGGTTTCATGAGTATTTTGCTGGTCGATGACCATGCGGTAGTCCGCCAGGGCTACGCCAGCCTGTTGCGCGCCCTGTTGCCGGCGCTGCAGGTGCGTGAGGCGGCAACGGGGGAGGAAGCGTTGCTGCGCGTTCAGGAGAGCGTGCCGCAGCTGGTGATCATGGATTTCGGCTTGCCCGGCATCAGCGGCCTGGAAACCACCCGGCGCTTGCGCCAGCGCTTGCCGCAACTGCGGGTGCTGTTTTTCAGCATGCACGATGAACTGCCGCTGGTGCGCCAGGCACTGGACGCCGGGGCCGCGGGTTACCTGACCAAAAGCTCGGCGCCAGAAGTGTTGATCGAGGCGGTGCGGCGCGTGCTTGCCGGGCACGCCTACATCGAACAGCCGCTGGCTACGCAACTGGCTTGCCATGCGCAACAGGACGCCAGCGACCCGCGCCTGCAGAGCATGACCCAGCGCGAGCTGGAGATTTTCGTGATGCTCGCCAAGGGCACCCCGGCGCGGCAGATAGCCGAGCAACTGAGCATCAGCAGCAAGACGGTTTCCAATCACCTGACGTTGCTCAAGAGCAAGTTGCAGGTGAGCTCCCATGCCGAGCTGGTGCATCTGGGGATTGATATGGGGGTGGTGCGCAAGGCGGGGTGACTCGCTCGTCCATTCAACACCCATCCCCTGTGGGAGCGGGCTTGCTCGCGAAGACGGTGTGTCAGTCACGAAAATGCTCAATGACACTCCGCTTTCGCGAGCAAGCCCGCTCCCACAGGGGGGGTGTGTTGCATTCTGGTCATTTGTCCCAAGTCGTCGGGCACCCCGTACAGCCCTCCATGTTCGCATCCTGAAAATTCGCATAGTGCTGGCGCGAGCCGCTGAGGTTGGCGTGCTCCAGGTTGCTTTCACCCAACTTGGCCTCCTGCAGGTTGGCGTCGCTCAGGTTGGCATCCTTGAGGTCGGCCTTGCTCAGCCAGGTCATCTCCAGGTCGGCGGCGCGCAGGTTGCTGTTGTGCAATCTGGCGCCGGAGAGGCGGGCGAATTGCAGGTAGGCGGCGCTGAGGTCGGCGTTGGCGAATTGCGCGCCCTGGGCGAACATCCCCCAGCCCTGGATCGCCACCAGCGTGGCGCCGGTGAAATCCGCCAGGCGCGCATTGCTTTGCTGCAGGCTCGCGCGGGTCAGATTAGCACCCTGTAGGCGGGCCTTTTCCAGGTTGGCGAGGTCGAGGCGGGCGTGGCGCAGGTCGGCCTCGCGCAGGTCGGCGCCGCTGAGGTTCATGTTGCGCAGGTCCTGGTTGCTCAGGTTGGCGCCCTTGAGGTTGGCGCCGGGGCACTGGCTGTGTTCGGCGATGGTGCAGCCGTTGATGATCAGGGGGGTCTCGTCGCCGTTGTCGGCGTGGGTCGGGAGGGCGCTTAGCAATAGCAGCAGGGGAAGGTACTTCATGGCGGGCGTCTCGTTGTGAGGAGGGGCGCAATCGCCAGCAAGCCGGCTCCTACAGGTTCGCGTTGTAGGCGCAGGTTGCTGGCGGTGGGGATCAGCGTTTCGCCGTCTGGTTATCCCAGCTCGGGATCTTGAACACCCAGAACGAGCCGCCCTGGGCCACCGGCTTGGTCAACTCCGCCATGTCGCCGCCCCACAACGGCACCGCGCCGCCGTAGCCGACGGTCACG
Source organism: Pseudomonas sp. IT-P218 (assembly GCF_949767605.1). Taxonomy (NCBI): domain Bacteria; kingdom Pseudomonadati; phylum Pseudomonadota; class Gammaproteobacteria; order Pseudomonadales; family Pseudomonadaceae; genus Pseudomonas; species Pseudomonas sp. IT-P218. Next base: position 125,650 of record NZ_CATKQQ010000002.1, read on the forward strand.
CCGATGTACTGCTCGCCGTCCTGTTCCCAGGTGATCGGCGGCGAGACGATGCCGCTACCGGTCTGGAATTTCCACAGCTCCTTGCCGGTTTTCGCATCGAAGGCCTTGAAGAAACCGTCGCCGGTACCGGTGAACACCAGGTTGCCCTTGGTCGCCAGCACGCCGGCCCACAGCGGCAGGTGTTCCTTGTGCTCCCAGACCACCTTGCCGGTGGTCGGGTTCATCGCCCGCAGGGTGCCGACGTGATCGTCGTACATGCGCTTGATGCGAAACCCCATGCCCAGGTAGGCCGAGCCTTTCTTGTAGTTGACCTCTTCGGTCCAGTATTCCTCTTTCCATTGGTTGCCCGGAATGTAGAACAGCCCGGTGTCCTGGCTGTAGGCCATGGGGTTCCAGTTCTTGCCGCCGAGGAACGGCGGCGAGACTTCCACCGGCTTGCCCTTTGTCTCCCCCGGCAATGGCTTGACCGGGCGCTGGCCTTCGTTCTCCACCGGGCGGCCGGTCTTGAGGTCGATGTGGCTGGCCCAGGTGATGTTGTCGACGAAGGGGAAGGCGTTCTGCAATTTGCCGTTGTTGCGGTCGACCACGTAGAAGAAACCGTTGCGGTCGGCGTGGCCGGTGGCCTTGACCGTCTTGCCGTCCTTGTCTTTGTAGTCGAACAGCACCAGCTCGTTGTTGCCGGAGAAGTCCCAGGCATCGTTCGGCGTGTGCTGGTAGAACCATTTGACCTCGCCGGTGCTCGGGTCGACGCCCACCTGGCCGGAGGTGTAGAGGCTGTCGTAATCGTGCGGGTTGCCGTCCTTCGAGGTGCGCGCCCAGGTGTTCCAGGGGCCCGGATTGCCGGCGCCGACGATGATGGTGTTGGTGTCGGCATCGAAACTGGCGCTCTGCCAGGGTGCGCCGCCGCCATGGCTCCAGGCTTCGACCTTTCCGGTCTCGGTGGTCGGATCGTTCGGCCACGACGGCGCCTTGACGTCGCCGGTGGGGGTGCTGTCCTTGCCGTTCAGGCGGCCCATGTGGCCTTCGACGAAAGGCCGCATCCAGACTTCTTCGCCGGTGTCCGGGTCGCGGGCGTAGAGCTGGCCGACCACGCCGAATTCATCACCGGAACTGCCGTGGATCAGCAGCACCTTGCCGCTGGTCTTGTCCTTGATCAGCACCGGGGCGCCAGTCATGGTGTAGCCCGCGGCGTGGTCGCCGAACTTCTTGTTCCACACCACTTTGCCGGTGTTCTTGTCCAGGGCGATCAGCCGCGCATCGAGGGTGCCGAAGTAGATCTTGTCGCCATAGATCGCCGCGCCGCGGTTGACCACGTCGCAGCACGGACGAATGTTGTCCGGCAGGCGGTGGTTGTAGGTCCACAGGCGTTTGCCGGTCTTGGCATCCAGGGCGAATACCCGCGAATACGAGCCGGTGACATAGACCACGCCGTCCCTGACGATGGCCTGGGATTCCTGGCCGCGCTGCTTCTCGTCACCGAAGGAATAGGACCAGGCCGGGGTCAGCTTGAACACGTTCTTGTCGTTGACCTGGGCCAGGGGACTCCAGCGCTGGGCATTGGTGCCCATGCCGTATTGCAGCACGTCTTTCGTCGTCAGGTGGTCGTTGGCAATGTCTTCCCAACTGACGTTTTTGCCAGCGGTGGCCGGGGTGGACTCGGCATGACCAGTAGCACTCAGGGACAGGCTGGCGGCCAGCAAAAATGTCTGCACGGCGACGGTCAGGGGGGAAAGGGCGGGTAGCGATCTTATTGTCATGGTGGCAGTTCCCAGTGGAGGTTTTGGCCTGCACAGGGTGGGGCGCCCGCCGTGTGGCGGATACGGAAAATGTCCCGCCGTTGCCGGGAAAAATTCCCAGGGGCCACCTGATTTGGGCGTCCCTCCAAGGCCTTACTACCAAGGGACTAGACGGCGGCCACCAAAGCAGCATGGGGTCAGCGCGTCGGGGTTCCTAAGATGGTTGCCATAGCCTCTGCCAAGAGGTCTTGCGTGCAATCCAGAGGGCATAACAATGACAACAAAACGCAACGCCTTGCTCGTTGCCGGACTGCTGGCCGGCTTTATCAGTGCAGGTTCCGTATGGGCCCACGGCAATGTGGTGCCACAAGCCGTTGAGACCAAAGGCCTGACCCCGATCAAGGATGCCGGCGTCCAGGTGGATGGCGACGGCTGGGCCGCCGTGAACCCTTACCGCAGTTCCCCGGAGCACGACAAGGCAGTGGAAATCGGCTCGTCGGCCTACAACCAGAACTGTGCGGCCTGCCATGGCCTGGAAGCCAAGTCCGGTGGTATCGCGCCGGACTTGCGCATGCTCGATGTCGGCGAGGCGGGCGATGAATGGTTCGTCGAACGGGTGCGCCATGGCGCGGTGCGTGACGGCCGCGTGTATATGCCGAAGATGGCCGACTACCTGAGCCAGGAAGCCCTGTGGGCGGTGCGCAGTTACCTGGACAGCGTCCACGTCGAGGAGTGACCCATGCGCCTGCTCGCGGTGTTGATCGGCGCTGTGTGGCTGTGCTGCCAGTCGGTGCAGGCGCAGGTTCGCAACTATGACGAAATGATCGCCGCCGGGGAGCTGAAAGTGGCGGTCTACAGGGATTTTGCCCCTTACAGTTTTGAAGACGCCGGTCAGCCCCGGGGTGTCGATGTCGAACTGGCCCAGGCGCTGGCCAAGGCGCTGGGCGTGCGCCTGACGCTGATCTGGGCGCCCGCCGGGGAAAAGCTCGACGACGACCTGCGCGATTACATCTGGCGGGCCAGCCCGCTGCACAACCAGCAACTGGCCGACCTGATGATGCGGGTGCCGTACGACCGCGATTACGCGCAGAAACGCAACGAATTCGGCGAGATGGAAAACGGCCATGTGGTGATGTTCGGCCCATACCAGAACGAGCAGTGGCAGGTCGCCTACGACCGTCGACGGCTGGACAAGGTGGCCAGCGTCGCGGTGTTCGAGCAACACCCGATCGGCGTCGAGGTCGACAGCGTGCCGTCGTTCTACCTGACCTCGGTGTTCAACGGCATGCTCGCCGGCAAGACCCGTCACTACCCGGGCGTGCCCCAGGCGTTTGCGGCGATGAAGGCCGGCGAGGTCGACGCGGTCATGGCCATGCGCGGCGAGATCGACTGGCAAGTGCATGAAGCGGCCGACCCGCAGTTGACCCTGGCGGAAAACGCCTACCCGAACATGGGCAAGCAACTCTGGGAAATCGGCATGGCGGTGCACGAAAGCAACCGGCAATTGGCCTATGCCGTGGAGGAGGCGCTGGAAGGCCTGATCCGCGAAGGCTCGGTGAAAACCATCTATGGCCATTACGGCCTGCGTTACGACGTGCCCGAGATGTACCAATAGGAGCAAGGGATGATCTGGCGAGGGAGTTGTCTGTTGGTCGTGTGGCTGATCCTGAGCCCGGCCGCCCGGGCGGTGGACATCGATCCGGGCCAGGATCCGGTACCGTCGGTGATGTGGGCCTTCTATCACAAGCAGATGCTGGGCGATGCGCCGTTCGTGTTCGACCAGCGGGTCAAGCTGCTGGCGCCGCCATTCGCCGAAGATGCCCGGCAAGTGCCCCTGGAAATCGACGCCCGGGCGTTCAAGGGCGAGGTGGTGAAAATCCTTGCCTGGGCGGAACTCAATCCCCTGCCGAAAATCGTCGATTTCGAACCGCTGGATGGTGTGTTGCCGTGGCTGTCGATCCGCATCCGCGTCGAACAGGCCACGCCCTTGCGCGCGGCGGTGTTGACCCGTGACGGGGTGTGGCATGTCGGTTCGACCCTGATCGACGCGGCAGGCGGCGGTTGCACCGCGCCCAGCGTGGTACGCACCCAGGCGGGCTGGGAAGAACACATCGGCGAAGTGCTGGGCGGCCGTTACCCGCGGGAGGCATTCAGCCGCGTGCGCCTGCAGGTGGCGCATCCAATGGACAACGGCATGGTCAGCGGCATCCCGGAATTTTTCCTCAACCATGCCGAGTTGCGCAATCAGCACGATCAGCTTTTGGCCCGCCTCGAGCTGTTCCCCGCCGTCAGCGAAAACCCCAGCCTGGCCTTTGATATCGAAGGGGCAGGGCCGACGCGCCTGTTGTTGCGCGATAACAGCGGCAATCGGTTCGATGCGTCGATCCCCTGAATCCAAGGAGTCTGTCATGCGCTGGATGCTGCTGTTGTTGATCGGCCTGGGCCTGCCGGCCATGGCCGAACTCGAGTACTCGCTCAAGCCCAGGCAGATCGCCGAAGACACCTGGCTGCTCGAAGGCAGCACCGACAATTTCGCCAGGGATAACGGTGGCAACATCGTCAACACGGCGTTCATCGTGACCGAGCGGGGCGTGGTGGTGATCGATACCGGACCGTCCAGGCGTTATGGCGAGGCCATGCGCCGGGCCATCGCGGCGACCACCGACAAGCCGGTGATCCAGGTGCTGTTGACCCATCATCACCCCGACCATGTGCTGGGCAACCAGGCGTTTACCGACGTGCCGATTGGCGCACTGGCCGGCACCAGCGAGCTGCTGCAAAAACAGGGCGATGCCATGGCCGAGAACATGTACCGGCTGGTGGGCGACTGGATGCGCGGCACCGAAGTGGTGTTGCCGACGCAGGCGCTGACGCCGGGTGTGGAAAGTTTTGGGAATCACGATTTGCGCCTGCTGAGCCTGGGTGGGCATACAGGTGCGGATCTGGCTATTCTCGACCAGAAAACCGGCGTGCTATTCGCCGGGGACCTGGTGTTTTATCAGCGGGCGCTGACCACGCCCAACAGTCCGGGGCTGGCGGTGTGGCTGGCCGACATCGCGACCCTGCAGGCTTTACCCTGGACACTGATCGTGCCCGGCCACGGCCCGGTCGCCAGCGATCCGCAGCCCTTCGCGCAAATGCGCGACTACCTGGGCTGGCTCGATCAGTTGATGCGCGACGGCGCGGCCAACGGCAGCGACATGAGCGAGATGATCCGCAGCCCGATTCCCGAGCGCTTTGCCGGGATCAACCTCAGCCGCTACGAATTGATCCGCAGCGTCAGTCATTTGTACCCGCGTTACGAGCGAGTGCAGATGACCCGAGTCGACTCCAACTCAAACAACTGACCCACCCAAATCCCCCTGTGGAAGCGGGCTTGCTCGCGAAGGCGGTGTGTCAGGCAATACATATGTTGAATGTAAAGGCCTCTTCGCGAGCAAGCCCGCTCCCACAGGGGGTGTTGGTCGGCATCCGACCCTGTACCAAGGAACTAGAAAACTCCACATTGCGGGCAATTGTTGTCCGGGCGGCGGCGCCCAAGAATCTGCACCAGACCGGGAAAATTTCCCGGAAATAACAAAAACTGCAGAGGAAGCCGTCATGACTCAACCCGCACGTCGCCAGCCCTTCGTCTTGAGCCTGCTGCTCAGTGCCATGCTGTTGTCCGGCCAGGCCTTGGCCGGGGTTTCCGACCAGGACATTCTCCAGGATCCCAAGAACCCCGAGCAGATCGTCACCAACGGCCTCGGCGTACAGGGTCAGCGCTACAGCCCGCTGGAGATCCTCAACGTCGACAACGTCAAGGAGCTGCGACCGGTGTGGGCGTTCTCCTTCGGCGGGGAAAAGCAGCGCGGCCAGCAGGCGCAGCCGATGATCAAGGACGGCGTGATGTACATGACCGGCTCCTATTCGCGGGTGTTCGCCGTGGATGCGCGTACCGGCAAGAAGCTCTGGCAATACGATGCGCGCCTGCCGGATGACATCCGCCCCTGCTGCGACGTGATCAACCGTGGCGTCGCGCTGTACGGCGACCTGGTGATCTTCGGCACCCTCGACGCCAAGCTCGTGGCGCTGAACAAGGACACCGGCAAGGTGGTCTGGAGCAAGAAAGTCGCCGACCACAAGGAAGGCTACTCGATCAGCGCCGCGCCGCTGGTGATCAACGGCAAGCTGATCACCGGCGTGGCCGGTGGCGAATTCGGCGTGGTCGGCAAGATCGAAGCCTACGACCCGAAGAACGGTACTTTGCTGTGGAGCCGGCCAACGGTGGAAGGCCACATGGGTTACGTCTACAAGGACGGCAAGGCCGTGGAAAACGGCATCTCCGGCGGCGAAGCGGGCAAGACCTGGCCGGGCGACCTGTGGAAGACCGGCGGCGCCGCGCCTTGGCTGGGCGGTTATTACGACCCGGAAACCAACCTGCTGTTGTTCGGCACCGGCAACCCGGCGCCCTGGAACTCGCACCTGCGCCCTGGCGACAACCTCTACTCGTCGTCGCGCCTGGCGCTCAACCCGGACGACGGCACCATCAAGTGGCACTTCCAGAGCACGCCCCACGACGGCTGGGACTATGACGGCGTCAACGAGTTGGTGTCGTTCAACTACACCGAGGGCGGCAAGGAAATCAAGGCGGCGGCCACCGCTGACCGCAACGGTTTCTTCTACGTGCTGGACCGCACCAACGGCAAATTCATCCGCGGCTTCCCGTTCGTGGACAAGATCACCTGGGCCACCGGCCTGGATAAGACCGGTCGGCCGATCTACAACGAAGCCAGCCGTCCTGGCGCACCGGGCACGGAAGCCAAGGGCAGCTCGGTGTTCGTCGCGCCGGCCTTCCTCGGCGCGAAAAACTGGATGCCGATGGCCTACAACCGCGACACCGGCTTGTTCTACGTGCCGTCCAACGAATGGGGCATGGACATCTGGAACGAAGGCATCGCCTACAAGAAAGGCGCGGCGTTCCTCGGTGCCGGTTTCACCATCAAGCCGTTGAATGAAGACTACATCGGCGTGCTGCGGGCGATCGACCCGAAAACCGGCAAGGAAGTCTGGCGCCACAAGAACTTCGCGCCGCTGTGGGGCGGTGTGCTGACCACCAAGGGCAACCTGGTGTTCACCGGCACGCCGGAAGGCTTCCTGCAGGCGTTCAATGCCAAGACCGGCGAGAAGGTCTGGGAATTCCAGACCGGCTCCGGCGTGCTCGGCTCGCCCGTGACCTGGGAAATGGACGGCGAACAGTACGTCTCGGTGCTCTCCGGCTGGGGCGGCGCCGTGCCGCTGTGGGGCGGCGAAGTGGCCAAGCGGGTCAAGGACTTCAACCAGGGCGGCATGCTCTGGACCTTCAAGTTGCCCAAAGACCTCGTTGCCAGACACTAATCCCGAATCCACCGCATAACCCCCCCCACATTTGGGTGTGTGCAACGCCTACGACCAAATGACGAGAGCTCCTCCTGCCAACGATGCATTCGTCTGGCGTGCGGGGCTCACTAGTATCGGTGCATCGCCTGTCGGCACGACAGGCATCGACCCAGACAGAGGCCCACCATGATCTACGCCCAACCCGGAACACCTGGCGCCGTCGTGACGTTCAAGCCACGCTACGGCAACTTCATCGGTGGCGAATTCGTCGCGCCGGTCAATGGCGAGTACTTCACCAACACCTCGCCAGTCAACGGCGAAGTGATCGCCGAATTCCCGCGCTCAAGCGCCGCCGACATCGACAAGGCCCTGGACGCCGCCCATGCCGCCGCCGATGCCTGGGGCAAGACCTCGGCCCAGGACCGCTCCCTGGTGCTGTTGAAAATCGCCGACCGCATCGAGCAGAACCTGGAAATCCTCGCCGTCACCGAAACCTGGGACAACGGCAAGGCCGTGCGCGAAACCCTCAACGCCGACGTGCCCCTGGCGGCCGACCATTTCCGTTACTTCGCCGGCTGCATCCGCGCCCAGGAAGGCGGCGCCGCCGAGATCAACGAACTGACCACCGCCTATCACTTCCACGAACCCCTGGGCGTGGTGGGGCAGATCATTCCGTGGAACTTCCCGCTGCTGATGGCTGCCTGGAAACTCGCGCCAGCATTGGCGGCAGGCAACTGCATCGTGCTCAAGCCCGCAGAACAAACGCCGCTGTCGATCATGGTCTTCGCCGAACTGATCGCCGACCTGCTGCCTGCCGGCGTGCTGAACATCGTCCAGGGTTTCGGTCGCGAAGCCGGGGAGGCCCTCGCCACCAGCAAGCGCATCGCCAAGATCGCCTTCACCGGCTCGACCCCTGTGGGCGCGCACATCATGCATTGCGCCGCCGAGAACATCATTCCGAGCACCGTTGAGCTGGGCGGCAAGTCGCCGAACATCTTCTTCGAAGACATCATGAACGCGGAACCTGCGTTCATCGAAAAAGCCGCCGAAGGCCTGGTGCTGGCGTTCTTCAACCAGGGCGAAGTGTGCACCTGTCCGTCCCGGGCCCTGGTGCAGGAGTCGATCTACGAACCCTTCATGGCCGAAGTCATGAAGAAGATCGTCAAGATCAAGCGCGGCAACCCGCTGGACACCGAGACCATGGTTGGCGCCCAGGCTTCCGAACAGCAATACGACAAGATCCTCTCGTACCTGGCCATCGCCCAGGAGGAGGGCGCCGAACTGCTCACCGGCGGCGCGGCCGAGCGTCTGGAGGGCGACCTGTCCAGCGGCTATTACATCCAGCCGACGCTGCTCAAGGGCCACAACAAGATGCGCGTGTTCCAGGAGGAAATCTTCGGGCCGGTGGTGGGCGTCACCACGTTCAAGGACGAAGCCGAGGCACTGGCCATCGCCAACGACAGCGAGTTCGGCCTCGGTGCCGGCCTGTGGACCCGCGACATCAACCGCGCCTACCGCATGGGCCGGGCGATCAAGGCCGGGCGCGTGTGGACCAATTGCTACCACCTGTACCCGGCGCATGCGGCGTTCGGCGGGTACAAGAAGTCCGGTGTCGGCCGGGAGAACCACAAGATGATGCTCGACCATTACCAGCAGACCAAGAACCTGCTGGTGAGCTACGACATCAATCCGTTGGGGTTCTTCTGATCCCTTGAATTCACCGCGAAACAAAATGTGGGAGCGGGCTTGCTCGCGAAAGCGGAGTGTCAGTCAACCATCTTGTTGAATGTGACGCCGCCTTCGCGAGCAAGCCCGCTCCCACATGGGTATGTGGGGTATTGGAAATTTGTGTCACCCCCCCCCTACCAAATCACCCCCAAATCTCCTTCGAAAGTAGCATTCGACCCCCCGGCCCACCGTGCATTAATGGCTCTACCGGAATCGCCCGGCACAAGAAGAGGAATGACCCATGTGGACTAAACCCGCGTTTACCGATCTGCGCATTGGCTTCGAAGTGACGATGTATTTCGCCAACCGTTGATTGATCACCCGGCCAGCCGTGGCGTTGGCCGGGCCTGCCTTCTGGAGCATTGCCCATGCACATCCGCGTTCTCGGTTCCGCCGCCGGCGGTGGTTTCCCGCAGTGGAACTGCAACTGCCGCCAGTGCGCCGGTGTGCGCAATGGCAGTGTGCGGGCCCAGCGTCGCACGCAGTCGTCGATCGCCCTGAGCGACAACGGTGTGGACTGGGTGCTGTGCAATGCTTCACCGGACATCCGCGCACAACTCGACAGTTTTGCGCCGCTGCAGCCGGCGCGACGTTTGCGCGACAGCGCCATCGCCGGCGTGGTGCTGCTGGACAGCCAGATCGATCACTGCACCGGGCTGCTGAGCCTGCGTGAAGGCTGCCCGCATGACGTGTGGTGCACCGAGCGGGTTCATCAGGACCTCAGCAGCGGCTTCCCGTTGTTCACCATGCTCGGTCACTGGAACGGCGGCTTGCAGTGGCAACCGGTCGGACTGGACCGCGAGCCCTTCCAGATCGCGGCCTGCGCGCAGTTGCAGTTTCGCGCGATTCCATTGGTCAGTAACGCGCCGCCGTATTCACCCAATCGCGGCAACCCGCAACCGGGCGACACCATCGGTTTGTTCATCGAAGACCCGCTTAGCGGCGCCTCGCTGTTCTACGCGCCGGGCCTTGGGCAGATCGACGATGAGGTGCTGGCCTGGATGCAGCGCGCCGATTGCCTGTTGCTCGACGGCACCCTGTGGCGCGACGACGAGATGCGTATTTGCGAAGTCGGGCAGAACCTGGGCCGCGAAATGGGCCACCTGGCGCAAAGTGGGCCCGGCGGCATGCTGGAAGTGCTGGAGGGTTTCCCCGGCCAGCGCAAGGTGCTGATCCACATCAACAACACCAATCCGATCCTCGATGAAGACTCGGCCGAGCGGGCCCTGCTGGAGCGGCGGGGGATTGAAGTGGCTTATGACGGCATGAGCATTGTGTTGTAGCTAATGGCCCCTTCGCGAGCAAGCCCGCTCCCACAATGAAACGCATTCCCCCTGTGGGAGCGGGCTTGCTCGCGAAGGCGTCAGTTCAGACACCGCCAAATCCGGAGACCGGCAATGACCGACACCCCCATGACCCCCAGCGAATTCGAGCAGGCCCTGCGCGCCAAGGGCGCCTGCTACCACATCCATCACCCCTTCCACCAAGCCATGTACGCCGGCCGCGCCAGCCGCGCACAGATCCAGGGCTGGGTCGCCAATCGCTTCTACTACCAGCTCAACATCCCGCTCAAGGACGCGGCGATCCTGGCCAACTGCCCGGACCGCGAAGTGCGCCGGGAATGGCTGCAACGGATCATCGATCATGACGGTACGCCTGGCAGCGAGGGCGGCATCGAAGCCTGGCTGCGCCTGGGCGAGGCGGTGGGGCTCGACCGCGAGCAGATCCTCTCCCAGGAACTGGTGCTCCCCGGCGTACGTTTTGCCGTGGATGCCTACGTCAATTTCGCCCGGCGTGCCTGCTGGCAGGAAGCGGCCAGCAGCTCGTTGACCGAGCTGTTCGCGCCGCAGATCCATCAGTCGCGACTCGATGCCTGGCCGACCCATTACCCATGGATCGACCCCGCCGGCTACGACTACTTCCGCACGCGCCTGAGCCAGGCCCGACGGGATGTCGAACACGGCTTGCGCATCACCCTGGCTCACTACGTCACCCTCGAGGCCCAGCAACGCATGCTACAGATCCTTCAATTCAAGCTCGACGTGCTGTGGAGCATGCTCGACGCCATGAGCATGGCCTATGAGCTGGAGCGCCCGCCGTATCACACGGTGACAACCGAGCGCGTCTGGCATCGGGGGATCGCGCTGTGAGCCTGGTCAAACGCGCGCATTCACCGACGCTGCGCCCGGGTTTTCGCTTGCAGTGGGAGCCGCGCCAGGACTGCCACGTGTTGCTCTACCCCGAAGGCATGATCAAGCTCAACGCCAGTGCAGGGCAGATTCTCGAGCTGCTGGACGGCCAGCGCAGCGTCGCGGCGATCATCGACCGGCTGACCGCGAGTTTTCCTGAGGTGCCGGGCATCGACGAGGACGTGCTGGCTTTCCTGGAGGTGGCCCATGCGCAATTCTGGATCGAGTGACGCGCTGCCGGGGCCGCCGTTGTGGCTGCTGGCGGAGCTGACCTATCGCTGTCCGTTGCAGTGTCCGTATTGCTCCAATCCCCTGGATTTCGCCCGCCACGGCGAGGAACTGGACACCGAGGAATGGATTCGCGTGTTCCGTGAGGCGCGCGAAATGGGCGCCGCGCAATTGGGCTTTTCCGGTGGCGAACCGTTGGTGCGGCCCGACCTGGCCGAGTTGATCAAGGCCGCGCGGGACATGGGTTACTACACCAACCTGATCACCTCGGGCATCGGCCTGACCGAACAGAAGGTGCGTGACTTCAAGGTCGCCGGGCTCGATCACATCCAGATCAGTTTCCAGGCCGCCGACGAAGCGGTGAACAACATGCTCGCCGGCTCGCGCAAGGCCTTTGCGCAGAAGCTGGCGATGGCCCGGGCGGTGAAAGCCCAGGGTTATCCGATGGTGCTGAACTTCGTCACCCATCGGCACAACATCGATGACATCGCCAGGATCATTGATCTGTGCCTGGAGCTGGAAGCGGATTTCGTCGAATTGGCCACCTGCCAGTTCTATGGCTGGGCCGAGCTCAACCGCGTCGGCCTGTTGCCGACCCGGGAGCAACTGCAACGGGCCGAGCGCATCACCAATGAATATCGCGAGCGTCTTGAGGCCCAGGGGCATCCCTGCAAGCTGATTTTCGTCACCCCCGATTACTACGAAGAACGTCCCAAGACTTGCATGAACGGCTGGGCCAACCTGTTTCTCGACATCACCCCGGACGGCACGGCGCTGCCTTGCCACAGCGCCCGGCAATTGCCGGTGCAGTTTCCCAACGTGCGCGAGCACAGCATCGAGCACATCTGGAACCAATCGTTGGGTTTCAACCGTTTTCGTGGCGATGACTGGATGAAGGAGCCGTGTCGTTCCTGCGATGAAAAACACAAGGACCTGGGGGGCTGCCGCTGCCAGGCGTTCATGCTCACCGGCGACGCGGCCAATGCCGACCCTGTGTGCAGCAAGTCGCCCCATCACGGGGTGATCCTCAAGGCCCGCGAAGAAGCAGAAGCGCCGGGGCAGGGCATGGAGCACCTGACGTTGCGCAATGCGAAGGCTTCGCAGCTGATCTACCGCGGATGACCCTGGCAACACCCCCCCTGTAGGAGCGAGCTTGCTCGCGAAGAACCCGAGAGCGCCGCTGAGTGTCAGGCTCCCAGCGTTATCGTTGACGACCATCGCGAGCAAGCTCGCTCCTACAGGGGACCTGCGGTGAACCCAGCCATTGGTCTGATTGCATTCGCAGCCGGATGCTTTAGTGTGGACCTTACCTTCCAAAACAATAAAAACAGGCTTTCCAATGAGCCAGAGTCTCAGTCAGCTGCGTAAATTCGTTTCGCCTGAAATCATCTTCGGTGCCGGTTGCCGGCACAACGTCGGCAACTACGCCAAGACCTTTGGCGCGCGCAAGGTGCTGGTGGTCAGCGACCCGGGGGTGATTGCCGCCGGATGGGTGGCGGATGTCGAAGCCAGCCTGCAAGCCCTGGGCATCGAATACTGCCTGTACAGCGGCGTTTCGCCCAACCCGCGAGTGGAAGAGGTGATGCTCGGTGCCGAGCTGTACCGGGAAAACCACTGCGATGTGATCGTTGCCGTCGGCGGTGGCAGCCCGATGGATTGCGGTAAAGGCATCGGCATTGTCGTCGCCCATGGCCGCAGCATCCTCGAGTTCGAAGGCGTGGACACCATCCGCGTGCCCAGCCCGCCGCTGATCCTGATTCCGACCACCGCCGGCACCTCGGCCGACGTCTCGCAGTTCGTGATCATTTCCAATCAGCAGGAACGCATGAAGTTCTCCATCGTCAGCAAGGCGGTGGTGCCGGACGTGTCGCTGATCGACCCGGAAACCACCCTGAGCATGGACCCGTTCCTGTCGGCCTGTACCGGCATCGACGCGCTGGTGCATGCCATCGAAGCCTTCGTGTCGACCGGGCACGGGCCGCTGACCGATCCCCATGCGCTGGAAGCCATGCGCCTGATCAACGGCAACCTGGTGCAGATGATCGCCAACCCGACGGACATCGCCCTGCGCGAGAAAATCATGCTCGGCAGCATGCAGGCCGGGCTGGCGTTCTCCAACGCGATCCTTGGCGCGGTGCATGCCATGTCCCACAGCCTCGGAGGCTTTCTCGACCTGCCCCATGGCCTGTGCAACGCGGTGCTGGTGGAGCACGTCGTGGCGTTCAACTACGACTCGGCGCCGGACCGCTTCAAGGTCATCGCCGAGACGTTCGGCATCGACTGCCGCGGCCTCAATCACCGGCAGATCTGCGGGCGCCTGGTCGAGCACCTGATCGCTCTCAAGCATGCCATCGGTTTCCACGAAACCCTCGGGCTGCATGGGGTCAGGACCTCGGACATTCCATTCCTGTCGCAACACGCCATGGATGACCCGTGCATCCTCACCAACCCGCGCGAATCCAGTCAGCGTGATGTCGAGGTCGTCTATGGCGAAGCCCTCTGACGAGCAACAACGGGCGCTGGCCGGATTACTCGGATTAGGCAGTCATTCGGCGCGCAAGAGCCATTACCCGGAACTGGCCGCGCGCCTCGACGAACTGGAAGCCGAGCGCAACCGCTACAAATGGTTGTTCGAAAACGCGGTCCACGGGATTTTCCAGGCCAGCCTGCACGACGGCATGCGCGCCGCCAACCCGGCCCTGGCGCGCATGCTTGGTTATCAGGACCCGCAGGAGGTGCTGTTCTCCCTGGCGGACCTGGCGAGCAACCTGTTTGTCGGCGGTGCCCAGGAGCTGGAAGACATCGGCGAAATCCTCACCCACCAGGGCAGCCTGCACGGCTATGAAACCCAGTTGCGGCGCAAGGACGGCAGCCATCTCGACGTGCTGATGAACCTGCTGCTCAAGCCCGACCAGGAAGGGCTGGTGGAAGGTTTCGTCGCCGACATCACCGAACGCAAGCTTGCCCAGGAACGCCTGCAGCAACTCAACGACCAACTGGAACAGCGCGTGACCGCGCGCACCGACGAACTGCTGGAAGCCAACCGCAACCTGCAACAACAGATCACCCAGCGTAAACAGATCGCCGAAGCCCTGCGCGATGCCCGGGACGCCGCGCAGGCCGCCAACCGCAGCAAGGACAAATACCTCGCTGCGGCGAGTCATGACCTGTTGCAACCGCTCAACGCCGCGCGGTTGCTGATCTCGACCTTGCGTGAGCGCAAGCTGCCCGAGGTCGAGCAGGTGCTGGTTGAACGTACCCATCAGGCGCTGGAAGGCGCCGAGGACCTGCTCACCGACTTGCTGGACATCTCCCGCCTCGATCAAGCGGCGGTCAAGCCGGATGTCGCGCTGTATCGCCTCGACGAATTGCTCGGGCCACTGGTCTCGGAGTTCCAGTCCGTGGCCCAGGCCGCCGGCTTGCGGTTGCGCGTGCACATGGGCGATTACGCCATTCGCACCGACTTGCGCCTGATGACCCGGATCCTGCGCAACTTCCTCAGTAACGCCTGTCGCTACACCGACGAAGGCAGCATCCTGCTGGGGGCCCGTTGCCGGGGCGACAAGCTGCGCCTGGAAGTGTGGGACACCGGACGCGGCATTCCCGCCGATCGCCTGGACTCCATCTTCCTCGAATTCAATCAGCTGGATGTGGGCCGCGCCGCCGACCGCAAGGGCGTGGGGCTGGGGCTGGCGATCGTCGAGCGCATCGCGAAAATCCTCGACTACCGCATCCAGGTGCACTCGCTTCCGGGCCGCGGATCGATGTTCAGCATCGAGGTACCGATATCCCGCGAGGTGCCTTTGCCCATCAGCCTCGCGGCACCGCAACCGGGCACGGGTAATCCGCTGCCGGGCCGGCGATTGCTGGTGCTGGACAATGAAGTGAGCATCCTCGAAAGCATGAGTGCGTTGCTCGGGCAGTGGGGCTGCGACGTGGTCACCGCCACCGATGAACACTCGGCGCTGGCGGCCCTGGCCGGTCAGGCGCCGGAACTGATCCTGGCCGATTATCACCTGGACCACGGCGTGGTGGGCTGTGATGTGGTCAGGCATTTGCGCGAGCATTACCGCCAGGCCATTCCTGCGGTGATCATCACAGCGGACCGTACGGACCAGTGCCTGCGCTCGTTGCAACGGCTCGAAGCGCCGCTGCTGAACAAACCGGTGAAACCCGGCAAGTTGCGCGCCGTGCTGAGCCAGTTGCTGGGAGCACCGGCTTGAGCGTCGCTGCACATTTCGATCATTAAGTTGTCAGTTTCGGTCATTGAGCCGCAGCTGCGCGGCTCTTAGTCTGTCGAACATGACTGACGGGGGCCGTAGAGCTTCCGCTTTTTCCGTGATCGCTCGCTGTGGAGTTACCGATGACCGCCGCCCATTACCCGCACCTGTTGGCCCCGCTGGACCTGGGATTCACCACGTTGCGCAACCGCACCCTGATGGGTTCGATGCACACCGGCCTTGAGGAAAAGCCCGGCGGTTTCGAGCGCATGGCGGCGTACTTCGCCGAGCGTGCCCGTGGCGGTGTCGGCCTGATGGTCACCGGCGGTATCGGCCCGAACGACGAGGGCGGCGTGTATTCCGGCGCGGCCAAGCTGACCACCGAAGAAGAAGCGCTCAAGCACCGCATCGTCACCCGCGCGGTGCACGAGGCGGGCGGCAAGATCTGCATGCAGATCCTCCACGCCGGTCGTTATGCCTACAGCCCGAAACAGGTTGCGCCGAGCGCGATCCAGGCGCCGATCAACCCGTTCAAGCCCAAGGAGCTGGACGAGGAAGGCATCGAGAAGCAGATCAGCGATTTCGTCACCTGCTCGACCCTGGCCCAGCAGGCCGAGTACGACGGCGTCGAGATCATGGGTTCCGAAGGTTATTTCATTAACCAGTTCCTCGCCGCCCACACCAACCACCGCACCGACCGCTGGGGCGGCAGCTACGAAAACCGCATGCGCCTGCCGGTGGAAATCGTGCGTCGCGTGCGTGAGGCGGTTGGCCCGAACTTCATCATCATTTTCCGTCTGTCGATGCTCGACCTGGTCGAGGGCGGCAGCACCTGGGACGAAATCGTGCTGTTGGCCAAGGCCATCGAGCAGGCTGGTGCGACGATCATCAACACCGGCATCGGCTGGCACGAAGCGCGAATCCCGACCATTGCCACCAAGGTGCCGCGCGCGGCCTTCAGCAAGGTCACGGCCAAGCTGCGCGGCTCGGTGAACATTCCGCTGATCACCACCAACCGCATCAACACCCCGGAAGTCGCCGAGCAGATCCTTGCCGAGGGCGATGCCGACATGGTCTCCATGGCGCGGCCGTTCCTCGCCGACCCGGACTTCGTCAACAAGGCCGCCGAAGGCCGCGCCGATGAAATCAATACCTGCATCGGCTGCAACCAGGCGTGCCTGGACCACACCTTCGGCGGCAAGCTGACCAGTTGCCTGGTCAACCCGCGCGCCTGCCACGAAACCGAACTCAACTATGTGCCGGTGCAGCAGATCAAGAAAATCGCCGTGGTCGGTGCCGGGCCTGCGGGGTTGTCCGTCGCCACCGTGGCGGCCGAGCGTGGCCATGCGGTGACGCTGTTCGATTCGGCCAGCGAAATCGGCGGTCAGTTCAACGTGGCCAAGCGGGTACCGGGCAAGGAAGAGTTCTTCGAGACCCTGCGTTACTTCGGTCGCAAGCTGCAGACCACTAACGTCGAGGTGTGCCTGAACACCCGCGTCGATGTGGCGAAACTGGTCGAGGGCGGCTACGACGAGATCATCCTGGCGACCGGTATTGCGCCGCGCTTGCCGGCGATTCCGGGGGTGGAAAATGCCAAGGTGCTGAGCTACCTGGACGTGCTGCTCGAGCGCAAACCGGTGGGCAAGCGAGTCGCGGTGATCGGCGCTGGCGGTATCGGCTTCGACGTCTCGGAATTCCTGGTTCACCAGGGCCAGGCCACCAGCCTGAACCGCGATGAATTCTGGAAGGAGTGGGGCATCGACACTCACCTGGAAGCCCGCGGCGGTGTCGCCGGCATCAAGGCGGCGCCCCATGCACCGGCCCGCGAAGTGTTCCTGCTGCAGCGCAAGAAATCCAAGGTCGGCGACGGCCTGGGCAAGACCACCGGCTGGATTCACCGCACCGGTCTGAAGAACAAGCAGGTGCAGATGCTCAACAGCGTCGAGTACCTGAAGATCGACGACGAAGGCCTGCACATCCGCATCGGCGAAACCGGTGAGTCGCAGGTGCTGCCGGTGGACAACATTGTGATCTGCGCCGGGCAGGACCCGCTGCGCGAGTTGCAGGAAGGCCTGGTGGCGGCGGGGCAGAACGTGCATCTGATCGGCGGCGCGGATGTCGCGGCGGAGCTGGATGCCAAGCGGGCGATCAACCAGGGTTCGCGACTGGCTGCTGAACTGTAGGAGCTGCCGAAGGCTGCGATCTTTTGATCTTGCTTGTAAAAATCAAAAGATCGCAGCCTCGTTTCACTCGACAGCTCCTACAGGGTTTTTTATCGGCTGGTAGAATGGGGTTTTTCAGGTCGCCCAGCGCTGATGATTGTTCCTTCCGACTGGCTACCCCAAGCCCCACTCGATCGCCTCCACCTTGATTGGCTCACCGCAGCCAACATCGAACTCGCCATCCTGCGCCTGGACCAGATCGACCCGCTGATCAGCGGCAACAAATGGTTCAAGCTCACCGAACACCTCAAAGCCGCTGACCAGGCAGGCGCCGAGGGCATCATCAGCCTCGGCGGCGCCCATTCCAATCACCTGCATGCCCTGGCCGCTGCCGGCAAACGCTTCGGTTTTACCACGGTCGGCCTGTTGCGCGGGCACCCTCAGCAAACACCGACGGTGAACGATTTGCAGGCGTTCGGCATGCACCTGCACTGGCTCGGTTTTGCCGGCTATCGGGCGCGGCATGAGGCGGGTTTCTGGGAGCCATGGCAGGCGCAGTATCCCGACTTGCTGGCGGTGCCTGAAGGCGGCGGCGGGTTGCCGGGTGCACAGGGCTGCCTGCCGCTCAAGGCCTTGGCCTGCCGGCAACTCAATGACCTGGGCTGGAACGACTACGACGGCTGGTGGCTGGCCTGCGGCACCGGCACGACCCTGGCCGGCCTGGTGATGGCCGAAGCGGGCGAGCACCCGGTCTACGGCGCGCTGGCGGTGCCCGACGATCATGGGGTGGCACAGCAGGTCGAGCGCATCCTGGCGCAGGCGGGGGTGAATCATCCGTGTTATGAACTGTTCGACGCCAGCCGCGGTGGTTTTGCCAAGGTCGATTCGCTATTGCTTGAATTCATCGAACAGACCGAACAAGCCAGCGGCATTCCACTGGAACCGCTGTACACCGGCAAGGCGTTGCTGGCGCTGAAACAGCAGGTAGAGGCAGGCAAGTTTGCCCCAGGCACGCGGCTGATCTTTATCCACACCGGTGGTTTGCAAGGCCGCCGGGGTTTCAGCTCCAAAACCTGAAAAGCACCGCAATCCATTGTGGGAGCGGGCTTGCTCGCGAAGGCGGTGCATCAGTCGCATCATTGATTGACTGACACACTGCCTTCGCGAGCAAGCCCGCTCCCACATTTGATTTGCGTCAGCTTCCGGTATTGCTGTTGACCCGCTTGGGCATCATTCGCAGCAGGGTGTTGTCGCCCACCACATAGTGGTGATACAGCCCGGCGACGGCGTGCAGGCCGATCAGCCAGTAACCGAGGGTGCCACCGAGTTCGTGCCAGCCCTGGATCTGCTTGGCCAGGTCCTTGTTTTGCGCGACCAGCAGGGGCAGGTCGAAGCCGTAGAACATCACCTGGTTACCTTTGGCGCTGGTGACCAGCCAGCCCAGGATCGGCATGGCGATCATGAAGAGGTACAGCGCCCAGTGCATCAACCTGGCCAGCAGCGTTTGCCACTTGGGTGACGCCGGAAAGATCTGCGGTGCCGGGCCAAGGTTGCGGGCGAACAGGCGTAGCCAGACCAGCACGAAGACGGTCAGGCCGAGCATGAAGTGCGATTCGACGATCAGTGTTCGACCACCGCTGCCCTTGGGAAACAGGCCGCGCAGTTCGATACAGGCGTAAACCAGCGCCAGCAGGACCAGCATCAACCAATGCAGTGCGATCGAGACGGTGCTGTAGCGCGAGTCGGAGTTTTTCCACGGCATACGGTGTTCCTCACAGGTCCGGTTTGCAGCCACCCGTTCTTGATCGACGGTGTGCTTTAACTGTAATCCTGTTTCACCGGGTTTGCTTGAAGGCTCTCTGACGCTGAATGCCCTGTAGGAGCTGCCGCAGGCTGCGATCTTTTGATCTTGAAAACAAGATCAAAAGATCGCAGCCTGCGGCAGCTCCTACAGGGGGCGATACGCGTTTGGTCAGTTGGTTTGCGGCATCTCGCCCTTGGCCAGGCGCTTGTTGATATCGGCAATCACTTCAGGCAAATCGCTGATGGTGTCGATCATGTAGTGCGGGCGCGAGCCTTCGAACAG
The DNA here is from genome assembly GCF_949767605.1 of Pseudomonas sp. IT-P218. NCBI lineage: Bacteria > Pseudomonadati > Pseudomonadota > Gammaproteobacteria > Pseudomonadales > Pseudomonadaceae > Pseudomonas > Pseudomonas sp. IT-P218. Next base: position 145,357 of record NZ_CATKQQ010000002.1, read on the forward strand.
GGCGTGGATGCGCTTGCGCTCGCTGGCCAGTTCATCGCTGCCCAGGGCACGGTAGCCTTCATAGTCCAGGCCCAGCGCGTTGCCCGAGCAGATCAGCGCGACGGTCCACATGCCGGCACGACGACCTTCGAGGATGCCCGGCACGGTGTCGTCGATCTTCACGCACGCGGCGACGTCGTCGATGCCCAGCGCGATCACGTTAGCCAATGCCTGGGCGGGCCATGGGCGGCCGTTCGGCACTTCGTCGGTGGCGACCACGTGGTCGGCCACGTAACCGTTGGTGGCGGCCAGTTCGACGACCTTGTCCATGACCTGTTTCGGATAACCGGAGCAGGAACCGATCTTGATCCCCTGTTCACGCAAGCCGGCAATGGTGTCCAGGGCGCCGGGAATCAGCGCCGAGTGTTCGGCGATTTTCTCGATCTGCAGGGGCATGAAACGCTGGTAGATGGCGGTGACGTCATCGTCGGTCGGCGTACGGCCGAACACATTGCGATAGCGCTCGGCGACTTGCGGCTGGTCGCACAGGGTGCGGATGTGGTCCCACTTGCCCATGCCCATCGGGCCACGGGCCTCTTCGATGGAGACCTGGACGTCGAACTCGGCGAAGGCCTCGACGAAAATCTGCGTCGGCGCGAACGAGCCGAAGTCGACCACGGTGCCGGCCCAGTCGAGGATGGCGGCTTGCAGCTTGGTTGGGTTGGTGTAGTTCATGGTGATCAGATCCTGTGGCAACTGGCTAATTGGGGCTGCTTTTACTGTGGGAGCCAGCCTGCTGGCGATGAGGCCCTGACATTCAGCACATGTGTTGGCTGACAGTCCGCTATCGCGAGCAGGCTCACTCCCACAGGGGAATGAGGTGCGGTTTAGATTTCGAGCACTTCCATCTCGCGAAGTACTTCGCCGATAGCAGCGACGGCTTCGCGCATTTCTGAAGGTTGCACATGACCAATGCAGCCCACACGGAACGTCTCGACCTGAGTCAGTTTGCCCGGGTAGAGGATGTAACCCTTGGCCTTGACTCGTTCGTAGAATTCCTTGAACTGATAACGCGGATCTTTCGGCGCATGGAAGGTGGCGATGATCGGCGCCTGGATGGCGGCCGGCAGGAAGCTGCGCAGGCCCAGCCCGGCCATCTCTTTCATCAGGGCCTGGCAGTTGGCGGCGTAGCGCTGGTGCCGGGCGGGCAGGCCGCCTTCTTCGTTGTATTGCAGCAGGGCTTCGTGCAGCGCGGCGACCACGTGGGTCGGCGGGGTGAAGCGCCATTGCCCGGTCTTGGCCATGTAGGTGTGCTGGTCGTGCAGGTCCATCGCCAGGGAGTGCGAGTTGCCGGCGGCGTTGGCCAGGGATTCTTTGCGAGCGAACACGAAACCCATGCCCGGCACGCCTTCCAGGCATTTGCCGGAAGCGGCGATCAGCGCATCGAACGGCACCTGTTGAGCGTCTACCGGCAGCGCGCCGAAGGAGCTCATGGCATCGATGATCAGGCGCTTGCCGTGCTGCTCGACCACCTGGGCGATTTCCGGCAACGGGTTGAGGATGCCGGTGCTGGTTTCGCAGTGAATCAGGGCAACGTGGGTGATGCCGGTATCGGCGCGCAGGAGGCGGTCGACGTCGGCGGCGGTGGTCGGTTCGTCTTCGGCGGTTTCGAAGGTGCTGAACGAGCGCCCGAGTACTTCGCAGATCTTCGCCAGGCGTTTGCCGTAGGCGCCATTGATCAGCACCAGGATCTTGCCGTCACGGGGCACCAGGGTGCCGATCGCCGCTTCGACGGCGAAGGTGCCGCTGCCTTGCAGTGGCACGCAGTGGTGGCTGGCGGCGCCGTTGATGATCACCAGCAGTTGTTCGCAGAGGCTGGCGGTCAGCTGGTTGAAGCGGTCATCCCATGAACCCCAGTCAACCATCATCGCCTGACGGGTGCGGGGCGACGTGGTCAACGGGCCGGGGGTGAGCAGGATGGGTGCGGCAGTACTCATTCTCGTGTCCTCGCAATCGATGGGATGAAGCTACGGGGCTTAAATTGCAATTTGCCGAGTTATCAATCAAATTGTTTGTTGTTATGCCAGCCATCAGTGAGAGTTATTCATGAACCTGTTTCAGCTCCGCGCGTTCGATGCCGTGGCCCGGGAGGGCAGCTTCACCCGCGCCGCCGCGCGGTTGTTCATCAGCCAGCCGGCGGTCACCGGGCACATCAAGTCGCTGGAAGAGCACTACCAGATCACCCTGCTGCGCCGCACCGCACGACGGGTGGAGTTGACGGAGGAGGGCACCAAGCTGGCGGCGATCACCCGGGCGATGTTCGGCCTGGCCGAGGAGGCGCAAGCGATGCTGGAGGCCAACCGGCAGTTGCTCACCGGGCGCCTGGAAGTGGCGGCGGACGGCCCGCACATGGTCATGCCGATGCTCGCGAGCCTGCGCGCGCGTTATCCGGGGATCACCGTCAACCTGCGCCTGGGCAATGCCCAGGAAACCCTGGCGGCGCTGTTGTCCGAGCATGCCGACGTGGCGGTATTGACCGAAGTCGAGCCGCGCAAGGGCCTGCATTTGCAAGCCCTGAGCGAATCGCGGATCTGCGCCCTGGTGCCCGAAGGTCATCCCTGGGCGCGGCGCACTCAAGGCGTGCCGCTCAAGGAACTGGACCAGGTGATCATGGTGCTGCGTGAGCCGAGTTCGATCACCCGACGCACCTTCGATGAAGCCTGCCTCCAGGCACAGGTCAATCCGCGGGTGTTGCTGGAGCTGGACAGCCGGGAAGCGGTGACCGAGGCGGTCGCTGCCGAGTTGGGGGTGGGGGTGGTGTCGTCGGTGGAGGTCAGCCATGACCCGCGGGTGGCGGCGGTGCCGATCATTGGTGACGGGTTGGTCAATCGGCACATGATGGGGTGCATGGAGCGGCGGCGGGATTTGCGCCTGATTCAGGCGTTTTTCGGCTTGGCGCCTGCCAGTTAGACCGCGTTGCCTGCATCGCCAGCAGGCTGGCTCCCACAGAGTATTGCGTCGTACACAAGATGGGTGAATAGCATAAATCCCTGTGGGAGCCAGCCTGCTGGCGATAGGGCCAGACCTGCCTACACAAGACTCTCGCGAACCATCTGCAAAAACGTCGCCACCACCCGCCGCGAACTCTGCTCGCGCAAGCACACCAGCGTCTCGGTCAATCGCCGCTTGCAATCGACAATCGGCAACGCGCACACCCGCGAATCCGCACCGAACTCCGCCGCCGACACCACGCCCACACCAATCCCCACCACCACCGCCTCCCGCGCAGCTTCCCGACCTTCGACCTGAATCGCAGGGCGAATGCGAAACCCCGCGCCGGCCATTTCTTCTTCCAGGGTCTGGCGGGTCACCGAACCGATTTCCCGCAGCACCAGCGGCGTATCGTCGAGGTCGGCGAGGGTGATGGACTCGCGATCCGCCCACGGATGATTGCGCGACACGAACGCCACCATCGGGTCATTGCGCAGCGGCAGCGAGATCAATCGCTCGTCACTCACCTCGCGGCCGAGCAATGCCAGGTCGGCCTGATAGTTGAACAGGCGGAACAGCGACTCATCGGTGTTGCCGGTTTCGATCTTCACGCTGATACCGGGGTAGCGCTCGCAGAACCGGGCGATCTGTGGCAGCACATGCACCGGCGCATCCACCGCCAGGATCAGGCTGCCGGTCTGCAACGCCTGGGAATCCTGCAACAGCTCCTGGGCCTCGGCTTCGATCACGAACAGTTTCTGAGTGACGCTCAACAAACGCTCGCCCAGGTCGGTGAGGCGTACCGAGCGTTTGTTGCGGTGGAACAGCAACACGCCGTAGCGTTCTTCGAGTTTGCGCACTTGGTCGGAAATCGCCGGCTGGGTGAGAAACAAACGCTCGGCGGCTTTAGTGAAGCTTCCATGCACGGCCACGGCATGGAAGGCTTTGAGCTGGGCGTGGGAAACCGACATGGGAATCTCCAGTAACAAGCTGAGCTTATTTTGGAAATACGATAAATCGATTTCACTTATTAATCAGTAATTGTTTTGATCGACCTCAGCCCCGGTGACTGCTCAGTCGAACAGCGCGGGTGCCATGAGCCTGTGCGTGCAACAACAGGACTCATCTGACCGGAATCGCCCACAGGGACAAGGTGATTTCGCAGTGCTCAACAATAAAAACACAGGCGTTTTCTTCCAATTCTGCCGGCACACTCACACCCTGAGGTCAGAACCACAATGAACAAGCACATCGGCACCATCAAGCGTTGGCGCGTGCAGATCTTCGCGATCACCTGGCTCGCCTACGCCGCTTTCTACTTCACCCGCAAAGCGTTTTCCGTTGCCAAGCTCGGCATCGGCGAAGACCCGACGTTCATGCTCGACAAGATGGCCATGGCCAACCTCGACGCGATTTACCTGACCGCCTACGCCATCGGCCAATTCACCTGGGGCATCCTGGCCGACCGTTTCGGGCCGCGGGTGGTGGTCCTTGGCGGCTTGCTGATATCGGCAGCGGCAGCGCTGGTGATGGGCAGTTTCGCCACCTTGCCGATCTTCGCCACCTGCATGCTGATTCAAGGCCTGGCGCAGTCCACCGGTTGGTCGGGGCTGTGCAAGAACCTCGGCAGTTTCTTTCCGTCCGAGCAACGCGGGCGGGTGCTGGGTCTATGGAGTTCCTGCTACGCCTTTGGCGGACTGGTGGCATCGCCATTCGCCGGATGGTGGGCCTACACGCTGATCGGCTCCTGGCACGCAGCGTTCATTTCCAGTGCGGCGGTGGTTGGGCTGGTCGCCGTGCTGTTTTTTATTTTCCAACGCAACAAACCTGAAGATGTGGGCTTGCCGGCCGTGGAGCCGGAGCCCGAACTGAGCGCTGAAGAGGCTTATGCCCAAAGCAAGATCAGCGTGCTGGAGCCGCTGAAGGAAATCCTGCGCAACCGCACCGTGCTGATCCTTGGCCTGGCGTACTTCATGTTGAAACCGGCGCGCTATGCGATCCTGCTCTGGGGCCCGGTGATCGTGTTCGAACAGATGCCCTCGGTGGGCAAGGTCGGCGCGGCGATCATTCCGACGGCGTTCGAACTGGCCGGGTTGCTCGGGCCGATCATGATCGGCCTGGCCTCGGACAAGCTGTTCGGCGCCCGGCGCATGCCGGCCTGTGTCATCAGCCTGTTGGCGCTGACCGTCTCGCTCGCCTTCTTCATGGGCGCCCTGCAAACCGGCAGCGTGATGCTGGTGGTGGCGCTGTTGTTCGTCATGGGCCTGACGCTCTACGGACCTGACTCGATGATCAGCGGCGCGGCCGCCATCGATTTCGGCACCGCCAAGGCTGGCGCCACGGCGGCCGGGTTCGTCAATGGATGCGGTTCGGTGGGGGCGATTCTCGGCGGATTGCTGCCAGGCTACTTCGATACCGTCACCGTGTTCATTGTCTTCGCTGGCTGCGCGCTGTTCTCGGCGCTGGTGCTGGTCCCCCACTGGAACAGCCGCCCCGGGGGCCTGGGTACTCACTTTGCCTACGTCCCCAACCGGGCGATGACCATCAAACCCCTGCGTACCTGAATCCTCTCCCGCGTCGCCTGCTGCGCTTGCGGCAGGCTGGCGTGTGGACAATTGACTGGAGATTGACCCATGAGACCCTTTTGGCTGGACCAGGCCTTGAAGGCGGATGCATCGGAAACCTGTCCGCCACTGCAAGGCGACAACCGCGCGGACGTGTGCATCGTCGGCGGCGGTTATACCGGCTTGTGGACCGCGATCATGCTCAAGGAACAGGACCCGGAACTGGACATCGTGCTGATCGAAGCGGACATCTGCGGCGCCGGCGCCAGTGGGCGCAACGGTGGATGTGCGCTGTCGTGGTCGGCAAAGTACTTCACCCTCGAGCGACTGTTCGGCGTTGACGAGGCGGTGCGGCTGGTCAAGGAGTCCGAACGCAGCATCCATGCCATCGGCGCCTTCTGCGAGCAGTATGGAGTGGATGCCGATTATCGTCTTGACGGCACCCTCTATACCGCCACCAATCGCGCGCAATGCGGCTCGACCGACGCGGTGATTGCGGCGCTGGAACGCCACGGCATCAACTCGTTCACCCAGCGCCCCGCGGCCGATGTGCAGCGCATGGCCGGTTCGGTCAAGCACCTGGAAGGCTGGTTTTCCCCGGCGGCCGCCAGTGTGCAGCCGGGCAAGCTGGTGCGTGGCTTGCGCCGGGTCGCCTTGCAACTGGGCGTGAGGATTCACGAAAACACCGCCATGACCGGGTTGGAGGAGGGCAAGCCGGCAGGGATCCAGACCCCGCACGGGACCATTCGCGCCGATCGGGTGGTGCTGGCGATGAACGCCTGGATGGCCCGGGCCTTCCCGCAGTTCGAACGCAGCGTGGCGATCGTTTCCAGTGACATGCTGATCACCGAGCCGCGGCCCGACCTGCTCAGCGAAATCGGTTTGACCAGCGGCGTCACGGTGCTCGATTCGCGGATTTTCGTGCACTACTACCACAACACCCCGGACGGCCGGATCATGCTCGGCAAGGGCGGTAACACCTTCGCCTATGGTGGGCGCATGCTGCCGGTGTTCGATCAACCGTCGCCCTATGCCGGCCTGTTGCGGCACAGCCTGGCGGATTTTTTCCCGGCCTTTGCCGAGGTCAAGGTCGAAGCGACCTGGAACGGTCCTTCGGACCGCTCGGTGACCGGGCTGCCGTTCTTCGGGCAGATGAGCGCCAGTGGCAACGTGTTCTACGGCTTTGGTTATTCGGGCAGCGGGGTGGGGCCTTGCCACATGGGCGGGCAGATCCTCGCTTCGATGGTCCAGGGCCTGGACAACCCCTGGACCCGCTCGCCGCTGGTAAGCGGACCGCTGGGCTTTTTCCCGCCGGAACCGATTCGTTATCTCGGCTCGTTGATGGTGCGCAACGCCATCCGCCGCAAGGAGCGCGCCGAGGACCACGGGCGTCGGCCACGGCACCTGGACGTGCGCCTGGCGAAATTCGCCGCCGCGGCCGGCAAGGCGGACAAGGGCTGAGGCTCAGTCGTCCGGGCGATTGATCAGCCAGTCGAGCAGCAGGCGGGTGTCACTGTGGCGGGTGTCGGCGCGCACCGCTGGCGGGCTGCGGCGCTGTCCGGTGCTGGCGCAGAACACCGGACGGTCGGGGTCGCTGTCGAGGAAACTGACCCAGCCATCGCTGCCGGCCATGGGCAGCTGGATCGGTTCCGTTGGGGCTTGGGACACTGTCAGTGCGACAGGTAGCCAGAGGCCCTCTGCGGGATCGACATCCGTGTCGGGCCACAAACTTACCTGCAAACGACCTTGATCATCCTGTGCCGCGTGCTGTCCGGCCGGACCACAGACCCGTGCAGGCTGAAAGCCGGGGATGCGCGGCCTGGCCTGGTCCAGAGGGGGACGAAATACCGTCGACCAGGGGATGGCCGTGAACTGATTGTGATAGCGCCGGGGCCTGCTGTTCTCAGCCAGGATCGAACCCTGCTGTCCCTGGTGTCGCGCCTCGCAGACCAGCCATTGATCGTTGAACCCCGGCACGGGGTGATCTGCCACTTGCACGATGCAGGCGCTGCGTAACAGGGGCTGATTGCTTTGGCCGTGAAGCTGCAACTGCTGGCAACGCATGCGCTGCAGATCGCGGCGGTCGAGTTGATCGTGATGACGTTGCTCCTGAGTGGAGCGGGGCGCGCTCGTGTGGGTGAAAGCGTGATTGGCTGCGCCTTCACCGACCTGCGAAGCACCGCGATTTTTCGCATTCGTTCGTGGGAAAACGGCTTGTGCATCGTGGCGCTGATACAGCTCGCTGATCGCCGGTTGAGCACTGTCATCACCCTGGAACGGCATCAGCAGCGGCTCCTGGGGAAAGCTCATGTTGTCGTCGGCCAACACCAGCACATGGCTCTGAGCGGAATGTTCGAAGTGGTAGTGAATGCCTTCTTCCTCGCACAGGCGCTGCAGCAAGGCCAGGTCGGTTTCCTCGTACTGAATGCAAAACGGCCGCAGGGGATAGTGCCCGTCTGCCAGGTCCAGGCGATAGCTGTCTGCGCACAAGCCATGCTCCTCCAGCAGCTGGCCCAGGATCATGGGCACGCTGAGACGCTGGAAGACCCGCCGCGATCGGATTCGGTCCAGCGCTTGAAGGGTCGGCACCAGCACCAGTTTATAGCCTATCCGGCCACGTCCTCGATGTTCGCAGCTGGCGCTATGCAGCACGCCATGAATGCCCTGGCCTTGCCCAAGGTCGAGCAGCGCCGCTTGTTGCAGCAGCCGTTCAAGGTTGAGGGTCGGTGCCAGGCCGATCACTTCGATATCGAATCGATAGGGTTGGTTGAGGGCCTCGCGACCGCTGAACTGCACCACTTGCAAACTGAGGTGGTCGTCGAGGAGTGTCAGGGTGAAGGGACTTTCCTTGTCGTTGTGCATCGATCGCGCTTCTACCATGGAGTAGGGACTGCGAGGGTACGAAACCTGCAGGCCTTGTGGACATGGCTAAGCGAAATTTCAGAATCGCCCTACAACCATCGGTAAAAATGTCGATCCGTGGATGAGATTTTTTGGTCGATTGCCAACTTTAGGCCGTATAAACTTGGCGGCATGCGTCGGCCAATAGATGTTTCGGCGCCATAGACAAGAGAGTGAGTAATGGGCGCACAGTGGAAGGTTAAACACAAAGAAGCGGCAGCCAACGCCAAGGGCAAGATCTTCGGCAAACTGGTGAAGGAAATCACCATTGCTGCGCGCAACGGTGCCGATACCGCCACCAACGCACACCTGCGTCTGGTGGTCGAACAGGCCAAGAAAGCTTCGATGCCCAAGGAAACACTGGATCGTGCCATCAAGAAGGGTGCGGGTCTGTTGGGCGAGACCGTGCAATACCATCGCGTGACCTATGAAGGCTTCGCGCCGCACCAGGTGCCGCTGATCGTCGAGTGCGTGACGGACAACATCAACCGTACCGTCGCTGAAATCCGCGTGGCCTTCCGCAAGGGCCAACTGGGCGCTTCCGGTTCGGTGGCCTGGGACTTCAACCACGTGGGCATGATCGAAGCCTCGCCGGACACCCCGGACGCCGATCCGGAGATGGCCGCCATCGAAGCCGGTGCCCAGGATTTCGAGCCGGGCGAAGACGGCGCGACGCTGTTCCTGACCGAACCTACGGACCTGGACGCCGTGCAAAAAGCCCTGCCTGAGCAAGGTTTCACCGTGTTGTCGGCCAAGCTGGGCTACCAGCCGAAGAACCCGGTCAGCGGCTTGAGCGATGAGCAGATGGCTGAAGTCGAAGCTTTCCTTGAAGGCCTCGATAACCATGACGACGTGCAGGATATGTTTGTCGGCCTGGCCGGCTAAACATCTCTCGCAGCTAACCCGATCACCTGTAGGAGCTGGCTGACCAGCGAAGGCGGCATAACGGCCACCATCGCATCGCCAGCAAGCCGGCTCCTACAGATGTGTGTTTCCCCCAGTCAAACCCCCTCCCGCACCTCCACCAACTGCCCCAACCGGCTACGCGTACGCGCCAGGTCAATCGCGTCACCACCCAAACTTTCGCGCAGGGAACGTTGGCCCAGCAAAGTCAGGTGCTTGTCCTGGTCATACAACACGTCGACCAGATTGATGAAACGCTGCTGCGCGGCAATCGTGCAGTCGGCGAGGTCGGGCAGGTCGTCGATGATCCAGTGATCGAAGCGCCGGCACAGTTCCAGATAATCCATGACCGCTGTTGGGTGATCGCACAGGTCGCCGAAGGTGAAGCCGACGGTACGTCCTTCGCAGTAGCGGGCCGAGAGATGGCGAGCGCCGACCGGCAGGGCAATGGCCGGCCCGTTCGGCGCTGGCAGGTTCGCTGCTTGGCGTTGCGCCAGCGTCGCGGGCCAGACGTATCGGCCCTGGGTGAACAGTTGATGCGCATGGGTTCTGGCCTGACTGCGATAGTCGTGCGGCCCGCCGACTTCCATGACCTGCATGCGCGCATTGATCAGGTCGATCACCGGTTTGAAGCGCGCATGGTAAAGCGGGTTGGGCAGCAGGCCTTCCGGCGGGTAGTTGGAGGTGACCAGCAGCAGGATCCCGCGCTGGAACAGCGCCTTGAACAGCCGCGAGATCAGCATCGCATCGCCGATGTCGTGGACGTGAAACTCGTCGAAACACAGCACCCGGCAATCGCTCAGCAACTCATCCAGTGTGGTCGCCAGCGCATCCGGTTGCTCGCGATGGCTGAACATGCCCTGGTGCAGGCGGGCGAAAAAACCGTGGAAGTGCAGTCGCTGCTTCTGGGCGAGGGGGATCGCCTGGAAAAAACCGTCGAGCAGCCAGCTCTTGCCACGCCCGACAGCGCCATGCAGGTAGAGCCCGGGCAGTTTTTTGCCCGAGGTGCCCAACAGCGTCGAGGCGTGCTGCGCCATGCAGTCGATCACCCGTTGCTGGCTGTGGCTGAGGGTGTAGCCCTGGGAGCCGGCCTTGTGGTGGAAGTAGTCGTGAATGACCCGGGCATTCGCGCAGTGACGGTCCGCTCCGGCCGATCCCTTGTCGAACAGGCGGCGCAACGATGGCCAGCGCGGTGTGAGTCGCGAATGCTTGGGCGGTCTAACGGCCACTGTGATGTCCCCGTGATCTTCAGGCGGGCTCCGGGAGCCGCGGCGGCGTAGTTTAACCAGATAGGTAGTTTTGCTTCCAGCGGGTTTCAGGGCGACGACGTCCCTTTATATGGCGCAATACCCTACGCCATTGGTCAACTAATTACAAAGCAACCTAACTATTACGTTGACATTGACTGCCTAGGCAGTAATATCTCGACATACATTCACTGCCTAGGCAGCTAATTGGTGTTCAGATGAAACATTTCACGCCAGACGATTTCCATAATTGCCACCTCGGCCTGCTGCTGGGGCGCGCCGCGCTGCTCAAGGACCGCATCATCGACACGCACATGGAACCCCACGGCATCACCGCCGCGCAGTTCAAGGTGTTGATCATCATCGCCCAGTACGGCGTCGATTCGCCTGGCGAGCTGTGCCGGCACCTGTCCCTGGACAGCGGTTCGATGACCCGCATGCTCGATCGTCTGGAACAGAAAGGTTTCCTCGCCCGCCAACGCTCTGAAGCAGACCGTCGTCAGGTTCAGCTGGTGCTGACCGACGAAGGCCAGAAACTGGCTGATCGTCTGCCGCACATCGGCGCCCAGGCCATGAATGAACTGGCCGGCGCCATCACGCCGGAAGAACTGAAAACCCTGGAGTCGATCCTCAAGAAAATCCTGATAGCGGCCGGTGACTCGATCACCCTGCTGCGGGTAGGTGACCAATGAACAGTAAAACCTTGCGCACCGGCCTGAGCCTGGTGCTGTTGGCCATGAGCCTGGCCGGTTGTGCCAGCTACAGTGGCCTGACCACCGAAGGCGTCAGCCTCGACGCGAAAAACCTCAAGGCGGGGCAATCCCTCAGCGGCGTGACGCTGTCGCCGGCGGCCTGGCCGAAAAGCAACTGGTGGACCAGTCTCGGCGATCCGCAGCTCGACGGCCTGATCCGCGAAGCCCTGCGCGACAGCCCCGACATGCAGATCGCCGACGCCCGCGCCCACCAGGCCAGCGCCGCGGCCTACGCCGCCGACGCCGCGCGGATGCCGACCCTGGATGCCAGCGCCGGCGTCAGCCGTTCGCGTCTGGCCCGGGACCAGGACCCGTTGGGGCAGGGTGACAACTACGCCACCGTGCGCAACATCAGCGCCACCTTCAATTACAACTTCGACCTCTGGGGCGGTCAGCGTGATGCCTGGGAAGCCGCGCTGGGCCAGGCCCGTGCCGCCGAAGTCGATCAGCAGGCTGCGCAGTTGACCCTGTCCGCCGACGTGGCCCGCGCCTACAGCGATCTGGGCCAGGCGCACATCGTCCATGACCTGTCCGCCGAAGACCTCAAGCGCACCCGGCAAATGCTCGACCTGAGCCAGCGTCGCCTGAGCTCCGGGATCGACAGCCAGTATCAGTTCCAGCAGACCGAAAGCCTGGAAGCCACCTCCCAGGCCAATCTGATTGACGCCGAAAAACGCCTGCAAAGCGCCAAGATAGCGCTAGCCGTGCTGCTGGGCAAAGGCCCGGATCGCGGCAATGAAATCGCCCGGCCGAACATTCTCAAGCCCGGTGCCGTGGCCTTGCCGTCGGTACTGCCGGCCGAACTGCTCGGACGGCGTCCGGACCTGGTGGCCGCGCGCTGGCGGGTAGAGGCGGCGAGCAAGAATATCGACGCCGGCAAGACGCAGTTTTATCCGAACTTGAACCTCAGCGCCGCGGCCGGTGCCGAATCCCTGTTGGGGGATGCGATGTTTGGTTCGGCCAGCCGCTTCTTCAATGTCGCACCAACGATTTCCGTGCCGATTTTCGACGGTGGCCGCCTGCGCGCCGACCTCGATTCCCGCGACGCCGACTACGACCTGGCGGTGGCGCAGTACAACAAAAGCCTGGTCAGGGCGCTGGGCGACGTCAGCGACAGCATCAACCAGTTGCGTGATATCGGTCGGCAGATCGCTGCCCAGCAGCACGCCACCGACATCGCCCAGGATTCCTACAACACCGTGGTCCAGCGCTACGGTTCCGGCATCGGTAACTACCTGGACGTGCTCAGCATCGAGCAGCAGTTGCTTCAGGCCCAGCGTCAGTTGGCCAACCTGAATGCCGAGCAGATCGACCTGTCGATCCAGCTGATACAGGCGCTGGGTGGCGGTTTCCAGCCTGAGGCCATTGCCTCGGCCAACGCCGCGCCAGCCACGCTGACCCACTAATTCAAGGTATTTGTCATGGCCACTGCCGATACAACTTCAACCCCTGAAACCCAACCTGCCAATCCCGATTCGGGCAAGCGCAAGTTCATGCTGCTGGTCCTGGCCGCGGTGGTCGTATTGGGCGGCGCGGGCGTCTGGGCTTACCACGAGTTCTACGGGCGCTGGAGCGAAAGCACCGACGACGCCTATGTGAACGGCAACGTGGTGGAAATCACCCCGTTGGTAACCGGTACGGTCGTCAGCATCGGCGCCGACGATGGCGATCTGGTCCACGAAGGCCAGGTGCTGGTGAACTTCGACCCGAATGACGCCGAAGTCGGCCTGCAAAGTGCCCAGGCCAACCTGGCCCGCACCGTGCGTCAGGTTCGCGGCCTGTACAGCGACGTCGACGGCATGAAAGCCCAGGTCAACGCGCAACAGGCCGAAGTGCAAAAAGCCCAGGACAACTTCAACCGGCGGAAAAATCTCGCGGTCGGCGGGGCGATTTCCCAGGAGGAACTGTCCCACGCCCGTGACGACCTGACCTCGGCACAAAACGCCCTGGCCAATGCGCAACAGAAGCTCAAGACTTCCAGCGCGCTGGTGGATGACACCGTGGTTTCCTCGCACCCGGACGTGATGGCCGCCGCGGCGCAATTGCGCCAGGCCTACCTGAACAACGCCCGCAGCACCCTGATCGCGCCGGTCACCGGCTATGTGGCCAAGCGTAGCGTGCAGCTTGGGCAACGGGTGCAACCGGGCGAGGCGCTGATGGCGGTGATCCCTCTGGATCAACTGTGGATCGACGCCAACTTCAAGGAAACCCAGCTGCGCGACATGCGTATCGGCCAACCGGTGGACATCGAAGCCGATCTCTACGGCAGCAGCGTGAAATACAGCGGCACCGTCGACAGCCTCGGTGCCGGCACCGGTAGCGCCTTCGCCTTGCTGCCGGCGCAGAACGCCACCGGCAACTGGATCAAGATCGTGCAGCGGGTACCGGTGCGCATTCATATCAACGCCCAGCAGCTGGCCGAGCATCCGTTGCGCGTTGGCCTGTCGACCCTGGTCGATGTGAACCTGCGGGACCAGAGCGGCCCGGTGCTGGCGCAACAGCCGCCGCAAAAGGCGTCGTTCAGCACCGGCATCTATGACCGCCAGTTGACCGAGGCCGACGCCATGATCACCCAGTTGATCCACGACAACAGCGCCGCGGTCAGCAAGACCGTGCATCGCTGATTCGCCAATCCACCATCACCCCGCCCCCCTGTAGGAGCGAGCTTGCTCGCGATGGTGGGTCAGCTACATCACCGTCGACTGACACTCCATCGCGAGCAGGCTCGCTCCCACAAAGGTCAGCTGCGTCTGTAAAAGGCGCAGCGCCCAACAGGTTTCAAAGGATTCGCGATGAGCAATAACGCGTCTTTCACGCCCCCAAGCCTGGTGCTGAGCACCATCGGCCTGTCGCTGGCGACCTTCATGCAGGTGCTCGACACCACCATCGCCAACGTGGCGCTGCCGACGATTTCCGGCAGCCTGGGTGTCAGTTCGGAGCAGGGCACCTGGGTCATCACCTCCTTTGCGGTGAGCAACGCCATCGCGTTGCCGCTGACCGGCTGGCTCAGCCGGCGGTTCGGTGAGGTGAAGCTGTTCCTGTGGGCGACCGTGCTGTTTGTGCTGGCCTCGTTTCTCTGCGGTATTTCCACCTCGATGCCGGAGCTGATCGGCTTCCGGGTGCTGCAAGGCCTGGTGGCCGGGCCGTTGTACCCGATGACCCAGACGCTGCTGATCGCCGTCTATCCACCGGCCAGGCGCGGCATGGCCCTGGCGTTGCTGGCGATGGTCACGGTGGTCGCGCCGATTGCAGGTCCGATCCTCGGCGGCTGGATCACCGACAGCTACAGCTGGCCGTGGATCTTCTTCATCAACGTGCCAATCGGCATCTTCGCGGTCATGGTCGTGCGTTCGCAGCTCAAGGCGCGGCCGGTGGTGACCAGTTATCAGCCGATGGATTACGTCGGCTTGATCAGCCTGGTCATCGGCGTCGGGGCGTTGCAGATCATCCTCGACAAGGGTAACGACCTCGACTGGTTCGAATCGAACTTCATCCTCATTGGCGCGGCCATTTCGCTGATTGCCCTGGCGGTGTTCGTGATCTGGGAAATGACCGACCGCCACCCGGTGGTCAACCTGCGGCTGTTCGCCTACCGCAACTTCCGCATCGGCACTCTGGTGCTGGTGTTGGGCTACGCCGGGTTCTTCGGGATCAACCTGATCCTGCCGCAATGGCTGCAAACCCAGATGGGCTATACGGCCACCTGGGCCGGCCTGGCGGTGGCGCCGATCGGGATCCTGCCGGTCTTGATGTCGCCGTTTGTCGGCAAATACGCGCACAAGTTCGACCTGCGCTTGTTGGCGGGCATTGCGTTCCTGGCCATCGGCTTGAGCTGTTTCATGCGCGCCGGGTTTACCAACGAAGTGGACTACCAGCACATCGCCCTGGTGCAGTTGTTCATGGGGATTGGCGTGGCGTTGTTCTTCATGCCGACCCTGAGCATCCTGATGTCGGACCTGCCGCCGAACCAGATCGCCGATGGCGCGGGCCTTGCGACCTTCCTGCGGACCCTGGGCGGCAGCTTCGCGGCGTCGTTGACCACGTGGATCTGGATCCGCCGGGCCGACCAGCACCATGCGTACATGAGCGAGAGCATCAGCACCTATGAGCCCGCAACCCGCGAGGCCCTGCATTCATTGGGTGGGGCGAGCAACCAGGCGTATGCGCAGCTCGATCATGTGCTGACCAGCCAGGCGTACATGCTCTCCACCGTGGATTACTTCACGTTGCTGGGATGGGCGTTCATGGGGTTGATCGTGATCGTCTGGCTGGCGAAACCGCCGTTTGCGGCGAAGGCGGGGCCTGCTTCTGCAGGACATTGACTGCTAAAAGATCGCAGCCTTCGGCAGCTCCTACAGGGTTATGTGTACACCTGTAGGAGCTGCCGAAGGCTGCGATCTTTTGATCTTTACGGTGTTACGAAATCAAACGGCGCCAACGCAAACCCTTGCTCATCCACCTGCAACGCCCAACCCTGCTTGTCCCAATCCCCCAACACGATGCGCCGGGCCGCCTGTTCGCCAAGCTGCAGCTTGTGGATGGCGGGGCGGTGGGTATGGCCGTGGATCAGGGTTTTCACGCCGTATTGCTGCATGATCCGCGGAATCTCCAGGGGCGTGACGTCGACGATGTCATTGGCCTTCATCCGCGTCTGCGCGCGGCTTTCGCTACGCAACTTGCGCGCCAGCTTATGGCGGGTACGCAGCGGCAGGTGCCGCAGGATAAACAGGGTGATCGGGTTGCGCAGGTAGCGACGTAGCTTCATGTAGGCTTCGTCGCGGGTGCAGAGGCTGTCGCCGTGCATCAACAGCACGGGTTCGCCATTGAATTGCACGACAGTCGGATCCTTGAGCAGGGTGCAGCCGGCCTGTTTGCAGAACGCCTTGCCCAGCATGAAGTCGCGGTTGCCGTGCATCAGAAAAATCGCCGTGCCGCTGTCGCTCAACTCGCGCAGGGCCTGGCAGATGGAACGCTGGAACGGCGTCATGGCATCGTCGCCAATCCACGCCTCGAAAAAGTCGCCCAGAATGTAGAGAGCACTCGCCGAACGGGCGCGTCCGGCGAGCAAATCCAGAAACGCCCGGGTAATGTCCGGGCGCTCCTCTTCCAGATGCAAGTCTGAAATCAGCAGTATCACTCAATGATCTCGGCTTTCTCGATGATCACGTCGTCTGCCGGTACGTCCTGGTGGCCGGACTTGGAAGTGGTGGCCACGCCTTTGATCTTGTCGACAACGTCGGTGCCGGCGGTCACTTTGCCGAATACCGCGTAGCCCCAGCCTTGCACGTTCTTGCCGCTGTGGTTGAGGAAGCTGTTGTCAGCCACGTTGATGAAGAACTGCGCGGAAGCCGAATGCGGCTCCATGGTGCGGGCCATGGCGACGGTGTACTTGTCGTTGGAAAGGCCGTTGTCGGCTTCGTTCTGGATGCTTGGGCGCTTGTCTTTCTTTTCTTTCATGCCTGGCTCGAAACCGCCGCCCTGGATCATGAAGTTACCGATGACACGGTGGAAAACGGTGTTTTCGTAGTGACCGGCTTTAACGTACTCGACGAAGTTGGCCACGGTGATCGGGGCTTTGTCGGCGTTCAGTTCGAGGACGATGTCGCCGAAGTTGGTAGTCAGTTTGACTTGGGTCATGATCGTTACTCATCAAGAGGAATTCGTGGTGTTGGGACATTGGGTCCCGCAACCGGTTCAGCCAGTCTCGGCCAAGGTGCGCAGTTTAGCGTGACAGGCGCGAATTTCGAGGCTGTTTTTTCATTTACGGCCTATTAAATACGACGGTTTACAGGGTGCGCTCTGTCAGGTACTTGACGGCATCGGCTATGATAGCGGCTTTGTTTTGTCCGGCCTTCATTACGGCCACGCACCAGTACGTTCAAGGATCCTATGAGCAAGCCCACTGTCGACCCTACCTCGAATGCCAAGACCGGCCCAGCCGTGCCGGTCAACTTCCTGCGGCCGATCATCCAGGCAGACCTGGACTCGGGCAAGCACACGCAGATCGTCACCCGTTTCCCGCCTGAGCCCAACGGCTACCTGCACATCGGCCATGCCAAGTCGATCTGTGTGAACTTCGGCCTGGCCCAGGAGTTCGGCGGCGTCACGCACCTGCGTTTCGACGACACCAACCCGGCCAAGGAAGACCAGGAATACATCGACGCGATCGAAAGCGACGTCAAGTGGCTGGGCTTCGAATGGTCCGGTGAAGTGCGCTACGCCTCGCAGTATTTCGACCAGTTGCACGACTGGGCGGTGGAGTTGATCAAGTCCGGCAAGGCCTATGTCGACGACCTGACCCCTGAACAAGCCAAGGAATACCGCGGCAGCCTGACCGAGCCGGGCAAGAACAGCCCGTTCCGCGACCGTTCGGTTGAAGAGAACCTCGACTGGTTCGCCCGCATGCGCGCCGGTGAGTTCCCGGACGGTGCACGTGTGCTTCGCGCCAAGATCGACATGGCCTCGCCGAACATGAACCTGCGTGACCCGATCATGTATCGCATCCGTCACGCGCATCACCACCAGACCGGTGACAAGTGGTGCATCTACCCGAACTACGACTTCACCCATGGTCAGTCGGACGCCATCGAAGGCATCACCCACTCGATCTGCACCCTGGAATTCGAAAGCCACCGTCCGCTGTACGAGTGGTTCCTCGACAACCTGCCAGTACCGGCCAACCCGCGCCAGTACGAGTTCAGCCGCCTGAACCTGAACTACACCATCACCAGCAAGCGCAAGCTCAAGCAGCTGGTCGATGAAAAGCACGTCAACGGCTGGGACGACCCGCGCATGTCCACGCTGTCGGGCTTCCGCCGCCGTGGCTACACGCCGAAGTCGATCCGCAACTTCTGCGAAATGATCGGCACCAACCGCTCCGACGGCGTGGTCGACTTCGGCATGCTCGAATTCAGCATCCGTGACGACCTCGACCACAGCGCCCCGCGCGCCATGTGCGTGCTGCGTCCGCTGAAAGTCGTGATCACCAACTATCCGGAAAGCCAGGTCGAGAACCTCGAACTGCCATGCCACCCGAAAGAAGACATGGGCGTGCGCGTCCTGCCGTTCGCCCGGGAAATCTACATCGACCGTGAAGACTTCATGGAAGAGCCGCCAAAGGGCTACAAGCGCCTGGAACCGAACGGCGAAGTGCGCCTGCGCGGCAGCTACGTGATCCGCGCCGACGAAGCGATCAAGGACGCCGATGGCAACATCGTCGAACTGCGTTGCTCCTACGATCCGGACACCCTGGGCAAGAACCCTGAAGGCCGCAAGGTCAAGGGCGTGGTGCACTGGGTGCCGGCCGCTGCCAGCGTCGAGTGCGAAGTGCGTCTGTACGATCGTCTCTTCCGTTCGGCCAACCCTGAGAAGGCCGAAGACAGCGCCAGTTTCCTGGACAACATCAACCCTGACTCGCTGCAGGTACTCACCGGTTGTCGTGCTGAACCCTCGCTGGGCAATGCACAGCCGGAAGACCGTTTCCAGTTCGAGCGCGAAGGTTACTTCGTCGCGGATATCAAGGACTCGAAACCGGGCGCTCCGGTGTTCAACCGTACCGTGACCCTGCGTGACTCCTGGGGCCAGTGATTCAAGGAAATAACGTGCTTACGATCTACAACACGCTCACCAAGAGCAAAGAAGTCTTCAAGCCGCTCGATGGCAACAAGGTGCGCATGTACGTGTGCGGCATGACCGTGTACGACTACTGCCACCTGGGGCACGGTCGCAGCATGGTCGCGTTCGACCTGGTGACCCGCTGGTTGCGCTTCAGTGGCTACGACCTGACCTATGTGCGCAACATCACCGACATCGACGACAAGATCATCAACCGGGCCAATGAGAACGGCGAGTCGTTCGAAGCCTTGACCGAGCGCATGATCGCGGCGATGCACGAAGACGAAGCGCGCCTGAACATCAAGAAGCCGGACATGGAGCCGCGCGCCACGGACCACATCCCTGGCATGCACGCGATGATCCAGACCCTGATCGACAAGGGCTACGCCTACGCCCCGGGCAATGGCGACGTGTACTACCGCGTCGGCAAGTTCATGGGCTACGGCAAGCTGTCGCGCAAGAAAATCGAAGACCTGCGCATCGGCGCGCGCATCGAAGTCGACGAGTCCAAGCAGGACCCGCTGGACTTCGTGCTGTGGAAAGCCGCCAAGCCGGGCGAGCCGAGCTGGGAATCGCCATGGGGCGCCGGGCGTCCGGGCTGGCACATCGAGTGCTCGGTGATGTCGACCTGCTGCCTGGGCGAGACCTTCGACATCCATGGCGGCGGCAGCGACCTGGAGTTCCCGCACCACGAAAACGAAATCGCCCAGAGCGAAGCGGCCACTGGCAAGACCTACGCCAACGCGTGGATGCATTGCGGCATGATCCGCATCAATGGCGAGAAGATGTCCAAGTCCTTGAACAACTTCTTCACCATTCGCGATGTGCTCGACAAGTACCACCCGGAAGTCGTGCGTTACCTGCTGGTGTCGAGCCACTACCGCAGCGCCATCAACTACTCGGAAGACAACCTCAAGGACGCCAAGGGCGCCCTGGAGCGTTTCTACCACGCGTTGAAAGGCCTGCCGACTGTTGCTCCTGCTGGTGGAGAAGCCTTCGTCGAGCGATTCACCCAGGTGATGAACGACGACTTCGGCACGCCGGAAGCCTGCGCGGTGCTGTTCGAGATGGTTCGCGAGATCAACCGCCTGCGCGAGAGCGATCTCAACGCAGCGGCCGGCCTGGCTGCCCGATTGAAAGAACTGGCCAGCGTGTTGGGCGTATTGCAGCTCGAAGCCGATGACTTCCTGCAAGCCGGCGCCGAAGGGCGTGTGGATGCGGCTGAAGTCGAAGCGCTGATCGCTGCGCGCCTGGCGGCACGTGCCGGCAAGGACTGGGCCGAATCCGACCGCATCCGCGACCAGCTCACCGCCATGGGCGTGGTTCTGGAAGACGGCAAGGGCGGGACGACCTGGCGTTTGGCTGACTGATTGCTGCTTGCGTTACAGACAAAACCCGCCTTGTGCGGGTTTTTGTTTTTGGGCAGATTGGCGGGTTCCAGTGGTGTTTGATCTGGCGCCTTCGCTGGCAAGCCAGCTCCTACAGGGTCGCGTCGTTCGCCAACATTTCGTACACCACGGACACTGTAGGAGCTGGCTTGCCAGCGAAGAGGCCCGTCCGACCAACTCATCGCTCAGCCTGGCGCAACCGCTTGTAAAGGGTATTGCGACTAACCCCCAACCGCCGCGCCAGATGCGAAATATTCCCCCCGACCGCCTGCAACTGCCGATTCAACGCCTCGGCATCATCGAGATCCACCGCCAATGGCTCCGCCATCTCCACCGGCTCCATCTCCAGATCGACAAAGAAATCATCCGGCAAATGCTCCGGCCGCACCGGTTGTTCCTCGGCCATGGCCAGCGCCACCTGCATCACGCTGCTGACCTGCCTTAGATTCCCCGGCCACGGATGACGGACGAACAATTCCAGCACTTCGCGGCTCAATCCCGCCCATTGCGAAGGCTCGCGGTGCTGTTCCCACAAGCGTTTGAACAGCGCCTCCTTGTCACTGCGCTCTCTCAACGCCGGCAGTTCCAGGGTCAGGCCGCCGATTCGGTAGTACAAATCCTCGCGAAAACGCCCCAGTTGCACCTGCTCGCGCAGCGATCGGTTGGTCGCGGAAATGATGCGGATGTCCACCGGGAACAACTCACTGCTGCCCACCGGCTGCACGCATCGCTCCTGCAACACACGAAGCAAACGGGCCTGGGTCGGCAGCGGCATGTCGCCGATTTCATCGAGGAACAGCGTGCCTTTGTCGGCCTTGCGGATCAGGCCGATACTGCCTTTCTGGTTGGCGCCGGTGAACGCGCCTTTTTCATAGCCGAACAGTTCTGACTCCACCAGTTCTGCGGGGATCGCGGCGCAGTTCACGGCAATGAACGCCTGTTTGCTGCGCGAGCTGGCCTGGTGCAGGGCTTTGACGAACACTTCCTTGCCGACCCCGGTTTCGCCATGAATCAACAACGGAATGTCTTTTTCCAGCAAGCGCTCGGCCTGGCGTACGGCTTTTTCTACACGGCTGTCGCCAAAATGCAAAGTATTGAGGCTGATCGCCGCCGGTGCTTGTACGGCAGGTTCAACGAACACTCTGGCCTGGATCGGCACCTGTTTCGGACGTTTGAGCAAGCATTGGAAACGATTGCGTCCGGAGGCCTGGAGCGAGAAGGGCAGGCCTTCGGGTTGGTTCAGCAGCTCCAGCAGCGAGACCTTGAACAGGCTTTCGATGCTGACCCGCGACAGGCGCACGCCAAGCAGGTTGTCGGCGCGGCGGTTGGCGGACAGCACCTGGCCGCTCTCATCGAAAATCAGCAAGCCGGCCCACTGGCTGTCGAGGTTGTTCAGGCCGGTGTTGAAAGTCAGTTGAAAATGCTGGCCGTGGAACAGGTTGAGGATCAGCCGGTTTTCCACGGTCTGGCTCATCATCTTGACCATGCCCAGGGTATGGGAGGGCGGCAGGTAGCTGTCGCTGGATACATCCAGCACGGCGATGACCTTGCGCTCGGCATCGAAAATCGGCGCGGCGGAGCCGGTCATGAAGCGGTTGGCCTTGAGGAAGTGTTCATCGTGCTCGATGTGCACCGCCTGCTCGCAGGCCAGGGCGGTACCGATCGCATTGGTCCCGCTGCAGCGCTCCATCCAGCTGGCGCCCGCGCTGAAGCCACGGGTCAGGCTCGGCTGGATAAACCGTTGGGTGCCCCAGGACGTCAGCACCTGGCCCTGATTGTCGGCGAGCATGATCAGGCAGTTGGAGTTGCTGAGGATGTTTTCGTAATACGGCAGCACTTCCTGATGGGTGGTCTGCACCAACGAATGCTGGCTCTCCAGCAACTGCGCGATGCCTTCAGCCGGCAGTTGGTCGAACGCCGGGGTGCTCTGGTGATCGAGGCCGAACGCGCGGCAGCGGGACCAGGAGTCCTGGATGATGGCGTCGTGGGATAGCGCGGTGGCAGGTACGGCCATGACAGTCAGCCTCTGAATCAGCATTTTTATTGTTTTTATGGTGCATGCGATCCCCTGTAGGAGCTGCCGCAGGCTGCGATCTTTTGATCTTGAAAAACAAAATCAAAAGATCGCAGCCTGCGGCAGCTCCTACAGGGGTCGTGAACAGTCCATAGAGTGTTGTTCACTATTGTTCATTGTCAATCGGTGAGCTGTTCAATTGTTCACTTCAGGTTGTTCATTTCTGTTCAGCTACGAACGCCGGTTCTTCGCGGTTTTATAAAAACTCCAATCCGCTCAATGGCTTGAAATTTCTGGCACGAAAGTCGCTCTGTCACCCAGGTCGCTTGACTCCAAAAATAAAAAAGGCCGAGCCATGTCGTTAACCCTGGAGCATGTCAGCCGCACCGTCGAGGGCCAGACCTGGATCGACGATGCGTGCCTGCGTTTCGAACCCGGATCCTTCAACGTTCTGCTCGGGCGCACGCTGTCCGGCAAGACCAGCCTCATGCGCCTGATGGCCGGGCTGGACAAGCCCGACACCGGGCGCATCCTGATGAATGGCGTCGATGTCACCCAGCGCCCGGTGCGCCTTCGCAACGTGTCGATGGTGTATCAGCAGTTCATCAATTACCCGACCATGACCGTCTTCGAGAACATCGCCTCGCCGTTGCGCCAGGCCGGTGTCTCCAATGAGCAGATCCAGAGCAAGGTGCTGGAAACCGCGAAGATGCTGCGCATCGAGAAATTCCTGCAGCGTTATCCCCTGGAACTGTCCGGTGGCCAGCAGCAACGCACGGCCATGGCCCGGGCGCTGGTCAAGGATGCCGAACTGATCCTGTTCGATGAGCCGCTGGTCAACCTCGACTACAAATTGCGCGAAGAGCTGCGCCAGGAAATGCGCGAGCTGTTCAAGGCGCGCCACACCATCGCCATCTATGCCACCACCGAGCCCAACGAAGCTTTGGCCCTGGGCGGCACCACCACGATTCTGCATGAGGGCCGGGTAATCCAGAGCGGCCTGTCGTCCGAGGTCTACCACCAGCCGCAGACCGTGCTGGCGGCGGAGTTGTTCTCCGAGCCGCCGATCAACCTGATGCCGGGTCGCATTGCCGGCAACGAAGTGAGCTTCGCCAATTTCGTGCACTTCCCGCTCAACGTCGATTTGCGCCCGGTGGGCGAGGGCGAGTTCCGTTTTGGCGTGCGCCCCAGCCACATCTCGCTGGTGCCGAGCAACGACGACGACCTGGAACTGGCGGTGACCGTCGAAGTCGCGGAAATCAGCGGCTCGGAAACCTTCCTGCACGTGCGCAACGAGCACTTCCTGCTGGTGCTGCACTTGCCCGGCGTTCACGAATACGACGTCGATGCGCCGATCCGCATCTACATCCCGACCCATAAACTGTTCGTGTTCGATGCGCAGGGGCGGCTGGTCCAGGCGCCCGGCCGGCGCGTCGCGAGGGTTGCCTGATGGCCGAAATACGTTTGCAGAACCTCGCCCACAGCTACACCAGCACGCCGAGCGGTCCCGAGGACTACGCGATCCGCCAGATGGATCACATCTGGGAGCAGGGCGGCGCCTATGCGTTGCTCGGCCCGTCGGGCTGCGGCAAGTCGACCCTGCTGAACATCATTTCCGGCCTGCTCAGCCCGTCCCAGGGACATGTGTTGTTCGATGGCAAGGCGGTCAACAACCTGACCCCGGAAAAGCGCAACATCGCCCAGGTTTTCCAGTTTCCGGTGGTCTACGACACCATGACGGTGTTCGACAACCTGGCCTTTCCGTTGCGTAACCAGGGCATGGCCGAGGCGAAGATTCACACCAAGGTGCAGGAAATTGCCGAGGTCCTCGACCTGCAGAATCTGCTGAGCAAAAAAGCCAGCAACCTCACCGCCGACGAAAAACAGAAGGTTTCCATGGGCCGTGGGCTGGTACGCGATGACGTCTCGGCGATCCTCTTCGACGAGCCGCTGACGGTGATCGACCCGCACCTGAAGTGGAAGCTGCGGCGCAAGCTCAAGCAGATCCACGAGCAGTTCAACATCACCATGGTCTACGTCACCCACGATCAGCTGGAGGCCTCGACCTTCGCCGACAAGATCGCGGTGATGTACGGCGGGCAGATCGTGCAGTTCGGCACGCCGCGGGAACTGTTCGAACGGCCGAGCCACACCTTTGTCGGTTATTTCATCGGCAGTCCGGGAATGAACCTGATCGAAGTCCGGCCGCAACCGGGTGGCGTCGGTTTTGCTTCGACCCATCTGCCCTTGTCCGAGGCCATGCAGAAACGCATCGCCGAATCCACGTGGAAAACCCTGAAAGTCGGCATTCGCCCGGAGTTCATCCATGTCTGGGACGAGCCTTTTGATGACGCGCTGAGGGCACAAGTCGTACACGTCGAAGACCTCGGCACCTACAAGATCATGACTCTCAACCTCGACGGCGCGCCGCTGAAAGTGCGCCTGGCCGAAGACAAACCGGTGCCCGAAGGCACGGCGTACATCAGTTTTCCGGGGCAGTGGCTGATGGTCTATGCCGATGATTTCCTGCTCGAAGCCAATGCCAGCCAAGAGGTGCAGCCATGAACAAGGTGCAGAACAACAAGGCCTGGTGGCTGGTGCTGCCGGTGTTCCTGCTGGTGGCGTTCAGTGCGGTGATCCCGATGATGACCGTGGTCAACTACTCGGTGCAGGACATTTTCGACCAGTCCAGCCGCTACTTCGTCGGTGCCGACTGGTACAAACAAGTGCTGCTCGATCCACGCCTGCACGATTCACTGCTGCGCCAGTTCATCTACTCGGCGTGCGTGCTGCTGATCGAAATCCCCCTGGGCATCGCGATTGCCCTGACCATGCCGACCAAGGGGCGCTGGTCGTCGGTGGTGCTGATCATCCTGGCGATCCCCTTGCTGATCCCGTGGAACGTGGTCGGCACCATCTGGCAGATCTTCGGCCGGGCCGACATCGGCCTGCTGGGGGCGAGCCTCAAGGCCATGGGCATCAACTACAACTATGCGGCGAACACCATGGACGCCTGGGTCACCGTGCTGGTGATGGACGTCTGGCATTGGACCTCGCTGGTGGCGCTGTTGTGTTTTTCCGGCTTGCGGGCGATTCCGGATGTTTATTACCAGGCGGCGCGGATCGACCGGGCTTCCGCCTGGGCGGTGTTCCGCCATATCCAGCTGCCCAAGCTCAAGAGCGTGCTGTTGATCGCCGTGATGCTGCGCTTCATGGACAGTTTCATGATCTACACCGAGCCGTTCGTACTGACCGGGGGCGGGCCGGGCAATGCCACCACTTTCCTCAGCCAGACCCTGACGCAGATGGCGATCGGGCAGTTCGACCTGGGGCCGGCCGCCGCGTTCTCGTTGGTGTACTTCCTGATCATCCTGTTGGTGTCCTGGCTGTTCTATACCGCCATGACTCACTCTGACGCCAACCGCTGAGGCCATCATGAGCATGAGAAAGCTTGTTCCACTGCTGATCTACATCCTGTTCCTGCTGGTGCCGATCTACTGGCTGCTGAACATGTCCTTCAAGAGCAACAGCGAAATCCTCGGCGGCCTGACGCTTTTCCCACAGGATTTCACCTTGGCCAACTACAAGGTGATCTTCACCGATCCGAGCTGGTACACCGGTTACATCAACTCGGCGTACTACGTGAGCCTGAACACCATCATCTCCCTGAGCGTGGCGTTGCCGGCGGCCTATGCGTTCTCGCGCTACCGCTTCCTCGGCGACAAGCACCTGTTCTTCTGGCTGCTGACCAACCGCATGGCGCCGCCGGCGGTGTTCCTGTTGCCGTTCTTCCAGCTGTATTCATCGATCGGTCTGTTCGACACCCACATCGCGGTGGCCCTGGCGCACTGCCTGTTCAACGTGCCACTGGCGGTGTGGATTCTCGAAGGCTTCATGTCGGGCGTGCCCAAGGAAATCGACGAAACCGCTTACATCGACGGCTACAGTTTTCCCAAGTTCTTCGTGAAGATTTTCATCCCGCTGATCGGCTCCGGCATCGGCGTCACGGCGTTTTTCTGCTTCATGTTTTCCTGGGTCGAGCTGCTACTGGCACGAACCCTGACTTCGGTGAACGCCAAGCCCATCGCGGCGGTGATGACCCGCACGGTCTCGGCGTCCGGCATCGACTGGGGCGTGCTGGCGGCGGCGGGAGTGTTAACCATCCTGCCGGGCATGCTGGTGATCTGGTTTGTGCGCAACCACGTGGCCAAGGGCTTTGCCCTGGGCCGGGTATGAGGAGCTGATGATGGAATGGATGAGTTGGACCGTCCCGACGGCGGCGTTCTTCACTGTCATTGCCTTGATCCTGGTGGGCATGACCACCTGGGAGTTGCGTTCGCCGAGCATCCTTCGGCGAGGCTTTTTGCCGATTGCCACCACCCGTGGCGATCGGTTGTTCATCGGTCTTCTCGGCAGCGCCTACCTGCATCTGCTGGTAATTGGCGTGACCGACTGGAGCATCTGGGTCGCCTTCGCGATGTCCCTGGTGTGGCTGTTGGCTGTGATGCGGTGGGGCTAGTCGAATCGCTCGGCAATGTTGCTCCGAAACTTAAACAGGAGGTCTCTATGTTCGACAAAAACAATAAGCTGCGACATAGCATTTCATTGGCAGCCATGCTGGCACTCAGCGGTTTGAGCGCGTCTGCCTGGGCCGATGCCTATGAAGACGCCGCGAAGAAATGGATCGGCAGTGAATTCAAACCGTCCACCCTGACGGCCGATCAGCAACTCGAAGAGCTGAAGTGGTTCATCAAGGCGGCGGAGCCGTTTCGCGGGATGAACATCAAGGTGGTATCGGAAACCATCGCCACCCATGAGTACGAGTCCAAGGTGCTGGCCAAGGCCTTCACTGAAATCACCGGGATCAAGCTGACCCACGACCTGCTGCAGGAAGGCGACGTGGTGGAAAAGCTGCAGACCCAGATGCAATCGGACAAGAACATCTATGACGGCTGGGTCAACGACTCGGACCTGATCGGCACGCATTTCCGTTACGGCAAGACCGAATCGATCACCGACCTGATGGCCAACGAGGGCAAGAACTTCACCTCGCCGACCCTCGATATCAAGGATTTCATCGGCATCTCCTTCACCACCGCGCCGGACGGCAAGATCTATCAATTGCCTGACCAGCAGTTCGCCAACCTGTACTGGTTCCGCGCCGACTGGTTCGAGCGCGCGGACCTCAAGGCCAAGTTCAAGGAAAAGTACGGCTACGAGCTAGGCGTTCCGGTGAACTGGTCGGCCTATGAAGACATCGCCAAGTTCTTCAGCGAAGACGTCAAGGAAATCGATGGCAAGCGTGTCTATGGGCACATGGACTACGGCAAGAAAGATCCGTCCCTGGGCTGGCGCTTCACCGATGCCTGGTTCTCCATGGCCGGTGGCGGTGACAAGGGCATCCCCAACGGCTTGCCGGTGGACGAGTGGGGCATCCGCGTCGAGGATTGCCACCCGGTCGGCTCCAGCGTGACCCGCGGCGGTGACACCAACGGCCCGGCGGCGGTGTTCGCCACCACCAAATACGTCGACTGGCTGAAGAAGTACGCACCACCGGAAGCGGCGGGCATGACCTTCTCCGAATCAGGCCCCGTGCCGTCCCAAGGCAACATCGCCCAGCAGATCTTCTGGTACACCGCCTTCACCGCCGACATGACCAAGCCGGGCCTGGCGGTGATGAACGCCGACGGCACGCCGAAATGGCGCATGGCACCATCGCCGCGCGGGCCGTATTGGGAAGAGGGTATGAAGCTGGGCTATCAGGACGTGGGTTCCTGGACGTTCATGAAGTCCACGCCTGAGAAACAGAAACTCGCGGCCTGGCTGTACGCGCAGTTCGTGACCTCGAAAACCGTTTCGCTGAAGAAAACCATTGTCGGCCTGACCCCGATCCGCGAGTCGGACATCAACTCACAAGCCATGACCGACCTGGCACCGAAACTCGGCGGCCTGGTGGAGTTCTACCGCAGCCCGGCCCGCGTGCAATGGACCCCGACCGGCACCAACGTGCCGGACTATCCGCGTCTCGCGCAGCTGTGGTGGAGCCACATCGCCGAAGCGGCGAGCGGCGAGAAAACCCCGCAAGAAGCCCTGGACGGCCTGGCCAAGGATCAGGACGCGATCATGTCCCGTCTGGAACGCTCGAAGGCACAAGCCACCTGCGCGCCGAAAATGAACCCGGAGCGCGATGCGCAATACTGGTTCGATCAGCCGGGTGCACCGAAACCGAAACTGGCGAACGAGAAGCCTCAGGGTGAGACCGTGAGCTATGCCGAGCTGCTGAAATCGTGGGAGGCGGCGCGTAAGTAATATCTGAGCTGTGAAACGTTAACGGCACCGTAAGGTGCCGTTTTTGTTGGTGTCTGTTCCACCGTCATCGCGAGCAAGCTTGCTCCTACAATTGATCGGCGGTGTTCGCGATTAGTGTGTCCACAGAAGATCCCCTGTGGGAGCGAGCTTGCTCGCGATGAGGCCATCCCAGTCACCAAACTTCATCAGCCGAACAAACATTTGACAGCAGGACGGAAGTCTCTGATTTGAGTACCTTCGAAGTCATCAAGCATGTCATCAGTTCCTAAACGTCGGTTACCGGGTTTTCTTTCTGGATAGCTGGTCTTCAAATTTAACGGCAAATGCCTCCTGTTGAATGTCAGCTACTGCGTACCGCCCTGCAGGTAACTTCCTGAAAAAAGAGAGGGCAATAAAGATCAAAAGATCGCAGCCTGCGGCAGCTCCTACCTTGAAATGCGATCCACCTGTAGGAGCTGCCGCAGGCTGCGATCTTTTGATCTTGATACGCCAAACGCAAAAACGGCACCCGAAGGTGCCGTGCGTGTTTTCTACCGAATGTCGCTAAGCGATCAACCAGCCAGTCCCGATTGCTGGACCAGGGACAGTTAGCCTCGATCACATGGGCCAAGCACTGAGTGAAGGCGAGCCTCTGCCGGATATGGCTATGGGTCTACCAAACCCAGTCTCTGTTTTGTCATCGATCGGCAAACGATAGAACAAGCCGGCGGATTCTGTCTTGCCTCTAAATAATACTGCAAGATGTTATAGCTTTCAGGAAGTGACACTTCGAAGCGATTAAACAGGGGCGTATAAATTTCTTTAGCGAAAAATTAATTTTTGTAACTGTCTCTGTAGGAAATTGGTTGTTGATAATAGCGAAAATTCCTAATCGTTTATTTGTTTGTGCTGTTGGATTGCTTTCACTCCGCGTTCCACAGTCTTATTTGTCTTCGCCCATATTCTCTGTGCTCAGTGCTTCTGCCGAGATGAGAAGGGAAGGCAATTCAAATCGAAGACGATAAGGAAGTTGCAAATGAATGCACCTCTGCACACTTTGTATACCAACGAAGTTTCTCCTGAATTTCTCCGCAGCCTTGACGCTCCCCACTTGAGTGAACAACGACTTGCGCAATATTGCGATGAAGCTCTGGCAGTTGTTCGCCAGGGCCAGGCATACATGGAAGCTCATCCCGCACACGCCATTTACCGAATCGCAACCGAGGGCAGTCAAACCCGCGATGGCGGGGTGATCAAGCAGGGAGCTGCTCCCTTGGAGTTCACGTTAGAGAGCGGCCAGAAGGTACGTGCGGCACGGAAAGGCGACTACGTCGTGTACGCCGATGGGAGTACGGCACAGATCGTGACGGGCGCGGGACAAGAACATAGCGATATGGCGCTGGTCGGTAGCCATCTTTGCAATGGTGACGAGATCATCAACACCTTACAAAGCGGTTTTTTGTTAGTGGGGCGGGAAGGTGTAGCGATGGCCGATGATTTTCTGCCCTCCATCCAAGAGGTAGAGCATCAATGAACGAAGGACATTTCATTGGCCTGAATGACAAGACCACCTGTGGCGGCAAAGTCCTGGATGGTCATACCGGCGTCATGATGTACGGAATCGCCCATGCCCGCGAAGGTGATCGGGTTACCTGTGGCGAGGACGGCAAGACTTACAAGATCGTCGGTGGGATTTCCTACATGATCAGTCATGGCAAAGCCGTGGCAGGCACGCTGGACAGCTATAGCGATTGTCCCTGCAAAGCCCGACTGATCCCCTCCGTGGTCACAGCCACCTATCAAAGCGCTAACTCCGCACCGCGAGCGGGCAAGAGCGTTGTGCAGCCGGCTTCCAGTGCTGCAACCAGCCAACCGGCAGCGCCACGTCAGTCTGGTTTCGCCCCTTCGAACCCTCCAGCGCCTGCGATACTCAATCGCGCGGTACCTCAAGAACCGGGATTCTATGTGGTGCCCAAAAGCATGACCCGCGAAGCGTTGGAGGCGACACTTTTCCCTACGCCCGACCCGGGTGTGATGAGCAAGTTTCAGGCACTGAACCCTGGGTATGGCGACTTGAAAGCCGGCTCGCTGATTGTGCTGAGCGATCCGAATAACACCTCCTGCACCTATCAGGAAGCCCAGTTGATGCAGGCCGCGCAACAGGTCGAGGCGGCGCTCGACCCTCTTACACCAGAGGAAGCGGAGTTCATGTTCCGCCACGCGGCGGAAATCGCCAGTTTCTCCGGCCATACCTCAACCTGGCTTGGCGTCAGCGCGGCGGTCATGGAAAAACATCTGACCCAAATGCGCGACACCCTACAAGCCATTGAGCGTCTGCATCAGGACAGCTATCGCCAGCACGGGCACCTCAAATCGCCGCAGTTCTTCGCCGAACGCACACGTCTGCTCGCCCAACTGGATGCGCATCTGCTGAACTCTACTCGACTGCGTGGCCAGACGAGCCTGGGCGATCATCCCAAGCTGAAGACAGCGCTCGGTATTTCCAGTCGCAGTCTGGTGCACCACTGGGACAAGGCTGGTGCGCCAGGGCAGATACCGGGTTACGCGACCCATGTGAATGCGATTAGTCGGGCGGCGAAGTACATGGGCGCCGGGGGGTACATCGGCATTGGGATTGGTGGAGTTTCATCGTTGCTGGCCATTCAGGAAGTTTGTCTTGGTGACTCTGAAGCGGCTTGTGAGAAGGTGAAATTTACTGAAGGAGGAAAATTTATCGGATCCACAGCTGGTGGGATAGCGGGCGGGATGGGCGTGCCCTGGGCTGGTCGTCCTGTTTGCCTGGCACTGGGGAGGCGGCATGTAGTGGGGGGCATTGTTTGCTTTGCCGCGTTGGTAGGGGTTGGTGCATGGGTGGGGACAGAAGGTGGCGGCACGGTGGGCGAATACGTAGGTGAGAAAATATTTGAAGTAAAACAGGAGTGACCAGCATCGACAATTGGTCTCCGTGGATTGCATTAACTGTCACCGGCGGCCCTATTCTATTGGGCATAGCGAATATTGCTTACGGCTTGTATCTGAGCCACCGTCATCTGGATGCCATGATGGAATCCTTGAAAAACAGTCGCTTCATTTACATTTGGGGGCCAGGATGGAGGAGACAGGGTTGGTTTGGCGGCTTTGTGCTGCTCTCTGCAATTGCCGGCATGGTGGTGTGGCCGAAAGATTACATCCGCTATGGCAAAGTGGCCTCTGAGGATATCGAGAACTTTCCGCCTCACCTGAAACGTCTTTTGGTCATATTTGTAGTGGGTGTGATCGTCACTCTAATCGGGATGGCGATTGCATACGTGCTACTGGAACTCAGATAACTCGATAGCCCAAGTTGTCATTGAAGCACCAAACGCAACAACGGCACCCAAAGGTGCCGTTGTTGTTTGTGCGTGCCCCTACGCCTACGCGAGCATGCTCGCTAAGAGTTCGTCCTAGACAACCAACGTCTATGGTGATTGAGATCAAAAGATCGCAGGCTTCGGCAGCTCCTACGGGATGTACGCGAACCCAATTTAGGAGCTGCCGCAGGCTGCGATCTTTTGATCTTGAAACTCCAAACGCAAAAACGGCACCCGAAGGTGCCGTTTCTGTTTTCTACCGCATAAAGCTTAAGCGATCAACCCGCCAGCCCCGATTGCTGTACCAGGCTCAACAACGGCTGTGGATACAGGCCGAGGAAGAACGCCAGTACCGCGATGGCCAGCAGCATCACGCCGCCTGCGCGTTGTTCCCAGTGAAGCTGGGCATCGTGGCGACGCAGGTTCGGTTCGATCAGGTACAGGGTGACCATGACGCGCAGGTAGTAGAACACGCCGATGGCGCTGCCCAGTACCAGGGAGCCGACCAGCCACCATTGTTGCGACTGCACACCGGTGGCGATGATGTAGAACTTGCCGATGAAGCCCGCGGTCAGTGGGATACCGGCCAGGGACAGCATCATCACGGTCAGTACGGCGGTCAGGTACGGACGACGCCAGAACAGGCCGCGGTACTCGTACAGGGCATCGGCGTCGCGGCCGTTGTACGGCGAGGACATCAGGGTGATCACGCCGAACGCGCCGAGGCTGGTGATCACGTAGGTGACCAGGTACACGCCGATGGCTTCCACGGCCAGGCCTTTGCTCGCCACCAGGGCGATCAGCAGGTAGCCGAAG
This sequence comes from Pseudomonas sp. IT-P218, assembly GCF_949767605.1. Classification (NCBI taxonomy): domain Bacteria; kingdom Pseudomonadati; phylum Pseudomonadota; class Gammaproteobacteria; order Pseudomonadales; family Pseudomonadaceae; genus Pseudomonas; species Pseudomonas sp. IT-P218. The sequence continues at coordinate 178,164 of NZ_CATKQQ010000002.1, forward strand.
TGGGCGATGGACGAGTAACCCAGCAGACGCTTGAGGTTGCTCTGGGTCAGTGCCAGCAGGTTACCGAACAGGATCGACGCAATGGCGATGATGGTCAGTACGTCGCTCAGCACACCGCTGCTCGCTGCTGGCGAGATCTGGAACAGACGCACCATCACCGCGAACACAGCGACTTTCGACGCGGTGGCCAGGAACGCTGCCACCGGTGCCGGAGCACCTTCGTAAACGTCCGGGGTCCAGAGGTGGAACGGTACCAGCGACAACTTGAACGCCAGGCCGATCAGCATCATGCCCAGGCCCAGTTGCGCCAGGGAGCTTGGCAGACCAGTGGCCGCCAGGGCCTGGCCGATGCCGTTGAAGCTCAGGCTGCCAGCGTCGGCGTAGAGCAGGGCCATACCGAACAACAGGAACGCGGAACCGGCAGCCGACAGCACCATGTACTTGATGCCGGCTTCCAGCGAGCGCTTGTTGAAGAAGGCATAGGCCACCAGGCCGTAGACCGGTACCGAGAGCAGTTCCAGGCCGACGAACAAGCCGGCCAGGTGCTGCGCGCTGACCAGTACCAGGCCACCGGCGGCGGCCATCAGGATCAGCAGGTACAGTTCTTCACGGTTGCCCGGGTAACCCGAACCGCCATCGCCGAGGTAGGCGTGGGCGAGGGTGACACAGGCGAGGGTGGCGACCAGGATCAGCGCCATGTACAGGCAGGCGAAGGTGTCGATCTGCAGCAGTGGAGTCACCGCCAGAGGCGCGACTTTCAGGGCTGGCAGGATCGACAGCAGAGCCAGGTTCAGACCTGCCACCGACAGCAGGAAGGTCTGGGAGTGGTTGCGGCGCCAGGCAATCGCCAGCATCACCACGATGATCGTGGCGCTGGTGATCAACAACGGCGCTAGCGCGATAAAGTGTTGAGTCGTGAATTCCATAGCGCTCTTACCGGGCCGAAGCGAGTTGAGTGAAGGCGGTGCCGAGCCACTGCTGCACGCCATGCATCGTCGCGGCAGAGGTATCGAGGAACGGTTGCGGGTACACGCCGATGTAGATCAGCAGTGCTGCCAGGCCGACCACCATGATCATTTCGCGACCGTCCATGCCATGCAGTACCGCGTCCGATTTGGCCGGGCCGAAGTAGGCACGGTGGATCATGATCAGCGAGTAGACCGAACCGAACACCAGGCCGGTGGTGGCGATGATGGTCACCCATGGAGCGATCGGGAAAGTACCGATCAGGATCAGGAACTCACCGACGAAGTTACCGGTACCCGGCAGGCCCAGGGACGCCGCTGCGAAGAACAGGCTGAGGGCCGGCAGGTAGGCGATCTTCGACCACAGGCCACCCATTTCACGCATGTCGCGGGTGTGGGTGCGCTCGTACAGCTGGCCGCTGAGGATAAAGAGTGCCGCCGCGGACAGGCCGTGCGCCAGCATCTGCATCACCGCGCCCTGCAGCGCCAGTTGGCTGCCGGAGTAGATGCCGATCAGTACGAAGCCCATGTGGGAAACGGACGAGAAGGCGATCAGACGCTTGATGTCGGTTTGCGCGAACGCCAGGAACGCACCGTAGAAGATCCCGATCAGGCCCAGGGCCATTGCAAACGGCGCGAACTCGGCCGAGGCATTCGGGAACAGCGGCAGGGCGAAACGCAGCAGGCCGTAGGCCGCGGTTTTCAGCAAGATACCGGCGAGGTCGACGGAACCTGCGGTCGGCGCCTGGGCGTGAGCGTCAGGCAACCAGGAGTGGAACGGCACGACTGGCAGCTTGACCGCGAAGGCGATGAAGAAGCCGAGCATCAGGATGTACTCGGTGGTCATCGACATCTTGGTCTTCAACAGGTCGGCGTAGTTGAAGGTAATCACGCCGGTGTCGTTGAAGTTGACCAGTACCAGACCGAGGATCGCCACCAGCATGATCAGGCCGGAAGCCTGAGTGAAGATGAAGAACTTGGTCGCCGCGTAGATCCGGGTTTTCTTGCCATCCGAAGAACTGTGACCCCAGAGCGCGATGAGGAAGTACATCGGCACCAGCATCATTTCCCAGAAGAAGAAGAACATGAACAGGTCGAGGGCGAGGAACACGCCGACGACACCGCCCAGGATCCACATCAGGTTCAGGTGGAAGAAGCCCACGTGACGCTGGATCTCTTTCCACGAGCAGAGTACCGAGAGCACACCCAGCAGACCGGTCAGCATGATCATCAACAGCGACAGGCCGTCGAGGGCCAGGTGCACGTTGATGCCGAAGCGTTCGATCCAGACGTGCTTGAACTCAAGCGCCCAGGTCGGGTCGGCGCCAGGCGCCGGGGCAAATGAATAATCACCGTTGGCCCACAGCCAGAGGCCGAGAGCGAGCAACAGGGACATGGTGATCAGCGCAATCCAGCGGGGGAGGGTGGCGCCGAAGCGCTCACCCATCCAGCACAGCAGGCCGCCGATGAAGGGAATCAGGATTAGCCAAGGCAGAATCATGACGGGTTCGTTTCCTTTCGCAAATTCGCAAGGTTCATATCAGACCGCTACCAGCACGACAGCGCCGATGACCAGCACGGCACCAGCAGCCATCGAGGCGGCGTACCAACGCAGTTGACCGGTCTCGGTACGGCTCAGGGCGGTGTGACCGCCTTTGGCCATGCGCGGGATCAGACCGATGGTCTGGTCGAGCGGGTCTTTGCGCAGGATGTGGCTGATCGCCAGGTATGGCTTGACGAACAGTTTGTCGTAGATCCAGTCGAAGCCCCAGGCAGCGAACCACCAGGCCGAGAGGAAACGGCCGATGCCGCTGTTGGCGATGGCGGTGACGAAGCGACGCTTGCCGAGGAACAGCAAGGCTGCCAGCAGGATACCGGCCAGGGCGATGGCGCCCGAAGCGATTTCCAGGCTGTGCTTGGCTTCGCCGCCGGCATGGCCGACGCTTTGCGGCAGCACGCCGTGCAGTGGCGGAACGATCATCGCGCCGATGGCGGTGGACAATACGATCAGCACCGACAGTGGCAGCCAGTGGGCAATGCCGTGACCGGCGTGGGCTTCGGTCTTCGCTTCACCGTGAAACGCGATGAAGATCAGGCGGAAGGTGTACAGCGAGGTCATGAACGCACCGACCAGACCGGCATACAGCAGGCCTTCGTTACCGCTGGCAAACGCTTCCCAGAGGATTTCGTCCTTGGAGTAGAAGCCTGCGGTCACCAGTGGCAGGGCCGCCAGGGCCGCGCCGCCGACGATGAAGCTGGCGTAGGCCAGAGGCAGTTTCTTCCACAGGCCGCCCATCTTGAAGATGTTCTGCTCGTGGTGGCAGGCAACGATCACCGCACCGGAGGCAAGGAACAGCAGGGCCTTGAAGAAGGCGTGGGTCATCAGGTGGAAGATCGCGCCATCCCAGGCACCCACGCCCAGGGCCAGGAACATGTAGCCGATCTGGCTCATGGTCGAGTAGGCGAGGATACGCTTGATGTCGGTCTGGACCAGGGCGGCGAAACCTGCAAGCACCAGGGTCACACCACCAACGATACCTACAAGATGCAGGATTTCCGGCGCCAGGGTGAACAGGCCGTGGGTACGGGCGATCAGGTAGACACCGGCGGTCACCATGGTTGCGGCGTGGATCAGTGCCGAAACCGGGGTAGGACCGGCCATCGCGTCCGCCAGCCAGGTTTGCAGCGGCAGTTGCGCGGATTTACCGACAGCGCCGCCCAGCAGCATCAGGGTGGCCATGACCATCCAGAAGTCGCCGGCCTGGAATTTCTGCGGTGCCAGCACCAGCAGTTCCTGGACATTCAGCGTGCCTAGTTGGGCAAACAGGATGAACAGGCCGATGGCCATGAACACGTCGCCGATACGGGTGACGATGAACGCCTTGAGTGCCGCGTTACCGTTGTTGCGGTTGCTGTAGTAGAAACCGATCAACAGGTACGAGCACAGGCCCACGCCTTCCCAGCCGAAGTACAGGAACAACAGGTTATCGCCCAGCACCAGGAACAGCATGCTGGCGATGAACAGGTTGGTGTAGGCGAAGAAGCGCGAGTAACCGGCTTCACCGCGCATGTACCAGGACGCGAACAGGTGGATCAGGAAGCCGACGCCGACGACCACGCCAAGCATGGTCAGCGACAGGCCGTCCAGGTACAGCGCGAAGTTCGGCGTGAAACCTTCCACCGCCATCCACTGCCACAACACCTGGGTGTAGTGGCCGCCTTCCGGCGGGGCGACGTTGAATTGCCAGATCACGTAGGCGGTGACGATCGCCGACAGACCGATGGAGCCGACGCCGATCAGCGCGGCGAGGTTTTCCGAGATGCGTCCACGGGAGAACGACAGCAGCAGGAAACCTATGAGAGGGAATACGAAAGTCAGATAGAGAAGATTCATCCGCGCATCTCACTGGCAGCGTCGATATCGAGCGTGTGGAAGCGGCGATACAGTTGCAGCAGGATCGCCAGGCCAATACTGGCCTCGGCGGCTGCCAGGCTGATCACCAGGATGAACATGATCTGTCCATCCGGCTGCGCCCAGCGGCTACCGGCAACGATGAACGCCAGGGCGGAGGCATTCATCATGACCTCCAGGCTCATCAGCACGAAGAGGATGTTGCGGCGGACCATCAGGCCGACCAGGCCGAGGCAGAACAGGATGCCGGCGACCGCCAGACCATGCTCCATGGGGATAGCAGGCATCGTCATTGCTCCTTGGCTTCGTTACGGCCCAAATGGAACGCCGTCACGGCTGCGGCGAGCAGCAGCATCGAGGCGAGTTCGACCACCAGCAGGTAAGGACCGAACAGGCTGATGCCCACGGCCTTGGCGTCTACGGTGGTGTGGCCGACGGCCTGGCCGCTCTGGTGGGCGAACAGCACGTACAGCAGTTCCACCAGCAGCAGGGCGCCGAGTACGACCGGGCCGAGCCAGATGCCGGGCTTGAGCCAGACGCGCTCCTGCTGAACCGAGGCGGGGCCCAGGTTCAGCATCATCACCACGAACACGAACAGCACCATGATGGCGCCAGCGTAGGCGATCACTTCCAGGACACCGGCAAACGGTGCGCCGAGGGCGAAGAACGTCATGGCCACGGCGATCAGCGAAATGATCAGGTAGAGCAGGGCGTGCACAGGGTTGGTGTTGGTGATCACGCGAAGCGTGGACACCACAGCGATACCCGATGCGAAATAGAAAGCGAATTCCATCTTTCTTCCTTAAGGCAGCAAGCTCTTCACGTTGATCGGTTCGGCTTCATTCTGCGCGGAGCCTTTTGGCTTACCGGCAATCGCCATACCTGCAACACGATAGAAGTTGTAATCAGGGTTTTTGCCGGGGCCGGAGATCAGCAGATCTTCTTTCTCGTAAACCAGGTCCTGACGTTTGAACTCGGCCATTTCGAAATCCGGCGTGAGCTGGATCGCGGTGGTCGGGCAGGCTTCCTCGCAGAGGCCACAGAAAATGCAGCGCGAGAAGTTGATGCGGAAGAAGTCCGGGTACCAGCGACCGTCTTCGGTTTCAGCTTTCTGCAGCGAGATGCAACCGACCGGGCACGCCACGGCGCACAGGTTGCAGGCTACACAACGCTCTTCGCCGTCGGGGTCGCGGGTCAGGACGATACGTCCACGGTAGCGCGGCGGCAGGTAGACCGGTTCTTCCGGGTACTGCAGCGTGTCGCGCTTGCGGAAGGCGTGGCCGAAGATCATCACCAGGCTGCGAAGCTGGGTGTAGAAGCCATGCACGATGTCAAATATGTACTTCATGATTCTCTATCCTCACTGAGCCGCGACGGCGGGCGTGTTGAGCAACACGATCGCAGCGGTCACCAGCATGTTGACGAGGGTCAGCGGCAAGCAGAACTTCCAGCTGAAATCCATCACTTGGTCATACCGTGGGCGCGGAATCGAAGCGCGCAGCAGGATGAAGATCATGATGAAGAACGCGGTTTTCAGTGCGAACCAGATGAACGGGATCTGCGGCAGGATGCCGAACGGACCGTGCCAGCCACCGAAGAACAAGGTCACCAGCAGCGCCGAAATCAACACGATGCCGATGTACTCGCCGACGAAGAACATGCCCCATTTCATGCCGGCGTATTCAATGTGGTAACCGTCGGCCAGTTCCTGTTCCGCTTCCGGCTGGTCGAACGGGTGACGGTGAGTCACGGCCACGCCAGCGATGAAGAAGGTCAGGAAACCGAAGATCTGCGGAATGATGAACCACAGGTTCTGCGCCTGGTAGTCGACGATGTCGCGCATGTTGAACGAGCCGACCTGGATCACGATGCCCATCAGCGACAGGCCCATGAACACTTCGTACGACACGGTCTGCGCCGAGGCACGCAAGCTGCCCAGCAGGGCGAACTTGTTGTTGCTCGACCAACCGGCGAACAACACCGCGTAGACCGACAAACCGGCCATGGCGAAGAAGAACAGGATGCCGATGTTCAGGTCCGCCACGCCCCAGGTCGGGGTGATCGGGATGATCGCGAAGGCAATCAGCAGGGCGCTCATGGCGACTACCGGTGCCAGGGTGAAGATCATCTTGTCGGCGAACGGAGGCGTCCAGTCTTCCTTGAAGAACATCTTGATCATGTCGGCGGCGATCTGGAACGCGCCGAACGGACCCACACGGTTCGGACCGTAACGGTCCTGCCAGAGGGCGAGCAGACGACGCTCGACCCAGCTGAGCAGGGCGCCGCAGACCACCACGGCGAGCAGGATCACCACGGCCTTGAGGACCGCGAGGATGATGTCGATCACCTCAGGAGTGAACCAGGTCATTGAGCTGCCTCCTGCAGACCGTCAACGGATTTGCCAAAGATGGCTGGCGGAATGCCGGCGATGCCCGCAGGCAATGCCACCAGACCGGCGCCCAGTTCTTCGTTGATGCGCAGCGGCAGACGCAGGGTCTGGCCAGCCACGTTCAAGCTCAGCAGGGCACCGTCGTTGACACCGAGGCGATCGGCTTCGGACTTGGCCAGGGCAACATAGGCAGCCGGGATGCGTTCCTGGACCGGCGCGGCTTTCGAAGAGTTCTCTTCGCTGCCGAACAGGTGGAAGAACGGCACGACCTGCCAGGTACCTGGAGCCGGGTTGAACGCGCGCGGAACACTGGCGAACCAGTTCAACGAGTCGCCGGTGCTTTCGATCAGGCGGGTGCCCGGGTCGCCAGCACGGATGTGACCACCGACTTCGTCCTGGAACTTGTTCCAGGCCTGCGGCGAGTTCCAGCCCGGAGACCAGGCGAAGGGAACTTGCTGACGCGGTTCGGCGGAACCCGAGTAACCTTCCATGGAGAAGGCGAACGCGGTGTCCTTGTCCTGCGGGGTACGCGGTTCGTGCACGCTGATGTCGGCGCGCATGGCGGTACGACCGGAGTAGCGCAGCGGTTCACGGGCCAGTTTCATGCCCTTGATGCGGAACGCGGCGGACGGTGCGGCATCGACGATGCGGTTCAGGATCGAGGTGCTGGAAGCGACGGCAGCGGTGACGTGGTCCAGTTGGGTCCAGTCGATCGGCTGGTTCAGCAGGGTCGCGCGCAGGGCATGCAGCCAGCGCCAGCCTTCGTGAACCAGGATGCTCGCATCCATGTACTTCGGATCGAAAACCTGGAAGAAACGCTGGGCGCGGCCTTCCTGGCTGACCAGGGTACCGTCGCCTTCAGCAAAGCTGGCGGCTGGCAGGACCAGTTGCGCGCGATCGCTGGTGGCGGTCTTCTGGTGGTCGGCGACGATCAGCACTTTGGTCGCGCTCAGGGCAGCATCGACCTTGGCCTTGTCGGTACGGGTGTACAGATCGTTTTCCAGCACGACGATGGCGTCGGCTTTACCGTCGATGACTGCTTGCAGCGCAGCGTCGACCGACTCGCCACCGAGCATGGCCAGGCCGAGGCTGTTGGCTTCTGGCACGATCAGGCTGATGGAACCGTTCTTCTCGCGCAGCTTCAGGGCTTTGGCGATGTTCGCGGCGGCTTCGATCAGGGCTTTGGAGCCCAGGGAAGTACCGGCGATGATCAGTGGGCGCTTGGCGGCGAGCAGGGCGTCGGCAATGCGCTTGGCCAGTTCGAGGGCTTCAGCGTCCAGGCCTTCAACGGCAGGCGCGCTGGCGTCGAGGGCGTGAGCCACGGCGAAACCGATGCGGGCCAGGTCGTCTGGAGCGGCGTGTACGCACTCTTCAGCGATGTCGTCGAGCTTGGTCTCAGCCAGGCTGGCGATGAACAGCGGGTTCAGCGCGTGCTGGCCGATGTTCTTCACCGCGGCGTCGAGCCATGGCTGGACGCGCATGGCGTCGGCCATGTCTTCGGCCTTGCCCTTGACCGATTGACGCAGGGACAGGGCCATGCGCGCAGCAGTCTGGGTCAGGTCTTCGCCGAGGACGAAGATGGCGTCGTGGTCTTCGATGTCGCGCATGTTCGGTACTGGCAACGGGCTGTCTTTGAGCACTTGCAGGACCAGACGGATGCGGTCCAGCTCGGCAGCTTCGATACCCGAGTAGAAGTGCTCGGCACCGACCAGTTCGCGCAACGCGTAGTTGCTTTCGAGGCTGGCGCGTGGCGAACCGATACCGACGATGTTGCGACCGCGCAGCAGGTCGGCGGCTTTATCCAGTGCTTCGTCCAGGCTCAGCTTGGCACCATTGGCCAGCAGCGGCTGACGCGGGCGGTCTTCGCGGTTGACGTAGCCATAGCCGAAACGGCCACGGTCGCACAGGAAGTACTGGTTTACCGAACCGTTGAAACGGTTTTCGATACGACGCAGTTCGCCGTAACGCTCGCCCGGGGAGATGTTGCAACCGCTGGAGCAGCCATGGCAGATGCTCGGCGAGAACTGCATGTCCCACTTACGGTTGTAGCGCTCGGAGTGAGTCTTGTCGGTGAACACACCGGTCGGGCAGACCTCGGTGAGGTTGCCGGAGAACTCGCTTTCGAGGGTGCCGTCTTCAACGCGACCGAAGTACACGTTGTCGTGGGCGCCGAATACGCCGAGGTCGGTGCCGCCGGCGTAGTCCTTATAGAAGCGCACGCAGCGGTAGCAGGCGATGCAGCGGTTCATCTCGTGGGAAATGAACGGGCCCAGTTGCTGGTTCTGGTGGGTACGCTTGGTGAAGCGGTAACGGCGCTCGTTATGGCCGGTCATTACCGTCATGTCTTGCAGGTGGCAGTGACCGCCTTCTTCACAGACCGGGCAGTCGTGAGGGTGGTTGGTCATCAGCCATTCGACAACACTGGCGCGGAAGGCCTTGGATTCTTCATCTTCGATGGAGATCCAGGTGTTGTCGGTGGCAGGGGTCATGCAGGACATGACGATACGACCACGGGTGTCGTTCTCGTCGGTGTACTGCTTGACCGCGCACTGGCGGCAAGCGCCAACGCTGCCAAGGGCAGGGTGCCAGCAGAAATACGGAATATCGAGGCCCAGAGACAGACATGCCTGTAACAGGTTGTCTGCCCCATCGACTTCGAGCGCTTTGCCGTCTACGTGGATAGTGGCCATGGTTCAAAGTTCTTCGTTGGCCCGGTGTCAGCGGGCGTGGCTAATGGAATCTTGTTATCCGCGCGAATCAACACAGCCGGTAAAGGCGTCATCGCACGAAAAGCGAAGGGCACGGACCCTTCGCCTTTTTTAAGCGTTTACGCGCCGACTACGATCGGCCTTGCCAGAGGCGGGACGGCGGCGCTGACAGGCGCGATACCGGCTTCGAACTCATGGCGGAAGTATTTGATTGCGCTGCCCAATGGCTCCACGGCGCCCGGTGCGTGAGCACAGAAGGTCTTGCCTGGGCCGAGGAAGCCGACCAGACCCAGCAGGGTCTCGATGTCGCCTGGCTGGCCTTCACCGTTCTCGATGGCCATCAGGAGCTTGACGCTCCATGGCAGGCCATCGCGGCACGGGGTGCAGAAACCACAGGATTCGCGGGCGAAGAACTGCTCCATGTTGCGCAGCAGGGACACCATATTGACGCTGTCGTCCACCGCCATGGCCAGGCCGGTACCCATACGGGTACCCACCTTGGCGATGCCGCCGGCGTACATTTGTGCGTCCAGGTGTTCCGGCAACAGGAAGCCGGTACCGGCGCCGCCTGGCTGCCAGGCCTTGAGCTTGAAGCCGTCGCGCATGCCGCCGGCGTAGTCTTCGAACAACTCGCGACCGGTGACGCCGAATGGCAGTTCCCACAGGCCCGGGTTCTTGACCTTGCCGGAGAAGCCCATGAGCTTGGTGCCCATGTCTTCGCTGCCTTCGCGGGCCAGGGATTTGTACCAGTCCACGCCGTCGGCAATGATCGCCGGCACGTTGCACAGGGTCTCGACGTTGTTCACGCAGGTCGGTTTGCCCCACACGCCAACGGCGGCAGGGAAGGGCGGCTTGGAGCGCGGGTTGGCGCGACGGCCTTCGAGGGAGTTGATCAGTGCGGTTTCTTCACCGCAGATGTAACGCCCGGCACCGGTGTGGACGAACAGCTCGAAATCAAAACCCGAACCCAGGATGTTCTTGCCCAACAGGCCTGCAGCCTTGGCTTCTTCCACGGCACGGTTGAGGTGCTTGGCGGCGGTGGTGTACTCGCCACGCAGGAAGATGTAGCCACGATAGGTTTTCAGCGCGCGGGCACTGATCAGCATGCCTTCGATCAGCAGATGGGGCAGTTGCTCCATCAGCATGCGGTCTTTCCAGGTGTTCGGCTCCATTTCATCCGCGTTGCACAGCAGGTAGCGGATGTTGATGGATTCGTCCTTGGGCATCAGGCCCCACTTCACGCCCGTGGGGAAGCCTGCACCGCCGCGGCCCTTGAGGCCTGCGTCTTTCACGGTCTGGACGATGTCGTCCTGGGCCATGTCGGCGAAGGCCTTGCGCGCAGCGGCGTAGCCGTTCTTGGCCTGGTACTCGTCGAGCCAGACGGCTTCGCCGTCGTCACGCAGGCGCCAGGTGAGCGGGTGAGTCTCGGCCGAACGCTTGATGCGGTTGGCTGGACCGAAGGAAGTCAGGGTCATACGTAGCCCTCGAGCAATTTGGCAACGCCTGCTGGCTGCACATCCCCGAAAGTGTCGTCGTCGATCATCAACGCCGGCGCCTTGTCGCAGTTGCCGAGGCAGCAAACCGGCAGCAGGGTGAAACGACCATCGGTGGTGGTCTGACCCAGGCCGATGCCGAGTTTGCTCTGGATTTCGCTGACCACGGATTCATGGCCGCCGATGTAGCAGACCATGCTGTCGCAGACGCGAATGATGTGGCGGCCAACCGGCTGGCGGAAGATCTGGCTATAGAATGTCGCCACGCCTTCTACGTCGCTGGCCGGGATGCCGAGGATCTCGCCGATGGCGTACAGGGCGCCATCGGGCACCCAGCCACGTTCCTTCTGGACGATCTTCAGGGCTTCGATCGACGCCGCGCGCGGGTCTTCGTAGTGATGCAACTCGTGCTCGATGGCCGAGCGCTCGGTCTCACTCAAGGTGAAACGGTCTGTCTGGATAAGCGTGCTGTTCATGCTTAGCGGTCCACGTCGGCCATAACGAAATCGATACTACCCAGGTACGCGATCAAGTCCGCGACCATGCTGCCTTTGATCACCGAAGGGATCTGCTGCAGGTGCGGGAAGCTTGGGGTACGAATCCGGGTGCGGTAGCTCATGGTGCCGCCATCGCTCGTCAGGTAATAACTGTTGATGCCCTTGGTCGCTTCGATCATCTGGAAGGATTCGTTGGCCGGCATGACCGGGCCCCACGAAACCTGCAGGAAGTGCGTGATCAAGGTTTCGATGTGCTGCAGCGTGCGCTCTTTCGGTGGCGGCGTGGTCAGCGGGTGATCCGCCTTGTACGGGCCTTCCGGCATGTTGCGCATGCACTGGTCGATGATCCGGATGCTCTGGCGCATCTCTTCGACGCGCACGATGCAACGGTCGTAGGCATCGCCATTGGCGGCCAGCGGCACTTCGAACTCGAAGTTCTCGTAGCCCGAATACGGACGCGCCTTACGCAGGTCGAAGTCGCAACCGGTGGCACGCAGGCCGGCACCGGTGACGCCCCATTCCAGGGCTTGCTTGGTGTTGTAGTCGGCGACGCCGATGGTCCGGCCGCGCAGGATGCTGTTGTCCAGTGCGGCTTTCTGGTATTCGTCCAGGCGCTTGGGCATCCACTCGACGAAATCCTTGACCAGTTTTTCCCAGCCGCGCGGCAGGTCGTGGGCGACGCCACCGATGCGGTACCAGGCCGGGTGCAGGCGGAAACCGGTGATGGCTTCGATCACCGTGTACGCTTTCTGGCGGTCGGTGAAGGTGAAGAACACCGGGGTCATGGCGCCGACGTCCTGGATGTAGGTACCCAGGAACAGCAGGTGGCTGGTGATCCGGAAGAACTCGGCCATCATGATGCGGATGACGTCGACTTTCTCGGGCACCTTGATGCCGGCCAGCTTCTCGACCGAGAGCACGTACGGCAGGTTGTTCATCACGCCGCCGAGGTAGTCGATACGGTCGGTGTACGGGATGAAGCTGTGCCAGGACTGACGCTCGGCCATCTTCTCGGCGCCACGGTGGTGGTAACCGATGTCCGGAACGCAGTCGACGATCTCTTCACCGTCCAGCTGCAGGATGATGCGGAATGCACCGTGCGCCGAAGGGTGGTTCGGGCCGAGGTTGAGGAACATGTAGTCCTCGTTCGGGCCGGAACGCTTCATGCCCCAGTCTTCCGGCTTGAAGCGCGCGGACTCTTCCTCGAGCTGCTGCTTGGCCAGGTTCAGGGTGAACGGGTCGAACTCGGTGGCACGGGCCGGGAAGTCCTTGCGCAGCGGGTGACCTTCCCAGGTCGGCGGCATCATGATGCGCGACAGGTGCGGGTGACCTTTGAAGTCGATGCCGTACATGTCCCAGACTTCACGCTCGTACCAGTTGGCGTTCGGCCAGATGCTGGTGACGGTCGGCAGGCTGAGGTCGCTCTCGGACAAGGCGACCTTGATCATTACGTCACTATTACGCTCGATCGACATCAAGTGGTAGAACACGGAGAAGTCGACGCCGTTCGGCAGCCCTTGACGCTTGGTACGCAGACGCTCGTCCACGCCGTGCAGGTCATAGAGCATGACGTACGGCTTGGGCAGGTTGCGCAGGAAGGTCAGGACTTCGACGAGTTTGGCACGGGCAACCCAAAGCACCGGCATGCCGGTGCGGGTAGGCTGGGCGGTGAACGCCTCCGGGCCAAAACGGTTGTTCAGTTCGACGACCACATCCTGGTCGTCTGCCTTGTAAGGCGGGATGTACAGAGCACTGCCTGTAGTCATGGTTATTTTATCGCTTTCGGTCAACGTAAAGAATGAAGCCAGTGTCTCGTTCTATTAAAGAAGCAGATCTGGATCAGACTTCGTCGGGGCTGCGCAGGTTGGTGACTGCGATTCGCTGTTCGCGGCGCTTTTCCTTCTCCGAAGGCATCTCGGCGCGGTAGACGCCTTGATCACCAACGACCCAGGAAAGCGGACGACGCTCCTGTCCAATCGACTCCTGCAGCAGCATCAAACCTTGCAGGAAAGCTTCAGGACGGGGCGGGCAGCCAGGCACGTAGACGTCCACGGGCAGGAACTTGTCCACCCCTTGAACGACGGAGTAGATGTCGTACATGCCACCGGAGTTGGCGCACGAACCCATGGAGATGACCCATTTAGGTTCGAGCATTTGCTCGTAGAGACGCTGGATGATCGGCGCCATCTTGATGAAGCAGGTACCGGCGATAACCATGAAATCCGCCTGGCGCGGCGATGCCCGGATAACCTCGGCGCCAAAGCGCGCGATGTCGTGGGGCGCCGTGAAGGCGGTGGTCATTTCCACGTAGCAGCACGAAAGGCCGAAGTTGTACGGCCACAGGGAGTTCTTGCGCCCCCAGTTGATCGTGCCGTTAAGCACGTCTTCGAGCTTGCCCATGAAGATGTTTTTGTGGACTTGATCTTCTAACGGATCGGAAACGGTTTCCCGCTGGCCAATCGGATACTGCTCGTTAGGAGCATCGGGGTCGATCCTGGTGAGATTGTATTGCATTGCCAAAGCCTCATTGTTTCAGCTTCGCTTGCCGCTTGCGCCGAGCTTCCGGAGCCCAGTCAAGGGCGCCCACTCGGAATAGGTAGACAAGACCTGCCAACAGAATTGCTATGAAAACGAGAGCTTCGACGAATCCGGTCCAGCCGCTTTCGCGGACGGACACAGACCATGCAAAGAGAAAGAGGGCTTCGATATCGAAGATCACGAACAGCATCGCGACCAGATAGAATTTGGCTGAGAGCCGCAAGCGGGCGCCACCTGTAGGTAGCATGCCGGACTCAAACGGTTCGTTTTTGCTGCGGCCCCAGGCTTTTGACCCGAGTAGGCTGGAGACACCGAGCATGAAGGCGCAGAGGCCGCCGACGCCTAGAAGGAAAATGGCAAAGCCCCAGTTGTGGGCCATGAGTCCTGTCGCTTCGGGCATGCTGGTAATCCTTAACAGAGAGCAAAGGTCTCTGAGCTTGAAAGTAACAAAGCAGTGACGATATGTCGCAGCAATCAATCCCGCTGATTTTATGGCTAAACACCCAGCAAGTAAAATTCCTATAGCGAAATTATTTATAGGAATAAGGACATAGCGCGCGGTAAAAGCGCCGTAGCCCTTGCGTTGCGGGCATTAGCCGGCATTTCGGGAATTATGTTTTGTAAGGAATGTAACGAACATAGTTTTCGCTAAATGATAATCAATATTGTTTGTGCCGGTTTTTAAACTGTTTAGTGGGTTTAGGGTGGGGAAGTTGTCTTATTTGCGCATTACAGGGTTTTGTTGTGTATGGGGAATTGCGGGCAAAAAAACGCCCCGAACCAGTCGGGGCGTCAGGTGTGCAGCGCTGCGGTTAGCTTTCTATAAGGCCCGCGGCGGCTGATATCTCAAGTGAAGCAGATCAGTGGAACTGTTCTTCTTCGGTCGAACCGGTCAGCGCGGTTACCGAAGACGAGCCACCCTGGATCACGGTGGTCATGTCGTCGAAGTAGCCGGTGCCCACTTCCTGCTGGTGAGCCACGAAGGTGTAACCCTTGGCAGCATCAGCGAACTCTTGCTCTTGCAGCTTCACGTAGGCAGTCATGTCGTTGCGGGCGTAGTCGTGCGCCAGGTTGAACATGCTGTGCCACATGTTGTGAATGCCGGCCAGGGTGATGAACTGGTGCTTGTAGCCCATGGCGGACAGTTCGCGCTGGAACTTGGCGATGGTCGCGTCGTCCAGGTTTTTCTTCCAGTTGAAGGAAGGCGAGCAGTTGTACGACAGCAGTTGGTCCGGGTATTCCTTCTTGATCGCTTCAGCGAAGCGACGAGCCTCGTCCAGGTCCGGCTTGGCAGTTTCGCACCAGATCAGGTCGGCGTACGGAGCGTAGGCCAGGCCGCGGGCGATGGCTTGATCCAGGCCGGCGCGCACCTTGTAGAAACCTTCCTGGGTACGTTCGCCAGTCACGAATGGCTGGTCGTACGGGTCGCAGTCGGAGGTCAGCAGGTCAGCGGCGTTGGCGTCGGTACGGGCCAGGATGATGGTCGGGGTACCGGCAACGTCGGCTGCCAGACGGGCAGCGGTCAGCTTCTGTACGGCTTCCTGGGTAGGAACCAGTACCTTGCCGCCCATGTGGCCGCATTTCTTCACGGAAGCCAGTTGGTCTTCGAAGTGAACGCCGGCGGCGCCTGCTTCGATCATGCTCTTCATCAGCTCGTAGGCGTTCAGTACGCCGCCGAAACCGGCTTCGGCGTCAGCCACGATTGGCGCGAAGTAGTCGATGTAGCCAGCGTCGCCCGGGTTCTTGCCGGCTTTCCACTGGATCTGGTCGGCGCGACGGAACGAGTTGTTGATGCGCTTGACCACGGTCGGTACCGAGTCAACCGGGTACAGCGACTGGTCCGGGTACATCGATTCGGCGGAGTTGTTGTCCGCAGCCACTTGCCAGCCCGACAGGTAGATTGCCTGGATACCGGCTTTGACTTGTTGTACAGCCTGGCCGCCGGTCAGGGCGCCCATGCAGTTGACGAAATCTTTCTCAGGACGGAAGGCTGGCTTGGCACCCTGGGTAACCAGGTTCCACAGCTTCTCGGCGCCCATTTTTGCAAAGGTGTGCTCAGGTTGAACCGAGCCACGCAGGCGGACGACGTCAGCAGCGGAGTAAGTGCGTGTCACGCCTTTCCAGCGCGGGTTCTCAGCCCAGTCTTTTTCGAGGGCTGCAATTTGCTGTTCGCGTGTCAGTGCCATGGGAGATAAACCTCGTCGCGTCTTTATGAAAAGTTGTTCTGCGGTGGAAAATTCCTGCGCTCGCTGACCAGAAGCTTAGGTGGTCAAGTCGGGTTCGGCGGGGATGGCGACGGGATGAACGATGGGCTCGAGGGGAAGTGAGCAGGTAAGGGCGAACTGGCGGGCGCATTCGGGCGTCGTGGGCCTTGGTGCGAACTTCAGTGTGATGCCGGGTTTACCTAAATACGCTTCCGTCCCTCGGGACAACTTCGTTCCAGTCGGCAACCTCGTCAAACACACCTTGTGGGCGGTACAGACACGAAGCGGTTCGCGGGGTAGATGCGAACATCGCCTCGAAGGCCCTTGCCAGGGCCCCTGATTAGCGGGAGCGAGGCCATCATGCCTTTGCTTTTTAGGCTCGTCAAACGTTTTGTAGTGCTTTTTTTCAGGCACTACATCTTTGGTCTAATACGACTCCTCAGTCAGTTTTCGGGGCTTTAGTCCAAAGTATCGACTTTCACCCGCAAGGTCATGTCGTTGCGGCTCTGGGTCGAGTAGCTGCGGCTCCCGCCCTGTTTGTCGGCCTGGGTCTGACCGTTGACCCCGGCCAGCAGGATCCACTCGCCCAGGCGGCCGGTGACGGTTGTGTCGGTGCTTTGCACGTTCACTACATCGGGACGTTCCTGGCTCATTCGGTCACGGTTTGTGCTGATCGACAGGTGAACGATCTCGCCAGTGACGTTGGCGGTGACGTAGAAGCCCTGGGTGACGTTGCGGTATTCGGTCTGGCTGCGCAGGTCGCCGTAGGAGTCGGTCTGGCTGCTCGTCAGCGGTACGCTTTGGCCTACCTGGATCAAAGCTGGCATGCCGTCGGTGGCCTGGACCTGCTGGATGCCACCGTCCCGGCTGTCGGTGCTGTGGCTGATGATGCGGGTCTGGCCCGGTTTGGCGCCGTTGACCGAATAACCCTGATTGCCTTGGGAGTTGTTTTCGTTGGTGTCGACGGTGATCAACAGGCGTTTTGGCGCGGTGTCGAGTTGACCGATCAAGGCCTTAAGTTCGTCGATCTTGCGCTGATCGGCATTGACGATCAGCTGATTGCCGTAGGCGCTGACCTGGCCGTCCTTGCCGATGAAATCCTGCGCCACCGGCAACATGTCGGCGCTGGTGTGGTAGTTCAGCGGCACGATTTCGGTGGCGGCCATGAGCGGTAAACTGCAGGTCACCAGCAGTGTGGTGAGCAGGGTGCGTAGGGACATATCCGTTATCTCCGCCAGCTTCAAAATGTTGATATTGCCAGTTTGTCGGCCTGGGATGTCTGTAGGAGCGAGCTTGCTCGCGAAAAACTTGATCGCGACACGTTGCTTCAGGCAGCACGCGTCATCGTTCACCTACATCGCGAGCAAGCTCGCTCCTACAGGTTTGGGTGATAGCAGTGTGTCGGCCTGGGAGGGGGCAAGTTTAATGCTAGACAGCAAAACGCCCCGGCATCCGAAAATGGCGGGGCGTTTTGTGGTGTGCCTACTGGCCTCTTCGCGAGCAAGCCCGCTCCCACAGGGGAATGCATTCCAATTGTGGCAGCGGGCTTGCTCGCGAAGGCCGCGACTCGGTATCAGGCCGAATGGCGAACCATGTCCACATGCGGAATCCCGGCTTCCAGGAACTCCTCGCTGACCATGTGGAAGCCCAGGCGCTCATAGAACGCCGTGGCTTGCACCTGGGCGCTGAGCATCTGCTGCTTCAGCCCGCGCTCTTCGGCTTCGCCGATCACCGCGTGCATCAGTGCATCGCCGACTTTCAGACCGCGCCAGTCCTTGAGGACCGACACCCGGCCGACGTGACCGTCGGGCAGCAGGCGGGCGGTGCCCACGGGAAAGTCGCCTTCGAGGGCGAGGAAATGCACGGCCGTCACATCATCGGCATCCCATTCCAGCTCGGGCGGAACGGATTGCTCGGCGACGAACACCGCTTCACGAATGCGCCGGATCTCGGCGTTGTCTTTCTGCCAGTCTGCGACACGTACGTGAATCTTATTCATCGGCAAACCCCAGGCTTCCTTGCTTGACCAGTTCGCACAGCAGGCCGCGGCCGTCTTCGTCGGCCAGCCAGTCACCCAGGTTGTCGACGTGCAAGGCGTCGGCCGCGCAGATCATCTTCAACAACTCGCGCAGTTTGCCCGGCAGGTAACGGCTCTGGCCGCTGGCGAACAGCAGCAGGTCGTCAT
Source organism: Pseudomonas sp. IT-P218 (assembly GCF_949767605.1). Taxonomy (NCBI): domain Bacteria; kingdom Pseudomonadati; phylum Pseudomonadota; class Gammaproteobacteria; order Pseudomonadales; family Pseudomonadaceae; genus Pseudomonas; species Pseudomonas sp. IT-P218. The sequence goes on from NZ_CATKQQ010000002.1 coordinate 196,555, forward strand.
CGACTTCCGACCAGGCCAGGCGTGCGCTCGGGTTGCGGATCAGCACCGCGCCTTGTTCCAGCGCGCCGAGGACGTCGTCTTCTTCGAGATCTTCCGGGCCGACCACCAGTTCCGGGTAACGCGGCTCGGTCATGAACTGGCCGAACCAGGTCAGCAGCAGGCGCTCGTCGCTCATATGCTCGGCCAGCAGGCCTTTGAGGCGATCGAGGGCGTCGTGCTGGATCTGATGCGGATCCGCCACCGGCTGGGCGTCGGCGTCGGTGTAGCGCTCTTCGTCCGGCAGGAACTGGCTGAGGAAGTCGGTGAAGTGGGTCAGCACTTCAGCGGCGCTCGGTGCACGGAAACCGACCGAGTAGGTCAGGCAGTCATCGACGGCCACGCCGCAATGGGCCAGGCGCGGCGGCAGGTAGAGCATGTCGCCCGGTTCCAGGACCCACTCATCGGTGGCTTCGAATTCGGCGAGGATGCGCAGGTCCGCGTGTTGCAGCAGCGGGCTTTCGGAGTCGCACATCTGGCCGATTTTCCAGTTGCGCTTGCCATGGCCTTGCAGCAGGAACACGTCGTAGTTGTCGAAATGCGGGCCAACGCTGCCACCGGGGGCGGCGAAGCTGATCATCACGTCGTCGATGCGCCAGCTCGGCAGGAAGCGGAAGTTTTCCAGCAGTTCGCTGACTTCCGGCACGAACTGGTCCACGGCCTGCACCAGCAGGGTCCACTCGCGTTCCGGCAGTTTGCTGAATTCGTCTTCGGCGAACGGGCCGCGACGCAATTCCCAAGGGCGCTCGCCGTTCTCGATCACCAGACGCGATTCGACTTCTTCTTCCAGCGCCAGGCCGGCTAGTTCGTCGGCGTCGATCGGGCTTTCGAAATCGGGAATCGCCTGACGGATCAGCAACGGTTTTTTCTGCCAGTAGTCGCGCAGGAATTCGCGTGCCGTGATGCCGCCCAGAAGTTGAAGAGGAATGTCAGGATTCATGTGTAACCTATTGAAAAAAAGCACTTTTCATACGGGAATAAAAACGCCCGGCGCGGCCGGGCGTCTTAAACGGGTCTAGCGGTCGATCAGATGCGCTTGGCTTGCGCTACAGCGTTGCCAATGTAGTTGGCCGGGGTGAGCAGTTTCAGCTCGGCCTTGGCCGCGGCTGGCATGTCCAGGCCGTCGATGAAAGTCTGCAGCGCTTCAGGGCTGATGCCCTTGCCACGGGTCAATTCTTTCAGCTTTTCGTACGGGTTTTCGATGTTGTAGCGACGCATCACGGTCTGGATCGGCTCGGCCAGCACTTCCCAGCAAGCGTCCAGGTCAGCGGCAATCTTCTGCTCGTTGAGCTCCAGCTTGCTGATGCCTTTGAGGCTGGCTTCGTACGCGATCACGCTGTGGGCGAAGCCGACACCGAGGTTGCGCAGTACGGTGGAGTCGGTCAGGTCGCGCTGCCAGCGGGAGATCGGCAGTTTGCTCGCCAGGTGCTGGAACAGTGCGTTGGCAATACCCAGGTTGCCTTCGGAGTTTTCGAAGTCGATCGGGTTGACCTTGTGCGGCATGGTCGACGAACCGATTTCGCCAGCGATGGTGCGCTGCTTGAAGTAACCCAGGGAGATGTAGCCCCAGATGTCGCGGTCGAAGTCGATCAGGATGGTGTTGAAGCGCGCGATGGCGTCGAACAGCTCGGCGATGTAGTCGTGCGGTTCGATCTGCGTGGTGTACGGGTTGAAGCCCAGGCCCAGCTCGTCTTCGATGAAAGCGCGAGCGTTGGCTTCCCAGTCAATCTCAGGGTAGGCCGACAGGTGCGCGTTGTAGTTACCCACAGCGCCGTTGATCTTGCCCAGCAGCGGTACGGCAGCGACTTGAGCGATCTGGCGCTCCAGACGGTAAACCACGTTCGCCAGCTCTTTACCCAGGGTGGTCGGCGAAGCCGGTTGACCGTGAGTGCGCGACAGCATCGGCACGTCGGCGAAACGGATGGCCAGTTCGCGGATGGCGTTGGCGGTCTGGCGCATCAGCGGCAGCATCACATCATCACGGCCTTCGCGCAGCATCAGGGCGTGGGACAGGTTGTTGATGTCCTCGCTGGTGCAGGCAAAGTGGATGAATTCGCTGACCTTGGCCAGTTCCGGCAGCTTGGCCGCCTGCTCCTTGAGCAGGTATTCGATGGCTTTTACGTCGTGGTTGGTGGTGCGCTCGATCTTCTTGACACGCTCGGCGTGCTCCAGGGAGAAGTTTTCCGCCAGGGTGTTCAGCACAGCGTTGGCTTCGGCGGAGAACGCCGGCACTTCGCTGATGGCAGGGTGAGCGGCCAGGCGCTGGAGCCAGCGCACTTCAACCAGGACGCGGGCACGGATCAGGCCGTACTCGCTGAAAATTGGGCGCAGGGCCTGGGTTTTGCCGGCGTAGCGGCCGTCAACAGGGGAAACCGCAGTGAGCGAAGAAAGCTGCATGGGGTGTTCTCGGACAGTCGGGCAACGAAATGGGGCGCGTATCATACATGAAAAAATCCGCCGGTCCGTCGCCAACTGACCGGCGTATTACGCGTATTGCTGAGTTCAGTGCTGTCGATGCGGGTTATTCGTTACGCATCAATGGGTAAAGCTCTTTGAGCAATTTGCGGCGGCTGATCACCAGTTGCCAGCGATGACCGCCCAATTGCCGCCACAGCCGTGCCGAACGGATGCCGGCCAGCAGCAGGGCACGAATTTTCGAGGCGTTGCTCGGTTGCTGCAGGTTGCGCATGTCGCCGTGCACCTGGATGCGTTGGCGCAGGGTGCTCAGGGTGTCCTGATACAGCGCGCCGCAGGCGGCGATCACGTTTTCGTGGGCCGGGCCGAAGTGCTCGACCTGGGACTGGATCTGCGGCAGGCGTTTGCCGATCACGTCCAGCATGTCGCTGCGCTTGGCCAATTGACGTTCCAGGCCAAGCATCGCCAGGGCATAACGCAGCGGCTCACGCTGCAGGGCGCTCGGATCGCGTTCGAGGGCGCCGATCAATGCGCGATAGCCTTCGCGCAGGTTGATGTCGTCGCCGCCGTAGACCTCCAGGGTGTCCTTCGGGTCGCGGATCAGCAGGCTGCCGAGCATGCAGGTCAGGCCAGCCTCGTTGGTCTGGCCGGTCTTGGCGATCTTGTCGACCAGCACGGCAGCCAGGAATACACCGCCGAGGGCCGTCAGTTGCTCCTGAGTGGGGGTCATTGAGCCTGGCCTTTGCTGGTCCAGGGTTCAGCCACTTCAATGACGCCGCCGCCGAGGCAGATTTCGCCGTCGTAGAACACCACGGACTGGCCCGGGGTGACCGCGCGTTGCGGGTCGTCGAAGGTCGCGCGGTAACCGGTGGCGGTCTTCTCCAGTGTGCAGGGCTGGTCGCTCTGGCGATAACGAACCTTGGCGGTCAGCTGGCGCGGCTGGCTCAGGTCGATCGGGTTGACCCAATAGATGTCCGAGGCGAGCAGGGCGCGGGAGAACAGCCACGGGTGATCGTTACCCTGGCCGACGATCAGTTCGTTGTGCGCAAGATCCTTGATCAGCACGTACCACGGCTCGTCACTGGCGTCTTTCAGGCCGCCGATGCCCAGGCCCTGGCGTTGGCCGATGGTGTGGTACATCAGGCCATGGTGGCGGCCGATGATTTCGCCTTCGGTGGTCTTGATCTCGCCCGGTTGCGCCGGCAGGTATTGCTTGAGGAAGTCGCTGAAGCGGCGTTCACCGATAAAGCAGATGCCGGTGGAATCCTTTTTCTTCGCGGTCGCCAACTCGTATTTCTCGGCAATCGCCCGCACCTGCGGTTTTTCCAGCTCGCCGACCGGGAACAGGGTCTTGGCGATCTGCTCACCACCCACGGCGTGCAGGAAGTAGCTCTGGTCCTTGTTCGGGTCCAGGCCCTTGAGCAACTCGGTGCGGCCGTCGATGTCGCGGCGACGCACGTAGTGGCCAGTGGCGATCAGGTCGGCGCCGAGCATCATGGCGTAGTCGAGGAACGCCTTGAACTTGATCTCCCGGTTGCACAGGATGTCCGGGTTCGGCGTGCGGCCGGCCTTGTATTCGGCCAGGAAGTGCTCGAACACGTTGTCCCAGTACTCGGCGGCGAAATTGGCGGTGTGCAGCTTGATGCCAATCTTGTCGCACACGGCCTGGGCGTCCGCCAGGTCATCCATGGCGGTGCAGTATTCGGTTCCGTCGTCTTCTTCCCAGTTCTTCATGAACAGGCCTTCCACCTCATAGCCCTGCTCGATCAGCAGGAGGGCGGATACGGAAGAGTCCACGCCGCCGGACATGCCGACAATGACGCGCTTCTTTTGTGTGTCAGAAGGGGCTGGATCACGCATAGGGATTCAATGAGTGTCTTGAAAAAGGACGCGATTCTAACAGGCCGAAGCCCGCAAGGCTAAAGAGAAGGACGGATCAATTCGAGACCGAAGCGAATACCGGCCCGATAGTCGTCGATGCAACGCATGATCAGCTCGCTGCGCCAGTTGTCGCGCTGCTCGATTAATTCCTCGCGGGTCAACCACTTGGCGCCGACGATGCCGTCGTCCAGTTGATACTCGGGGTGATGTTTCAGCGCTTTGGCGATGAAGCAGACCCGTTGGTAGGTGACGCCGTTGCTTGGGGCGGTATAGAGATAAATGCCCAGTACGCCGGTGGGTTCGACGTCCCAGCCGGTTTCTTCGAGGGTTTCACGCACGGCGGCTTCGGTCAGGGTTTCGTCCGGGTCCAGGTGGCCGGCGGGCTGGTTGAGCACCACGCGTCCGTGCTTGAGTTCCTCGACCATCAGGAAGCGGCCGTTGTCTTCGACGATGGTGGCGACGGTGATGTGGGGTTTCCACTCCATAAAATTCCCTCAATGTTGAAATGCTGCCCCTGTAGGAGCTGGCTTGCCAGCGAATGCGGTGGATCAGCCGCCCTCAATGTTGAATGGTAGGCCGCCATCGCTGGCAAGCCAGCTCCTACAGGGGATTGTGTGAATTCTGAAAACACAAACCCCGGCACATGGCCGGGGTTTGTGGTGCTTCCTTACAACCTTAAACCAACGCTGCAACCGCTGCGTTGAAAGTTGCGCTAGGACGCATGGCCTTGCTGATCAGCTCGGCGTCGGCGTGGTAGTAACCGCCGATGTCCACTGGCTTGCCCTGGACGGCGTTGAGCTCGGCAACGATGGTCGCCTCGTTCTCGGTCAGGGTCTTGGCCAGGGTCGCGAACTGCGCTTGCAGTGCAGTGTCTTCGGTCTGGGCAGCCAGGGCCTGGGCCCAGTACAGCGCCAGGTAGAAGTGGCTGCCGCGGTTGTCGATGTTGCCGACTTTACGCGATGGCGACTTGTTGTTGTCCAGGAACTGGCCGGTGGCCTGGTCCAGGGTCTTGGCCAGAACCAGCGCCTTGGGGTTGTTGTAGGTCACGCCCAGGTGTTCCAGGGACGCGGCCAGGGCCAGGAATTCACCCAGCGAATCCCAACGCAGGAAGTTCTCTTCCAGCAGTTGCTGCACGTGCTTCGGAGCCGAACCGCCGGCGCCGGTTTCGAACAGGCCACCGCCGTTCATCAGCGGCACGATCGACAGCATCTTGGCGCTGGTGCCCAGTTCCATGATCGGGAACAGGTCGGTCAGGTAGTCGCGCAGGACGTTGCCGGTCACCGAGATGGTGTCCTTGCCTTCGCGGGTGCGCTGCAGGGTGAACTTCATCGCGTCGACTGGCGCCATGATCTGGATGTCCAGGCCGGCCGTGTCGTGATCCTTCAGGTAAGCCTGGACTTTCTCGATCACCACGCCGTCGTGGGCGCGCATCGGGTCCAGCCAGAAGATCGCTGGCGTGCTGCTTGCGCGAGCACGGTTGACGGCGAGTTTGACCCAGTCCTGGATCGGCGCGTCTTTGGTCTGGCACATGCGGAAGATGTCGCCGGCTTCAACCGACTGTTCCAGCAGCAGGGTGCCGTTGGTGTCGGTCACGCGGACTACACCGTTGGTCTTGATCTGGAAAGTCTTGTCGTGGGAGCCGTACTCTTCGGCTTTTTTCGCCATCAGGCCAACGTTCGGCACGCTGCCCATGGTGGTTGGATCGAACGCGCCATTGGCCTTGCAGTCTTCGATGACCGCCTGGTAGATGGTGGCGTAGCAGCGATCCGGGATCACGGCCTTGGTGTCGTGCAGCTGGCCGTCGGTGCCCCACATCTTGCCGGAGTCACGGATCATGGCTGGCATCGAGGCGTCGACGATGACGTCGCTCGGCACGTGCAGATTGGTGATGCCCTTGTCGGAGTTGACCATCGCCAGGGATGGACGAACGGCGTAGACCGCCTGGATGTCGGCTTCGATCTGCGCTTGTTGCTCGGCCGGCAGGGCCTTGATGCGAGCGTACAGGTCGCCGATGCCGTTGTTCAGGTTGAAGCCGATCTGCGCCAGCACGTCAGCGTGCTTGGCCAGTGCGTCCTTGTAGAACTCGGCAACGATCTGGCCGAACATGATCGGGTCGGAGACCTTCATCATGGTCGCTTTCAGGTGAACCGACAGCAGCACGCCCTGGGCCTTGGCGCTTTCGATTTCAGCGGCGATGAAAGCACGCAGAGCGTTTTTGCTCATGACGGCGCAGTCGAGGATCTCGCCAACCTGAACGGTGGTCTTTTCTTTCAGGACGGTGGTGGTGCCGTCTTGAGCGATCAGTTCGATCTTCACGGCGCCAGCAGCGTCGATCAGGGCGGCTTTTTCGCTGCCGTAGAAGTCACCGCTGCTCATGTGTGCAACGTGGGATTTGGAGTCAGCAGCCCAGGCGCCCATTTTGTGCGGGTGCTTGCGCGCGTAGTTCTTCACCGACAGCGGCGCGCGACGGTCGGAGTTGCCTTCGCGCAGTACCGGGTTCACGGCGCTGCCCTTGACCTTGTCGTAACGGGCCTTGGCTTCTTTGTCGGCGTCGCTGCTCACGGTTTCCGGATAGTCCGGCAGGGCGTAGCCCTGGGCCTGCAGTTCCTTGATCGCGGCTTGCAGCTGCGGAACCGAGGCGCTGATGTTTGGCAGCTTGATGATGTTGGCTTCAGGCGTAACGGCCAGGGCGCCCAGTTCGGCGAGGTGGTCGGCTACGGCTTTGTCACCCAATTGCTCGGGGAAGCTGGCCAGGATACGCCCTGCAAGAGAGATATCGCGGGTTTCAACGGCGATATCAGCCGAGGCGGTGAACGCCTCTACGATAGGCAACAGTGAATAGGTGGCGAGGGCGGGAGCTTCGTCGGTGAAGGTATAGATGATCTTCGAGCGGGTGGGCATATTCGGATTAACTCTCTCTTCTTTGCTAAAGCGTGCGCAGAAACTCGAGGGGCGCCGGGTAAGCGCGTTCGTTCAAAGTCATCCATGAGCCGAATATCGAGATTTCGTTGCTGTGATGTTGGGTGCATCAAGTAGGGCGTCAAGTAGGCGGGCTGCGGTAGCAGACCGTCTCATCGGGTGGAAACACTCGTCGTAGAGCTGTTCAACCTGACGTGACCCTTTAGTCAGCGGCGGCATTATACATAGGTAGCTGGCAATCTGCCGATGGTTCATACACAACGTTTGTCGTCCATTGGTCTAAAGGTCGCAGGGGCGAGCAAGGCGTAAGGTCGTTCGTCGTGCTTGAGTTTGGCGCTTTTCCCTTTGATTTCAGGCTTGTAGGGCGCAGGTTGTATGGCTTTGCGGCATATCGATAGAACATAGGGTTTGCGCGCCGATTTAACTGGGTTACGCTCGAACCAAGCCAGATGTTCAATCCAATCAATGGAGTTCAGCATGGGTTACAAGAAGATTCAGGTTCCAGCCGTCGGCGACAAAATCACCGTCAATGCAGACCATTCTCTCAATGTTCCTAATAACCCGATCATTCCTTTCATCGAAGGCGACGGCATTGGTGTCGACATCAGCCCGGTCATGATCAAGGTTGTCGATGCTGCTGTGAAAAAGGCTTACGGCGGCGAGCGCAAGATTTCCTGGATGGAAGTGTACGCCGGGGAAAAAGCGACCCAGGTCTACGATCAGGACACCTGGCTGCCTCAGGAAACCCTGGACGCGGTCAAGGATTACGTGGTTTCCATCAAGGGCCCCCTGACCACGCCGGTCGGTGGCGGTATCCGTTCCCTCAACGTGGCCCTGCGCCAGCAACTCGACCTGTACGTCTGCCTGCGCCCGGTGCGCTGGTTCGAAGGCGTGCCAAGCCCGGTCAAGAAGCCAGGCGACGTCGACATGACGATCTTTCGCGAGAACTCCGAAGACATCTATGCCGGCATCGAGTGGAAGGCCGGTACCCCGGAAGCCACCAAGGTCATCAAGTTCCTTAAAGAAGAGATGGGCGTCACCAAGATCCGTTTCGACGAAAACTGCGGTATCGGCGTCAAGCCGGTTTCCCTGCAAGGCACCAAGCGCCTGGCGCGCAAGGCCCTGCAATATGTGGTCGACAACGATCGCGATTCGCTGACCATCGTGCACAAAGGCAACATCATGAAGTTCACCGAAGGTGCCTTCAAGGAATGGGCCTATGAAGTGGCGGCCGAAGAGTTCGGCGCGACCCTGCTCGACGGCGGTCCCTGGATGCAGTTCAAGAACCCGAAAACCGGCAAGAACGTTGTCGTCAAGGACGCCATCGCCGACGCCATGCTCCAGCAGATCCTGCTGCGCCCCGCGGAATACGATGTGATCGCGACCCTGAACCTCAACGGCGACTACCTCTCCGATGCCCTGGCGGCGGAAGTGGGCGGTATCGGTATCGCACCGGGCGCCAACCTGTCCGACACCGTGGCCATGTTCGAAGCCACCCACGGTACCGCGCCGAAATACGCCGGCAAGGACCAGGTCAACCCGGGGTCGTTGATCCTGTCGGCTGAAATGATGTTGCGCCACATGGGCTGGACCGAAGCGGCCGACCTGATCATCAAGGGCACCAACGGCGCGATTTCCGCCAAGACCGTGACCTATGACTTTGAGCGTCTGATGGAAGGCGCGAAGCTGGTTTCCTCGTCCGGCTTCGGTGATGCGCTGATCTCGCACATGTAAGAAAATCCGGGAATGCGAAAACCGCCCGGCTCAAGCGATTGAGTCGGGCGGTTTTTTTATGACTGGATGACGCTGCTGCGTTAAACGGTAACGGTTTGTTGCGTAGCAGGGGTCACGGCATTTGTGCTATCGACAGGGTTGCCAATGTTGACGGCGTGCAGCCCCTTGGGCCCCTGGATGATCTCGAAGACGACGGCTTGACCGGCCTTCAGGGTTTTATAACCGTCCATTTGAATGGCCGAGTAGTGGGCAAACAGGTCTTCTGTCTTGCCATCCTCGTTGATGAAACCGTAACCCTTGGCGTTGTTGAACCATTTCACCTTGCCACCGACCTTGACACCTGACATACCAACTCCCTCTGCAACAGACTCCATCACTGGAGTATCATCCAGTACATCCGCAGTCACTTCTTAGAAAAAAAGTTGACTCCGCGGACCTTTTTTACCCACTGTGGGCTCTATTGGTTGTAACACCGTTTTGCCGATAGTCAAGGTGACCAGGCAGTCGGAGTTGAAATCACCCAAGACCGCCCCCACCACTGTATTTGCACAACTGACGAACCTTTCTTTCCATGCATGCAATCAGCCAGATTCGACTAACATTCAATCAGGATCGCCCGACTCTCCAGAAAGATCGCCCGGAGGAACACGACGACGATTCCGCAGGCATTGCTGTTCAGGAGGCCAAGCCTGCTTTACAGGCGCCGCCGATGTACAAGGTGGTTTTGTTCAATGATGACTACACACCGATGGATTTCGTCGTCGAAGTGCTCGAGGTGTTTTTTAACCTGAATCGCGAGCTGGCGACCAAGGTCATGCTGGCCGTCCATACAGAAGGGCGGGCAGTATGTGGAGTGTTTACCCGCGACATCGCCGAGACAAAGGCCATGCAGGTCAACCAGTACGCCAGGGAAAGCCAGCATCCGCTACTCTGTGAAATCGAGAAGGACGGTTAATCGCCGACCACTTGGGTATGAGGTGAAGCTATGTTAAACCGCGAGCTCGAAGTCACCCTCAATCTTGCCTTCAAGGAGGCTCGTTCGAAGCGTCATGAATTCATGACCGTCGAACACCTGCTGCTGGCCCTATTGGACAATGAGGCTGCCGCCACCGTTTTGCGTGCGTGCGGCGCGAACCTCGACAAACTCAAGCATGACCTGCAGGAGTTCATCGACTCCACCACGCCACTGATCCCCGTGCATGACGAGGATCGTGAGACCCAGCCAACCCTGGGCTTCCAGCGTGTCCTGCAACGTGCTGTGTTTCACGTACAGAGCTCGGGCAAACGCGAAGTGACTGGCGCCAACGTGCTGGTCGCGATCTTCAGTGAGCAAGAGAGTCAGGCAGTGTTCCTGCTGAAACAGCAGAGCGTTGCCCGTATCGATGTCGTCAACTACATCGCCCACGGCATTTCCAAGGTGCCAGGGCACGGCGATCACTCCGAGGGCGAGCAAGATATGCAGGACGACGAGGGCGGGGAGTCTTCATCTTCAGGCAATCCACTGGATGCTTATGCCAGTAACCTCAATGAACTCGCGCGCCAGGGTCGAATCGATCCATTGGTAGGCCGTGAGCTGGAAGTCGAGCGCGTCGCCCAGATCCTGGCCCGTCGCCGCAAGAACAATCCGCTGCTGGTGGGTGAGGCGGGCGTGGGTAAAACCGCGATTGCCGAAGGCCTGGCCAAGCGCATTGTCGACAACCAGGTGCCGGACCTGCTGGCCAACAGCGTGGTGTACTCCCTCGACCTGGGTGCCCTGCTGGCCGGGACCAAATACCGCGGCGATTTCGAGAAGCGCTTCAAGGCGCTGCTCAATGAGCTGAAAAAACGTCCGCAGGCGATCCTGTTCATCGACGAGATCCACACCATCATCGGTGCGGGTGCCGCGTCCGGTGGCGTCATGGACGCCTCGAACCTGCTCAAGCCGCTGCTGTCGTCCGGTGATATCCGTTGCATCGGCTCGACCACCTTCCAGGAATTCCGCGGGATCTTCGAGAAGGACCGTGCCTTGGCACGTCGCTTCCAGAAGGTCGATGTATCGGAGCCTTCGGTGGAAGACACCATTGGTATCCTGCGCGGCCTGAAAGGGCGTTTCGAGTCCCATCACAATATCGAATACAGTGATGAGGCCCTGCGCGCCGCTGCCGAACTGGCCTCGCGCTACATCAATGACCGGCACATGCCGGACAAGGCGATCGATGTGATCGACGAGGCGGGTGCCTACCAACGCCTGCAACCGATCGAAATGCGCGTCAAACGCATCGAAGTGCCTCAAGTCGAGGACATCGTCGCGAAAATCGCGCGTATTCCGCCAAAACACGTCACCAGCTCCGATAAAGAGCTGCTGCGTAACCTTGAGCGTGACCTGAAGCTGACGGTATTTGGCCAGGATGCCGCGATCGACTCGCTGGCGACCGCGATCAAGCTGTCCCGCGCCGGCCTCAAGTCGCCTGACAAGCCAGTCGGTTCGTTCCTGTTCGCCGGTCCCACCGGTGTCGGTAAGACCGAAGCGGCGCGTCAGTTGGCCAAGGCGCTGGGGGTCGAGCTGATTCGCTTTGACATGTCCGAGTACATGGAGCGCCACACCGTATCGCGTCTGATCGGTGCACCTCCAGGCTATGTCGGGTTCGATCAGGGCGGTCTGCTGACCGAAGCCATCACCAAGCAGCCACACTGCGTGCTGTTGCTCGATGAAATCGAGAAGGCGCACCCGGAAGTCTTCAACCTGCTGCTGCAGGTCATGGACCACGGGACGCTGACCGACAACAACGGGCGCAAGGCCGACTTCCGAAACGTGATCGTCATCATGACGACCAACGCCGGTGCCGAAACCGCAGCCCGTGCTTCGATCGGTTTCACCCATCAGGACCACTCGTCCGATGCGATGGAAGTGATCAAGAAGAGCTTCACGCCGGAGTTCCGCAACCGTCTGGACACCATCATCCAGTTTGGTCGCCTCAGCCATGAGGTCATCAAGAGCGTGGTGGACAAGTTCCTTACCGAACTTCAGGCGCAGCTGGAAGACAAGCGTGTATTGCTGGAAGTCACCGATGCAGCCCGCAGCTGGTTGGCGGCTGGCGGTTACGACTCGGCAATGGGCGCTCGCCCGATGGCGCGCCTGATCCAGGACAAGATCAAGCGTCCACTGGCGGAGGAGATCCTCTTTGGCGAACTGGCCGAACATGGCGGTGTGGTCCACATCGACATCAAGGACGGCGAGCTGACCTTCGAGTTCGAAACCACGGCTGAAATGGCCTGACGTCAAACCGCAACAAAGCAGAAGGGCGCCGACAGGCGCCTTTTTGCTGTCTGTCAGGTGTACACCGATCCCCTGTGGGAGCGGGCTTGCTCGCGAAGGCGGCTTAACATTTACCATCGATGTTGACTGATGTGCCGCTTTCGCGAGCAAGCCCGCTCCCACATTGGTTTTGCGTGCTGCATCAAATCGCAGGCAAACAAAAACGCCCGGCATAAGCCGGGCGTCTTGTATTGACCTGATTAGCGAGCGCGGTAAGTGATGCGCCCTTTGCTCAAGTCATAGGGCGTCAGCTCGACGCGCACCTTGTCACCGGTAAGAATACGAATGTAGTTCTTGCGCATCTTGCCGGAAATATGCGCGGTTACGACGTGCCCATTTTCCAACTCCACACGAAACATGGTGTTGGGCAGGGTGTCGACGACAGTGCCTTCCATTTCGAAGCTGTCTTCTTTCGACATGCAGTAAAGCCCTCGGTGTCCAATGAATGGCCCGGTGCAACTGCGCCAGGCAAAAGCGGCGTGCATTGTGCCCGAAAAAGGGTGTTCAAGCCAAGGGGTTTAGGGCCTGCTCTAGTTCAGGACGACCCAGCGCTGGTTTATCAGCAGTTCGATGGGGCGATACTGGGTCTTGTAGCTCATTTTTTTGCAGTTCTTGATCCAGTAGCCCAGGTAAACCGCATCCAGCCCCAGTCGCCGGGCTTCGGCGATTTGCCAGAGGATGGCGTAGCGCCCCAGGCTGCGGCGCTCTTCGGCGGGTTCATAGAAGGTGTAGACCGCCGACAGACCGTTCGGCAGAAGGTCGGTGACGGCAATGGCCAGCAATCGACCCTGGAGGCGGAATTCGTAGAACCGGGAAAATGGCAGGTCGCGGACCAGGAAGGTGGAAAACTGATCGCGACTGGGTGGGTACATGTCGCCATCGGCATGGCGTTCTTCGATGTAGCGCTGGTAAAGATCGAAATACTCTTCGCTGAAGCCCGGCTTTGCGGGGCGCACCTGCAAGTCGGCGTTGCGTTTGAAAATGCGTTTTTGCTGACGATTGGGGGTGAATTGCCCGACTGGAATGCGCGCCGGTACGCACGCATTGCAATTCTGGCAATGGGGTCGATACAAATGGTCGCCACTGCGCCGAAAACCCATTTCAGACAGGTCTGCATAGACGTGCACATCCATGGGCTGGCTAGGGTCGAGAAACAGGGTCGTGGCCTGCTCCTCGGGCAGATAACTGCAGGAGTGGGGTTGAGTGGCATAAAACTTCAAACGCGCCAACTCGGTCATGATCAACCCTCGGGATAAGCTTTTGAATAAGTGTAAGCCACGCGGACAAAAGTCGCTCAGCAAACCCAGGTTGCATGATTGGGTTGATCCAGATGCCGCGCCAGGTAGTCGGCAAACTCGCGGCGTGGAATCGCCCGGGCACCCAGGCTGTGCAAATGGTCGGTGGGCATCTGGCAGTCGATGAGCACAAAACCCGAGTCTTTCAGATGTTGCACCAGTGTGGCAAAGCCAAATTTGGAGGCGTTGTCGGCCAGGCTGAACATGGATTCGCCGAAAAACAGCTGGCCCATCGCCAGGCCGTACAGCCCGCCCACCAGTTCGTCCTGGTCCCAGACTTCCACTGAGTGCGCATGGCCGCGCCTGTGCAGCTCGATATAGGCGTCCTGCATGGCATCGGTGATCCAGGTGCCGTCCGCATACTCCCGGGGTGCGGCGCAGGCACGGATGACCGCGGCGAAATCCTGATCGAAGGTCACCTGGTAGCGTTGTTGGCGCAGAAGTTTCTTCAGGCTGCGGGACACATGCAGTTCATCGGGAAACAGCACGGTGCGAGGGTCCGGCGACCACCAGAGAATCGGCTGGCCTTCGGAAAACCAGGGGAAGCAGCCATGGCGGTAAGCCTGGATCAACCGGTCGGCGGACAGGTCGCCACCGGCCGCCAGCAATCCATTGGGATCGCGCATGGCCTTTTCCAGCGCCGGGAACGTCAGGGTGTTGCGTTGTAACCAAGTCAGCATGGCATCAGGGCTTGCAGAAGGGGAGGGCGGGGCGGGCGCAGCGCCCGCCGTGAAGTGTGCGGTCAAACAACGGGAATGTCGTCGAGGTATTTTTCCGCGTCCAGGGCGGCCATGCAGCCGGCGCCGGCGGAGGTGACGGCCTGGCGATAGACGTGATCAGCGACGTCGCCCGCGGCAAACACGCCTTCGATGGCGGTGGCTGTCGCATTGCCCTCGCTGCCGCCCTTGACCAGCAGATAGCCATCGCGCATTTCCAGTTGACCGGTGAACAGGTCGGTATTGGGCTTGTGGCCGATGGCGATGAACACGCCGGTCAGCGGCAGCTCGGTGATGGCACCGGTATGACTGTCGCGCAGGCGGGCGCCGGTCACGCCGCTGGAATCGCCCAGCACCTCGTCCAGGTTCTGGTTCCAGTGCAGGCGGATATTGCCCTTGGCGGCTTTTTCGAAGAGTTTGTCCTGAAGAATCTTTTCCGAACGCAACTTGTCGCGACGGTGAATCAGATGGACTTCACTGGCAATGTTCGACAGATACAGCGCTTCTTCTACGGCGGTATTGCCACCGCCCACCACCGCGACCACCTGTTTGCGATAGAAGAAGCCGTCGCAGGTCGCGCAGGCAGAAACCCCTTTGCCCGCGAAAGTCTCTTCCGAGGGCAACCCCAGATATTGTGCCGAGGCACCCGTGGCAATAATCAGGGCGTCGCAGGTATAAGTGCCGCTGTCGCCGATGAGTTCAAAGGGGCGCTGTTGCAACTTGGCGGTATGGATGTGGTCGTAAACGATCTCGGTGGCAAAGCGCTCGGCGTGTTTTTGCATGCGCTCCATCAGGACCGGGCCGGTCAGGCCTTCGACATCGCCTGGCCAGTTATCGACTTCCACGGTGGTGGTGAGCTGGCCACCTGCCTGTATGCCGGTAATGACAACGGGCTTGAGGTTGGCGCGAGCGGCATACACGGCTGCGCTGTAGCCCGCGGGACCGGAACCCAGGATGATCAGGCGGGAATGCTTCGCTTCGCTCATAAAAACACCTCATAAGCCTTTGTCACGAAAGAGAATGCGTGCTCAAATTGAGTCGCACGTCATGTGCTGTTGACTATGCTACACCCAAGGGTTGCCAGCATGGCATCGCCCGTACAAACCCGTACAATGCCTCGCTGTAACAGTGTTTGTAACAAAATAGGCAGCGCATTTGCTGTTTATGAAAACCGATGCGCAGTGTTAAAAGTAGTCCCGGTTACGCCTGTTAACTTTTTTACCTGCCTGGATTGGGCAGTTTTTTCATAGTCATTAACAGATGGACGCGCCGTTGGCGCAGGAAAAGCAGGTTTTGAAGAAATCCACCGTAGCACCCAAAACAGTTGTTCCACTCTGGCGCCAGCACTTGCACTACCGCCTCAAGGAAGGTGCATTGATCGCCATCGGAGCGTTGTGCCTGTTCCTGATGATGGCCTTGCTGACCTATGGCAAGGACGATCCGGGCTGGAGCCACAACAGCAAGATCGATGACGTGCAGAACTTCGGCGGCCCGGCGGGCTCCTACAGCGCCGATATCCTGTTCATGGTGCTGGGTTACTTTGCCTATATCTTCCCGCTGTTGCTGGCGATCAAGGCCTACCAGATCTTCCGTCAACGCCACGAGCCGTGGGAGTGGAGTGGCTGGCTGTTCTCCTGGCGCCTGATCGGCCTGGTGTTCCTGGTGCTTTCCGGTGCCGCGCTGGCGCACATCCATTTCCATGCTGCCACCGGTCTGCCGGCCGGCGCTGGCGGGGCGCTGGGCGAGAGCCTTGGCGACCTGGCGAAGAACGCGCTGAACATCCAGGGCAGCACGCTGCTGTTCATCGCCCTGTTCCTGTTCGGCCTCACGGTGTTCACCGACCTGTCATGGTTCAAGGTGATGGACGTCACCGGCAAGATCACCCTCGACCTGTTCGAACTGTTCCAGGGCGCCGCCAATCGCTGGTGGGCAGCCCGAGTCGAGCGCAAACAACTGGTTGCGCAACTGCGTGAAGTCGATGACCGCGTGCACGATGTGGTCGCGCCGACCGTCACCGACAAGCGTGAGCAGGCCAAGGTCAAGGAACGCCTGATCGAACGCGAGCAGGCCCTGAGCAAGCACATGTCCGAGCGTGAGAAGCAGGTGCCGCCGGTGATCGCCCCGGCGCCACCGAAGCCGCCAGCGCCGAGCAAGCGCGTGGAAAAAGAGAAGCAGGCGCCGTTGTTCGTCGACAGCGCCGTTGAAGGCACCTTGCCGCCGATCTCGATTCTCGACCCGGCGGAAAAGAAACAGCTCAATTACTCGCCCGAATCCCTGGCGGCCGTCGGCCACCTGTTGGAAATCAAGCTCAAGGAATTCGGCGTCGAAGTCACCGTGGACTCGATTCATCCGGGTCCGGTGATTACCCGTTACGAGATCCAGCCGGCGGCAGGGGTCAAGGTCAGCCGTATCGCCAACCTCGCCAAGGACCTGGCGCGTTCCCTGGCCGTGACCAGTGTGCGGGTGGTGGAAGTGATTCCGGGCAAGACCACGGTCGGTATCGAGATTCCCAACGAAGACCGGCAGATCGTGCGCTTCTCCGAAGTGCTGTCGACCCCCGAGTACGACAACTTCAAGTCCCCGGTCACCCTGGCCCTGGGCCATGACATCGGCGGCAAGCCGGTGATCACTGACCTTGCGAAGATGCCGCACCTGCTGGTGGCCGGTACCACCGGTTCCGGTAAGTCGGTGGGTGTGAACGCGATGATCCTGTCGATCCTGTTCAAGTCCGGCCCGGAAGATGCCAAGCTGATCATGATCGACCCGAAAATGCTCGAGCTGTCGATCTACGAAGGCATTCCGCACCTGCTGTGCCCGGTGGTGACCGACATGAAGGACGCCGCCAACGCCCTGCGCTGGAGCGTCGCCGAGATGGAGCGACGCTACAAGCTGATGGCGAAGATGGGCGTGCGTAACCTGTCCGGCTTCAACGCCAAGGTCAAGGAAGCGCAGGACGCCGGCGAGCCGTTGAGCGATCCGCTGTACAAGCGCGAAAGCATCCACGACGAGGCGCCGTTGCTGCAGAAACTGCCGACCATCGTGGTGGTGGTCGACGAATTCGCCGACATGATGATGATCGTCGGCAAGAAGGTTGAAGAGCTGATCGCCCGTATCGCCCAGAAGGCGCGGGCGGCGGGTATCCACCTGATCCTCGCGACCCAGCGTCCGTCGGTGGACGTGATCACCGGCCTGATCAAGGCCAACATCCCGACCCGCATGGCGTTCCAGGTGTCGAGCAAGATCGACTCGCGGACCATCATCGACCAGGGCGGCGCTGAACAACTGCTCGGCCACGGTGACATGCTCTACATGCCGCCGGGTACCAGCCTGCCGATCCGGGTTCACGGCGCGTTCGTGTCCGACGACGAGGTTCATCGCGTGGTCGAGGCCTGGAAACTGCGCGGTGCGCCGGAATACAACGACGACATCCTCAACGGTGTCGAAGAGGCGGGCAGCGGCTTTGAAGGCAGCAGCGGTGGCGGCGACGGCGATGATCCCGAAGCTGACGCGCTGTATGACGAAGCGGTGCAGTTCGTCCTGGAAAGCCGTCGTGCGTCCATTTCCGCGGTGCAGCGCAAGCTGAAGATCGGCTACAACCGCGCCGCCCGCATGATCGAAGCCATGGAAATGGCCGGGGTCGTGACGTCCATGAACACCAACGGTTCGCGTGAAGTCCTGGCCCCCGGCCCGGTACGCGACTGACCCGACACTGAAAAGGGGCGGCGTCCTGAGGCGCCGCCCGCACTCCCACGAATGTTATGAGGACTCCCATGCGTCTGATCCGCATGCTGTTGCTGCCGGTACTGGTTTTGAGCACGCTCTCGGCCCACGCCGATGACAAGGACGTGGCACGCCTGACCCAATTGCTGGAAAAATCCCAGACCCTGACCGCGCGTTTCTCCCAGCTGACCCTGGATGGCTCGGGTACCCAGTTGCAGGAAACCGCCGGCGAAATGTCGCTGCAGCGCCCGGGCCTGTTCTATTGGCACACCAATGCGCCCGCCGAGCAGACCATGGTCTCCGACGGCAAGAAGGTCACCCTGTGGGACCCGGACCTGGAACAGGCCACCATCAAGAACCTCGACCAGCGCCTGACCCAGACCCCAGCGTTGCTGCTGTCCGGTGACGTGTCGAAGATCAGCCAGAGCTTCGATATCAGCGCCAAGGAAGCCGGCGGCGTGATCGACTTCACCTTGAAGCCGAAAACCAAGGACACTCTGTTCGACAGCCTGCGCCTGTCGTTCCGCAATGGCCTGGTCAACGATATGCAGCTGATCGACAGCGTCGGCCAGCGCACCAATATCCTGTTCACCGGGGTGAAGGCCAACGAGCCGATCCCGGCTTCCAAGTTCAAGTTCGACATCCCCAAGGGTGCGGACGTGATCCAGGAATAAAACGCAAAAAACCCTTGTGGGAGCGGGCTTGCTCGCGAAGGCGATGTGTCATTCAGTATTGAAGGTGACTGATACACCGCCTTCGCGAGCAAGACCGCTCCCACAGGGGTTAATCATCGATCTCAGGATTAACTAGAGGTTTTAAACGTACGCCATGGACCTGTTTCGCAGCGCCCCCATCGCCCAGCCCCTGGCCGCCCGCCTGCGCGCGACCAACCTGGACGAGTACGTCGGTCAGGAACACGTGCTCGCTCGCGGCAAGCCCTTGCGCGAAGCCCTGGAGCAGGGTGCCCTGCATTCGATGATTTTCTGGGGACCGCCGGGAGTGGGCAAGACCACCCTGGCGCGGTTGCTCGCGGAAGTCTCCGAGGCGCATTTCGAAACGGTGTCGGCGGTGCTGGCCGGGGTGAAGGAAATCCGCCAGGCGGTGGAAATCGCCAAGCAGCAGGCCGCGCAGTACGGCCGGCGGACGATCCTGTTCGTCGACGAAGTGCACCGCTTCAACAAGTCCCAGCAGGATGCGTTCCTGCCCTATGTCGAAGACGGCACGCTGATCTTCATCGGCGCGACCACGGAAAACCCCTCGTTCGAACTCAACAACGCCTTGCTCTCCCGCGCGCGGGTCTATGTGCTCAAGAGCCTCGACGAAGCCGCACTGCGCAAACTGGTGCACCGCGCGTTGACCGAAGAGCGCGGCCTGGGCAAGCGCAACCTGACCCTCAGCGATGAAGGCTTCCAGATGCTGCTGTCGGCTGCTGATGGCGATGGCCGGCGCTTGCTCAACCTGTTGGAAAACGCCTCGGACCTGGCCGAAGACAACAGCGAGATCGGCACCGACCTGCTGCAAAGCCTGCTCGGCGATACCCGTCGGCGCTTCGACAAGGGCGGCGAAGCCTTCTACGACCAGATCTCCGCGCTGCATAAATCCGTGCGCGGTTCCAACCCCGACGGCGCGCTGTACTGGTTCGCGCGCATGATCGATGGCGGCTGCGATCCGCTGTACCTGGCCCGGCGCGTGGTGCGCATGGCCAGCGAAGACATCGGCAATGCCGACCCGCGTGCGCTGAGCCTGTGCCTGGCGGCGTGGGAAGTGCAGGAGCGCCTCGGCAGCCCCGAGGGCGAATTGGCGGTGGCCCAGGCCATCACCTATCTGGCCTGCGCGCCGAAGAGCAACGCGGTGTACATGGGTTTCAAGACCGCACTGCGTGCCGCCGCCGAACACGGTTCGCTGGAAGTGCCGCTGCACCTGCGCAACGCACCGACCAAGCTGATGAAGCAGCTCGGTTATGGCGACGAATACCGTTATGCCCACGACGAACCGGATGCCTACGCCGCCGGGGAAGATTACTTCCCGGAAGAACTCGACCCGATACCCTTCTATCAACCGGTGCCCCGTGGCCTGGAATTGAAGATCGGCGAGAAGCTCAATCACCTGGCCAAGCTCGACCGTCTGAGCCCCCGGCAGCGGAGAAAATAGTGCTCCCCCTGATCATTGCAGTGTCCATCGGCGGAACGGCCGGCACCTTGCTACGCTTTGCCACGGGTAACTGGATCAACGCTAATTGGCCGCGGCACTTCTATACCGCGACGCTGGCCGTTAATATCGTCGGCTGTTTGCTGATCGGCGTTTTATACGGTCTGTTTTTGCTACGCCCGGAGGTGCCGATCGAGGTGCGCGCCGGGTTGATCGTCGGCTTCCTCGGAGGGCTGACGACTTTTTCATCCTTTTCACTGGATACGGTGCGCCTGCTGGAAAGCGGGCAAGTGCTTCTGGCCCTGGGCTATGCTGCCATCAGCGTATTCGGCGGGCTGCTCGCCACCTGGGCTGGCCTGTCCTTGACCAAACTTTGATAACGAGAGACCGACATGCTCGATTCCAAACTGTTACGTAGCAACCTTCAGGACGTAGCGGACCGCCTGGCATCCCGTGGCTTTGCCCTGGATGTCGCGCGCATCGAAGCGCTGGAAGAACAGCGCAAGACCGTCCAGACCCGCACCGAAGCACTGCAGGCTGAACGTAACGCGCGCTCCAAATCCATCGGTCAGGCCAAGCAACGCGGCGAAGACATCGCGCCGTTGATGGCGGACGTCGAGCGCATGGCGGGCGAGTTGAGTGCCGGTAAAACCGAGCTGGACGCGATCCAGACCGAACTGGACGCCATCGTGCTCGGCATTCCCAACCTGCCGCACGAATCGGTGCCGATCGGCGAAGACGAAGACGGCAACGTCGAAGTGCGCCGCTGGGGCACGCCGACCGCGTTCGACTTCCCGGTGCAGGACCACGTCGCCCTGGGCGAAAAATTCGGCTGGCTGGACTTCGAGACCGCCGCCAAGCTGTCCGGCGCGCGCTTTGCGTTGCTGCGCGGCCCTATCGCCCGTCTGCACCGCGCCCTGGCGCAGTTCATGATCAACCTGCACGTCACCGAGCACGGCTACGAAGAGGCCTATACGCCTTATCTGGTCCAGGCTCCGGCACTGCAAGGTACCGGTCAACTGCCGAAATTCGAAGAAGACCTGTTCAAGATCGCCCGCGAAGGCGAAGCCGACCTGTACCTGATCCCGACCGCCGAAGTGTCGCTGACCAACATTGTCGCCGGCGAAATCGTCGATTCGAAACTGCTGCCGATCAAGTTCGTCGCGCACACGCCGTGCTTCCGCAGTGAAGCCGGTGCATCGGGTCGCGATACCCGCGGCATGATCCGCCAGCATCAGTTCGACAAGGTCGAGATGGTACAGATCGTCGAGCCGTCGACCTCCATGGAAGCGCTGGAAGGCCTGACCGCCAACGCCGAGAAAGTCCTGCAACTGCTGGAACTGCCTTATCGCACCATTGCCCTGTGCACTGGCGACATGGGCTTCAGCGCGGTCAAGACCTACGACCTGGAAGTGTGGATTCCGAGCCAGGACAAATACCGCGAAATCTCGTCGTGCTCCAACTGCGGCGACTTCCAGGCCCGTCGTATGCAAGCGCGTTTCCGCAACCCGGAAACCGGCAAGCCGGAACTGGTACACACCCTGAACGGTTCCGGCCTGGCGGTCGGTCGTACCCTGGTGGCGGTGCTGGAGAACTACCAGCAGGCCGACAGTTCGATCCGTATTCCTGAGGTACTCAAGCCGTACATGGGTGGCCTCGAGGTCATCGGCTAAATGAACTATCTGCCGCTGTTCCATAACCTTCGCGGCAGTCGTGTGTTGGTCGTCGGTGGGGGGGAAATTGCCTTGCGCAAATCCCGCCTGCTGGCCGATGCCGGTGCGCTGCTGCGGGTGGTCGCACCTGAGATCGAAACGCAGCTGCGTGAGCTGGTCAGCGCCCATGATGGCGAGTGCCTCACGCGCGGTTACGGCGAGGCGGACCTGGACGGTTGTGTGCTGATCATTGCCGCCACCGACGACGAAGCGCTGAACGCACAAGTCTCAAAGGATGCCCATCGGCGTTGCGTGCCGGTCAACGTGGTGGATGCGCCGGCCTTGTGCAGCGTGATCTTCCCGGCGATCGTCGACCGTTCGCCGTTGATCATTGCCGTGTCCAGCGGTGGCGATGCGCCGGTACTGGCGCGATTGATCCGCGCCAAGATCGAAACCTGGATTCCTTCCACCTACGGTCAGCTGGCTGGCCTGGCGGCGCGGTTCCGTCATCAGGTGAAAAAGCTGTTCCCGGATGTGCAGCAGCGTCGCGCGTTCTGGGAAGACGTCTTCCAGGGCCCGATTGCCGACCGGCAACTGGCCGGGCAGGGCGGTGAAGCCGAGCGTTTGCTGCAGGCGAAAATCGAAGGTGAAGCGCCAGTGGCGACCGGTGAGGTCTATCTGGTGGGCGCAGGGCCAGGTGATCCCGACCTGCTGACGTTCAAGGCCTTGCGCCTGATGCAGCAAGCCGACGTGGTGCTCTACGACCGCCTGGTGGCGCCGGCGATTCTCGAGCTGTGCCGTCGCGATGCCGAGCGCGTCTACGTCGGCAAGCGCCGCGCCGATCACGCCGTGCCCCAGGACCAGATCAACCAGCAATTGGTCGACCTGGCGAAACAGGGCAAGCGCGTGGTGCGGTTGAAGGGTGGCGATCCGTTCATCTTCGGCCGTGGTGGCGAGGAGATCGAGGAACTGGCGGCTCATGGCATCCCGTTCCAGGTGGTACCAGGCATCACGGCGGCCAGCGGTTGCGCGGCCTATGCCGGGATACCGCTGACCCATCGCGATTACGCGCAGTCGGTGCGGTTCATCACTGGTCACCTGAAGGACGGTTCCAGCGATCTGCCTTGGGCCGACCTGGTCGCGCCGGCGCAAACCCTGGTGTTCTACATGGGGTTGGTGGGCTTGCCGAGCATCTGCGAGCAGTTGATCAAGCATGGTCGCGGGGCGGATACCCCTGCGGCGTTGATCCAGCAGGGCACCACGGTCAATCAGCGGGTGTTTACCGGCACGTTGGCGGACCTGCCACGGCTGGTGGCGGAGCATGAAGTGCATGCTCCGACATTGGTGATCGTGGGGGAAGTGGTGCAACTGCGCGAGAAACTGGCGTGGTTTGAAGGGGCTCAGGCGCAGGTCTAGAGACCGAGGTGCCGC
>NZ_CATKQQ010000003.1:0-212911 GCF_949767605.1 Pseudomonas sp. IT-P218
TCTATGATTGAACCCCATGACCACCTCCGCTCCGATCCGCCAACCCTGCCCGCCCGGTGCCTGCGACTGCGGGCGTGACCCGCTGCTGGAAACACCCGGCGCGGACCTGCGCATCCTGTTTTTGACCCGCACCGAAGAAAAACGCCTGGTCGACCGCCTGGAAAACCTGCAAAGCCTCCAGGACCTCGAGCACCTGCAACGGCGGATGTTCGAGCAGTTGGGCATCCGCGTGGACATCGTGCCCAGCTTCAACGAAGTGCGGACCATGCGTGGCATCGGCATCCAGGTCGGCGAACTGCCGGGGCTGTGCCGCAAGACCCGCGCCTCGATCCCGGCCGCGATTCGTCGCGCCATGGAAAAACGCCCGGAAATCGCCTACGACCTGCTCAACGCCAACGACCTGTTGCGCGATAGCTGACACCCCGAACAAGATCGACGGTCGTACGTGAAGTGCGCGGCGCTGCTATGCCTTCTCAAGGGAGCAAGCGTTTCAGGCCAGGCAGGATGACCCTGGCAAGGCAAACGTGACCGTGGTCCCGGCGCCAACCCGGTGCGCGCAGACACACAGGTGCCAATCCCTGGAAGGAGGTGGCAGATGTTATTCATCGTCAGCTGGAAAATCAGTACGGCCAATCGCAACAGTACGATCGAACGCTTTCTCAAGACCGGCGGCGCGCCACCGGACGGCGTCAAGATGCTCGGGCGCTGGCACGCCGTCGGCGGCGCGGCCGGTTTTGGCATTGCAGAGGCCAACGACGCGGTACCGATCCAGCAGTGGGTACTGCAATGGAGCGACCTGATGACCATGAAGGTCCAGGCGGCACTGACCGACGAACAGGTGGCGCCTCTACTGGCAGCCACTGCCGGCAGGTAAGGGCATCTAGGCGGCGAGGCAATCTCGCCGCCTTGACTCGGGGAGGCTGGAGCTGGCGGTTTAACTTACCCAATGACTGGATTTTTCAGCATAAATACCTACGCTCTTTCGCGAGTGATCCAAAATCCTGGGGCCGTCACGGGACTTCTTCCAGGGGATTAACGCCAGTACATCATGGTCATTTGCGCAGGTGATCCCATGCAGGTAAAAACATCCGCCCTGCCCGCCGTCACCCTGTTAGCACTGTGCTGCCAGCAGGCCCACGCCGGCGGCATCATGCTTTACGAAATCGGCACCGATAACGCAGGCCTGGCCAACGCCGGTGCCGCTGCCCGAGCCCAGGGTCCCTCGACGATCGCCAGCAATCCGGCGGGCATGAGCTATCTGCCGGGCACGCAAATCACCGGTGGCTTGCAGGTGCTCTACGGTAACCTGGAGTTCAATCGCGACGGCGACACCAATGTCCCGGGCAGTGGCAGTGGCAACGCCCTCGATCCGATTCCCGGCGGCAGCTTCTTCATCACCCATGAACTGGACGACCACTGGAGCATCGGCTTTGGCCAGTACGCCGACTTTGGCCTGGCGGTCAATTACGACAACGATTGGTCCGGGCGCTACTTCTCGCAGAACGCCAGCCTCGGCGGTCTGTCTCTGGTGCCGAGCGTGGCTTACCGGTTCAACGAGCAATGGTCGGTAGGCGTCGGCGTCAAGGCCATGTACGGCATGCTGCAGGCCCAGACCGCCATCGACCGCTCGCCATTCGGCTTCACCGATCGCGGCGACGGCCAGTTCAAGTACAAGGACGAGGATTGGGGTTTTGGCGCGAACGTGGGGGTGATCTACGCCCCGCAAACCGGCACGCGAATTGGCCTGACCTACACCAGCAAGGTCGATCTGGACTTCGAAGACGGGCTGGACATCAAAGGCAATGGCCCGGCATTGGACAGGCTCAATGGCCTGAACACCCAGCTCGATCTGACGGTGCCACAAACCGTGACCCTGAGCCTTTTCCAGCAACTGGATCGGCAGTGGGCCCTGCTCGCCTCGGTCAACTGGCAGGACTGGTCGGAGTTCGGCGAGGTCGGCGTGCAGGTCGACACCACGTCCATCGATGCGCGCTCGACTACAATCGATGCCAACTACAAGGACACCTGGCAACTGGCGCTCGGCGCGCAGTACCAGGCCACGCCGCAACTGCTGTGGAACGTCGGCGTGGCATACGACAGCAGTCCCGTTTCGGACAGCGACCGCACGTTGACCGTGCCAATGGCCGAATCCTGGCGCATTGCCACAGGAGCCACCTATGCTGTGAACAAGGACACCGACGTCAACGTCAGTTGGGCCATGGTCTATCTTGGGGATATGCCGGTAGACCAGACCAAATCCACGTCGGGCAATCGAGTTTCCGGTCAGTTCGACACTGCCTGGATTTCGGCCCTGACCGGCAACATGACCTGGCGTTTCTGATAGTTAAAAAAAAAACGATTTTAACCAAGGAGTAAACAGCACTATGAACCTGACCCGCAAATTGCTTGTCGGCACTGCCCTGGCCGGGCTCATGCTCGGCGGTTGTACGTCGAAAGTCACCGAGAAGGAGCAGTACTCCGGCTACCTGTCCACCTACAACAACCTGCAGGAAGTCGAGACGCCCAGCGGCGGTACAGCGATGCGTTGGGTGAGTCCGTCATTCAACCCGAATGCCTATGACACCGTGGCCTTCACCCGTCTGGAAATGTACCCGGCGCCCAAGCCCAATGAGCGGGTCAACCAGCAGACGCTGAGCGAAATCCAGAACTACATGACCAACAAGGCCAAGACCACGCTGGGGCAGAAGTACCGGGTCGTTTCCAGCCCGGCCGCCGCGCCGGCCGGTTCGAAGACCCTGGTCATGCGTGCAGCGATCACCGGGGTCAGTGCCTCTCCCGAAGGCATGCACTGGTATGAAGTGGTGCCTATCGCAGCGGTCGTGGGCGGTGTGTCCGCAGCGACCGGTATCCGTGATGAAAACACCGAATTGTATATAGAGGCCGAGTTCATCGACGCCAAGAACAATCAGTCCGTAGGCCGGGTCGTGCGCAAGGTCTTTGGCACCACGCTGGAAAATGACAAACAGAAAATCACCGCCCAGGATTTCAAGACGGCGATCGACAAGTTGGGTAGCGACTTCCAGGCGTTCATCAACAAATAACCCGCGGCCTTTGTAGGAGCTGCCGCAGGCTGCGATCTTTTGATTTTGATTTTGATTTTTAAGATCAAGATCAAAAGATCGCAGCCTGCGGCAGCTCCTACAGGGGTGTACAGGGGTATCAGTTTTTTTTCATCCCCACCCGCCGGCGCATCTCCGCAGTAATCGTCTGCCGGGTTTTCTTCAGGTCCGCCCAAGGCTCATCGCCCACTTCGGCCAGGCGTTCATGCGCGTTGTGAATGTTCCACTGGTTGCCGCCCTTGAGCTCTTCCACCTCTTCACGAAAGATCGGCATCGACACCGGCAACCCTTCGCGGGTACGCACGGCGTAGGCGCAGATGGTGGTCGCGCCCAACCCGTTGCGCAGGTAATCGATGAAGATCCGCCCCACCCGGTTCTTCGGCCCCGACACCGCGGAAAAACGCTCCGGCAGCATTTTGGCCATGTGGCTGACAATCGCATGGCTGAAGTCCTTGACCTCATCCCAGCCGAGCTTGCGGGTCAGTGGCACCACCAGGTGAATGCCCTTGCCGCCGCTGGTCTTGAGGAACGCCTTGAGCCCCAGTTCATCGAGCACCGTCAGGGTCAACTGGGTGGCCTCGACCATGCGTTTCCACGGCAGCGCCGGGTCCGGGTCGAGGTCGAGGACGAAGCGGTCTGGTTTGTCGAGGTGGTCCGAGGTGGCGTTCCAGGTGTGGAGCTCGACGGTGCTCATCTGCACCGCGCCGATCAAGGCTTCGGCGTTGTTGATGACCATCATCGGCTGGCCTGTGAGTTTCTGGTCGAGGGTGGTGATGCCGGGGATGGCCAGGCGCTCGGCGTTTTTCTGGAAAAACAGTTCGCCGCCGATGCCATCCGGCGCCCGCACCAACGCCACGGGGCGATCCTTGAGCTGCGGCAGAATCCACTCGGCGACGCTGGCGTAATACTCCGCCAGTTGCACTTTGGTCGCGCCACTGCTGGCGTCGATGACCCGGTCCGGGTGGGTGATGCGCACCTTGCCCTGGTCAAGGCCGATCTGCGACGGCGCGGGTTCGGCTTTCTTCTTCGCGGCGGATGCCTTGTCGGGGGAAGGCTTGGCGGCGGCAGTTTTTTTCCCAGGGGCAGTTTTCACGGCAGTTGGACGCTCCTCGGTGATGTCTTTGGCAGGTTTGTCGTTACGCAGGCCATGGAACACCGCATGGCGCACCGAACCGTCCTTGGTCATTTCGGCAAAGGCCACTTCCGCCAGCAGGCTGGGTTTGAGCCAGTGCACGGCCTTGAACTCGGCACCGCTGGACGGGTTGACCACAGCGGGTTTCTTTGTCTTCAGGGGTTTGAGTTGTTCATGGATGCTGTTGAGGGTCGCCTCGGTAAACCCGGTGCCGACCTTGCCGGCGTAGCGCAACTCACCGCTGTCCTTGTCATGCAACCCCAGGAGCAGTGCACCGAAGGCACTGCGTGAACCTTTGGGGTCGGTGAAGCCGACGATGACGAATTCCTGCCGATGCTTGCACTTGAGCTTGACCCAGTCACTGCTGCGCCTTGAGACATAGGGTGAACCCAGGCGTTTGCCGATCAGGCCTTCCATTTGCATCTGGCAGGCGCTGTTGAGCAAGGCCTCCGGGTCTTCACCGAAGGACTCGGAGAAGCGCAACAACGGGTCCTTGCTGGTCTTGAGCACCGTCGAAAGCGCAGCCCGGCGTTCCTCGACGGGCACCTCGCGCAGGTCCACGCCATTGAGATAGGGCATATCGAACAGGTAGTAGAGAATGTTGCCACTGCGCCCGGCCTCAAAGGCGTTTTGCAAGGCCTGGAAGTCCGGCACGCCCTGCTCGTCGGCCACCACCATTTCGCCGTCGAGCCAGGCCGATTCCAGGCCCAGGCCGGCCAGCGCCTTGGCCTGGCCGGGCAGTTTGTGGGTCCAGTCGTGGCCGTTGCGGGTTAAGAGCTTGACCTCGTCGTGGTCGATGCGCGCCATGATCCGGTAGCCGTCGAACTTGACCTCATAACTCCACTGGCCACCCGGGGCCTTTTCCACCAGCGTCGCCAGTTCCGGTTTGATCTGGTCCGGCAGCTTGGCCTTGTGTGCGCCGGTCAGGGGTGCGGATTTTTCCTTGCGCGGCTCTTTATGCTTTGGCGCAGCGGGCTGCTTGACGGCCTTGGGTTTGGCCGCCTTGGGTGTTTTGGCAATGAGGGTCCGTTCGCTGAGCACGCTGTCGGGCTCGGCGGCCACCACGTCGTAATCGCTTTGCGGCCGGGCGGCACCGTCCTGATGCTTGATCAGGAACCACTGCTCCTGCTTGCCCGGCATGTGCGTGCGCACCAGGTTCCACAATCCGGCGAGCTTCTCGCCTTGCAGTTCGAACTTGAGCCGGCCCTTGGCGTAGGCCTTGGCCGGATCCTCCTGGGGAATCCACACGCCTCGGTCCCAGACGATGACATCACCGGCACCGTAGTGGCCTTCGGGGATGCTACCTTCAAAGGTAGCGTAATCCAGCGGATGGTCTTCGACATGCACCGCCAGGCGCTTGACCTTGGGGTCCAGCGACGGTCCCTTGGGCACCGCCCAGCTTTTGAGCGTACCGTCGAGCTCCAGCCTGAAGTCGTAATGCAGCCGGGTTGCATCGTGCTTCTGGATGCAGAAAAGCAGCGCATGGGCCTTGCCCTTTCGACCGCGAGACCTGGAAACACCGGAAGGCTCGGGGCTTTTGTCGAAGTCCCGCATGTCGTTGTATTTTTCGAGCGGCTTGTCCATGGCGCCTCCGCCGGGTTCATGACTTGAGTCAAACCGTTATTGTCATAAGACCCCGGATGAGTGCGCGAAGGTTCAGTCCTTTTTCGCTGGAGATTTGCCATGTTGGCAGTCACGCTGATCAATACGCTGGTGGTCATCATCACCGTGGTGATCCATTACGAATGTTTGCTGCGCATGAATGACTGGCTGCCACGGCTCAAGTTGTGGAGCCGCTTCAGAATTGTCGTCGGGGTATTCGGCGCCCTCCTGGCCCACGCGATAGAGGTCTGGTGCTTTGCCCTGGTCTATTACCTGATGGTGCATTCCGGCAAATGGGGCAGCCTGACAGGCAACTTCGACGGCTCGCTGATGGACTGCGTCTACTTCTCCTTCACCACGTACACGACGATCGGCTTCGGCGATATTTCGCCTGTCGGCGACCTCAAGTACTTGACCGGTCTGCAAGCCCTTACCGGGCTGGTGCTCATCTCATGGACCGCGTCCTTTCTGTTCCTGGAAATGCAGAAGTACTGGAAGGGCAAATAAGCCTACAATCGGCAGGTGCCGTCTCATCTGCGGAGAGTAATCATGCGCACGGTCCATGTCCTCCAGGCCCCACCGGCATCGGTCAATGTCGTGGGCGAAACGATCACTGTCCTGGCCGGCGGCGATCTGAGCAAACCCTTTGAAATGCATATCCAGGAAGGCGTGCAAGGTGGCGGCCCGCCCCCGCACTTTCACCCGTGGGACGAGGCGTTCTATGTGGTGGAGGGGCAGGTCGAAGTGACCGTCGAAGGCACATCCAGCATCGTCTCGGCCGGGGGCTATGTGCACATTCCTGCGGGGTCGATCCATGCCTACAAGAACGTCAGCCCCACCGCGAAGATGATCGGCGTGGTATCCGATCCCCGGGGCGGGCAGTTTTTCACGGCGATGGATCAGTTCAAGGTACCCGAGGACCTGCCGCGGATATTCGAGGTGGCCGAGCGCTTTGGCGTGACGTTCCTGGTGCCAAACCCCCCGAATTCGTGATCGTCGCCCCTGTAGGAGCTGCCGAAGGCTGCGATCTTTTGATTTTAAAGAATCAAGATCAAAAGATCGCAGCCTTCGGCAGCTCCTACAGGGTTCTCGTCAGGCGGTACCGTGGGCCTGCTGTTCCAGATGCACTTGCAGATCCGGCTCGATGCCCAGTGCCGCTGCCAGTTCATCCAGGTAACTACGTTCGGCATCCTGCTGATCATCCACCAGCATCACGCTGGCCAGGTACATCTCCGCAGCCATGCCGGAATCCGTTGCCGACTGTGCCACTTCGCAAGGGTCAAGCGGTTTGGCGACTTCGTCATCCAGCCATTGCTGAAGCTCTGGGTCGTCGGTGTGACGGCCGATTTCCTTGCTGATCATCAGCGTTTCGGCCTCGTCGATCCGGCCATCGGCCTTGGCCGCCGCTATCAATGCCCGCAGGATCGCATGGCTGTGTTCCTCGACTTCCGGCCCGGCCAGCATGTCCACCGTGCGCATCGCCTGTTGCGGCGCCTGCTGTTGCTGCGTGGCCTGGCTGCGTTGCCAGGCCTGGTAAGCCTGGAAGGCCATCATCCCCAGTGAGGCCAGCGCTGCATAATTGGCACCACCCCCGGAGCGCGATTGCGGCGCACCGCCCATTCGCGAGCCTCCAGCCAGCAAGCCGCCGAGCAACCCGCCCAGGCCGCCCATGCCGCCTGCCCCGGCGCTGCTGGCGCCACCACCGCCCAACAGGCCGCCGAGCAGTCCGCCCAGGTCACCCAGGCCACCTTGAGCCGACGCCCCACCGCCGCCCTGTTGCGCCCTCGAGCCCTGGCCGGCCCGCAGTAATTGTTCGAGCAGATCGCTGGTGTTCATGACGACGTCCTCATCGAAGGGAGTGATCCAGTCAGACAACGATAGCCTTCGCGGGTGAATGTGCTACCACCGTCTGGCTGACACAGCGCCGTTTTATCCGCAGTGTTTTCTTGTGGCGCAGCTAAGATTCATAGGGGGTGAACCTTATTCCCGGATACCCGGTCGATACCTGCAACCCCACCCGGTTTGCCGCCGCCCGCCAGAAGAGGGCGATGACTGGCTTGCTGCACTTTCTGGAGAGCGCCCCCGTGATATCAACCCTACACATCGCCAGGCTCAAAGCCTGGGGTGCCCATGGTTTTACCGCTACCGGCGTGGTCACCGCCTTCCTCGCCACCCTCGCCCTGCTCGAAAACCAGCCGACCCGTTGCCTGCTATGGCTGGGCGTGGCCCTGATCGTCGATGGCCTGGACGGCGCACTGGCGCGCAAGGTCAATGTGCAGACGGTACTGCCGAGTTTCGACGGCTCGATTCTCGACCTGGTGATCGATTACCTGACCTACGTGTTCATCCCGGCACTGTTCATCTATCGCTATATCCCGCTGCCGGACTACACGCTGCTGCTGACCGTGTCGCTGATCCTGGTGTCGTCGCTGTTCTGCTTCTGCAACGTCAATATGAAAAGCAAGGATAACTACTTCCAGGGCTTCCCCGCGGCGTGGAACGTGGTTGCCCTGTGCCTGTACATCATTGCGCCGTCGCCCTGGATCACCTTCCTCACCGTGATCGGCCTGGCGCTGTTGACGCTGACCCGCATGAAATTCCTGCATCCGTTCCGGGTGCGCCGCTTCATGCCGATCAACATTGCCGTGACCGCGATCTGGCTGCTGTGCAGCCTGTCCCTGGTGATCAACCACCCGGTGATCAATCCCCTGGTCATGGGGCTTTGGCTGCTGATGTCGGCGTATTTTCTGGGGATCTGTTTCTGGCGCACGGCGCTTGAGTGGTTCGGCGAGTCGCGGCTCAAATAACGCCATGCCTATCCATATCGTACGACTCGGCTCCCCGCGCAAACCGGGGCGGAGGTTGTCCACGTAGCTCACGACCGTACCCGATTTACTGTAGGAGCTGGCTTGTCGGGTCGCCGCATCGCAGCGAAGGCGTCCTGCCAGACGACCCATCTACCGCGGCCGTACCCGATCTACTGTGTGCGAGCCTGCTCGCGATGGAGATCAACGATGACGCGGGCCCCCTGATACACCGCGGTGCTCTCAGGTTTTTCGCGAGCAACCGAGCGTCGACCGGCTGCTCCTACAGGGGGCCCGTCGCCATCGGCCATCCATGGCCGAGAGGGCTCAACGTATCGTAATCACCACCTCAAGGTATTCACTGGGCACCACCATCGACTTGTCCCCCGCCCGATTCAATCGGTTGAGCAGCTCGGTCAGGTCGTCTTCCAGGGCCTTGGCGCCATCGGGGGGCAGTGCCGCGAAGGCCTTGTGGATCGGACCGTACCAGCTGCGGAAGGTGTCGATGAAATGCTCGGCCGAGCGATAGCGGAAGTTGAAGGTCCGGCGAGTGACCTGCAGCAGGAAGTCGTGCTCGTCGAAGTGCTTGCGCAGCCAGGCTTCGGTACCCCACAGCGACGGCGGTTGCGCGCCGGGTGGTGGCGGCATGTGCTGCCCCAGGGTCTTGAAAATCTGGCCGACGAAACCTTCCGGCGTCCAGTTGGCCAGGCCGATCCGCCCTCCCGGGCGACACACCCGCGCCAGCTCCGCGGCGGCCTTGGCCTGGTCGGGGGCAAACATCACGCCGAAGGTTGAAAGCACGGCGTCGAAACTGCCATCGGCGAAAGGCAGCGCCTCGGCGTCAGCCACCTGGAAGGTCACGTTCAGGCGTTCCGCACGGGCGCGGTCTTCGCCGCGTTCGAGCAGTGCGGCGACATAGTCGGTGGACGTAACCCGGCAACCGCGACGCGCAGCGGCCAGGGTCGCATTGCCGTTGCCGGCGGCGACGTCCAGCACCTGCTCATCGCACAGCAGGTCGCAGGCCTCGGCCAGTTGCTCGCCGACGATCTGCAGGGTGGTGCCGATCACGGCGTAGTCGCCACTGGCCCACGCGGCCATTTGACGGGTTTTCAAGGCAGCAAGATCAATAGGTGTACTCATGGAGACAATCTCTGGTTTGGAACAGGATCGGGCGCACGCTCACTCAGCCGTGGTCGGATCGATGATGTTCATGACCTGGGAAATGCGATTGGCCGGGAAGCCGCCCTGCCTGGCGTGCTCCCTGATGAGCTCTTCGTTAGGCGCGATGTACACGCAATAGAGCTTGTCGCCCGTGACATAACTCTGCAGCCATTGCACCTCTGGCAACTCGCGCAACACCCTGCAGGATTTTTGCGAGACGGCTTTCAAATCCCTTTCTGACAGTGCTCCGGCGCCTGGAATCTCGCGTTCAATGACGAACTTGGGCATGGCAACCTCACTTTATTGTTATTGATGACAGGACCCGGTGGCCCTGTGTGCGAACTATCTCTCTGCCGCTGACTGGCGTCCTGTCCGATCGTCGGCCAACACTGCCCGATCGTCCGGAGAATTCACGTTAAGCCGTGACGCGTTCACAATCGGAAACCCCCACACGGGAAAAACGCCCATGGACGCCCTGTCACAGACCCTGCGTGTCGTCCGCCTGGTCGGCGCGATCTTCATCAACGCCAGGTTCACCGCGCCCTGGTGCTATCAGTCGCCCAGCGCAGACACGGCGGCGCCGTTCCTGGAGCCTGGCGCCGAACGGGTGGTGATCTTTCACCTCATCACCGAGGGCGAGTGCTACGTCGAACTGGGGGATGATCCACCGCTGCTGCTCAACCCCGGCGACGTGGTGATATTCCCCCAGGGGCACGCCCATCGCATGAGTTCGCGCCCCGGGTTGACGCCCGCCAGCGGTGCGCGGCTCGACGAGGTACTGGCGCGGCGCCCGCGGCAGTTGAGTTATGGCGGTGGCGGCGCGGTGACGCGCCTGGTGTGCGGCTACCTGGCCTGCGACACGCGTCTGGCCGGCATGTTGCTGGCAGGGCTGCCGCCCGTGGTCAGGGTCAATGTGCGTGGCTCGAACGCCGGCATCTGGCTGGAATCTTCGGTGCGTTATGCCTTGGCCGAAGCGCGCTCGCCAAGGCCTGGCGGCGAAGGCGTGCTGGCGAAACTGGCCGAGGTACTGTTCATCGAAGTGCTGCGCCTGTACATGCACGAACACGGCGAGGGTCGTACCGGTTGGCTGGCCGGCGTGAGCGACCGGATCGTCGGTGCGGCCCTCAACGCCCTGCACAAGAAACCCTGCCACGCCTGGACCCTGGATGAACTGGCGCGCACGGCCGGCACCTCGAGATCGGTCCTGGCAGAACGCTTTGCGCAACTGGTGGGGGTTTCGCCGATGCAGTACCTGACGCAATGGCGCATGTTGCTGGCCGCCAACCTGTTACGCAGCAGTAACAGTTCGTTGATACGCATCGCCGAAGAGGTGGGTTACCAGACCGACACGGCGTTCAGTCGGGCCTTCCGTCGTGAGTATGGTGCGCCGCCAGCCGCGTGGCGGCGCAGTCAGGAGAAACGCACAATGGCCCACGGTGAGGTGAGCCATTGATGCGGTCCTTTGATCTCAAGCCGCTGGAGCAGCGGCCTTCGCCTCTTCCAGCAACTGCTGGATCACCTTCTCCTGAGTCTCATAGCTGCCCTCGCCAAAGTGGGTATAACGCACCTGCCCCTTGGCATCGATCAGGTAGTGAGCCGGCCAGTACTGGTTGTCGAAGTTGCGCCAGATCGCATAGTTGTTGTCGATCGCGACCGGGTAGGTGATGCCGTATTCCTTCACCTTGTCCTTGACGTTGTCGATGATGCGCTCGAACCCGTACTCGGGGGTGTGTACGCCGATCACCACCAGGCCGTCCTTCTCGTACTTCTTCGCCCAGTCCTTGACGTACGGCAGGGTGTGCTTGCAGTTGATGCAGTCGAAGGTCCAGAAGTCCACCAGCACCACTTTGCCCTTGAGCGATTCGTTGGTCAGCGCTGGCGAGTTGATCCACTCCACCGCACCGGTCAGGGACGGCATGGCGCCCTGGGCGTTGTCCATGGACTCGGCCTTGACCTTGCTGACGAAGTAATCGACGACCTTCGGCACGTTTTCCAGCAAGCCTTTCTCGACACTGCTGACCCCTTGCGACGAGGTATTGGCCAGCAGTACATCGTTGGTGCCGGTGGCAATCACCGCCGCCCCGGCCAACACCGCCACACCGGCCCCCCGACGCAACCAGCCAGTGACCGGGATCGACGGCTTCAGGCGATTGACCAGGCCACGACCGGCGAAGATCAAGGTGCCCAGGGACAATGCGCTACCCAGGCCGTAGGCCACCAGCAACAGACTGGTCCCGGCGTTGGCGCCTTGCAGCATGGCGCTGGTCAGAATCACCCCGAGGATCGGCCCGGCGCACGGCGCCCAGAGCAGCCCGGTCGCCACGCCGATCATCACCGAACTCAGCGGGCCGGACATCTTGCGGCTGTTGGGGTCGATGCGATTACCCAGGGCAACGAACGGACGCGCCAACCAGTCGCCGACCCGTGCGGAAATCAGCGACAGGGCGAACAGCACCATCACGATCAGGGCCACATGGCGCCCGGTGTTGCTGGCTTGGATCACCCATTCACTGCTGACCACGGCCAGGCTGGAGATCAGGGCAAACGTCAGGACCATGCCGCCGAGGGTCAGCATGATCGACGAGCGCGTACGGTCGGCACCGGCGAACAGGAAGGGTACGACCGGGAGGATACAGGGGCTGAGGACGGTCAATATGCCGCCCAGGAAAGCGATGAGTAACATGGGGGTCACCATTGAAAATTTTGGGTGGCATGGACCGCCCCCTGTAGGAGCTGGCTTGCCAGCGAAAGCGGTCTAACGGCCACAACCCGGGTTGTATGGGCTACCGCCTTCGCTGGCAAGCCAGCTCCTACAGGGGATCGGCGTGGTATTCGGAAATCAGGCCGTCTGGCCATCCAGCAACTTGCCTTGCGGTGTACGGCTGGAACCGTTCTCGGCGAGTAAGGCATCACCGCCCTTCTCGGCCACCGGCTTCAGCTGAAAGCAGGTGCTGCTGCCACAAGCGTTCTGTTCTACAGCGGCGTTGGCATGGGCCGCGGCGCCGGCAACGGAGAAAGCAAAAGCGGTCAAAAAGCGGGTAACGTTGTTCATGATGTTCTTCCTGGCGTGAGTGGAATGCGCTAAGCGTGATCGCTGGACTCAGTTGTCCGAGCTGCAGTTGTCAGCCAATTTGCGGTAGTCCAGGACCTGGGTCTTGCTCTGGGAATCCAGGTAGGTCAGCTGTGCATTCACCACGCCGCAGGAGGGCGAGGCATCCTGTTTCAACGACACCACTTTCTTGATGTCCAGGTGCGTGCCGTAGCTGTAGCTCATCGGGGTCACATCCGCTTCGGCGCGGGCCGACAAGGTGCAGATGTTCAGGGCGGCAAACAGGCAAGCGGCGTAGATGGCTTTGGTGTTCATGGTGGTTTCCTCAAGGTTCGACAGGTAGATCGTTGGTTGGGTAGAGGCGCTGTGGTCTGCCTCGATGGAACCTATTAGAAGCCCGCGAGGTATCCCGCATGTGTCGGGAACCGGCGCGGGTAAATCGGAAAGTATCTGGACCGGGCCGGGATACAGAGGGATACAAAACCCCGGGAAATGCCTGTTTTTGCGTCGGTGTGTATCCACCCACAGGCCAGATACACTGCAATACAAAGGGCGACGGGCGAGCGGGCCAAGGCTCGATAGACTGTGCGACATCCCCCACTGACAGAGGCAAATCCATGGAGCACGTCGATCACATTCTCATCGTTGACGATGACCGCGAGATACGAGAGTTGGTGGGCAACTACCTGAAGAAAAATGGCCTGCGCACCACAGTCGTGGCCGATGGCCGGCAGATGCGCAGCTTCCTCGAATCCACGCCGGTGGACCTGATCGTGCTGGACATCATGATGCCCGGCGACGATGGCCTGATGCTCTGCCGCGAGCTGCGCACGGGCAAACACAAGGCCACCCCGGTATTGATGCTCACCGCGCGCAACGATGAAACCGACCGCATCATCGGCCTGGAAATGGGTGCCGACGACTACCTGGTCAAGCCCTTCGCCGCCCGCGAACTGTTGGCCCGGATTAACGCCGTGCTGCGCCGCACACGCATGCTGCCACCGAACCTGGTGGTGACCGAATCCAGCCGCCTGCTGGCCTTCGGTCGTTGGCGCCTGGACACTTCCGCCCGACACCTGCTCGATGGCGACGGCACCATGGTCGCCCTCAGCGGCGCCGAGTACCGGTTGCTGCGGGTGTTCCTCGATCACCCGCAACGAGTGCTCAATCGCGACCAGTTGCTCAACCTGACCCAGGGCCGCGACGCCGACCTGTTCGATCGCTCCATCGACCTGCTGGTCAGTCGCCTGCGCCAGCGCCTGCTGGACGATGCCCGCGAACCGGCCTACATCAAGACCGTGCGCAGCGAGGGCTATGTGTTTTCCCTGCCGGTGGAAATCGTCGGTGCGCCAGCATGAACCGCACGCTTCGCTGGCCCCGCACCCTGGCGTCAAGGCTGTCGCTGATCTTCCTGGTCGGCCTGATCCTCGCCCAGGCGCTGTCCTTCGGTGCGCAGTACTACGAGCGCTATGAAATCTCGAAAAACACCATGCTCGGCAACC
Source organism: Pseudomonas sp. IT-P218 (assembly GCF_949767605.1). Taxonomy (NCBI): domain Bacteria; kingdom Pseudomonadati; phylum Pseudomonadota; class Gammaproteobacteria; order Pseudomonadales; family Pseudomonadaceae; genus Pseudomonas; species Pseudomonas sp. IT-P218. The sequence continues at coordinate 14,331 of NZ_CATKQQ010000003.1, forward strand.
TGGAAACCGACGTCTCGACCTCCATCGCCATCCTCGATCGCCTGCCGGCCGAAGAACGCGCCAGTTGGCTGCAACAACTGGACCGGCGCAATTATCGCTATCTGTTGAGTGAAGGCTCGCCCGGTACCTCCATGGACACGGACATGCCCGAAGCACCGATTGCCATGACCTCGATCAAGAATTCCATCGGCAAGGACTACCCGATGACCTTCACCGATATTCCCGGGCCGGTGAAACATTTCCAGGTGCACCTGAAACTGGCGGACGGTAGCCCGCTGACCATCGACGTGCGGCCTTCGATGGTGCCGCTGTCGCCCTGGCTGCCCTTCATGCTGCTCGGGCAACTGGCGCTGATGATTGCCTGCACCTGGCTGGCCGTGCGAATCGCCATCCGCCCCCTGACCCGCCTCGCCGAAGCCGTGGACAGCCTCGACCCCAACACCCACCCGGTGCTGCTGGACGAAAAAGGCCCGACCGAAGTGGCCCACGCCGCCAAGGCCTTCAACGCCATGCAGGCGCGCATCGCCGCCTACCTGAAGGAACGCATGCAACTGCTGGCGGCGATCTCCCATGACCTGCAAACGCCGATCACGCGGATGAAACTGCGCGCCGAATTCATGGACGACTCGGTGGAGAAAGACAAGCTGTGGAACGACCTCGGCGAGATGGAACACCTGGTGCGCGAAGGCGTGGCGTATGCCCGCAGCGTCCATGGCGCCACTGAAGAAAGCCGGCGCACCGACCTGGACTCGTTCCTCGACAGCCTGGTGTTCGATTATCAGGACATGGGCAAGCAAGTGCAGCTGAGCGGCAAAAGCACCACCGTCATCGACACCCGCCCCCACGCCTTGCGGCGAGTGCTGGTGAACCTGACGGACAACGCCCTCAAGTTCGCCGGAGCAGCGGAACTGCTGGTGGAAAAGCAAACCGATGGCAGCGTGTCGGTGAAGGTCATGGACCGCGGCCCGGGGATTGCCGAAGCGGAACTGAGCCAGGTCATGCAACCGTTCTACCGCGTGGAAAATTCGCGTAACCGCAGCACGGGTGGCACCGGGTTGGGACTGGCGATTGCGCAGCAGCTGGCGTTGGCGATCGGGGGATCGTTGACATTGAGCAATCGTGAGGGTGGTGGGTTGTGTGCGGAGCTGAAATTGCGCGGGTGATACTGTTGATCGTTCCCACGCATGTGGGAACGATCCATGTTCGTTCAAGCAATGACGCCCTCCCCCTGCATCTGCCGCAACAACCCCAGACCGCTTTCAATAAACTCCACAGACTCCGTCATCCCCGCCTCCGCCGCCAACCCCTGCAGATGTGCACGTCCGGTCTGCCCGGGAAATTCCTCGATGCGCTGCAACAAACGAAACGCCAACGGGCTCAACTCGGAAAACTTCACGCTAAAATCCAGGTCCCGGCGCACCAGCAACAGCGTCGGCTGATCCGGCGGTGTATCAGGCTGATAATCCGGCCCGACCAGGTGCACTGGCCAGGCATACGCCAAGGGCCAGGCCAATGGCGAAACCTGTAAAGGTCGATCCAGCAAGCCATCGGCATCGCCGCCGGACAAAGGTTCGGCCTCGGATTGTTGCAGGGCCATTTCCACCCATTCGTAATGCGCCAGCTCGACCATGAACGGCGGCCAGGGTCCATCGATCAACGCCTCAGGCCCGGAAGCCAGAAACTCGAGAAACTCCTCGGCGATTTCACCGAATTTCGGAGTATGGGCGCGGTAGTCGCGCAGGAAGATTCGCACCAATGTCCGCCAGTGCTCATCACCGAGAATCTTCACCAGTACCGGAAAGGTGCCGCTGATCAACGACGACAGGTTGGCGAACACCAGGTCGCGATACACCCCGGCCCGCGCCGGGTCCATTTCCGCCGGCGGCGCGTAGCGCTCGGGATCGCGCAAGTACAGGCCCATGCTGTTTTGCTGGTCGTGCAGCGTGCGCTTAGCCACGGTTCACCTCCTCGGTCTGCAAGCGGCGAATGGTCTGCAACTCGACAACCAGCTCGGAAAACGCCGGAAAGTTGAAATCCCTTTCCAGCAAGGTCGGTTGCGCGCCGAATCGGCCGTAGGCGTCGGCCAGCAGCGACCAAACCGCGGGTTTGACCGAGGCGCCATGGGTGTCGATTTTCAGGGTATCGGACTCATCGAAGTGCCCGGCGATGTGCATGGCCACCACCCGGTTCGCGTCGATCCCGGCCAGGAAGGTACGCGGATCGAACCCGTGGTTGATCGAGTTGACGTACACGTTGTTGACGTCCAGCAACAGGTCGCAATCGGCTTCGCGCAGCACGGCGTTGGTGAACGTCACCTCGTCCATGTCCTGCTGCGGGGCGGCGTAGTAAGAGACGTTTTCCACCGCCAGGCGACGGCCGAGAATGTCCTGGGCCTGGCGGATGCGCGCGGCGACGTGATGCACCGCTTCTTCGGTGAAGGGCAATGGCAACAGGTCATACAGGTGGCCGTCATCGCTGCAGTAACTGAGGTGCTCGCTGTACAGGGGCACCTGGTGGTGATCGAGGAAGACCCGCACCTCCCGCAGGAATTCGACGTCCAGTGGCGAGGGGCCGCCCAGGGACAGGGACAAGCCATGACAGGACAACGGATAGCGCTCGGCCAGGGTCCGCAGCGCCGCGCCGTGGGCGCCGCCGATGCCGATCCAGTTCTCCGGTGCGACTTCGAGAAAGTCGAAATGGCCGGCCGGGGCGGCCAGCAGGTCCTTGATCAAGCCGCGACGCAGGCCGAGCCCGGCGCTGGCCCTGGTTGATGTGATGGAGGTATGCATGATGTCGATTCCAAGGTTGTCAGAACGTCATCACAGTTAATCGAAGGGATGTATCGGGTCTGTGTGGCGTGCTGACAGAAAACCGCAAAGCGTGTATCGGCAGCGGGTCTGTATACACTCTGATACAGACCCGCTGCCCGGCTTTACGCCAGGTCGTATTTCTCGCGCACCAGATCACCGATGCCCATGGAGTCGAGCACGTCCATCGGGCACAGGAAGGTCACGCGCACGGTACCGGGCAGGCGACTGATGTCGATGGAGCCGGTGATGGTGGCGCGATTGAGCACTTCGTCATAGGGCAGGCCGGTGACCGCGGCGGCGCGGGTCAAGCCGTTCTCCACCGCCAGGTTGAGGTTCTCGCCGCTGCCGATGAAGGTGATCGGGCCGCTCTGTTCGATCTCGTGCTGCCCCCAACGCTCGCCCAGCTCACGGACTTTCGCGCGCTGTCCGGCATTCATCGGCCGCGCCATCGGTGGCAGGTCATCGAGGTTTTGCAGGAGGATCGGCCCTTCCAGCGTCAGGTTTTTCACCACTTGCACCACCACCTCGGTTTCCCCGGAGCAATCGGTGGCGTGGCCAGCGATCTCGCCGTTGCCTTGCTGCGCATGCATGTCACCCATGTACACCCCGGCCCCCGGCACTTTCACCGGGCAGATCAGCACACAGCCTTCGCGGATCGAATTGGTGTCCATGTGGCCGTCGGTCTTGGCCGCGTGCAACTCCTCGCGGCTCATGCCGAAACGGTGCGGGGCGTTGATCAGGTACTGGCCGAAGTCGGCGCAGTTGTGCGAGTCGGGAATATCCCGGGACGGCAGGGTGCCGATGTTGCCGAGGAACGGGCGCATGTGCGCGGCGACGCCGGGGATGTCGGCGCGGGCCAGGGACAGGATCGAATGCTGCGCGGCGAACTCCGGCAGCGCCGACATCTCGGAGGCCTTGCCGGCCAGTTGATTGGCGATGTCCTGGTTGACCGTCAGGCTGACCTGATTCTGCGCGTCGAACACAATCACATAGCCGTGGCTGAAGCGAAAGGCGCTGACCTCGGCGCCGCAGTGGTTACAGCGGATCGCGTCCTCGCCAATGCCTTCGACATGGCTGGCCGGATGCTCGGTGCCGCACTTGGAGCAGAATTTGGCGACGAACGGATCGCCGTTGTAGCGCCCCTCGACGAAGCTCATGACCCCGGACGAAGTGGCCAGCGACGTGACGCGCATGCTTTTGATGGTGATCGCCACGGCATCGCCGATCTGCGCCCCGGCGATGGCCACCGGCTGCGTCACTTCATGGCCGCCCTCGAAAGCTGGCGTGATCATCGGCCCCCAGCAACCTGGCGGCGTCCCGGTGATCAGCGTGCCGCCGTCGGCCAGCGGGCCGAGCATCGGCTGGCTCGGGCCGATGATACCGTTGGTGTAGCGATCGACCCGCAGGCGATTGACCGGCGTGGCGTTGAGAGTGGGTTGAGGCACAAGCGTTGTCATGGTGATCCTCTACGGTGTCAGGCGCGAATAGTCCTCACAGTTCAGCGCAGGTTTGTATCTGGTCTGTGTTCGGCAATAAGCAGCAATAGAGCGGGACTGTATCGAGGGGCCAGTTAGATACAGTGGGATACACACACAGGCACTGCTGACCAATACCCTGTAGGAGCTGGCTTGCCAGCGAAGAGGCCGGCAGATCCAGCCTATTTGTAGACTGACACACCGCTATCGCGAGCAAGCCCGCTCCCACAGGGGGTCGGTATCGGTCAGGGGACTTTCGTCGCTCCAGGCCACTCTGCACGGTATGCAAACTAAACTTAATGCACACAGGAGCTGCTCAGCGTCCTGTTCATTCCCACGACCACCGCCCGGACAGACAAAGCCTCCGGACCGTGATCCTTGCAAAGGAGCACACGTGATGGACGAGGCCAGACTCAACGATTTCATGGGCAAACTGGTGGGCGACATGGGCGGCGCGGCGATGCTGGCCAACGTCATCCTCGGCGAAGAACTCGGCCTGTACCGGGCCATGGCCGACAGCCAGCCGATCAGCCCCCAAGCGCTCGCCGACAAGACCGGCTGCAACCCCCGCCTGGTGCGCGAATGGCTGAGCGCCCACGCCGCCTCCGGCTACATGGAACACCGCGACGGCCAGTTCCGCCTGCCCGAAGAGCAAGCCCTGGCGCTGGCCATCGAAGACTCTCCGGTCTACATCGCCGGTGGCATCGGTGTGGTTGCATCGTTTTTCCATGACAAGGACAAACTGGTCAAGGCCATGCGCGGCGACGGCGCCCTGGCGTGGGGCGATCACCATCCGTGCATGTTCAGCGGCACCGAACGCTTCTTCCGGCCCGGCTACAAGGCGCACCTGATCGCCGAATGGTTGCCGGCCCTGGACGGCGTGGTGGCCAAGCTGGAGGAAGGCGCCAAGGTCGCCGACATCGGCTGCGGCCATGGCGCGTCGACGGTGATCATGGCCCAGGCGTACCCGAACTCGCGGTTCGTCGGCTTCGACTACCACGCGCCGTCCGTCACGGTCGCCACCCAGCGCGCCGAAGAAGGTGGCGTGTCCAGCCGCGCGCAGTTCTTCCAGGGCACGGCCAAGAACTACCCCGGCGACGACTATGACCTGGTCTGCTATTTCGACTGCCTGCACGACATGGGCGACCCGGTGGGCGCGGCCAAACACGCCTACGAGTCGTTGAAGCCGGACGGCACGGTATTGCTGGTGGAACCTTTCGCCAACGACTCGCTGGACGACAACATCACCCCGGTCGGCCGGCTGTTCTACGCCGCCTCGACCTTCATCTGCACGCCCAACTCGCTGTCCCAGGAAGTCGGCCTCGGCCTCGGCGCCCAGGCAGGCGAGGCGCGGTTGCGCAAGGTGTTCAGCGAGGCGGGGTTCTCGAGTTTCCGCCGGGCCACGGAAACGCCGTTCAACCTGATCCTTGAAGCACGCAAGTAACCCGCCCGCACCCTGTAGGAGCTGCCGCAGGCTGCGATCTTTTGATTTTGATGTTAAAAAGCAAGATCAAAAGATCGCAGCCTGCGGCAGCTCCTACATTCGTTCGTCCCTGGCCCCCGGAGTGTTGAAGATGCTCGACCACCAGATCCACGAACAACTCGATCGCCTCCAGCACCTGATGGCCGACGAGCCGTTCGCGGTCCTGACCGGCGCCGGCATCAGCACGCCGTCGGGCATTCCCGACTATCGCGACAACCAGGGCGTGCGGCGCGGCCGCCAGCCGATGATGTACCAGGAATTTCTCTCGGCGCCCGAATCCCGGCGGCGTTACTGGGCGCGAGCGATGCTGGGCTGGCCGCGGGTGCGTCAGGCACAACCGAACGTGGCCCACGACACCCTCGCCCGCTTGCAGAGCACCCGGTGGATCAGCGGCTTGATCACCCAGAACGTCGATACCCTGCACGACCAGGCCGGCAGCCATGACGTGATCGAACTGCATGGCAGCCTGCACCGGGTGCTGTGCCTGGACTGCGGAAAACGCAGTGAGCGCGATTCGATCCAGCACCTGATGGAAACGCAAAATCCTTATCTGGCCGGCGTTGACGCGGTGCAGGCCCCGGACGGCGATACCCTGCTGGATGCAGCCTTCGAAGCACGCTTCCAGGTCCCGCATTGCCCGCATTGCGCGGGAGAGAGGATGAAACCGGACGTGGTGTTCTTTGGCGAGAACGTCGCACAGGCAACTGCGGCAAAAGCGATGGCCACGGTGGAAAAGGCGGCCGGGTTGCTCGTGGTTGGCTCGTCGCTGATGGCGTACTCGGCGTTTCGCCTGTGCCGGGCGGTGGTGGACCAGGGCAAGCCGCTGCTGGCGATCAACCTGGGCAAGACCCGGGCGGACGGGATTCTGGATATGAAAATAGAAATGTCCTGCGAACAGCTTTTACCGTTACTGGCACAACGCCTAAACACCTGACACAACCCAATCCCTCTGTGGGAGCCAGCCTGCTGGCGATGAGGCCGACACATTCAACATCTCCCGCGCCTGATACACCGCCATCGCCAGCAGGCTGGCTCCCACAGGGGGGACTTGTGATCAGCTCATGAAAACTCGCTCGCCGAGGTTTTCTTCTTTGAGCACATCAAACAACGCCTGCGCCGCCGCCGACAACTCCCCGCCCGGCAACGTCAGTACCCCAAGCGCCCGTTCCACCACCGGATCACGCAAGGTGATGCAGCGCGCCCCCAGTTCACGCATCTGCCCGGCGCACAGTGCCGGAACGGCGCTCACGCCCAGCCCGCTGGCAACCATCCGCCCCACCGTAGCCAGTTGATGGCTTTCGAACTCCACCGGCAACTTCATGCCCCGGGCTTGCAAGTGTTCCTCCAGCATCACTCGCACCGTCGACGGTCGCTGCAAGGTGATGAACGGTTCCTTGAGCAAGGTCGGCCAGTCGACTACCTCCAGTTCGACCAACGGCGAATCAGCGGGCACCACCGCCACGAAGCGATCGATGTACAACGGCGTGAATTGCAGCGACGAGCTCTGGGTCGGCTCGAACGCCACGCCCAGTTCCACCTGGCGGTCACGGACCATTTCCAGCACTTGCTCGTTGATCACGTCGTTGACCGTGACGTTGACTTTTGGATACCGCGCGCGGAAGGTCTTGAGGATCGGCGGCAGCAGGTTGCCGGCGAACGATGGCATGGCCGCCAGGGTCACGCGCCCGCGCTGCAGGGTGAAACGCTGGCGCAGATCATCCTCGGCATTGTCCCAATCGGCGATCAGGCGGCGCGCCAGCGGCACCAGGGCTTCGCCTTCGGCAGTCAACGCCACATTGCGTGTGTTGCGAGTGAACAGGCGCCCGCCCAGGCTTTCTTCCAGGGCCTTGATGGTCAGGCTCAGGGCCGATTGCGACAGGTGCAGGCGCTCGCAGGCCACCGCGAAACTCAGGCTCTGGGCCACGGCCAGGAAGGCGCGGATCTGCTTGATGGTCATGGTCGCTTTGCTCCAGTTGTAAGCTGCAAGCTTCAAGCGGCAAGATTGAAGCAGCGGTTTAATGAGCTTTATCAATCAATCAAGCCAAAAAAACAACTTAACAAATGAATCTCGTGCGGCGACACTCAATCCCATTCGGCTAGCCAGCCGCCCACAAAGAATAAAAGAGGTGCATATGGCAGGTTTCGACAAGCGCGTGAGTTCCTACGAGGAAGCCCTGGCCGGTCTTGAAGACGGCATGACCGTGATCGCTGGCGGCTTCGGCCTGTGCGGTATCCCGGAAAACCTGATCAACGAGATCAAGCGCAAGGGCACCCGCGACCTCACCGTGGTTTCCAACAACTGCGGCGTCGACGGTTTCGGCCTCGGCGTTCTGCTGACCGACCGCCAGATCAGCAAAGTGGTGGCCTCCTACGTCGGCGAAAACAAGCTGTTCGAAGAGCAACTGCTCAAGGGCGAAATCGAAGTCGTGCTGACTCCGCAAGGCACCCTCGCCGAAAAAATGCGCGCAGGCGGCGCCGGCATCCCGGCCTTCTTCACCGCCACCGGCGTTGGCACCCCGGTTGCCGATGGCAAGGAAGTGCGCGAATTCCATGGCCGCAAGTACCTGATGGAAGAATCCATCACCGGCGACTTCGCCATCGTCAAAGGCTGGAAAGCCGACCATTTCGGTAACGTGATCTATCGCCACACCGCCCAGAACTTCAACCCGCTGGCCGCCACCGCCGGCAAGATCACCGTGGTCGAAGTCGAAGAAATCGTCGAACCCGGCGAGCTGGACCCGGCGCAGATCCACACCCCTGGCATCTACGTCGACCGGATCATCTGCGGCACGTTCGAGAAGCGCATCGAACAGCGCACCGTACGCAAGTGATCCCCTGCCCCCGGACCGAATGAAGGAATAACAACAATGGCACTTTCCCGCGAACAAATGGCTCAACGCGTCGCCCGCGAAATGCAGGACGGCTTCTACGTGAACCTGGGCATCGGCATTCCGACCCTGGTCGCCAACTACATCCCCGAAGGCATGGAAGTCATGCTGCAGTCGGAAAACGGCCTGCTGGGCATGGGTCCGTTCCCGACCGAAGAAACCATCGATGCCGACATGATCAACGCCGGCAAACAGACCGTGACCGCCCGTACCGGCGCGTCGATCTTTTCCTCGGCCGAGTCCTTCGCGATGATCCGCGGTGGCCATGTCGACCTCACCGTGCTGGGCGCCTTTGAAGTCGACGTGCAAGGCAACATCGCCTCGTGGATGATCCCCGGCAAACTGGTCAAGGGCATGGGCGGCGCCATGGACCTGGTGGCCGGTGCAGACAACATCATCGTCATCATGACTCACGCCTCCAAGGACGGTGAGTCCAAGCTGCTGGACCACTGCAGCCTGCCGCTGACCGGTGCCGGTTGCATCAAGCGCGTACTGACCGACCTGGCTTACCTGGAAATCGAAAACGGTGCGTTCATTTTGAAAGAGCGTGCACCGGGTGTCAGCGTCGAGGAAATCGTCGCCAAAACCGCTGGTAAACTGATCGTGCCGGAACACGTTCCAGAAATGCAGTTCGCCGACCAGTGAGGAATCATTCCATGCAAGAAGTCGTCATTGTTGCCGCCACGCGCACCGCGATCGGCAGTTTCCAGGGTTCCCTGGCAAACGTCTCCGCCGTTGACCTGGGCGCGGCGGTGATCCGTCAGTTGCTGGCGCAAACCGGCCTGGACCCGGCCGAAGTCGATGAAGTGATCATGGGCCAGGTGCTGACCGCCGGCGCCGGGCAAAACCCTGCGCGCCAGGCGTCGATCAAGGCCGGCTTGCCGTTCGCCGTGCCGGCCATGACCCTGAACAAGGTCTGCGGTTCGGGCCTCAAGGCCCTGCACTTGGGCGCCCAGGCGATCCGTTGCGGCGACGCCGAGGTGATCATCGCCGGCGGCCAGGAAAACATGAGCCTGTCCAACTACGTCATGCCGGGTGCCCGCACCGGCCTGCGCATGGGTAATGCGCAAATCGTCGACACCATGATCAGCGACGGCCTGTGGGACGCGTTCAACGATTACCACATGGGCATCACCGCCGAGAACCTGGTCGAGAAGTACAACCTGACCCGTGAGCAACAGGACGCTTTCGCCGCCGCCTCGCAGCAGAAAGCCGTGGCGGCCATCGAAGGTGGACGCTTTGTCGATGAAATCACGCCGATCCTGATCCCCCAGCGCAAGGGCGATCCACTGTCCTTCGCCACCGACGAGCAGCCACGGGCCGGCACCACCGCCGAATCCCTGGGCAAGCTCAAGCCGGCCTTCAAGAAGGACGGTTCGGTGACCGCGGGTAACGCTTCGTCGCTCAACGACGGCGCCGCTGCCGTGATCCTGATGAGCGCCGAAAAAGCCAAGGCCCTGGGCCTGCCGGTACTGGCAAAAATCGCTGCCTACGCCAACGCCGGTGTCGACCCGGCGATCATGGGCATCGGCCCGGTGTCGGCTACTCGCCGCTGCCTGGACAAGGCCGGCTGGTCCATCGACCAGCTTGACCTGATCGAAGCCAACGAAGCTTTCGCCGCACAATCGCTGGCCGTGGCCAAGGACCTGGAATGGGACCTGGACAAGGTCAACGTCAACGGCGGCGCCATCGCCCTCGGCCACCCGATCGGTGCCTCGGGTTGCCGCGTGCTGGTGACCCTGCTGCATGAAATGATCAAGCGTGACGCCAAAAAAGGCCTCGCCACCCTGTGCATCGGTGGCGGTCAGGGCGTGGCATTGGCGCTCGAACGCGCTTAAGCCAACAGCGTTTAACAGACGGCGCGGGGACCCACGAAGATCCGTGCACGCCTGGCAAAACACCCGGTACGATTCACGTCGTACCGGGTTCTTTTTTTTGGTCCCTGTAGGAGCGAGCTTGCTCGCGAAAAAATCTGAAAACGCTGCGGGGTGTCAGAACTTCCACGTAATCGTTGACGACCTTCGCGAGCAAGCTCGCTCCTACAAGGTATATGTCGCCCTCATTGGCGCCTCGCATCGAATGCCGGGTTTTGTATACAAAACCCGCCCATCTATAGAGCAAATCATCCCGCAAAATGCTACCGTTGCTGCCACTCACAGGACGGAGAAGTGCGCGTGTTGATGCTTAAACTGCTGGTGATTCCAGGCTTTCTGCTGCTGATTTCCCTGGCCGGCAAACGCTGGGGGCCAAGCGTGGCGGGATGGTTGTCGGGGTTGCCGGTGGTGGTCGGGCCGATTCTGTTTTTCCTCGCCATCGAACAGGGCCAGGCATTCGCCGCCCAATCGGCCATGGCCGCGCTGTCGGCGATGTTCGCCATGATTGCCTTCTGCGTGACCTATGCCCAGGTCGCGCAACGGGCAAAATGGCCACTGGCACTGACGATCTCGTTGCTGGTCTGGGCCCTGCTCGCCGTGATCCTGTCCTTGCTCCCGCCGTCGCTGCCGATCTCGGTGATCGCCGCCGCCATCGCACTGCTGGCCGCGCCGTACCTGTTCCCGGCTGTGCAGCCGATCGTTTCCGGCCCGGCGCCAAAGTCCGACAAACTGCTGCTGCGTATGGTCGCCGGCGCCTTGCTGACCCTCGCCGTCACTTGGCTCGCCAGCACCGTCGGCGATCGCTGGAGCGGCCTGCTCGCCGTGTTCCCGGTCCTCGGTAGCGTGATGGCGGTGTTCTCCCAGCAAACCCGGGGCCCGGCGTTTACCGCGGCGTTGCTGCGGGCGACGGCCACCGGGATGTATTCATTTTCGGCCTTTTGCCTGGTCGTGACCCTGACCGTACCCAGCCTGGGCCTGATGGGGTTCGGTATTGGCGTCGCCGTTTCGGTGGCCATGCTCGGCGTCACCCGGCGCTTGCTGGCAAAACCCGCGCCCCTGGCAACACGTTCAACTATTTCGAACGAGTAGCGCAAGAAATCGAGCCTATTTCCTACATGTTTTTCCGGTTGGCCGTCAGACGTCAAGTGGTTACGATTTATCGATGAAGTCAACACCCGGCGCCATTGGAAGGGATGTACTTCATCCAGACAACCGCTGGTTCCGAGCCAAGGTACAGGCAGCCCTGGATGATCCGCGCCCAAACATCCCGCATGATCAAGTGATGGCCGAAATGCGCGCCCTCCTGCAGTCAAAGCGCAACCAGCGCGATGCGGGTTGAGTGGCATCCGGAGGACGGTCCGATCTATCGAAAATCCTGAATTATCTTGGCGACCATAACCTCGTAGCGGCTCTGGAGCTCCATCAGGCTATAGAAACGGTTACATCAGCCCTCCCTGAATATCCCTACCTCTATCGATGTGGCCGACTTCCCGGTACACGGGAAAATGTTGTGCATCCCAATTACCTGGTGGTCTATCAAGTGACGGATCAAATCCAGATCCTGAGTGTGTTACATGCCCGGCAGGAATACCCCTGATTCCGAAGCATCAACGACCGTCCGTTAGCCCATGCTGGAACATCTCGCAGCCCCCATGGGATGATCACGCCCCACCGCGCGACCATCCCTGGAGATTTTGATGTCACTGTTGAGTAAAAAAGCCGTTGTCCTGTTGCTGGCGGCGGCTGCCAGCCTGGGGGCTTTGAATGTGCAGGCGGCCAAGGCCCCTGCAAAGGAGACGGTGCAGGGCCAGAAAGTCTCGATGCTCGACGGCAAGTTCACCTTCACCCTGCCCAAGGGTTTCGTGGCCAACCCGTTGCCCGCCAGCCCCACCGGTGCGAGCGGCACCATGTATTCCAACGAAACCACCAAGACCGTGGTGATCGCCGCGCAGAACAACCTGCCCGAAGGGGTCAAGGTCAAGGACAACGACGGCGAGTTCCTCGACGGCACGGCGGCCGACTTCGACGCGGCGCAACACAAGGCCCTGGCGGACTACAACAAGCTCAGCGAAAAAAGCCTGACCCTGAAGAAAACAGGCCTGGGCGTGCGCCAGGTCGACAGCACCGCCACCCAGGGCGGTGGCATGACCCTCAACACCACGTTGATGGCGGCTTCGGGCAACCACATGACGGTGATTCAGGTCATTTCCCGCCCCGGCGACATGGCTGCCCACGAAACCCTGATCAAGCAGATAGTCAGCGGCAAATGAGCCTCAGGGGTTACGACGCTGCAACCAGGCGCTCAAATCCTGCAATTCTTCGGCACTGATGCTGTGGCCGACACCCTGGTAAGCGTGGAACTCGGGTTCCAGTGACACGCTCTGCAACAGGCTGTTGGCCTCGGTGCCATCGCTGAAGGGAAGACGCTGGTCCGCCGTGCCATGGCCGATGAAAATCGCCAGCGACTGGCGTTTTTCATCCGGTTTCAACTCAGACTTGAGCACCGGCAGAATCCGCCCGCTCAACGCGGCTATCCCGCCCACCGCCTCGGGATGGCGCAGGGCGACTTCGTAGGACATGATCGCCCCCTGGCTGAAACCCACCAGGAACACCTTCTCCGGTTGTGTGTGATATTTCTTCGTCGCCTGTACGACGAAATCCAGCAACAACTGGCCGCTGGACTTCAGGTCATCGGTTTCGCCGTTGTAGGCACCCTCGCCTTTTTTGCGAAACCACTGGTAACTCCCCTCTTGCATCACCATCGGCGCCCGCACAGACAGGTAGTTGTACGCGCTGGGTAACTCATCCTTGATGCCGAACAGATCCTGCTCGTTACTGCCGTAGCCGTGGAGAAAAATCACCAGCGGCTGCTCGCGGGAATCGGCGTTGGCCTGCTCCAGGTACTTGAGCGGCAGATCGGTTTGCAGGGGGGATTGAGCGTGGACAGTGGCGGATGCCAGCAACGTGAACAGAGCGAGAAACTTCAGCATAAACCTTCCTTCACCGTGCGCAGGATTCGGATAGAGCCTAACACCTTCGTCCCAGCGACTCCCACCACCGGCCCGATTACGGAATCAGCCTACAGCGCGGATTGCAGAATATTTCGCTGCTCGTGTTTGGCCAGATGCTCAACACTTTCGGCGATGCTACCCGCCTCAATCGCCTCATAGGCCAGCAGGAGCTCCGTCGATGACGGACGCACTATTGGTTTTGGCAACAACCCCGTTGCCAACCTGGCCGATATCAACCAACGCATGCCCTTCGTGCTCAGGGCGGCGCAGCAGTTTGATGATCTGCTGCACGGCGACCAGCGCGAGCAGATTGAGCGATCCATTCGGGATATCGCCTGGGGTGGAGGCGTGCGATGAGGCTGATGCATCGCATCGGGCGGCGACGCGGCGTGTTGGCACTGACGGTCGCTGCCTGCCTTACGTGGACAGCGATTGAGGCGCTATCGGATGAACCGGAAATTTCGCTGGTAATTGGCGAGCCGTACGAAGCCATGCGCCAGCGCTCCAGCGCAAGAATCGATCCCGTGATACCAGGGCACTCCTGGTTCAATATTCCCAAGTCTGATGCCCGACTGCGTTTTGCAGATCCTGAGTATGGTTTTGTGACTCCACTGGCCCGCTTCTTCACAGTGGGTTTTGGACGTAATGAACGGATCGACGGTGTCCGAATGTCCCCACAAGTCGAGCCACTATTGCTCGACGACACCCTCAAGGTCGTACTCGATCTGCAGGAGCAATGGCGCAACGCTGGCTGGGTACCCATCCGGGTCCAAGACTTCCCATCGTTCGCCGACACCCCGCAATGGCGTGCCCAATTGCGAGATGTAAACAACGTTGGAAAAGCTTACTGGCGTGCAGGTGACAAGTACCAACTGATGCTGGTAGTTAGCCGTTTCAAGGATGTAAAACGCCCCACGGAAGAGCGCTACCTCATCACATTAGGCATCCACCGATCACGCGGGGTGCAATGACCCTCCCCCTCCTCAATCGTTAATCAACTTCCCAACCCGAATCGGCTCGCGCCCGGCCACTTTCGCCTGCCAGGTGCCCGGTTGCGTGTAGCGCCCGCGATCAAGCGCGAACAGCACGCCACTGGTGCCCGCGCGCACGGTGGTGACCTTGTCGTTCAACGGGTCGACCACTTCGAACAGCGCATCGCCCTGCTCCACCCATTCACCGGCCTCGCGCAGGAAGCTGACCACGCCGTGATGCGGTGCGAACAGGTATTGGGTGCCTTCGAACGGCATACCCTCGCAGCACTCACTCGGTGCCGCCGGCCAGGTGCCCTTGATGAAACCCTGTTCGGCGAGAAAGCCCAGGATCGCCTCGCAATTGGCCCGGGCCTGATCGACCCGGGTGTCGCCCATGCTGCCAAGCTCAAGTGTGGTCGCCAGGTTGGCCGGTGGAATGGCGGCTTCGGGGAAAGCCCGGGCAAGGCGTAACCATGGCGAAGAGCAGGACTCGTCAAAGGAACTGCCACCGGAATCCTCGCACAGCAACGCCACCCCGGCTTTCAAGCGCGCCGCCAGCGATTGCCACTGCGGCCAGTGCTGCGGCAAGGCGTAGAGGTGAATCGCCGCGTCGAAGTCGCAATGCAGGTCGAGGGTGATGTCGGCGTCGCAGGCGTGACGCAGCAACAGGCGATGCATCGCTTCCAGCTGCGACGCCGGGGCCGGCAGGTCGTCGAGCACCTGGCCCATGGCCTGGCGAATCAGGGCGATGTTGGCCTCGGCATCGCTGCCCAGACGATCACCCACCCGCTGGGCGACCGGAGCGCTCAGTTCGACGAACGCGCGGTTGAAGTTCTTGCCGCTGCCCAGTTCGAAACGGCCCATGTGGCTGCCTTGCAGATGCTGATCGAGGCCGATCGGGTTGGCCACCGGCACCAGTTCGATCAGGCCTTGCAATTGACCCTGGCTTTCGAGTTCAGCCAGGCGCTGCTTGAGCTCCCAGGCGGTGCGCATGCCCGGCAGCTCGTCGGCGTGCAGGCTGGCCTGGATGTAGACCTTGCGAGTGCCCGCGCCATAACTGAATACGCTGAGGGTGCGCTCGGTTCCCAGGTGGCTCCAGGGCAGCAAATGGTCGATGCGTTGCATGGCAGAACTCCGATTTCTCTGTAGGAGCTGCCGCAGGCTGCGATCTTTTGATTTTGATTTTTTAAAAGCAAGATCAAAAGATCGCAGCCTGCGGCAGCTCCTACAGGGGGGAAATGTGATTGCAGGATAAATCATGAGCGAAAAAAAATGGCCACCGCGTCAACGGGGCCACTTTTTTGAACGGCTCGATTACTCGCCGTAGACGTCAAACTTGAAGTACTTGTCCTGCACCTGCTTGTACTTGCCGTTGGCGCGGATTTCGGTAATGGCTTTGTTGAACTGCTCGGCCAGGGCGGTATCGCCCTTGCGCACGGCAATCCCGGCACCACCGCCGAAGTATTTCGGATCGTTGTATTCAGGCCCCACGAACGCGAAACCCTTACCGGCGTCGGTCTTCAGGAAACCGTCGTCCAGGTTGACCGAGTCGGCCAGCAGCGCGTCAACGCGACCGGACACCATGTCCAGGTTGGCTTCCTGCTGGGAGCCGTAGCGCACCAGGACAATTCCCGCCGGTTGCAGCACTTCGGTGGCAAAACGGTCATGGGTGCTGGCGCGCAGTACACCGACTTTCTTGCCCTTGAGCTCGGTCAGCGGGTCCTTGACGTCGGAACCTTCCTTCATCACGAAACGTGCCGGGGTGTGGTAGTACTTGATGGTGAAATCGACGTTTTTCTTGCGATCGTCGGTGATGGTCATGGACGACAGGATGGCGTCGATCTTCTTGACCTTCAGTGCCGGAATCAGGCCGTCGAACTCTTGCTCGACCCAGGTGCACTTGACCTGCATCTGCTCGCACAGCGCGTCGCCGATGTCCACGTCAAAACCGGTGAGCTTGCCGTCAGCGGTTTTCATCGAGAATGGCGGGTAACCGGCTTCGATACCGATGCGGATCGGCTTGGAATCCGCGGCCAAGGCGGTCAGGGACAACATCGACAGTGCCAGGGCACCGAACATCACTAGCTTCTTCATTTATAACTCCTGTGTGCGGAGACTTTTATTGGCAGCTTTCGGTCGTTGGCTTGTGGCCGGGGGACCGAAGTGGCCGGCAGTCTAGAGCGGCTATCACAGGGTAAATTATTTCGAGGCGACAAATAGTTATAGAAAGTGGCCGGCAAGCGGCAGACATGCCGGCGAAGGCGGACTTGAACATTGCGTTGGACTTTCGGGCCTCATCGCCAGCAAGCCGGCTCCTACAGGATTGTGGGCTTATGTTGAATCTGAGGCGTTACGCGAATCTGTAGGAGCCGGCTTGCTGGCGATGCGATGGTGGCCGTTTCGCCGCCAGCGCTGCGATGCGCCGACCCGACAGGCCAGCGTTTACAGGGGGGTCAGCAGGCGCAGCCAATAGCGGCATTCGCCGCACTCAACTCGAACCCTTCATCCAGCCACCCGGTCACGCCGCCAATCATTTCCTTCACCGGGTAACCCAGCGCCGCCAGCTTCACCGCCGCCTTGTTCGCGCCATTACAGTGGGGACCTGCGCAATAGACCACAAACAGACTGGTTTTCGGGTAACCGCGCAAGCCTTCGGCAGTCAGCAGTCGCCCCGGAATGTTGATCGCACCCGGCACATGCCCCCGATCAAAGGCCAACGGCCCCCGCACATCCACCAGAATGAAATCGACTTCCCCAGCCTGTTGGCTGGCGTAAACATCGGAACAATCGGTCTCGAATGTCAGGCGGTTGCTGAAATGCATCAAGGCAATGGCCGAAGGGGCGGCGGGAATTTCGCGAACGAGGCTGGTCATGGGCAAGGCTCCGGGATGTCGGTGGGTGTGAACAGACTTTATCTGCCCACCATCAACGGCTAAAGTGGCGCACAAGACACTCACCGGGAACTTTCCGCCAAATGCATTTTTCTCCAGGACTGGTCGCGATCCTCGCCTACGATGGCTTGTGTACCTTCGAATTCGGCATCGCCGTGGAGATCTTTGGCCTGGCCCGGCCGGAGTTCGACTTCCCTTGGTACAGCCATCAGATCGCGGCCGTCGATCAAGGCCCGATGCGCGCCATGGGTGGCATCCAGGTACTGGCCGATGGCGGCCTGGAACTGCTGCAAGAGGCGCGGACCATCATCATTCCCGGCTGGCGCGATCGCCAGGCTGCAGTACCCGAGGAGCTGCTGACCGCCCTGCGCCAGGCCCATGCCCGGGGCGCGCGGTTGCTGTCGATCTGCTCGGGGGTGTTCGTGCTGGCCGCCACCGGTTTGCTCGACGGTCGCGGCGCCACCACGCACTGGCGCTACACAACGGAACTGGCCGAACGCTTCCCGAACATCCTGGTGGACCCGGACGTGCTCTATGTCGATTCGGGTCAATTGATCACCTCGGCCGGCAGCGCAGCCGGCATCGACGCCTGCCTGCATCTGGTGGCGCGGGACTTCGGCACCCAGGTCGCCAACTCGGTGGCGCGGCGCCTGGTGATGTCACCGCAACGCACCGGGGGCCAGGCGCAGTTCATTCCGACGCCGGTCAGTGCGACGCCGCGCAGTGATCTTTCGCGTGTCATGCAGTGGGCACGGGAGCGATTGCACGAACCGCTGGAGGTTCGCGACCTGGCCAGCGAAGCCGCCATGAGCGAGCGCACCTTCCTGCGCCGTTTCACCGAAGCCAGCGGGCTGTCGCCCAAGACCTGGTTGCAACATGAACGCCTGGGCCGCGCCCGGGAATTGCTGGAAAGCACCGACCAGCACACCGAGCAGATCGCCCATCACTGCGGTTATCGGTCGGTGGAAAGCTTCCGCGTGGCCTTTCGCAACGTGGTCGGCGTGCCGCCGTCGGTGTACCGGGAACGGTTTGGGCGCACCCGTGCTTCAGGGCTTGCGCAATAGATAAGTGTCCATGATCCAGCCATTGGCCTGCCGGGCCGCCTTGCGCACCCGCTCGATCTGCTGCGCCACCTCCCCGAGCTTGCCGCTGATGAGGATTTCATCCGGCGTGCCCAGATAGGCGCCCCAGTAGATCTGCGTCTGCTGGTCCGCCACATGCTGGTAGGCATCCTGGGCATCGAGCATCACCACCAGGCTGTCGGCATCGCTCACCTGCCCCGCTGCCAAGCGCCGGCCGGTGGTGATCTCGACCGAACGGCCGATCTGATTGAGGGGCACCTTGTGCTGCGCGGCCAGGGCCTGGACGCTGGTGATGCCGGGGATCACCTCGAACTCGAAAGTACAGGTGCCTGAAGCCAGGATCGCCTGCAGGATACGAATGGTGCTGTCGTACAGCGCCGGGTCGCCCCACACCAGGAAACCGCCGCACTGGTCATCCGCCAGCTCCTCATTGATCAGGCGCTCGAAGGTCTGCTGCTTGGCCAGGTTCAACTCATCGACGCTGGTCTTGTAGTCCACTTCGCCACGCTCGCGCTCCGGGCTCCGTGCCTCGACAAAGCGGTAGTGCGGATCGCTGATATGGCGCTCGCATAGCTCGCGGCGCAGGTCGATCAACTTGTCCTTGTCCTGGCCCTTGTCCATGATGAAAAACACATCGACCCGATTCAGCGCCTTCACGGCCTGCAGGGTGATGTAGTCGGGGTTGCCGGCACCGATGCCGATGACCAATAGTGTTTTCATCAGGACATGCCCTCGTTATCGCTGCACGGCAGCCGCAGCCGCCAGCAACCATGAAACTGCAGATCTATCGTCGACAGCGGCTCGACATCGATCAGGTTGAAGGCCGCCCCCTGCAGCACATGCATCAACGCGGCACGCAGGATGAATGGATGGGTCACGGCAAGCACATGGCCGGGCAACGCTTCCAGGGTTTTCAACCAGGCGGCGACGCGCTCGCCGACTTGCACCACCGACTCGCCGCCGTGGGGCGCTGAGCGCGGGTCGGCGAGCCAGTCCTTTAGTGATTCGGCCTGGTTTTTCTGCAGGTCGTTGATGCGTTTACCGCGCCAATCGCCGAAGTCACAATCGCGCAGGTCTGCGACGACTTCCACTGGTTTGCCGAACAGCTCGGCAGTCTGTCGGGTGCGCAACTCCGGCCCGCACAACAAGCGCGAGGCCTCCTTGAAGCGTGCCCCTCGGGAACCCCGCGCCGCTTGCCAATCCATCTCCAGGGGTTCGTCCACGGGAAAGCGTGCCTGTTTCTGTGCAAGGGTTCGAGCGTGGCAGATCAGGGTCAATCGGGTCGCCTGCACGAAAAAAAATCACTCTGTTGGATAGAAAGGAAAATCGGCACCTGGCCGTAAGTCATTGCCCAATTGTGCCGTAAGAAAGTTCGTCAGGGGTTGTCATTTCAACGATTCGAACACGCTTCAAGGGCGACGCCCTACACGATTCTTCAACATCCCCTTCATCCGCCGCTGACAGCTATTTCCCGCCTGTTCGACCTTGGAAAAGTCCCGTCAAAATTAACTAGACATGTAGTGCGCTCTATACAAATACTGTTTTCAACGGATTAACGAAACACCTCATCCAGCAGGAGCCGGGATGCCCTCATGCGAAGGCCGGTCGCCGAGCTCTTTGATACAGGAGTGCACCCATGCTGGTCTTGCGCACCGTGCAACCCACCGACCTGCCCCAATTGCAGCGCTTGGCCCGCGAAAGCCTGGTGGGCGTCACGTCCTTGCCCGATGACAGCGCCCGATTGCGTGACAGGATTGTCGACGCCTGCACATCGCTGGATCAAAACGCCGAGTGTCCCGGCCCGCAAAATTACTTTTTTGTCCTGGAAGACCAGGCGGACGGGCGCCTCGTGGGCTGCTCGGAAATCGTCGCCACGGCCGGTTTCAGCGAACCCTTCTACAGCCTGCGCAACCGCCCTTTCACCAGCGCCTCGCGCGAGCTGAACATCGAGCACGGCGTGCCTGCCCTGTCGCTGTGCCACGACCTCAACGGCCACACCTTGCTGCGCGGCTTCCATATCGATTCGGCGCTGGTGCGCACGCCCCACTCCGAACTGTTGTCGCGGGCACGCCTGCTGTTCATTGCGGCCCATGCACAACGCTTTGCCGACGCGGTGATCAGCGAAATCGTCGGCTTCAGCAGCGATGACGGCCAGTCACCCTTCTGGGATGCCGTGGGCAAGCACTTCTTCGACCTGCCCTACGTCGAGGCCGAGCGGCTCTGCGGCCTGGAAAGCCGGTCGTTCCTCGCCCATCTGATGCCGCAATACCCGATCTACGTGCCGATGCTGCCCCAGGCCGCGCAAGACTGCATCGGGCGCATCCATGCCGATGGCCAGGAAGCCTTCGATATCCTTGAACGCGAGGGGTTCGAGACCACCAGCTACGTCGACCTGTTCGATGGCGGCCCGACCCTGCAGGCACGCACCGGCGACATTCGCTCGATTGCGCAGAGCCAGACCGCGCTGGTCTCGCCCGTTTCATCCATCGATGCCCGCGGCCGGTATCTGGTCAGCAACGATGCGCTTTGGCACTATCGCGCCATCGTCGCCGATCTCGACTACCGCGCCGGTCAACCCGTGGGGCTGGACTGCGAGATGTGCCAGGCGCTGCAGGTGACTGAAGGCAGCAACGTTCGGCTGATCGCGCTGTGAGTAGCAAACGCCAGGATCCCCGTCGACAACACCCGAACGGGCTTGCACAAGGCACGTCCGCATGATCCTGCGCCCGGTCCAGGTGACCGACCTGCCCGCCTTGCTGGCGCTGAGCCGCCTGGCCGGTCGCGACTTGACGCCCCTGGTCAATGAAGAGCGCCTGACCCACCGCTTGCGCTGGGTCCAAAGAACCTTCGCCGAGCAGGTCGAACGCGCCGACGCCGATTACCTGTTTGTCCTTGAAGACGACGACCAGCAGGTGCTCGGCGTCAGCGCCATGACCGGCGCGGTTGGCCTGCGCGAGCCTTGGTACAACTATCGGCTCGGGCTGACGGTCAGTTCTTCACCCGCGTTGGGTATTTCGCGGCAAATCCCGACCCTGTTCCTCAATAATGAAATGACCGGTCAATCGGTACTTTGCTCGCTGTTCCTGCGCCCCGACCAGCGCCGGGGCAGCAACGGCCGCCTGCTCACGCTGGGACGCCTGTTGCTGGCGGCGGAGTTCCCGCACCTGTTCGGCGAGAAAATGATCGCCGAGCTGCGCGGCAGTGCCGACGAAAAAGGGTGTTCACCGTTCTGGGACAGTGTGGGCCGGCACTTTTTCAAGATGGATTTCAGTCATGCCGAGCATTTGTCGGGGCTGGGCAACAAATCGTTCATCGCCGAGCTGATGCCACGGCAACCGCTCTACACCTGCCTGCTCACCGAACGGGCCCAAGCCGTGATCGGCAAGCCGCATCACGATGCCGAGCCGGCACTGAGAATCCTCACGGCCGAAGGATTCTCCCACCAGGGCTTCATCGACATCTTCGACGCGGGCCCGGTCATCGAAGCGCCGGTTTCGGCCATTCGCACCGTGCGCGACAGCCGACTCCTGGCATTGGCGATCGGCACCCCGGACGACCAGGCACCGACCTGGCTGATACACAATCGTCGCCTGGAAAACTGCCGCATCACCGCCGCCCCGGCGCAATTGAGGGGCGACATCCTGCTGGTCGACCGCCTCACCGCCAAACGCCTGCAGCTGCAACCCGGCGACTCGGTGCGAGCAGTGGCGCTGCCCAACCGACAGCAGCAGGCCGTGGCGGCGTAAATGCGCCCTGCCTCGCCACAAGATTGACGCCTGTGGCCGGAAAACCGCTAAATTCGTCATCATTCCTGACCTGCCCCCGTGATAGCCTTTCACATCTTCGGCGTTGACACTTTTGCTCAAGCCCTTCCATTTCCATTGGTGGAACTCATATGTCCAGGCTTTCTCATCAAGATTTGCGCCGCAATTTTCGTCAACTGTTCGCGTCCAACACCTGCTATCACACCGCATCGGTCTTCGACCCGATGTCGGCACGCATCGCCGCAGACCTCGGGTTCGAGGTGGGGATCCTCGGTGGCTCGGTCGCGTCATTGCAGGTACTGGGCGCCCCGGATTTTGCCCTGATCACCCTCAGCGAGTTCGCCGAACAGGCCACCCGTATCGGCCGCGTCGCCCAATTGCCGGTGATCGCCGACGCCGACCACGGCTACGGCAACGCACTCAACGTCATGCGCACCATCGTCGAGCTGGAGCGGGCCGGCGTGGCCGCCCTGACCATCGAAGACACCCTGTTGCCAGCCCAATTTGGCCGCAAGTCCACGGACCTGATCACGGTCGCCGAAGGTGTCGGCAAGATTCGTGCGGCACTGGAAGCCCGGTGTGACCGGGAAATGGCCATCATCGCCCGCACCCACGCGGGCATTCTGCCGGTCCAGGAGATCATCAGCCGCACCAAGCAGTACCAGGCCGCCGGTGCGGATGGCATCTGCATGGTGGGGGTGAAGGATTTCGACCATCTGGAACAAATCGCCGAGCACCTGAGCGTGCCGCTGATGCTGGTGACCTACGGCAATCCATTGCTGCGTGACGACAAACGCCTGGCCGAACTGGGCGTGCGCGTCGTCATCGACGGCCACGGTGCCTACTTCGCCGCCATCAAGGCGACGTACGACAGCCTGCGCGAACAGCGTCAGATCTTTACCCAGGCATCGGACCTGAGCGCGACTGAACTGACGCATACCTACACCCAGCCGGAGGAATACATCCGTTGGGCGGAAGAGTTCATGCACGTCAAAGAGTAATCGCACCCAAAAAACCTGTAGGAGCTGGCTTGCCAGCGATGACGCCAGCACAGCCAACACCTCCGTCGCCTGACTCACCGCCTTCGCTGGCAAGCCAGCTCCTACAAGGGATCACCGCCAGGCACAAATTCCGGCAACATCCAAAAAACCTGTAGGAGCTGGCTTGCCAGCGATGACGCCAGCACAGCCAACACCTCCGTCGTCTGACTCACCGCCTTCGCTGGCAAGCCAGCTCCTACAGGGGATCACCGCCAGGCACAAATCCCGGCAACACCCAAAAAACCTGTAGGAGCTGGCTTGCCAGCGAGACGCCAGCACAGCCTACACCTCCGTCGCCTGACACACCGCCTTCGCTGGCAAGCCAGCACGACAACTGTCGCGAAGACGCCTATTTGCTGGCCAACTCCATAATCATCCGCGACAGCAAATAGATCCGTGGCGCGACGCTGTCGATTTCGGCGTATTCCTCTGGCGTATGAATATTGCCGCCGACAATTCCAAAGCCATCCAGCGTCGGCGTGCCGACGCTGGCCGAGAGACTGGCATCAGCCGCGCCTCCGCTGCCCTCCTCCGTCAACTTGCGGCCGATTTCACCGTAGATGCCTTGGGCCATGGCCATCAGTCGATCGGATTCGGCGGTTTGTGGCATCGGTGGCAATCCACGCTTTAGCGTCGTGGTGACCTCGGTATCGGCAATCAGCTTGTCCTGGGAAACCCGTGCCAGATCTTTCTCGATCCGGTCGAATTCCTCCGGCACTGCTGCGCGCACGTCCGCCGCGGCCGTTGCCTGATCAGGAATCACGTTCTTGCGGTCGCCGGCATTGAGCACGGTGAAGTTGATGGTGGTTTTCTTCGCTTCATCGCCCAGTTTGCCCAGCTGCAGGATCTGGTGCGCCACTTCCATGGCCGCGTTGCGCCCCAGTTCCGGCGCAACACCGGCATGAGAGGCCTTGCCTTTGACTTCGACCAACGCCGTGGCACTGCCTTTGCGCCACACCACAAGACCGTCCGCCGGGCGACCGGGTTCGAGGTTGAGGGTTACGTCGTGGGCCTTGGCCGTTTTCTTGATCAGATCAGTGGCGATGTCCGAGCCGGTTTCTTCGCTGGCGTCGAGCAGGAATGTGATCTGCGCATAGTCCTTGAAATCGATATTTTTCAGCACTTTCAGGGCATAGATGCCGGCTACGATGCCGCCCTTGTCATCCATCACGCCCGGCCCGTAGGCGCGACCGTCCTTGATATGAAACGGACGTTCGGCAGCGGAGCCTTGCTTGAACACGGTGTCCATGTGCGCCATCAGCAGGATTTTCGCCTTGCCGGTACCTTTGAGGGTCGCGATGACATGGCTGCTTTTGTCCGGGGTATTGGGTACTCGCTCAATGGTCGCGCCGAGCTTTTTCAACTCTTCGATGGCGATGTCGCCGACCTGGGTCAAGCCGGGTTCATAGCCGGAACCGGAGTCGATATTCACCAACCGTTCCAGCAGCTTCAAGGCTTCCCCCTTGTATTGCTCGGCGTGGGCCAGGACTTGTGCATGAGGCTCGGCGAATACGCCGGGGGCGAAGGTACCGAGGGCCAGGGCCAGGCTGGCGGCCAGCAGCGAACGAGACAGTTTTAGCGTCATGATCGGATCCTTGATGCGTGTCGGGACAGGAACCCTACCTGACCAGGCGGCACAGCTCCATCCCGAAAGGAACACACATGTGCCTGGGTATCGATACTGAATGCTACGGCCCCTTCGCGAGCAGGCTCGCTCCCACAGGGATTGCGGTGAGGGTCAGACCGAATCGAGCAATTCGTGCTGAGGCCGGTCATTGCTGCAGCAGATAACCCGATTTCGCCCCGTGGTCTTGGCCTCGTACAGCGCCTGGTCAGCGTCGTTGAGCCACAGGGTCGCGTCGCTGTGGCGGGTGTTGAAGGCCGCCAGGCCGATGCTCAGGCTGACTTTCAGGGCCGGGTTCTGCTCGTAGCCCAGGGTTGCGAAGCGGTCACGCAGGGCGTCCATGGCCGCGGCAGCGCTGTTCAGGGGCAGGTCGGGAAGGATCACGCAGAACTCGTCGCCGCCATAACGCCCGGCCACATCGGTGGCCCGCAGGTTCTGCTTGAGCATCTTGCTCAGCTGGCGCAGCACGAGGTCACCGGCCACGTGGCCGTAGGTGTCATTGATGCTCTTGAAGTGGTCGATGTCGATCAGCGCGATAGCGCCGCCCTGATGCTGACGTTGGCAGCGCTGGAACTCGATTTCCAGCTGATCCTTCCAGGCGCCGTGATTGAGCAGGCCGGTCAGGCTGTCGGTACGGCTCAGGGCCAGCAGTTCACGCTTTTGCTGGCCGAGGGTATGCGCCTGGCGAAAGCAGATCAGGCCCAGCGCCAGCGGGTAAAAACACATCAGGGGCAAGCAGGCGTAGAGCTGCAGCTGGGATGTTTCAGGGATGAACAGCGGCGTGAAGATCAACCAGCCGACACCAATCCCGAGCACCTGCGCGACCGTGCCCGCCAGAAGAAAACGCAGTCCGCCGATGGCCACGTTGTTCATCGCCATCATGGAAATGGTCGTTGCACTGGGCAGCGGATTGAACTGCATCGCGGCGACCCAGAAGCCGCCCATGAACGCGTCGACCAGCAGGTTGCGGTGTTCGGCGTGGTAGGGTCTCTCGCGCCGACGCGCCCATTGATAGGCCAGGTGCGGCCAGAGCAGGCCGTTGAACAACATGAGCCCCCATACCCAGGTTGCCGGGTTCAGCGGGTACATCGCCACAGCCACGCATATCAGCCCCAATACCAGGCCGAGGACGCGCGATGTGTAGAGCCTCCTGGCCAGTGAAAGTCCTTTTCCTCCCTTCTTTCCCATTGGGACCTCTGCACCACAGAACGAAACCTGTTCACACCGGGATAGCAGGTGTGCCCGAAGTCTAACAGGGCAACGTCAAATAGCCATCACCGGCTGGCGGGGCGAACTCCCCTCGCCTGCAAATTCGTTACGCCTGCAGAAACGGCTATACATGAAGATAAGGATTGATTCACGACGCTGAACAGGAGGCCCATGCAGACCTTTCAAGTACTGATCATCGGCAGCGGTTTTGGCGGCCAGTGCGCGGCGGTCAATTTGCTCAAGGCCGGCATCACCGACTTTCGCCTGCTGGAACGAAGGGATTTCTTCGGCGGCACCTGGTGCCAGAACACCTACCCGGGCGCCGCGGTCGACGTGCCCTCGCCGCTCTATTCGCTGTCGTTCGCTCCTTACCGCTGGTCGCAGATGTTCGCCGAACAGGCTGAACTGCACCGCTACACCCGCTACGTGATGGAGCACTTCGACCTGCGGGACCGGGTGGAACTGCAAACCAATGTCGAGCGCGTCGAATGGGACGACGTGCATAAACAATGGGCGGTGCACAGCGCCAAGGGCACCTTTCATGCGCAGTTCCTGATCAATGCCACCGGGCCCTTGAGCCAACCGGTGGTGCCGCATTTCGAAGGCCGGGAACGCTTTCAGGGCAAGAGCTTTCACACCAACAACTGGGATCATTCATACGATTACCGACAAAAGCGCGTGGCCATCGTCGGCAGTGGCGCCAGTGCTGCCCAGGTGATACCGGCGATAGCTCCGCACGTCGAGCAGCTGCATGTGTTCCAGCGCACGCCGCATTGGGTGCTGCCACGGGCCGACCGCACCTTCGGCCGCTTCCAGCGCTGGCTGCTCGGGCTCAAACCGGCCTACAAGCTGCTGCGCTGGCTGATCTACTGGCAATTTGAAACCCGGGTAATTGCCTTCAAATACTCGAAACCGGCCATCCGCGTGGTACAACATCAGGCCCTGCGCTTCCTCAAGCGCCAGGTGCCGGACGCCGAACTGCGGCGAAAACTGACACCGGACTACACCATTGGCTGTAAGCGAGTGATTCTGTCGAGTACGCTTTATCCTGCGCTGGGCCGCCCTAACGTGACATTGCACAGCCGCGAACAGGGCATCAAAGCCATCGATGAAAGCGGCATCGTCATGCAGGACGGCCAGCACATCGACCTGGACCTGATCGTGTGGTCCACCGGTTACGACGCCACCGACGGGGTGATTTCCTACCCCGTCAGCGGAAAAAACGGCATCCGCCTCAGAGACGTCTGGGCGCAGTACCCCAGGGCTTACCTC
The DNA here is from genome assembly GCF_949767605.1 of Pseudomonas sp. IT-P218. NCBI lineage: Bacteria > Pseudomonadati > Pseudomonadota > Gammaproteobacteria > Pseudomonadales > Pseudomonadaceae > Pseudomonas > Pseudomonas sp. IT-P218. The sequence continues at coordinate 41,725 of NZ_CATKQQ010000003.1, forward strand.
GGCACCAGCCTGCCGGCCTTTCCCAACCTGTTTATCGTCACCGGCCCGAACACCGGTATCGGCCATACATCGGCGCTGTTCATCATCGAATCGCAGATGAATTACATCCTCGATTGCATTCGCACGTTAAAAGCACGCGGTTTGCGCAGCATAGAAGTACGCCCCGAGGCAGAACGTACCTACACTGAAATGATCCATAGAGAAATGCAGCGCACGGTGTGGAAGTCCGGAGGCTGCCACAGTTGGTATCAAAGCAAGAGCGGTCATGTGATTGCCATGTTTCCAGGGTTCAGTTTCAGCTTTCACCGTTTGACCCGAACCCTGAAACCGGCCGATCACATCGTGTCCTGATCAGATAGAAGGAAGGCGCCTGATGCTTTTACTGGTTGTCGCTATCGCGGTGTTCGCCGCCTGGAGCTGGCTGAGCTACCCGGCCATCGGGTACTGGCTGTATGACTTGAGCGTGGCCGTCGAGGCCAAGTTGTACAAACTGCACAAGATCGTCGTGCCCATCCCCGAGATGACTGTCTCGACCTGGCAAGGCGGGCCGTATGAGGCGTCCAGCAATGTGTTGATGCTGCACGGCTTCAGTGCCGACAAGAACCTGTGGCTGCGTTTTGCCCGGCACTTTGTCGGCAACTACCGGGTGATCATTCCCGACATCGCCGGGCATGGCGAAACCGGCTTCAAGGCCGGTGGCGGCTATGACATCCCGCTGCAGGCCAAGCGGATGATCCAGTTGCTCGACGTCTGCGGGGTGGACAAGGTGCATGTCATCGGCAACTCGATGGGCGGCTACATCGCCGCCTGGCTGGCGGCCAACTATCCGGAACGCATTGCCTCGCTCGCCCTGTTCGACCCTGCCGGGGTGACCTCGCCGGAACCCAGTGACCTGGAGCGGCATCTGGCCAAGGGCCACAACCCGTTCCTGATTCACTCGCGGGAAGAGTTCAAATATTTCTATGGCATGACCATGGCCGAACCACCGTGGGTGCCGCGCGTGGTACTCGACGCCATCGCCCATCGCTATCAACAGTCGCGCGACGAACTGGAAGAAATCTTTCGCGATTTTCGCGCCAGCCCGCCCATGGAACCGAAACTGCCGGCGATCAAGGCGCCAGCGCTGTTGCTGTGGGGGCGCAAGGATCGCTTGATCGATGTCAGCAGCGTGGCCATCTGGAGCAAAGGTCTGGCGGATCTGCGGGTGGAAATATGGGAAGGCATCGGGCACATGCCGATGGTCGAAGCGCCTGCCGGTTCGGCCCACCTGTATCGGGAGTTTTTGGCATCGCTGCGCTCGGAAAGCCCGCAGGATCAACGACTGCACTGAGCTGGCAGTCCTTTGCAGAATGAAGTTCGTCAGAAACTTCGTTTGCCGGCGTCGCTGAAGGCTGCGATCTTTTCTCACATCCTTCACGTCCACGCGCCAGGAATTGTATTCATGAGCCACCCGAGCTTCGTCAGCCCCGACCTGATCCGCCAACGCTTTTCCAAAGCGATGTCCGACATGTACCGCGAAGAAGTGCCGCTGTACGGCGCGCTGATGGAACTGGTGGAACAGACCAACCGCCACGTGCTGGACAACGACCCGCAAGTGGCCCGACAGCTGAACAGCACCGGGGAAATCGAGCGCCTCGACCTTGAGCGCCACGGGGCCATCCGGGTCGGCACCGCCGCTGAACTGGCCACCCTCGCTCGCCTGTTCGCGGTCATGGGCATGCAGCCGGTGGGTTATTACGACCTGACCCCGGCCGGGGTGCCGGTGCATTCCACCGCTTTCCGTGCGGTGCATGAGGCGTCGCTGCAGGTCAGCCCGTTCCGGGTGTTCACCTCGCTGTTGCGCCTGGAGCTGATCGAAGACCTCGAGCTGCGGGCCTTTGCCCAGTCGGTGCTGGACAAGCGTTCGATCTTCACCCCCACTGCCCTCGCCCTCATCGACCGCGCCGAAACCCAGGGAGGCCTGAGCGAAAAAGAGGCCGACGAGTTCGTCGAACAGGCCCTGGAAACCTTCCGCTGGCACCACAGCGCCACTGTCACCGCCGGGCAATACCAGCAACTCAGCGCCCAGCATCGGCTGATTGCCGATGTGGTGGCGTTCAAGGGACCGCACATCAATCACCTGACGCCGCGCACCCTGGACATCGACATCGTCCAGGCGCAAATGCCGGCGCACGGCATCACCCCCAAAGCGGTGATCGAAGGTCCGCCCCGCCGTCAGTGCCCTATCCTGCTGCGCCAGACCAGTTTCAAGGCACTGGACGAGCCGATCGCGTTCACCGATCAATCCGACACGCGCGGCAGCCACAGCGCCCGGTTCGGGGAAATCGAACAACGCGGCGCGGCCCTGACACCCAAGGGCCGGGCGCTGTACGACCGTTTGCTCAATGCCGCCCGGGACGAACTCAAGGACTTCCCCAACGAAGCCAACGCCACCCGCTACAACGAATTGATGGCCCAGCACTTCAGCGAATTTCCTGACACCCATGAGGGCATGCTCCAACAGGAACTGGCGTTCTTTCGCTACTTTGTGACGGAAAAAGGGCTGGCTGCGGCTGACCTGAAAACCTTGAGCCTCGAAGACCTGGTCAGCGGCGGGTATCTGCGAGTTGAGCCGTTGGTGTACGAGGACTTCCTGCCGGTCAGTGCGGCGGGGATTTTCCAGTCAAACCTGGGGGATGCCGCGCAAAGCCACTATGGCGAGCACTCCAACCAGCAGGCGTTCGAAAAAGCCCTGGGGCGTTCGACCATTGACGAACTGCAGTTGTACGCACAAACCCAACAGCGCTCGATCGAGCAGTGTCTTGCCACATTGGTTAATTGAACAACACCCCCCCTGTAGGAGCCGGCTTGCCGGCGAATGCGTCCGCGAGACTTACGCAATGTTCGAAGACGCCTTCGCCGGCAAGCCGGCTCCTACAAAGTGATCATTTCAATTTTGCCAACAGCGCTTCAGCCGTGGCCTGTGAAGACGCCGGATTCTGCCCCGTCAGCAGCAGCCCATCGGTTCGCACGTAGCTCGCCCAATCAGGCCCCTTGGAAAAAATCCCGCCCTTGGCCTGGAGCTCGTCCTCCACCAGGAACGGCACGACCTTGGTCAGTTGCACCGCTTCTTCTTCGCTGTTGGTGAACCCCGTCACCTGCTTGCCCTTGACCAATGGCTGGCCGTCGGCGCCCTTGGCATGACGCAATACACCCGGCGCATGGCAGACGGCGGCGACCGGTTTGCCGGCGTTGTAGAAGGCTTCGATAAGCGCAATCGAATGACGGTCTTCAGCCAGGTCCCAGAGCGGTCCATGGCCGCCTGGATAGAAGATCGCATCAAAGTCCCCGGCCTTCACCGTACCCAGCACGACGGTCGAAGCCAATGCGGATTGCGCCGCAGGGTCCTGGCGAAAGCGTTCGGTGGCCTCGGTTTGCGCGTCCGGCTCGTCGCTTTTCGGGTCCAGCGGTGGCTGGCCGCCCTTGGGCGAGGCCAGGGTCAGTTGTGCGCCGGCATCCTTGAAGGCGTAATAGGGTGCAGCGAATTCTTCCAGCCAGAAGCCGGTTTTCTTGCCGGTGTTACCCAATTGATCGTGGGACGTTAAAACCATCAGGATTTTCATGTCGTCGTCACTCCATCTCGGGGCTGCAGGCAAACAGATAACTATCAGTTACAAGTTTAAACCCGGGGGAAATATTGCAGAGCAACAACTGCGCCTTTCATTCGATTGAAAATGCAGTCGTCTGTCGAGAAAAGAGTTCGCCCAGTGCTATGGCCTCGGCAATCCATGCACTGGTAAAGAACCCTGACACTGGGCGAACGGGGTGTATTTTAATTGATGTTTATGGATATGTCCGTGCTTGAAACATGAAATTTGTTGATACGAACTTTTATAATATTTCACCTGAAATACAATTCGGAACCAACAACTTAAACCCACCAGTTCGACCAAAGTAGTTGATTGTTCCTATACAAAAGTTGTACAGGAACAATCAATGGATAGAACACTCAACTTTTGGCTTTGGTCGTCACTTGCAGAACGTCGGTGTATGTCACGAAGACACTTTGCCCCACTTTCAGGTCCTTGAGCTTGGCTTGAACTTTCGGATCTTCGACCGTGATGGTCTTGGTCTGCCCCTGCGGGTTTTTGAAGGACACCTGGTTTTTCTTCAGGTCGATGTCGGTGATTTGCAGTTGGACTTGCACTTGGCGATAAGCTTCGCCGCCAGGGACGTTCCCGGGTGCGTTGCGGGCTTCACCGGCTCGCTCCGAGCTGCCCGGCAAACCTTTGTCGACGTCGGTATCGAGGTAGGCCGCGACTGAGCGGGTGACCTTGATGTCGACCTGGTCGCCGGCCTTGAGGTTGTCGAGGTTTTTCGCCTTGTCGGTCAGTTGCACATGGACCTGACGACCTTCCGGCCCTTCAAGCACCACTTGATGTTTGGCGGCATCGACCGAAACGACTTTGGTGCTGATCTGATCAGCTTCCACAACGGCGGACAACGGAATGTCTTCTGCAACAGCGCTAAAGCTGGCGGCAGACAGCAAGGTGGCGAGGGTGATGGCTTTGGTCAGTGCGTTGAGTTTCATAGGCAGAACATTCCCTGTGATGGAGGATGACAAACGGCGTTGAAGCGAAGGATCAACGCCGTTTGAGGGATGAGCATAGACGCTGATCAGGGATTCTTCGCAGTTTCTTGCGCGGTGGATTCGCCGCTGGTCGTCCCTTTGCCGCTTTCCTTGCGCCGGGTCGGATCGGTGGGGCGCAGGGCGTCATTGTCGCGCTCGGTTTCTCCGGGTGGCCGTGGCTCGTCGGGGTTTTCGCTATCAGGGGTGGGTTTCATGGGGTGCTCCTCAGGCTTCGGGATCGTCGAGCTCCCGGGCAACGTTGATCGCCGGGGAGTCTTTGTGGGATTGCTCCGCCCGGGCTTTGAGCGCCTGCCATTGTTCGAGATCGATCGCGCCCTGCCCCAACAGATCGTCGGCCAGACGCTGCAAATCCATGTAATAGGAGTCGGGGGACTGCTGCCAGTACGCCTCGTCTTCGAACAGGCGCTGCCACGCGTCAAGGTCGGGCGGTGTGAGGTCTTCGCGCATGGCGGGCTCCAGCAGAGGCATTCGTACGGTAGAGGGGTGGACGCCGCGTGGAGTTCCGGTTGATTGGGAGGAGACGAAAGATGTAGGAGCTGCCGCAAGCTGCGATCTTTTGATTCTAATAACCGGTCATTTCCAGATACCCCTGCCCGCCATGGCTGCCGCTCAAACGCACCGGCCCTTCCCAGTAGGGAATACGCAAATCCATCCAGGCATTGGGATTCAGCGCACTGATGACGATGTCGAGGTGTTTGCCGGGGATCTGGATCGACCAGCGCACGGGCATCGAACGCCCGGCCACCTGGGCGGTGTCCTGTGGGGTGAGGCGGATCTCGTCGGCATTGAGCATTTCGGTCTGGCCCCGAGCGTCGATCCAGGTGCCGGTCAGGTACGGTTCGCCGTGCTTTTGCCGCATGCGATAGAGCATCACCTGCTCTCCGCTGTCCAGGTGCAGGGAAAACCAGTCCCAACCGCTCTGCTCGGCGGTCAGGGGCTGGCTGCTCCATTCCCGGTCGAGCCATGCGGGGCCGCTGACCTGAAAGCGCTGGCCGTCGATCTCGAGGGTGCCGCTGGCCTGGAAAAACGGCTGGCTGTAGTAATAGGACGCCTGGCCCTGTTCGGATTTCTGACTGAAACCCTTGTCGCCCTGGAGCACCAGCGGTCGGTTCGCGGTCAGGTGCAGTTGATAGCTGAACGCCTTGTCGCGGGCGCTGAGTTGCAGATCCGCCAGGGGATCGGCGCCCGTTGCCTGACTGCTGAAACGCCAGTCGTCGATCCACGCGTTGAACGGCGTCAGGCTCACCCCGGCCTGTCCCACGCCGCCACGGGCATAACGCTCGGCGGCGTGATGCACCGAGGCCGAGGTCACCGCCGCGTGGCCCAGCCATAACGTCTGGTTGCTCCAGCCGGACGCCTCGGGCGTGGCTTTCAAGGCACTGCGAAACAGCGTCCACTGCGCGCCGAACTCGCGGCCCTGCTCATCCTTGAGGTTGGCGGTGACGTACCACCATTCGATGCGAAAACCGTCGTGCGGGCCATGATCCGCCGGGAAGCTGAACACCCGACCAGGCATGACGGGCGTAAACGCGGCCGCTTGATTGCCGAGGCCGGCGAAGCCCTTTTCATCTGGCGCCGGCTGATCGCAACCGGCGAGCAGCGCTGCGGCCAGGCAGAGCCCGAGCTTAATCCTCATGGGCAAAGGTCCTCAGCAGGTCCGCCGGTTGCGTGCGATACAGCGAATACAGCGGCCACGCCGACGCCAGCAAGGTCGCCAGCAACGCCAGCGCCATCAACTGGAGCAATTGCAGGGGAAACACCTGCAGCGGCAGGCGCCAACCGAATGCCTGGACGTTGATCACCGCGTCCAGGCACCAGGCCAGCGCGATGCCCAAGGGCAACGCCAGCACCAGGGTCAGCAGCGCCAGCAGCCAGGTTTGCCCGAGGTTGAGCAGCATCAGTTGCCGGCGCGTCACGCCCAGCGCCCACAGCGGCGCCAGTTGCGCGAGACGGCTCTGGCTTTGCGTCAGCAGGCTGATGAACAGCGCCACGCCGGCCACGCAAAGGGTCAGGCTATTGAGCGCGGCGGTGGCGGCGAAGGTGCGCTCGAACACTTGCGTCGACCAGCCCTTGAGCCGGGCCTGATCGACGATGCGGCTGTCTTCCAGGGCGAAGCGTGCCTGCAGCGCGGTCACGAACGGCGTTATCAATGCCGGCTCGATGCGCAGGTTGAAGCGGTTCGGCGTCAGTTGCGGCCAGCCGCGCAACAAGTGCTCGACGTTGACCAGCAGGTGGCCCTTGGGGTTGCCGTAGTCGGCGTAGACCCCGACGATGCGCGGCGACCAGGGACCGTTGGGCGTGGCGATCGTCAGGTGATCGCCGAGCTTGACCTTCAAGCGCCGCGCCAGTTGCTCGCTGAGCATCAGCGTATCGTCCGCTGCCAGGCGATCCCAGGGCTTGTCGTCCAGGGCTTCAAGCAACGGCCAGTGCTGGCGATAGGTCGGGTGATCGATCACGCCAAAGACATCCGCCGGCCAGCCTTGCAGTTGAATCGAGACCTGCCAGTTGGGCAACACCGCCGTCGGCTGCGGTTGTTGCTTGAGCCAGTCGTGCATCTCCCGAGCCTGGGCCGGGTTTTGGGGATTGAGGTAGAGCTCGGCGGTCAGCCGTTGTTCGAGCCAGTTGCTGAAGGTCTGGCGGAAACCGGCGGTCATGCTGCCGGCGCCGATGTTGGCCGCCAGGGCCAGCAGCAGCGCCATCAGCGCCAGGCTCAAGGCCGGCAGTTGCTGCCGGCAATCGGCGACGAACCACTGGCCGAGCACCGAAGAACTGCGGTGGGTCAGCCCATTGAGCACGGCATTGAGGACCACCGGCAACGCCAGCGCAGCCCCCAGCAATAACGCGGCCATGAGCACAAAACCGCTGGCCAGGCTATCTCCGCGCAGCAAGGCCAGCAACGCAATGGCCAAGGCCAGCGCCGCCACCCAACCCTGACGACGCAACCAGCGCGCATGGGCCTGATGCCAGGCCTGCGGATCGGCCAGGGCGAGCAACGGCAAGCGCGCTGCACGCCACAGACTGTTGGCACCGGCGAGTGCCGCGCCGAACAGGCTGAGGCCGACGCCGCTGAGCCACCACAACGGGCTCAGGCTCAACTGCCCCGCCACTTCGGCGCCGTACAAGCCGCGCAGGCTGGCGGCGACATCCGGCAGCAGCACGCTGGCCAGCAGATAACCGCTGACGACCCCGGCCACGCCGCCGATCAAGGCCAGGCCGCCCAGTTCGACGGCGAGACAGGTGATCAGCATCCGCGCGCTGACCCCGCAGGCGCGCAGGGTCCGCAGCAAACCGCGACGCTGTTCCAGCGCCAGCCCTATCGCGGCATGCACGATAAACAGACCGACCACGAATGAGAGAAACCCCAGGGCGTCCAGGTTCAGGTGAAAGCTCTCGGTGAGGCGCGCCAGATTGTTCTCTTCGCCGCTGCTCTTGAGCTGAAGTTGCCCCTTGAACGGATCGGGCAGCGTCGCGGTGAAATCCTTGGGCAACAGTAGACGCGACAACTGATCCGGCAAACCGAGAATCTGCTGGGCAAACCCGATGTCCACCAGCAACACCCCCGGCGCCATATCCGCTTGAGCGTGCAGCGGCGGCAGGGCCTGGCCGTTCAAGGCCAACGGCCGCTCCCCTTCCGTCAGCCCCAGGCTCTGCAAGGTCTGCGGTGAAATCCAGGCGCTGCCCGGCGCCGTGAAAAACTCGACAACCTGCTCGATGGCCAATGCCCGCCCCGCCACCTCGGCCCCGGCCGGCAGCGACACGGGCTCGATGCCCATCAGTTGCAGGCGCTGGTCCTCATGGCCCTTGAGCGTGACTCGCCCCTGCAACACCGGCGACACCGGCCAACCGGCGCGGCGCAGGTCGACAAACCACTGCTGCGGGAAAGTCCCGCCAGCGGGCGCACTCAGGCTGGCCTGGGGTTCGCCGCCGATCAGCTGACTGGCCCGGGCATAGCTGTCCCGCGCCTGGCTGTTCAACGCTTGCACCCCGGTGAGCAGGCTGGTGGCCAGCCACAGCCCGGTCAGCACGCTGAAAAACTGCACCGGGTGCTGTCGCCAATGACTGAGCAGCGCGCGCAGGGTTTCGCGAAAAATGCGCATCTCAGCGTTCGTCCACAGTCGCCAGCCGACCGCCGTGCAGCACCACCTTTTCGGCCATTCGCGCCGCCACGCTGGGGCTGTGGGTGACCATCAGCAGGGTCGTCGGACTGTCGTCGAGCAGCTCCAGCAGCAACTTCAGCACTTCGTCGCTGGTGCCTTCATCGAGGCTGCCGGTGGGCTCGTCGGCCAACAGCAACTTCGGTTGCGAGGCCAGGGCCCGGCCCAAGGCGACCCGTTGTTGCTGGCCGCCGGAGAGCTGTTCGGGATAGCGCCGCAGCAAATCGCCCAAGCCCAGGCGCTGCACCAGATGCGCCTGCCAGCGCGGATCATGGCGGCCGGCAAGGCGCGCCTGAAACGCCAGGTTGTCCTCCACCCGCAAGCTGCCGATCAGGTTGAACTGCTGGAACACCAGGCCGATTTCACTGCGCCGCCAGCTCGCCAGTTGCCCTTCGTTCATCTGCTCCAGCCGGTATTCACCGCTGCGGATGCTGCCGCGATCGACCTTGTCCAGCCCGGCGATCAGGTGCAGCAAGGTGCTCTTGCCACTGCCCGACTCGCCCATCAACGCCAGGCTGCTGCCGGGTTTGAGGGTCAGGTCGACACCTTGCAACACCGGCAAGGGGCCTTGCGGGGTGGCGTAGCTTTTGAAGACACCCTGGACTTCAAGCATGGGAGAACCCGTTCGATGAGCGTGGGCCAAGGATAGCGGCCCGGAATGGTTTTTGTCCGTCGCCGATTGTGGCACTGCCCGGCCACCGCCCTACCCTCGAAGCTGGTCTAACCATAACGATAAAAAACGGAGACGCCATGCCTCGTTTCACTTTGAGCCCCCGCGGCCTGTTGGCCTGCCTGATCACTGCGTGCCTCGCGCAATCGGTTTATGCCGCCGATGCACCTGTGGCGGCCAGCGCGCAGACTGCCGCCAGCAACAGCGCCGTGCTGCAACAACTGCCCTTCAGCGATCGCACTGATTTCGAGTCGGCCGGCAAGGGCTTGATCGCGCCGTTCAAGGGCCAGGTCAAGGACGCGGCCGGCAAGGTCATCTGGGACGTCCAGGCCTATGACTTCCTGCTCAAGGACCAGGCCCCCGACTCGGTAAACCCGAGCCTCTGGCGCCTGGCCCAGCTCAGTGCCCATGCCGGGTTGTTCGAAGTCAGCCCACGGCTGTATCAGGTGCGCGGCCTGGATCTGGCCAACATGACCATCATCGAAGGTGACGACGGGCTGATCATCATCGACCCGCTGACCATGGCCGAAACCGCCAAGGCGGCACTCGACCTGTATTACCGGAATCGCCCGCGCAAACCCGTGGTGGCGGTGATCTACAGCCACACCCACGTCGACCACTTCGGCGGCGTGCGCGGGGTGATCGACGAGGCCGACGTCAAGGCCGGCAAGGTCAAGGTGTTCGCGCCGACCGGGTTCATGGAACACGTGATGAGCGAGAACGTGTTCGCCGGCAACGCCATGAGCCGCCGGGCGCAATACCAGTTCGGCAGCCTGCTGCCCCGTGGCGAACGAGGCCAGGTGGACGCTGGTCTGGGCAAGAGCACGCCAAGCGGTGGCACCATCACCCTGATCCCGCCCACCGACCTGATCGAAAAAGAACTGGAAACCCGCACCATTGCCGGTCTGGACGTGGAGTTCCAATTGACCCCGGGCACCGAAGCCCCGGCGGAAATGAACCTCTACCTGCCACAGTTGCGTGCCCTGTGCATGGCGGAAAATGCCACGCAAATGATGCACAACATCCTCACCCCGCGCGGTGCGCAAGTGCGTGACGCCAAGGCCTGGGCGCAGTACCTGGACAGCAGCCTGGCACGTTACGGCGACAAGAGCGACGTGCTGTTCGCCCAGCATAACTGGCCGACCTGGGGCGGCGAGCGGATTCGCACCTTCCTGGCCGACCAGCGCGACATGTACGCCTTCCTCAACGACCGCACCCTGCACCTGCTGAACCAGGGCCTGACGCCGCTGGAAGTCGCCGACGCCATCAAGAAATTGCCGGGGACGCTGGACCAGAAGTGGTACACCCGTGGTTACTACGGCTCCCTGAGTTTCAACGTACGGGCGGTGTACCAGCGCTACCTGGGGTTCTACGACGGCAACCCGGCCAACCTCAATCCGCTACCGCCGGTGGAGACAGCCAAGCGCAGCGTCGAGGCCATGGGTGGCGGCGCGGCCGTGCTGGAGAAGATGCGCGCCGCCATGGCAAAGGGTGACTACCGCTGGGCCGCGCAATTGGGCAATCAGTTGCTGTTCAGCGAGCCGGACAACGGCGACGCGCGCAAGGCGCAGGCCGAGTCCCTGGAGCAACTGGGTTATCAGAGCGAGAACGCCACCTGGCGCAACATGTACCTGACCGGGGCGATGGAGCTGCGCAATGGCGTGCCGCAACATGCCGGCACCTCGGTGTCGGTGGACATGGTGCGCGCGATGACCCCGGAAATGTTCTTCGACTTCCTGGCGATTCGCCTGGACAGCGACAAGGCCGTCGGCCATGACATGACGGTGAACTGGAGCTTCGAAGAACCGAACAGGGACTTCAACCTGACCCTGCGCAATGGCGTACTCACCCACCGCACTGGGCTCAACCCTGAGGCCGATGCCGGGGTCAGCATGAGCAAGGCGACGCTTGAACAGATCAGCCTCAAGCAGCTGGATTTCCCGACAGCGATACAGAAGGGCCTGGTCAAGCTGCAAGGGAATGGCAAGAAGCTTGGGGAGTTGATGGGCAGCCTCGACACCTTTGGGCCGCAGTTCAATATCGTTACGCCGTAAACCGCGTCGCGCCCTTCGCGAGCAAGCCCGCTCCCACACTCGATCCGGTGTATGACACAGGTCCAATGTGGGAGCGGGCTTGCTCGCGAAAGCGGTCTATCGGATTACACAGAAACCGCTGCAACCACAGGCATCTGCCACTGCTGCTCGATCACCTGCCGCTCAGGCCCGTACAACCGCAGGACCAGGGTAAACGCCCCACTCGCCGGCGTCGGCAACCAGTTGCTCTGTTCCTGCGGGGCTGAGGTCTGCATCAACAACGTCAACCCACCATCGCCATCCACCTGCAAGCGATCCCGACTGCTCAAGCAATAACGATCGATCGGATTGGCCACCAACTGCCGGTCCGGCAAGTCGTACAACGTCAATGACCAGAACTCGCTGGCCGGTGGCAGTTGCCCCGGCGCGAAACGCAGTCGATAACGCCGCCCCCCCTGCAATGGCTGCCCCTGACTGTCCTGGCGGGTGCCGGTATAGAACGCCTCTTCGACACTGTTGCCGTAGATGCCGACATGGGCCGCGACGGCGCGGTTGAGGTAATTGCCCCGCATCGCCTCGCGGTTGCCAAACAGGCCGACAGTGCTACGCACCCGCGCCACTGCCGCTTGCAGTTGAGCCTGGGCATCCTGGATGCCGGCGATCAGTGCCTGACGCTCATCCGCGGCTAAGACCGAGAGATCAAAACCCTGACCGGGCACGATGCCGATCTGCGCGAAACGTGCGCGCAAAGCCTGTTCGGACGGTTGCGTCGGGCACAGCGTAAGGAGGTGATTGAGCACCGCGATAAAGTCCGGTCCCAACCCGGTTTTACTGTCCCACTCCGGCCAGACAATCGCCGGCGCCACAGCGGGCGAGGGTCCGCCGGTGTATTCGTGCAAGGCGCGCAATCGATACTGCTTTTGCAACGCGCGCACCTCGGGCAAGTCGTCGGCGCTTCGCAGCCCGGTGCGCCCGAGCACCATGACGATCGCGGTTTCGCTGCGCAGCACCGCCTTGATCCCGGCCGGTGTCGGCCCCTGCCAATCCGGCCCGGCGATCAGGTAGTCCCCTGCCCCGCGACCGGTGCTGAGCACGCCGACATAGGCAAAATTGTGGGTGTACTGGTCAACCAGTTGATGCACGTAGTAGCGGTCGTCGGCGACCGCCGGCACGCTCAACACCTGCGGTTCGCTACGCAGGTCGAGCCAGGCCCAGGAATAAGGCGTGTCGTTGTTCGGCGTGACGATTTCGCGGTTGTTCGGCGTGTACAACTCACTGTAGTGACGGAAGCGATTGAAGCCGCCGACGTACTCCGGCGCCGCGGGGTTTAGCAGCTGTTTTTCCAGCGTCTGGTAGTGCATGAGCATCGGGTAGGCGTAGATCCACGCCTCCCGGGCAATGCCCCGCAGGTCCTCGGAATCGGCGGCGAACAGTCCCCGTGGCAACATCAGGCTGCCGCCCAGTACGCCCATGCAGCCCAACAAACGGCGACGGGTGAAGATCCCGTTCATGGCTCGACCCTCACGATGGTGGGTAAGTGATAACTGCCATCGAGCGCTCCGGCCTTGGGCAGGTACAGGCGCAACAGCAAATTGAACGGACCTTCCGGCGTCGGTAGCCAGTTGCCCTGTTGCGCCGCCTCAGGTGCGTGGGTTTGCAGGAGCAGGGTCAATCCGCCATCGGCGTCATGGCGCAGGTCGGGGCTGCGATCGCCCAGGGCGTAACGCTGGATCGCATTGGCTGCGAGCAACTGGGTCTTGCCGTCATACAAGGTCAGCGACCAGAAGGCATTCACCGGCGGCAATTGCCCGGCCGGGAAATGCAGGCGATAGACATGGCGGCCGTCCAGTACCTGGCCTTGCACATCGTGCAGCGCCATCGGGTACACCGCTTCCACGGCATCGTTGGCGTAGATGTAGCGCCAGGCCACCGCCGCCCGGGTCAGGTCGTCGTCACCGAATTTGCCGACGTTGGTCGGTGAGCGAAACCAGCCTTGTTGCTCTACCGAGAGCTGGCTGGACGCGGCGCGCACCTGTTCGCGGCCGGCTTCCGCGCCTTGGGCGATCGCTGCGCCGAGTCCTGCCGGCGCCTCGAACGCCGCACCGGGCACGATGCCGATGGCGGCAAAGCGCGCGAGTTTTTCCTGTTCGCGGGCGGTCCATCGGTGCAATGGCGCCAGGGCGTTGAAGGTGTTGAACAGTGCCTCGGCCGCACCCTGTTTACTGTCCTGATAAGCCGGCAGTTGCAGTGAGGGCAGCACCTCGGGAGAGGTCCCGCCCAGCACCTTGGACAGTGGCTGCAAGGTATAACCGGTCAGTACTCTTGCCGCCTCTTGCTGGTCGGCCTCGCCCTTGACTTCGGTGCGCCCGAGCAAAAACACCAGTCGACTCGGCGAGCGAATCACGCCGCTGAAACCGGCGGGCACATCGCCCTGCCAGTCCGGCCCGGCGATCAGGTAGCGCCCGGCCTGATTGCCTGTGGCACGGGTGCCAATGTAGTCGAGGTTGTCGGTGCGCATGTCGATCAACTGAAAACTGTAGTAGCGCCCCTGCACCGCCGGCACTTGCAGCACCTGCGGTTCGCCGCGCAGGTCGAGCAAGGCGCGGGAATAGAAGGTGTCGTTGTTGGGCGACACCACTTTGTTGTCCTGCGGGCCGAGCAGGCGCGGCTCGCTGTAGAGCCGGTTGAACGGCAGTTTGGCGGCGATGGCGCTGAGCACCTTGTCGTGCTCGACGGTGGCGAAGGCAAACACATAAGCCTCCTGCGCCAGCGCCTTGGCCTGCGGTTGATCGAGGGTCGCAGCGTGAACGGTGCCCAGGCTTGCGCCCAGGGCGAGTGCGGATATCCAGTGGCGCACGGTAGGTCTCCTTGCAGATAAACGACAGCAAACACCATTCCCTTGTGGGAGCGGGCTTGCTCGCGAAATCGGTGTGTCAGACAACATCGCAGTCGACTGACACCCCCTCTTCGCGAGCAAGCCCGCTCCCACATTGGGTTTGCGGTGACTTCGGGTTATTTGGCCCAGCGCCGCAGATCCGACGGGGTGTAGTCGTCGGTCTTGGCGGCGAAGCCGACGCGCATCGGTTCGGTTTCTTCGTTGGCCAGGCCACCGGCGTAATAGCGCCCGGAGATCAGGTCATAGGAAGTTTCCAGCACGTTGTAGGTGAAGCCGTGGTCGTACTGCTGGATCGCATGCAGCTCACCGCTGCGCCACAGCTCGCCGCGACTGTCGTACTGGTCCGACTGGGCGATCTGCCAACTGTCCTCGTCCACGTAGAACCGGCGCTTGGCGTAGATGTGCCGGGCGCCCGGCTTGAGCGTGGCCTCCACCACCCACACCCGATGCTTCTCGTAGCGGGCCAGGTCCTGGTTGACGTGGTTGGGCTTGATCACATCGTCGTACTTGAGGTCACGGCTGCCGATCTTGTAGCTGTTGTAAGGGATGAACAGCTCCTGCTTGCCCACCAGCTTCCAGTCGAAACGATCCGGCGCGCCGTTGTAGCCGTCGATGTTGTCTGCGGTGATCAGGCCGTTGCTGTAGCGGGCACTGTTGTCGTAGGCGATCATCGGCGCGCGACGCACACGGCGCTGGCCCGGCAGGTATTGCCACGCCGAACGCGGCTCGGCCACCTGGTCGATCGGTTCATGCACCAGCACCGCTTCACCGGACAGGCGCGCCGGTTCCAGCACCCGGCTCTTGAACATGAACAGAATGTTCGAGCCCGATTCCAGACCCCCCACGGTGTCGGCGAAGTTGATCAGCGACTGGTTGCGCACGTAGCTGGTGGCGCCGTTTTCACGCACCAGTGCGGCGCTGCTGATGCGCTCGTAGCTGCCGCCGCGATAACGGGTCATGTGGTTCCACATCACCTCCAGGCCTTCGGTGGGCAGCGGAAACGGAATGCCCCGCGCATAGTCGTGCAAGCCATTGCCGCCGTCGGCCATGCTGGTCCTGGCGACGTTGTCGCGGCTGGCCGCCAGCACTTCCTTGGGCAGGTTGGCGCTGCGATGGCTGGGGTAGATGTTCATCTTGTAGCTGTCGGGAAAGCGCTTGAACAAGGCGATTTGCCCGGGGCTGAGAAACTTCTGGTACTGCGCCAGGTTCTGCGCGGTGATGGTGAACAACGGCTTGTCGGCGGCGTAGGGATCGCTGTAGCCGCCCTTGCTGTCGACCGTCCCGGCGTTGCTCGCCAGGCCACCGCTCCAGGCCGGAATACTGCCGTCGGCATTGGCCGCCATTTCCGAGCCCATGGGCGTCAGGTTTTTGCCCAGGGCAGCCGAATCGGTGCCTTTGGCCTGAGCCAGGCCGACGCTGCAGGCCAGGGCCAGCACGCACAATTGCATACGCATAACGGTTCTCCTTAGAAGTCTGCCTTGAAGCTGACGGATGCGAAGTCGCGGTCGTCGAGGGTGCTGTAGTCGTTGGAACCGAAGAAGGCGTTGTAGGCCAGTTCCACGCTGTAATCGTTCATGTAGACGCCGGTCAGGCTCACGCCCAGGGCTTGCTGGCCTTCCTGGAACGGCCCTTGCGGATCGTAGGAATACCCCTCGACGTCATGCCGCCAGTTGAGTGCCGGGATCAGGTTGATGCCGGGCAGCACGTCGCTGTATTCCAGGCTCGCGCGCAGGCGATAGCCCCACGACCAGTCGGTGGCAAAGCCCTTGTCGGTGCAGTACTGGTTGGTCACACCCGAGGCCACGGTGTTGCACGGTGTGCCGTTGCGCGTCGAGCTGCGACCGAACGCGGCGCTGCGACCCAGGCGCTCATCACCGAGGTCGTCGATGTGCACCACGCCGGCCTCGCCGAACAGGTTCAGGCGCGTGGCACCCAGCACGTTATCGATGGCCTGGGTCGCCGAAGCGGTCATCTGCCACACGCCTTTGCGCTCCCACGCGTCAAAACGATCGCCTCGGTTGACGTTGAACCCGGCTGGCAACTCCACCCAGGAACTGCCTGCCGCACCGGAAATCACCGCGACATTGACGTCCGGCGCGTTGATCGACAGCGGCATGTTCGGCCGATAGCTCACCTCGCCGGCCAGGGAAATCCCGCTGATCGGTTCGACGCCGTTGAGGCTGATGCCGTACAGGCGAATGTCCTCCGGAAACGCCGCCGCATAACTCGGCGCCTGGATGCCGCCGGGGAATGTCCCCCGCGCACCGATGTTCTTCGCGTCGAGGGTGAAGTACGGCAGCCGCGAGTGATAATTGATGAAGTAGATCGCCGCTTCGGCATCGTTCAGCGCCGGGATCATCTGGCGCAGGGCGAAACCGAACTGGCCGTTGTCCGACGGTGATTCATTGCCCCGGGAGGTGGCGTACAAACCGGCGGCCTGCATCTGCTGGTCGGTCAGGGTCTGGCTCAGGTACAACGGCCCGCAGCCCTTCTGGATCACGTCGCTGGCAGCGAAAAACGTGCCGCAACCATCGAGCACGCTGGGCCTCCAGTGGTACTGGTAGAAGCCTTCGAGGTTGGTGGTATCGGTCAGGCCGAAACTGAAGGAGACCATTTCCACCGGCAGCTGGCCTTCCTTGATTTCCACGCCGGGGCGGTTGAAGGCCGAGATGTCCAGCGGGTTGATCACATTGATGCCGTTCTGGATCAGCAGCGACTCGCCCCAGGACAACACCTGGTTGCCGACCTTCACGCTCAGGGGGTGCTCGGCCACCTGGAAGTCCTTCCAGACATAGGCGTCGAGCATCTCGAAGCCCTTGAACTTCGACAGGTCGTCCCAACCTGAATCGTCAAAATCCTTGAACCGCGCCTGGCGGGTTTCGTAGGCGTGGTCGTACCAGTATTTGAAGCGCAGGAAGGCGCCCTGGCCCTGACCATCGAGACTGAAATCGGTCAGGCCCTTGAAGACCTGCGAGATGGGGTCGCCCTTCTCGAAGTTCAGCCGGTTATCGTCGGCGCTGACGCTGGTGCCGTTGGCCTGCACCCCCTGGGCCTGCAAGGCGTTGGCGCGGGTCATGAGGCTCTTGTCGGGGTTTTGCGTCGACCAGCTGCTGCCCAGGCTCAGGGCAGTCTTGGTCGACAGGCTCCAGTCTTCGTTGATCTCGAAGGTGGTCGCGGATGCAGGCCCCGCCAGTACGGCAAGGATAGCCAGCGCAAGAGGTTGCGGGCGGGGGTGGCCAGGCCGGTTCAGTCGTTGGCGGACTGTGGCTGTGGCCGAGCGTTTTCTTATCATTATTAGGCTCCGGTCAGGATTACTCAGCCTGGTCACGGTGCCTGAGCCTTATCGTCCACACGCAAGCGAGGACTGACAAAAAGCAATCATCGGCTGTATCCGATCTACTGTGGGAGCCGGCCTGCCGGCGATGACGGCCTCACAACCGCCGCATGCCCCAAGGCCGCATCCGATCCACTGTAGGAGCTGGCTTGCCAGCGAAGGCGGCCGAAAGCAGAGCCCTCGCCAGGTCGGATCGCCTCACCGCGAGCCCCTACAACCCCAACCGAAACTGCTTCGGCGTAATCCCGAACTGCTTGCGAAATGCCCTTATGAAATTACTTGGCTGCCGATAGCCAAGGCGTTCGGCAATCCGCTCTATGGGCTGATCCCCCGCCGTCAGCCAATGCCGCGCCAGCTCCAGACTGTCGCTGCGGACATGTTGCGCGGCTTCAGTCTGCCAGTGTCGCAACATGCTCTGGTGCAGGAACGGATTGGCGCCCAGCAGGGGTTCGTCGAGAATGGCCAGCGGAACATCAAGGCGCGGATGCGATCCCTGTGAGACTTCGATGCCGACACTGCGCAACCACTCACCGGCCGCCTGCTGCGGGGTCAAGGTCACACCCAGGAACACCTCTCCCGGTGCCCGCCCGAGTCGGCGGGCGATGTTGCGCACGAGGGTCAAGGTGGCCGCATCCAGTCCGAAAAAATGCGGCAATTGCTGAGCAGCGCGCAGGTGCAAGCGAGCCTGTCCGTCAACCTCCTCCAGTTGCGCCTGCACGTGGTTGGTCACACGGGGCAGGAACTCGGTGAAGCAGGCGAGGCTGGCGCGCAGGGTCGTGGCGGAATCGAGCAGTATGTTCAAGCCTTGCAGGCTGGTGGTGGCCATGCCGTTGACCAGTTCACAGCCAAAAGTGGCCCTGGCGCCCTGGCGCTCGCATTCGTGCCACAGCTGTTCGACCAGGTGCGCGGGAACGCGCAAGCCTTGCCCCTCCAGCAGAGACAGACAGATCCCGGCCCGTTGCAGCAGCTGTTCCTGGCACAGGCCGGAACGCTGGGCATGGCTGAGAATGGTGCGGGTGAATGCACTGGAGGCGAAGGTTTCAGTGGTCATGGCGCACGGAATCTGAAAGGCAGGCGTGTACTTATGCCAGTCTCTGTGATATCGATCCAATGCATTAAAAGTATCCGCTGAATGCAGGAGACGCATGATGGACCTTCGACAACTTCGCCACCTCGTCGCACTGGCCGACTACCGAAGTTTTGGTCGCGCCGCCGAAGCGATCAACCTCAGCCAGCCGGCCTTCAGCCGCAGCATCCAGACCCTGGAACGGGACCTCGATTGCGCACTGGTGGAGCGCAGCAGTCGCGAATTTCGCCTGACCGGCCAGGGCCAACTGGTGCTGCAGCACGCACGGCGTCTACTTGCCGGTAGCCAGGCGTTGCACAACGAACTGACCCAATACAACGGTCTGACCGGCGGCGAACTGCACTTCGGCAGTGGCCCTTACCCGGCGCAACTGCTGGTGCCCGAAGCCCTGGCTCAATTCATCCAGGCGCACCCGGCGATCCGCACCCGTTTTCATCTCGGCGACTGGGAGCAATTGGCGGTGTGGTTGCGCGAGCAGCAGATCGAGTTCCTGGTCGCCGATTCGCGCTACTTCACCGGTGATCCGCAATACCAGGTCCAACTGCTGCGGCCACGACGCGGACGCTTCTTTTGTCGCATCGATCACCCCCTGGCCAACCGCCAGGACCTGTCGCTGCGTGCCCTGCTCGACTATGCCGTGGTCGGTACGCGCATCCCGCCGATGATCCGCAAGATCCTCGCCGACGTGCAGGGCGAACCCGACTTCAACCCCAGCGTCGAATGCGCGCAATTCGACGCCATCTGCCGCGTGGTCAGGCGCTCCGACGCGGTGGGCATCGCCACCATGGAAGCCCTCGCCGAACAGGTCGACCAGGGGCTGATTCGGCTGCTGGACTTTGTCGACGTGCCCAGCGACGACCCCGGGTTGCTCCTGCATTACGGCATCGTCAGTCGCGTCGGCTATTCCCTGACGCCGGCGGCGCTGGCGATGGTCGAGGCGATCATTCAGGTCGACGAGCGTTTGCTGGCGGCGGTTTCGGGGTAAATCGCATCAGGCACGGCGCGACAACGCCAGCTGCGCCTGCACCGCCCGCGGCTCACCCAAGGCCCGCAGCAGGCAATGCACCGCCTCCTCGCGACTGCGTTCGAAGCGATAGCGCGATTCGATGTACAACGCCAGTTTCAGCTCCACCGGTTCCTCCAGCGGCAACGGCACTTGCTGCAAGCCCAGTGCACTGGCAACGCGGCTCGGCAGACTCATGCCGAACGGCTGGCGATCGGTTATCAGGCGCGCGGCCAGGGTACTTTGCGTACTCATCGCCAGGGTCCGGCGCATACCTTTCAAGCCCAGCCGCAGGTCCACCGGGCTGAGGCCGTCGCGGCGGCTGGACACCTGGATCTGCGGTTGTTGGAGATAGGCCTCGAGGGTGCGGGGCGGGTCCTTGAGGGCGGCGCCAAAGGCGAACACATAATGATCGGCGGGCAGCACTTGCTTGTGCAGGCCGGCCAGCCCGGCCAGCGGTTGGTCGAGGTCGATCAGGATGTCGAGTTTGCCGCTCGCCAGCTCCTGCAAGGCATCGCGCCGCCGCGGCTGGAAGTACCGCACTTGCCAATCGGCATGGGGCGACTCGAGCAGTGCATCGAGCAGCACCGGTTGCAGGCAATCGAGGCAGCTGATGCGCAGCAGCGGATTGTTTTGCCGCGCCGCGGGGATCATGCGCAAGCCCTCTCGCAAGGACTCCAGGGCGGCGCGCACGAAGTCGGCCAGGCGGTGCGCGACCAGCGTCGGGGTCACGCCCAGGCGGCTCTTGATGAACAGCGGATCGCCACACAACTCACGCAGGCGGCGCAATGCGTTGCTCATGGCCGGTTGCGACAGGCACATCACCTCGGCGGCACGGGTGACACTGCGCTGCTGGTAGATCGCATCGAAGGCGAGCAGCAGGTTCAGGTCGAGCTGGCGTAAATCAAGCATGGTCTTGCTCCGGCAAATCGCTTAACGTCAGGCAGCCTAACCAGTGTCCGGACACAAGCTGTGAGCCCTACATGACAAAAAGCGATCAGCTATTGCAGCCTCAAATATTGCCCAATGCGTTCTACGCCCCGACCCTGCTGCCGGCCATCGAAGAACTGCTGGCGCGTGGCGTTGCCCGGGAGGCTATCGAAGGCCTGTTCCGGCGCAGCCTGTTCGAGTTGCGCACGCCGTTCATGCGAGTGCCGCTGTTCCTGTCGCGGCGCTTCTGGGCGTTTGCACTGGAGCAGACCGGCGACCCGCTGATCGGCCTGGCGGCGGGTCGACGCTTCGTGTCCACCGCCACCAACGGCCTGACTTACCTGTTCGACGTCGCGGCGTCCCTGGACAGCGCCTGCCAATATTTCGTGCGGTTCTTTCCGTTTTTCAACGGGCATTTCCAGGCACAGGTGGTACGCGACAAGGACGGCGTCGAGCTGCGCCTGCTCGATGCCGGCAGCGTCAAGGCCAGTGCGGCGACCGCCGACTACATCCTCATCAGCTTGTGCAGCATGCTGCGTCGAAAATTCCTCGCCAGCGGCCTGGCGCGTGACCCGATCCTCGCGGTCAGCCTGGTCGGCGCCTGTCCGGCCAACGCCCAGGACCACGAGCAAGCGTTCCGGGTAGCGGTACGCTGGGGGATGGCACAGTATGCGATTCACCTCGATCCACAGCTGTTCGTCACCGCGCTCACCCCCGGTAACCATGAGCTGGAACAGACCCTCGTGGAATTGCTGGAGCAAACCCGGCGCAACAGTGAGCCGACCCTGCTCGAGCAGGTCAGCGACTACGTGATCGCTGAACTCGCCGTCGCCCACTGGCAGCAGTTCTGCACCCGCCAGCACATGCTCGAACGCACCGCGGCCCGGCGCTTGAAGTCCCTGGGCTGGAGTTTTTCCGAGTTGCTGGACGAGTACCGCCGCTGCCGCGCCGAAGATTTCCTACAGGAGGCGGACCTGGAACTGGTCGAGATTTCCGACCGGTTGGGCTACAGCGACGTGCAGAGCTTCAACCGGGCGTGCTTGCGGTGGCTGGGGTGTGCGCCTGGGGTCTATCGCGGGCGGCTGGGGTTGTGTCGCAATGACTGAGCGTAACTAGCAAAAGATCAGAAACCCGCTATTACGTTAGTAGCCACTTCATTCATTGCAAATCGTCACAGGTGCGCCCCACGATGCGAAATCCACTGCTGCATTCGAGCGTTCGTTATGGCTTTTTACTGTGCGTTATCACAATGGGGCTGACCGCTTGTACCAGCGACGAGAAGTACAATGCACCTAAAGAAATTACTCGCCCCCCTATCGATGACAGCGAGACTTCGTCTGTGCGAGTCACGACCAGTTGGCTACAACATTCACTGACTCAAGCTGGCTGTCTGCAGCACGCCAGGGCGGCGCTTGCAAAAGCGAGATATTTTGTTGAAGCAGGAGAAAGATCAGTCTACGGGTTGCGTGAAGGCATGACTTTTTCGATTCGCTGCGACTACGAAGGCGTTGCTTTTTTTGCAGTGGCTTACCGCCAAAGGCCAAGTACTCAAACCCAGGATCGGATCTTGAATGAGATCACCCGGCTATTTTAAGGACTGCAAGCAAACCAGACGACATTTCTCCTGTTTCTCCCTTGCGGGCCCCTGAGAGGGCCACTTTCCGCTGCTATGCTGACAAGACCTGTTTCTGCACTTGAGACGAGCAGCATGGCAGCACAAGGGAAGCCTTCCCCGTTCACGTTCAAGGTCATGGCCGGCTCGGCCGGAATTTCCCTTGTCGCCTGGGCCGCCATGAAGCTGCTCGACACTCACTTCGACCTGACGTTGTTGGCCGATACCACGGGCTGGCTGCCAGTTTTTTGGGAATGGCTATGGCTGGAAACGCCAATACCGAACTGGTCGCTGCTGATGATTATCGCGATTTTGATCAGCACTCTGTCTGTTGCGATTTACTACGCCCGCATCACTGATGGAGCTTACGGTGAGTTACACGAGTTAGAGCGAAGAATTTACAAAAAGAACAACCCTCAGTTCCCACAGTTGACAGATGATCAAACGATTCTGATGGAAGCTTTGGCCTATCACGCGAGCTTCAGAAAAATTGCGAACCTGAGCTCGGTTTGCAAACTTGTCTCACTCAGTACGTCGGAAGTTGAAACCGGTCTAAAGCAACTCCAGGTCAAAGGTCTTGTGAGGCAAAAAGTGACACGGGGTACGTTCGGCACCACCACTTTTGAACTGACCCTGGCCGGGAAGGATTATGCGTTGGACCGGCTGGAGCTGACGTAGGAGCTGCCGCAGGCTGCGATCTTTTGACTTTGCTTTTTAACAGCAAGATCAAAAGATCGCAGCCTGCGGCAGCTCCTACAGGTGGATGGGGCGGCTGTCAGGCCCTCACCGCCGCCGTGTTGCGTTTTTGTAAAGCGCGCACCACCGACGTTCGCCCACGGGAACGCTATAGTTAATGACCTTGGGGAAACGCGCGAAAACCGATGCCGCAGGTGCTGCCATGAACACAACCGTACCCACGCTGTTACTTGCCCTGTGCCTGGCTGCCAGCAGCGCCCAGGCGGATGACAGTGCGATGCAAACCGAAGAATCCAGCAGTGAATTCAACTATTACGGCGCCGACCAGCCCTTTGCCCATCCGGCGCCTCCGACCCTGAGCACGGTGCCGCCGGGATCGTACATCCCGACATCGCCCCAGACCTTCACCCCGGTGTCGAGCGAGCACGTATTCTCCGATTCCCGATTGCCAACGGTGGCCGATACCACCGTGCGCGTGTTCATTCGCACCTACGACGCCGAACACGGCGTCTACGTGAACCAGGAGGTCCTCGACCCGACCTGCATGCTCGCCTGCCTCAGCAACCCGAGCCCGGCCTTGTAACAACTTGCAGCTTGAGGCTGCAAACTGACAGCTGCTCCTCTACCACTGGCGCTTGTCCGGCCGCGCCAGGCCAAGCTTCTCGATCCGGTAGCGCAGCATGTCGCGGCTCAGGCCCAAAAGCCGCGCGGACTTGGTGACGTTCCAGTCGGTCTTGTCGAGCATCTTGCGCACCATGTCGCGCTCCACTTCCGGCAGGTTCATCGATTCGTTGCCGTTATAGGCCGCGCGCGGTTCGCTCGGTGGCAGCTCATGGGTAAACATCGCCGGCTCGTCCACCAGGCTCAGGCAGACGTTCAACTGGTGGGCGGCAATGGTGTCGTGTTGCGCCAGCAAGACGGTCTGCTCGAGCATGTTGCGCAGTTCGCGCACGTTGCCCGGCCAGGTGTAGTTGAGCAGCAGTTCCTCGGCCTGCTCGCTGAACCGCAGGTGCGGCTTGCCGTAGCGTTTGCCATGGGTCGCCAGGAAGTGCCGGGCCAGCAGCAGGATGTCTTCGCCACGGGCATACAGGCGCGGCACCTTGATCGAAATGATGCGCAGGCGGAAGAACAGGTCGCGGCGGAACTTGCCCTGCTGGACCATTTGCTCGAGGTTGCAGTTGGTGGCGCTGATCACCCGCAGGTCGACCTTGCGCTCTTTCACCGAACCGACCCGGCGGATGGTCCGGTCTTCCAGCAGCTTCAGCAGCTTGGCTTGGAGAATCAGGTCCATTTCGCCGATTTCATCGAGAAACAGGGTGCCGCCGTCGGCCGCTTCCACCAGCCCCAGGCGACGGTCCTTGGCATCGGTGAAGGCGCCCTTCTCGTGGCCGAAAAGCTCCGACTCCACCAGGTTGGAAGGAATCGAGGCGCAGTTGAACTCGATGAACGGGCCTTTGCTGCGCGGACCGTCGAAATGCAGCGCCCGCGCCACCAGTTCCTTGCCGGTACCGGTCTCGCCTTCCACCAGCACCGGCGGCAAATCGGTGTTGGCCATGCGCCGCTCAGCGTCGAGCAACTGGGCGATGGTGCCCTTGAGGTAGACCATCGGTGCCGATTCGCCGATCAATGCCTGCACCCCTGATTTCTGCGCCTCGCGCTCCTGGTAGAACGACAGTGTGCGCTCCATCCGGTCGGTGGCCAGGGCCTTGTCCAGCAGCAGCTTGAGCTCCGGCAGCGCCACCGGTTTGGTCACGTAGTGAAACGCGCCCTCTTTCATCGCCACCACGGCGTCTTCGACGTTGCCGTAGCCGGTCATCATGATCACTTTCAGATCCGGCGCGCTGATGCGCAGCTTCTGGATCAGGTCGTGACCACTCATGCCCGGCAACGAGTTGTCGGTCAGCACCACATCCGGAAGAAAGGTGCTCAACTGCGACAGCGCGTCTTCGGCCGAGTGGCAGACGGTCACTTCGAAGTCCTTGCGCTCCAGGTAAGTCTGGATATTCTCCGCGAGCAGCTCATCATCCTCGACCAGCAGTATGCTGTGCTCCATATTCCCCTCCCGTTGCCACTTTGAAATTGAGACAGACGCGGGTTCCTTCCTGCTCTTGGCTGGTCAGTTCGACCGAGCCTTCGAAGCGCTCCATTATTCTTTTGACCAGGGCCAGGCCCACGCCCAACCCTCCCTGTTTGGTGGTGAAGAACGGCTTGAAGACCATTTTCTGTTGCTGCCTGGTCATGCCCTTGCCGGTGTCGTTGAGGACCATGCACACCTGATCGGGGGCCGGTGTTTCGATGTCGATACTCAGTACGCCGCCCTTGGGCATGGCTTCCAGCGCGTTGGCGAACAGACTATTGAGAATCTGTGTGAGCAACACCTGTTGGCTGACGACCGGTGGCACCGTCCTGGGCGTGAAGCGCACTTCGACGTTCGAGCGCTGGATCTGTGGGGCGAAGGCGCTCAAGGTGTCGTCGATGGCCAGCACCAGGTCGACGCTTTCCTGATCGTCGTTGACCGGGCGCAAGGACACCAGCAACTCACGGACCCAGCGTGACATGCGATCGACCTGGCCGATGATGTCGCCGATGTTCTTCTGCGCGGGCTGGCTGGCGATTTCCTGGGCCATTTCGGCGCTGGAACGAATATTGGCCAGCGGATTGCGCAGGCTGTGGGCGACCGCCGAGGACATTTCCCCCAGGGCGACGAAGGTTTCGTTGGCGACCAGCTGTTTCTGCTGGCTTTGCAACAGCAGGGCCGCACGGCGCACGATCCAGAACAACCCCAGGTAGATCACCGCGCCGCCGAGCAATGTGGTCAGCCAGATCGCCTTGAACCCGCGCTGGATGCGCGCTATCAGGTCCACCGGTTCCTTGTAGATCTCGACCATGGCGACCACTTTGCTTTTGTCGGCGTTGAACATTGGAATGTAGTTCTCGACGAACAGGTACTGGGGGTCATGCAGCAGGCGTTGCTCAGGACGCTCCTCGTCGATCTCGTGGTAGCTGGTGGACACCGCTTCCTTCATTTCGAAGGACTCGTCCAGTTCCTCGTCATTGTCGATGCGCACACCGACCAGCTCGGGGTTGGTCGACCAGACCACGGTACGGTCCATGGCGTACACCGTGGCCAGCAGAAGGTCTGGCAGGTGTTCGACATGATCAAGAAACTCGATGCGCGAAGCGGTACGGGCGCCCGAGTCGACGTCCGGATAGGCGGCGTCAGCGCGCGGGTCGAGCATTTCGCCCATGGTGCGGTTCGGCGAAATCGCGGCATGGCGAATTTCGGCGGCGCCCATGGCTTGCACGAATTGCGCGGTCAGCATGGAGTCGCGCTCGATACTCTCCTCGACCACGAAACGCGTGGAAATGTAGCCCAGGCCCAATGCCACGCCGGCAATGATGAAAAAACTCGCCACGGAAAACCAGCGCACCAGATTGAACGGCGGCCGCCAATCCTTGGCCTCTGCTGCCGGCGTATCCGGCGTTGATTGCAGTATCTGCATGGGATGTCCTGGTAGCTTGAGACAAGCGTTTTCAGCCGCATTCCCGATCAGTGTAGGTGGCATTGACCGTCACAGACTGCCCGAAAAAGCTATTTCGCCACTATTGCACTCGCGCCATGTCGGGCGCGGCGACGGCGTGCTGGTGCTGCGGTTCCTCGGCGTCGATGACCAGAGGTGTGAGCAACGGCTGCTGGCGCTCGGTTTCTTCCTGAAGGAACTCGATGATCCACTGCGCCGAGTGCTCATCCATGCGCAGGTTGGGCATCGGGATCTTGTCGAAGCGCTCGAACAGCTCCATGGCAATCGGGTCTTTTTCGGCCAGCATGCGGTCGGGCTCGCGGATCCAGCGGCTCAGCCAGGCCGGATCGCGCTGGCGGGTCACGCCGACCAGATCCGGACCGATGCTGCGCATGCCGATGCCCTGCCCGTCCAACGGGCCGAGGCTGTGGCACGACGCGCAACGGGTGCGGAACAATTCTTCGCCGTTGCTCGGCGGGCGAATCTCGGGCGCATTGGCGTAGCTTTCGCCCATGCTCGGTTGTTTCCAGTTATGCAAGGTATTGGCCAATTGGTCGGCCAGGATCCACGGGTTCTCGAAGGGCGAGGCTTTCATCCACCTACCGGTTTGCTGGTTGCCGACGATCAGGCTCAGGTTGTGGTCCTTGCTGCGGCCGTTGTCGACGCCTTCGATGAACAGCCCGAGTTTTTGCCGCAACTCGGTGACGTCGCCGAACTCGCCGGTGAGGAACTGCCAGCCCGGCCCGACCTGGAAGCGTTGCGCATAGGCCTTGAGTACCCCGGGGGTGTCGCTCAAGGGATCGATGCTGATGGAGTAGAAGAAGATGTCCTTGCCGACCCGGTCGCCGAGCAGTTTCTGCACCTGGCGCAGCCGCGCGGTTTCCAGCGGGCAGGAGTCGCTGCACGAGGTGAAGATAAAATTGATCACCACCACCTTGCCCTTGATCAGGTCATCGAAAAAATGCACCTGCCGACCGTCCTGGTCGGTCAGCAGGGTGTTGGGGAAATAGTCGCCACCCCACGGCGTGGTGGATTCGCCGGCTACCGGAACGGGTGTCGACGGTGTCTGGCTGGCGACCAGCAGCTGGCTGGCCAGCAGGCCCGTCACCAATATCAGCACCAGGTGCATGCCCAGGGCTTGCGTACGTGCGGTATCCATCACCAGCCGCCTCTAACGTATGAAGGGGGTGATGGGGCTAGTGCAAAGAGCCGGCCAAACTTGTAACTGTTTTATACAAAGGCATTAACATTCTATAAAACAATGGCTTATCGACATCACTTTGCCACGATGGGAATGGCGACTGGGGAATGGCACCCGCTAGCGGGGAAATTTCACACCCATTTTCAGGGGACGCGTTTGAACGTCAGGCTGACGCGGGTGCCCTCGCCCTCGCGGCTGTCCAGGGCCACCGTCCCGCCAAATCGTTCCATGATGCGCTTGACCAGCACCAGCCCGACACCGAGCCCGCCTTGCTTGGTAGTGAAAAACGGGCGGAACGCCATGCGCCGCTGCTCCTCGGTCATGCCTTTGCCGGTATCGCTCACCACCACGCGAACATTCTGGGCATCGATGGGCGCCATGGCGATGGTCAGGGTTCCGCCTTCGTCCATGGCCTCCAGGGCATTGGCCAGCAAACTGTTGAGGATCTGCGTCAGCTGCACCTGCTGGCTCAGCACCATCGGCGTGCCTATGGGTTCGAACAGCACATTGACCCGGGCCTTGACGATCTGTTGCTCGAACGCAGCGAGGCTGTCGTATAGCGCCGACACCAGGTTGACCGGCTCGACGTCGTCATTGAGTGGCCGCAGGGACTGCAGCAACTCCCGCACCCACTTCGACATGCGATCGACCTGGCCGATGATGTCGTTGATGTTCTTGTGCGCAGGGCCACTGTCGAACTCCAGTGCCAGCTCGGCGCTCGAGCGAATGGTCGCCAGGGGATTGCGCAGGCTGTGGGCAACGGCCGACGACATCTCGCCCAGGGCGACGAAGGTTTCGTTGGTGATCAGCTGCTTCTGTTGCGTCGCCAGCAGGTTCGCCGCCCGCCGCACGATCCAGTACAGCCCCAGGTAGATCAGGCCGCCGCCCAGGGCCGTGGCCAGCCATATCAGCACCAGGCCGCGTTCCATGCGGTTGATCAGGTCCTTGGGTTCCTTGTAGATCTCGACCATCGCCGTGACGTTCTTGCCTTCGGCATCGAACAGCGGAATGTAGTTTTCGATGAAGATGTATTCCGGCGGCGTGATGAACTTCTGTTCCATGCGAGCCTGGTCGACATCGTGATAGCTGGCCGACACGGGGGTCTTCGAGGCGAAGGCCTGGTCGAGGTCTTCGTCGGCGTGAATCGTGGTGCCCATCAGGGCCGGGTTGGTCGACCAGATGATCATGCGGTCGGGGGCGTAGATGTTGGCCAGGATCACATCCGGCAAATGTTCGATGTGATCGAGGAACTCGCCCCGGGCGTTGGCCCGGGCCAGCGGGTCGACGTCGGGAAATTCCCGGTCCTTGCGCGGGTCGAGCAGCTCGCCCATGGTCCGCACATTGGGAATCGACACATGGCGCACCTCGGCGGAGGCAATCGCCTGGATGAATTGCGAAGTCAGCAGGGCATCGCGCTGCACGCTTTCGGTTATCACGAATTTGGTCGACACCGAGCCCAGCGCCACCGCCACCGTGCCGATCACCGCCATGCTGATGAGCGAAAACCAGCGCAGCAGATTGAACGGCTGTTTGCGTGAGCTCAAGCGAATCTCGCCCTGGTCGGACGCCAGTGTCTTTGCAAGCATGGTCATGGACAGTGTTCCCGCAAAACCCCTATAGGTTTATAGCGCACTACTCGCCGTTTGCCCGTTCCCGGGTCCTGCCCCTCCCCCTATTCCCCACCACCCCCGCTGCCCCGATCTACCCCCAATGCTGGGGAAAGAGGCCCGCCCGGGCATTTGCCGTTCCATCCGCGAGCGCGTCGCAAACGCCTGTGTACCGGGCCTCGCACCGACATTTTCGACGGTTGGCATGGGAGTTGCCGAAGACCTCCCAACTGACCCATATCCAAGGGGCAGGTACTCTGATAGAGGGAATACTCATGCACCCTTTACTGTCCAAAAGCGCGATCGCCCTGATCGTGAGTGCGCTGGCCCAAGGTTCTGCCCAGGCCGCGTTGTTTGCTGTAGATCCTGGCCCTTACCTGCCAGCCACCGGTGGCTTCGCGTCCTGGTATCAGGACACGCATGGCCGAACCCTCGACTTATGCCTGTCAAAAGCTGTCAGTTCCAGGGTTCCAAGTGCACCCGGCGCGCCGACCTACATGTGCGTTTTGAATCCGGCTCCCGGCGTTTTCGACGACACGCAGCCCATCGTTTTCCCAAGCAACTTTCCCGATGAAACGTTCTGGTTTACCGGCGAGGGCTCAATCGTGGATGCAGCCCGGGGCATCGACCTGACTTTTGTCAGTGCCATCGAAGCCGCCTTCGCCGCGGAAGAGGTGAAAGAAGGCGACCAGGTCAGTTTTGGCCGAATCCGCATTCGGGTCGATGTGCCCACTGCCGGTGTCTACACCATCACCCACCCCTACGGCGTCGACATATTTGACGTTCCCGCAGGTGGAGACCGCGCGATCAACATGACTCGCGACATCGGCATCGGCTCGCCGAAAACCTACGACGGCGCGCTCAGAAGTGACATTGGTCCGTTCCTGCGCAGCGTCAACGGTCCCTACACCGAGATCAACCCGGTCACGGGTGCGCCCGATCAATTCATCGGCGATCCAAACCTGGCGGAGGCCTTCACCGGCAGCCCTTTCAATACCAACTACATCCGCATTGAAGGCCCTAATGGACTGGATTTGCGCACGACGGTGATGACCATTTCCGGCAAGTTGTCGACGGTGGTCCGCCCCACTCCGATCATTGCCGAGCGCAGCACGTACTCCCGTAAAGCCGGTGAAAGCGCACCGGTGGCGCAACAGGATGTGTTCGTGATGGCGCCACCGCCACCGGCCACCGTGACCCTGGACAGCAACAGCCCGGTGCTGAACCTGACCGAAGCCGACACCACCGGCCACTGGTACGCCCAGTCCGCCACCAACCCGACGTTACCGAGCACCCTTGTGGTAACCGCCGACAATCACCTGGCCATTCCCACCAGCACGCCGACCACGCTGTCCATGCCGCTGACCGACCTGGTGGTGATCTCACAGGCCCAGTACAGCCTGAGCAGCGGGCAGATCACTATCGTGGCCTCGACCAGCGATGAAACATCGCCACCGGTCCTTACCGCCACCTCCGGCACCGGGGTCGCCATCGGCTCTCTCAGTGGCGATGGTGCAGTGAAATCCCTGTCGACCGGCATCACGCCGATTCCACCGGCCAAGGTTCGAGTGACGTCATCCAATGGCGGCAGCGATACCGAAGAAGTGGTCGTCGTGCAATGAACGCACATATGCCCAGATCCTCATCAGGAGGCATCATGAACAAATTGCCACGCCTGGCGCTCAACGCCCTGGGACTGACTCTATCGTTGTCCGGCAGTGCATTCGCGCAACTCGCTGCCGTCGACCCCGGCCCCTACACCTTTGCCACGGGGAAATTCCCCATGTGGTATCAGGACAACAATCTGCTGTCGCTGGAACTGTGCCAGTCGCGGGCGACGAGTTCGCGGTCACCTGGCGCTCCCGGCGCGCCTGCCTACATGTGCATCCTGAATCCGGAACCCGGAGTTTATGACGACACCCTGCCGATGGTGTTCCCGGATAACTGGCCACCGGAAACCTTCTGGTACCTTGCCGAGACCAGCATCAACGATGTCGGCGGCTACGGCGTGGATGCCTACGTCGCCGGGATCGAAGCGGCATTCGCGTCCGAGAACCCTATCGACGGCGACCAGGCAAGTTTCGCGCGGATTCGTCTGCGGGTGAACGTGCCAGTGGCCGGTGTCTACACCATCACCCACCCGTACGGCGTGGAAACGGTCAACGTCACCGCACCGGGCCGTCGGGCAATCAACATCACCCGTGACATCGGCATCGGCGCACCGGGCAACTTCTCCGGTGCCCTCAACGGGGAGGTCGGGCCATTCCTGCGCAGCGTCAACGGACCGTACACCGAAGTGAACCCGGACACCGGCGCCATCGAGACTTTTGTCGGCGATCCGAACCTTACAGAGGCCGTCACCGGCAGCCCCAACAACACCAACTTCCTGCGTATCCAGGGTCCGGCCGGGACTATCCAGACCAACCTCTTCACCGTATCCGGCAAGGTCCTCGACAGCCGTGCGCAAACCCCGGCGGAAATTAGCCGCGCCACTTACCGCCGCACGTCTACAGGTCCGGGCACCAGCAGTACCCGGGTAGAAGTGTTCGGCAAATCGGTCAACGGATCGAGCCTGTGCTTCCGTGAAACCGTGGCCCTGGTTCCCGGCCCACCACAGACGCCGTGCCTGACCAGCATGCTCGGCGACAACACCGGTCTGTTCTTCGGCCATCGCCTGACGGGTACCACCGTGCCTCCGGTGGTGGTGCTCACTGCTACCGATCCGAGTGGCACCACCCGGCCGACGGCAGTATCGAGCAAAGTCTCCGACGTGGTGAAAGTCCAGACCGCGCGCTACAGCTGGGACAATCGCAGCCTGCTGATCGAAGCCACCTCGTCTGACGAAGTGGTGGTGCCGGACATGGTTGCCCAGGGCTACGGACGGCTGACCAAGTCCGGTACCCTGCAACGCCTGACCGTCGCCGACCTGTCCCAGCCACCGGCCACCGTGACCATCAAATCGGCTTCGGGCGGTAACGATACCGAGCCCGTGGTGGTCGTCGGTACGGCACCGGATACCGGTGAGAACCAGGCACCGGTGGGCGTTGCCGACAGCGGTAGCACCACCTTCGGCGTACCGATCACCCTCAACGTGCTGACCAACGACGACGACCCGGACGGCGACACCCCACTCACCATCACGGCATTGACTCAACCGGCCGCCGAGCAGGGCACCGTGGCGTTGAGCGGCACCACAGCTATCGTCTACACCCCGCCAGCGGTGGTCAATGCTCCACTGACCACGACCTTCACCTACAAGGCGCAAGACGCCAAAGGCCTGGCCGCGACCGCTGCGACGACCGTGACCATCACCGTGGCGCCTAACCAGCCTCCGGTGGCTGTCGCCGACGCCATTGCGACCCTGGGTGTGTCGATCCCGATCAACGTGCTGGCCAACGACACCGATCCGGAAGGCAACGTGCCGCTCGCCATCGCCAGCTTCACCCAACCACCGGCCACTCGCGGCTCGGTGACCAGCAACGGCACCGTCCTGACCTACAACCCTCCGGCCACGGTCACCACGGCGTTCACCACGACCTTCACCTACTTCGCCCGGGACAGCTTCGGCGCCCAGTCGACGACACCGGCCACGGTCACGGTGCAAGTCTCGCCACGGCCAGCCGCGGAAAACTTCGCGGTCACGGCAGCCACGGTGACGGCCCGTTCCAACAACCGCTTCAACTGGGACTTCTCGGGGACTTCATCGGTGACCACCGGCAACACCATCACCGTCCAGGTGACCACGCCGACCGGGCTGGTGACCCTGGGTAGCACCACGGTGCCACTGACCGGTCGCTGGAGGTTGACCGTCAGCAACTCGACCACGGTGATTCCGTCGGCGAACCCGACAGCCACCATCACCTCGTCCCAAGGCACTGTGCGCACGGTGCAGGTGATCTCGAACTGAGCCCTCGCCCCATCGGCCAGAGTGGTTGATGGGGCAAGCCTCTAACCAAAGGACAACGCCATGAAAACGCCGACCGCCGCCCTGCTCTGCCTGCTTCTGCTCTGCAGCGGCGCGGGCGTGCGTGCCGACGACTTGATGGAGAACGACGACCTGGCGCCCGGCGCCGACCTCGGCGAGCTGCCACCCCCGGTCGGCCAGCAAGCCCTGATCGACCAGAACGGCCAGGCCAACGTCGCGCTGTTGCAACAGAACGGCCAGTCGCTGCTCGGCCAGATCGTGCAGTCGGGCAGCAATCAGGAAGCCTACATCCTGCAGCAAGGCAGCGACCTGATGGCATTGATCAACCAGCAAGGCTCCGGCAACGCCGCGTCCATTACCCAAACCGGCAGCCACAACCGCGCGCAGATATCCCAGAACGGCAACAACAACGACGCGAGCATTGTCCAGGCCGGCACGGGTCAGCAAAGCGCTGTGACCCAGGCAGGAAATGGAATGAGCGTATCGGTCACCCAGTATCGCTAAAGCACTGCACCACCTGGAGGTTTCATCATGTTCAAATTGACGCCCCTCACCGCCGCCATCCTGGTCATCGTCAGTGCTCAAGCATTGGCCGACGACAGCGTGTCGACCCAAAACCAGTTCGGTGACACCAACATCGCCGATGTGAAGCAGATTTCGGCACCGTTCAGCACCGCCACCCAGAACCAGTCGGGTGCGGGCAACGATGCGGCCGCCGTGCAGGACACCGCCACCAGCACCATCGAGCAGAACCAGAGCGGCAACTACAACGCCGGCTACGCCGAGCAACTGTTCGAGAACAACAGCACCATCATCCAGAACCAGGCCGGTGCCACCAACACCAGCCATGCCAGCCAGTCGATCGGGTTCGGCGGTGGCCAGATCCTGCAGCAACAGGAAGGCACCGGTAACTTCTCGTTCATCTACCAGGACAGCCAGGAAAACTCTTCCGGCACAACCTACCAGTATGGGGGCAGCAACGAAGCCAACATCGAACAGATCCAGCTGGGCACAGCCAACAACGCGGTGATCATCCAGTACGGCACCGCCAACTACGCCACCGCCGAACAGATCAACCACATGAATGGCCAGATCGACATCAATCAGTCCGGCGGCACCAACTATGCCTACGGTGACCAGCGCTACGGCGAAGGCGGCAACCTGACCATCAACCAGTATGGCGACGGTAACGGCAGTGAAGTCTGGCAGGACACCCAGGTCGCCAGCAGAACCACCATCGACCAGAACGGCCAGACCAACGAAACCATCGTCGACCAGAGCTTCGGCGACAACAACGTGGCCCAGGTGATCCAGGTTGGCGACCTCAACGCGATCTATGCCGACCAGTTCGAGTCCTTGGGCTCGACCGTGACGCTCAATCAACAGGGCGTCGGCAACATCCACTTCACCTACCAGACCGGCACCGGCCAAGTGCTCAATGCCACTTCCACAGGCAACGACAACAAGGTCTACGCCAGCAACTGGAAAGGGCCGGTCACGCAAATGGGCGGCCAGTTCGGCAGCAACCAGCGCGCCACCGTCAACCAGAACGGCAACGGCAACGTCGCCAACTTCACCCAGAAAAACACCGGCCACATCATGACCACCAACCAGGCCGGTACCGGCAACAAGACCACGGTCAGCCAGGCCGATACCTACAACGAGCTGTACTTCGACCAGAACGGCACCGACAACATCCTCATCGCCGACCAGCGCGGCACCAACAACCTGACCCAGGGCAGCAGCACCGGCACCAACAACACCACCAACATCGACCAGGAAGGCACCGGCAACCAGGCGTTCACCACACAGCTGTATGGCGAAGACAACATGATCACCATCAAGCAGGCGGACACCATGAACGTGGCGTATGTGACCCAGGGGGGGACTGGCAACATTACCAGCGTGAACCAGAGCGGGATGACACAGACGGCGAATGTGCAGCAGTTTGGTACGGCTAACAGTGCGACTGTGATGCAGAAGTAATTGCATGGGGTGAAAGAGCCGCGGCCCTTGAGGGAGGGTCGCGGTTTTTTTACGCCTGCAGATATGCGCTCAAACCTTCAATTTTGGGACGACACAACCCTGTATCTACCGTGGTTTCGTGCGCGACATATACCTTGTAGGAGCCGGCTTGTCGGCGAAGGCGGCCTTGAGTCTGGTGCTGCTCTATCGGGCCTCTTCGCTGGCAAGCCAGCTCCTACAAAAACGTGCCTCTACCATGGTTTCGTGCGCGACATATACCGTGTAGGAGCCGGCTTGCCGGCGAAGGCGGCCTTGAGTCTGGTGCTGCTCTATCGGGCCGCTTCGCTGGCAAGCCAGCTCCTACAAAAATGTGCATCTGCCGTGGTTTCGTGCGCGACATATACCTTGCCGGCGAAGGCGGCCTTGAGTCTGGTGCTGCTCTATCGGGCCGCTTCGCTGGCAAGCCAGCTCCTACAAAAATGTGTGTCTACCGTGGTTTCGTGCGCGACATATACCTTGTAGGAGCCGGCTTGCCGGCGAAGGCGGCCTTGAGTCTGGTGCGAGTCTATCGGGCCTCTTCGCTGGCAAGCCAGCTCCTACAAAAATGTGCCTCTGCCGTGGTTTCGAGCGCGACATACACCTTGTAGGAGCCGGCTTGCCGGCGAAGGCGGCCTTGAGTCTGGTGCCAGTCTTTCGGGCCTCTTCGCTGGCAAGCCAGCTCCTACAAAAATGTGCCTCTGCCGTGGTTTCGTGCGCGACATATACCTTGTAGGAGCCGGCTTGCCGGCGAAGGCGGCCTTGAGTCTGGTGCGAGTCTTTCGGGCCTCTTCGCTGGCAAGCCAGCTCCTACAAAAACGTGCCTCAGCCGTGGTTTCGTGCACGACATATACCTTGTAGGAGCCGGCTTGCCGGCGAAGGCGGCCTTGAGTCTGGTGCGAGTCTTTCGGGCCTCTTCGCTGGCAAGCCAGCTCCTACAAAAACGTGCCTCTACCATGGTTTCGTGCGCGATATATACCTTGCCGGCGAAGGCGGCCTTGAGTCTGGTGCGAGTCTTTCGGGCCTCTTCGCTGGCAAGCCAGCTCCTACAAAAATGTGCATCTGCCGTGGTTTCGTGCGCGACATATACCTTGTAGGAGCCGGCTTGCCGGCGAAGGCGGCCTTGAGTCTGGTGCTGCTCTATCGGGCCGCTTCGCTGGCAAGCCAGCTCCTACAAAAACGTGCCTCTACCATGGTTTCGTGCGCGATATATACCTTGTAGGAGCCGGCTTGCCGGCGAAGGCGGCCTTGAGGCTGGTGCAAGTCTTTCGGGCCTCTTCGCTGGCAAGCCAGCTCCTACAAAAATGTGCATCTGCCGTGGTTTCGTGCGCGATATATACCTTGCCGGCAAAGGCGGCCTTGAGTCTGGTGCTGCTCTATGGGGCCTCTTCGCTGGCAAGCCAGCTCCTACAAAAACGTGCCTCTACCATGGTTTCGTGCGCGACATATACCTTGTAGGAGCCGGCTTGCTGGCGAAGGCGGCCTTGAGTCTGGTGCGAGTCTATCGGGCCGCTTCGCTGGCAAGCCAGCTCCTGCAAAAAATGTGCATCTGCCGTGGTTTCGTGCGCGACATATACCTTGTGGGAGCCGGCTTGCCGGCGAAGGCGGCCTTGAGTCTGGTGCGAGTCTTTCGGGCCTCTTCGCTGGCAAGCCAGCTCCTACAAAAATGTGCCTCTACCATGGTTTCGTGCGCGACATATACCTTGTGGGAGCCGGCTTGCCGGCGAAGGCAGCCTTGAGTCTGGTGCTGCTCTATCGGGCCGCTTCGCTGGCAAGCCAGCTCCTACAAAAATGTGCATCTGCCGTGGTTTCGTGCGCGACATATACCTTGCCGGCGAAGGCGGCCTTGAGCCTGGTGCTGCTCTATCGGGCCTCTTCGCTGGCAAGCCAGCTCCTACAAAAACGTGCCTCTACCATGGTTTCGTGCGCGACATATACCTTGTAGGAGCCGGCTTGCCGGCGAAGGCGGCCTTGAGTCTGGTGCGAGTCTTTCGGGCCGCTTCGCTGGCAAGCCAGCTCCTACAGGGGAATGCGTTCGCTTGGGATCAGGAATGGATATGTACTCGGTCAATAAATAATAGGTCGGCGGTCAGGACGCCATCGTCGGAACGCCGCCCGCAGCAAGCCGGCTCCTTCAGTAGATCGGGGACAGCCGCGGACGATTGGTCGGCTATAAGGCCGCCTTCGCGAGCAAGCCCGCTCCCACAGTTGGGATCGGGTACCGCCGCGAGAGACGGGTCGGCTGTAACGCCGTCATCGCTGCGATGCGGCGACCGGACAAGCCAGCTCCTACAAGGCCGCCCTCGGTTCACTCGTCCTCTCCCTCACCTTCAGGTACAACACGATTCTGCGTCAGGTAGCGATCCAGCGTCTCGTTCTGCGCAGGTTGGGAGTTATCCCCCGCCACCTGCCACAAATGCCGCTCGATCCCCTGCGCCAGCATATGCCCCACCGCCGCCTCGATCGCCGACAACACGCACAACTGCGCCGGTTCGTTGGTGGTGTAGCCCACCTCGGCCTCGAGCAGTTTCTTGAATTCGATGAACTTGAATACCCCGGCACTGCGGGCCACGGAGTAGATGGTCTTGCTGGTCATGACGTTGGACAGCACCTGGCCGCTGCGCACGTCCACCGCCCGCAGGTTCACCGTGACCTGGTCGACACGATACTCACGGGCAATGTCGATGCCCAGGTAGCGCGCCCCTTCCCCGCCGCTGCGTACGTTGGTGTCGTAGGCGATGATCCCGCCTTCGAGCATCATGTTCGCCGCTTGCAGCGGTGGCAGTTCCGCCTGGATGTTCACCGGGGTGTTGGGTTTCTTTTGCGAGGCGCGGATGATCTTGCGTTCGGTCAACAGGTTCTGCAGCCCTTCACGCTCGAGCACCACGAACCAGCCGCTGGCCTGCAAGGCGTCCAT
This sequence comes from Pseudomonas sp. IT-P218, assembly GCF_949767605.1. Taxonomy (NCBI): domain Bacteria; kingdom Pseudomonadati; phylum Pseudomonadota; class Gammaproteobacteria; order Pseudomonadales; family Pseudomonadaceae; genus Pseudomonas; species Pseudomonas sp. IT-P218. Next base: position 79,942 of record NZ_CATKQQ010000003.1, read on the forward strand.
CAGCATGCTCGCCGCGCCCTGGGTGACGCTGGTGGAGAACGAGCTGGCCGGGGTTGGCTTGTATTGCCCGGTCTGGTCGCGGAAGCCGTAGACCACCGCCATCAAGCGGCCCTTGGGTCGTGGCATGTTGATCAAGTCATAATAAGTCGAGGCCCTTGGGGTCAGGGTCGGGGTTTGCGAGTCCTGTTCGGCCGACATCGGCTCGCGCAGACTGCACCCCTGTAATGCCGCCAACATCAGCCCCAGCGCAATTATTTTTTTCATGTCCTTAACTCCCCATAAACCCGCATCCCCTCAAGGGGCTAGGCCATTCACCTGGATTTCCGAAACTTCGCCCGTGGCCCGGTCGGTGACGTTGATCGTCAGCGCACCGGAGTCGTCGACCACGTCGACGATGAAAGCGTCCGTGGACAGGCTCCCCGTGTTGCCGGTGGAGATGTTGTCCAGCAGTTGCCCGAGCAAACGCGATTGCAACTGGGCGCTGAAGCGCTCCAGGGCCGAGGTCCCGGCCACCGAGGTGCGATCCTTCAAGTCGGGATCGTCGTAGTCGTTCTGCGCCTGGGCATTGTTGAGCAGCCAGGTGCCGTTCAACGGGTTGCCGCCGAACGATGGGTTGACGGGCGTGTAGACCAGTTCCGTGCCCTGGGCCAGGGCGCAGGCGCCCAGGCCGAGCAAGCATCCACCGGCGCGCTGCAAAAACGTTTTCGCTTTCATAGTTCGTCCCTCTCAAGGTCCGTGGTGTCCTGCAACAAGGCTTCCAGCTTGCGCTGGACAATCTGCCCGCGTACCCAGTCGGCGGCGGCATAGGCCTCGTCCTTGAGCTCCACGGTGTTCGGCGGCAGGAAGCGCCGGTAAACCAGTCGTTGTTGAAATTCCACGGTCACCAGGCTGCCCCAGCGAGCCGAAGGTCGTTCGCGTACCACCAGGTTGAAATCCATCGGGCTGGTGGCGCGCAGGCGTTCACTGAACGAGTAGTAAAATTCGTGGCCGATGTGCGAGATCGTGTCGTCGACGATAAAGCCGAGCATTTCGTCCTCTTCACCGGCCCAGGTCACAGAGGTGCTCAACACCAGGATCAAGGCCAGGCAGAAGCGCTTCATGGCTGCACCGCCTGGGACGCTGCGGACTGGCCTTTGGCCGGGCCCGAGGCGCCGTCGAGGAAGGCTTTCTCGGCCACGAACTGCCAGTCCTTGTAGCTGGCCATGCCGTTGAAGTCCGACCACTGGCTGGGAAAATCCGCCTGCTTCAGGGGCTTGTCCGTGGACGGGCTGCTGATGCCGGTAATGCGTCCGTCGAAGCCGCGCATCAGGAACCATTCGCCGCCGCCAATCGGGTCCGGGTACAGCTGGCGGATATGGTGCTTGGCGCCGGGAAAACGCTCGTCCTGCACCAGGTCGGCGAGTTCCCTGGGGTACTGGGCCAGGCCTGGCGAACTGCGGTAATAGCTGCGCAGTGCCTGGGCGTACTGGGTGCCAACCCACAGCAACTGGCGTTCACGGTCGCGGCGCGAGGCGGTGGACCACAGCTCGCCGGCACTGGCCAGGCCCATGCCCATCACCATGATCAGGAACAGCACACCCAGGTAGGTGAAGCCGTCTTGCCCTGCAGGCTTACCACTCGGAATAAAGGCTGCCATCACGGGCCCTCCCTGTGGCACCACTCTTGATATCGGCGACACCGCCGGCCACGCCATCAGGCGGTGCAACCATGACCCAGGCGTCCTTGCGTTCGGTGATCGGGTCCATCGGCGGATTGCGCAGGTAACGCTGTTCAACCAGCTGTTCGAGGGAGTCGGGATAACGTCCGGTGTCACCGTAGTAGTGATCCAGGGCTTCGCGCATCGCCGACAGGCTCTGGCGCAGGGTGGTCTCCCTGGAGGCCTCCAGGCTGTTGAAATAGCGTGGCAAGGCGATGGTCATCAGGGTCGCGATGATTGCCATGACCACCATCAGTTCCAGCAGGGTAAAACCTTTTTCCCGACGCATATGCTCACCACTCCCGGTAGGCGATGCCGTTGAGCCCTTTGCCGCGGGCCTTGGAGTAAACGTCAAAGACGTCCTCGCCCTCCCGCGGGTTCTGAGCCGTACTGTCGTAGGAGCGCACGCCCCAGCCACCTTCGTCGTCGCGCTTGACCGGTGCCAGCGGGTCATGGGGCACGCGCCGCAGGAAGTAGAACTTGGCGCCCTTGGCGCTGCGCACATCGCGCACGCCTTCCACCAGCACCTGCAGGTTCGGCGGGTAGCCGCTGCTGTTGAGCGACTTCTCGATGTAACCGGCGTCGAACGCGCGCTTGTAGGCGTCGATGGCATCGCGGATCTGGTACAGCGCGGTGCGCAGTTCCTGCTCTTTGCCCCGGCGCACCACGGTCTCCGTCAGCGGCGCGGCCATGCCGGCCAGCAGGCCGATCAACGACAGCGTCACCACGACTTCGATCAGGGTAAAACCGCGTTGCGAGGCGTTCATGATCAAGGCTTCCCGACGGTAACGGTGGTCGCGATCGGTGCGCTCATGCCATTGGTCTTGACCTCTTCGACTTCGACCTTCGAACGATCCGGCGCCTGGATGTGCATGCTGGTTTCGGTGCCGGTGGTGAACTCCATGTCCGACGGGCTCTGGTACGGCAGGTTGCGCACGATCCGCGGGGTGATCGACAGCACCAGCTCGGATTTGCTGACGTCGTCCTTGTTGCTGCCGAACAACCGCCCCAGGCCAGGAATGTCGCCAAGGCCGGGAATCTTGTTGCCGGTGCTGCCATGGTCGTTGCGCATCAGGCCGGCGAGGATCTGGGTTTCGCCGTCATGCAGGCGCAGGGTGGTCTGCGCGTTGCGGGTATCGACCTGGACCGGAATCGTGCCCTGGCGGGTCGGCTCCAGGGGCGTGGCGTTACTCACTTCCAGGGCCACCTTGATCGCCACTTCGTTGTTCAGGTGCACGGTGGGCTGCACTTCCAGTTTCAGACCGACATCGAGGTAAGTCACGCTTTCGGTGATCACCGGTCCCTGGGTCGACGGCACCGACGTGGCGCTGATGATCGGCACGCGCTGGCCGATGTGGATGCGCGCCTGCTCGCGGTTGCTGACGCGGATGACCGGGCTGGCCAGGGTGTTGATGTCCTTGTCCTGGGCGTTGATCTTGGCCTGTGGCGACGGCTGGATGGTGATCCGGCTGGAGTTGATGCCCTTGAGCTGATCGAGCAGGGTCACCGCCGAACCATCGCTGTTGACCACGCCGAAGGTGTTCGGCCATTGCAGGCCAAGGTCGAGGATGCGCTGGGTGGCGACTTCCATCACTTCCACTTCCAGCACCACTTCGGGGTTGGACTGATCCTGGGATTGCAGGAGTTTTTCCGCCATGCGCACGGCGTCGCCGGTGTCGCGCATGGTCAGGGTATTGAGGCGTTCGTCGACGAACACGTCGCGGGTCTTGAGCATGGTCTTGACCATGTTCAGCGCGGTGTTGGCATCGATGCTGGTCAGGTAGAAGGTGCGCATCACCAGTTCCTGGTAATCCTTGAGCTTCTGCGGCGAATCCGGGTAGATCAGCAGGGTGTTTTCGTTCACCACTTTCTGGTGCAGCTGGTTCTGTTGCAGCAGCAGTTCCACGGCGTCTTCGATGCGCACGTCACGCACGAAGATGGTGGCTTTCATGTCCGGGCGCAGGTCCTTGTCGAAGATGAAGTTCAAGCCGGCGACCTGGGACAGCACTTCGAAGATGGTCTTGAGGTTGGCGTCGCGAAATTCCAGGGTCACCGGTTTGTCCAGGCGGGTGCGCAATTGCGGATAGGCCACCACGTTGCGGCTCTGCACCAGGCGGATATTGCTCTGCAGTTCCAGGGCGCCTTCGTTGTTCGGGTCCAGTTCGAGAATCTGTTTGACCTGACGCTCGGCGCCGTAGATGTCGCCGCGGCGCAGGTCGCCGCGGGCCAGTTCGAGTTTCTCGTCGAGGCTGCGCATGTGTTCGAGTTGGCGCATGGCGTCCTGGGCGCGGCGGTTGTTCGGTTCGATGGTCAACACCCGGCCGTAGGCCATGCGGGCCGACGCGAAATCACGCTGGGTGCGGTCCATGTCGGCCTGGGTCAGCAGTGCCGTGATCGCCCGGGCACGGGAGCTGTTGAGGGCGATGTGCAGTTCGGTGTCGCGAGGGTTTTCCCGCAAGCCCTCCTCGATCCTGGCCAGGCCGGCTTCGTACTGCCCCTGCTCCATCAACTCGGAGGCTTCTTCCTTGGCGACCTGCGCCGAGCTGCACGCAGCCAGCCCGGCACAGAGACAGAGGCTCATCAGCAAACGGGATTTGTTCATTGCGCGCTCCCCACAGACAACGTCTGGGACAAATGCAGAGGCAAATAGACCAGGCTCAGTTCCAGATCGGAAATCCCCTCGATCTTCCATGTTTCGTCGATCACATCCCCTTTACGCACGACGTAGATCTTCTCGCCGTTTTGCAAAAACACTTGCAGGTCGGTGCGGTCATCGATTCGCCCGATGAACTGGAAAGGCATCGGCGGTGCAGTGGGGACCTGCACCACCGGCGCGACGTTGACCGGTTTTTCGGTGACGCTGGCCAGGGTTGGCGCGGCCTTCCAGCTGCGCGCGGCGAACAGGTCGCCCGCCGGGCTCAGGTCCTTGATCGCCACGGGCGCAGCGGAGGCTTGCGCCGCTGGCAACGCGCTACGGTTCTTGCCTTTGGCCGGCGTGGCCACGGCGGCCACGGCAAGGTCGCTGTCGTCGGCCGGCTTGAAGTAGTCGGGCAACCAGGTCAGCGCCGCGGCCACGCCGAGGAACGCCACCCAACCCATAGTGCGTTTGCTGTTCATCATGACCTCGACAGGTAAAGGGTCATGCGGATCCGCCCATTGAGGTCGGTGTCGGCGATCTTCTTGCGTTGCAACTCCAGGTCTTCCACCACCACCGCCGGCAACTGGCCGAGCAAGGCGTGCATGAAGCGCCGCAGTTGCGGGTAGCTGCCCCGCACCGGCAACAGGATCTGGTAACGGGCCAGGTGGGTCTTGGGATCGATGCCCAGGGAGTACTCGCCCCGGGACAGGGTGATGCGTTCCTGGGCGGCCAGCGCATAGATCTTGTCGATGGCGACGGTAGCCTGGGGCTGGGTCGGCAACTTGCTGCGGAAATCATCGAGCTGACGTTGCGGTACCACCGGTGCGGCGACCGAACCCTCTTCGACTTTGGCCAGGTATTCGCGGGCTTCGCGGGTCTGCTGGCTCAGCTGCTGCAATGACTGCCAGTCCGGCCACAGGCCGAACAGCCCATAGGTCAACGCCACTACCAGCATGGCCAGCCCCGCCAGGCCAGGCACGCCCAGGCTTTGCAGGTATTCGTGGACGATCAATCTAGGGATTTGCATCGCCAATCTCCCAGGTAGCCGACAAGTTGAATTGCACCGGGTGTTCCGGCACGTTGGCGACGATTTCGTGGCTGAGCAACGACACGTCGGAGAGCTCGTCGCTGGCTTCGAGGCGGCGGTGGAAGTCGAGCATGGCGTCCAGGTCGCGCGCCTCGGCGCTGATCCGCACCTGGCCCTTGCGGGCATCCGGGGTCAGGGTGAGCAAGGCAACGTTGTCCCGGGGCATGGCTTCCAGGGTGGCGAACAGACGCTCCCAAGGGCGGCGCAACTGCTGCGAGACCTTGCGCATCTCGGCCAGGTTCTGCGCCTGCTCGCGGGTTTCGGCCGGGGTCAGGCTGACCTTGCCGCCGGTGTCGCCGGTGAGCACCCGTTGGGTGGTTTGCAGGTGACCTTGCTGTTGTTCGGCCTCACCGCTGAGGTGTTGCGCAAACACGATGCAGGTCAGCGCCAGCACCACGCCACCGGCCAGCAGGCTCCAGCCCAGGGGGCTCGAGCGGCGGCGTGGCTGAAAGTCGAGCATCAGCGGGCGCATGTCAGGCCACCGTCCGGGACATGACGTACAGGCAATCGCGTACGCAGGTCCGGCCTTCTTCGAGGGTGCGCAGGTGCACACCGGGCACTTCAGGATGGGAGTCGATGCGTGCCGGTGCGTGCAGGTAGACGTTCAGCGGCCGTTCGCTGGCAGAGGCCTGCAATTGGCATTCGCGTCCGACCAGTGCGCTCAGTGCGGCATCGCTGTCGCTGCTGCCGACCGAACGCACCGCTGTCCAGCGGCCTTCGCGGGCCAGCAGCAAGACGCTGCGCACCGGCTCGGCGACCACGAACAGGAAGTCGCCGGCGTCGAAGCTTTTGTCGAAGTGATTGAACGCCGCCATCAGGTACGGTTGCACCGAGCGCAGGCGCAGGCCACGGCCGCTGACCAGGGTACGCAGGCGTTCGAGCAGGTCTTGCGGCAGCGCGGTGGCGATCCGGTCGTAACCGGCAGGCTCGGCCGACAGCACCAGGTCCCAGGGTTGGTTCGCGGCGCCGTAGAGGTCTTCCAGGCACAGCTGGGCAAACCCCTGCAGCTCGGCGGGGCTGCTGATCTGCTCGCTCCAGGGCACCAGGCAGAACCGGCTGAAGTGGCCGGAGACCACCACGGTCAACTCGGCACCGGCGCGGGCATGTTCGCCCAGCAGGCGGTCGAGGGTTTCCAGGGCGACCGCCCAGGCCATGAACCCTTCATCGATGAAGCCGACGCTGCCCAGCCACAGGGTGTCGTCACCTTGACGCTGACCGAGGCCGACACCGCTGGCGCCGAGCACGGCGACATAACGCTCACGAGATAAAAGTGACACGATTGATCTCCTCGAGAGTGGTCCGGCCTTGTTGCACCAGTTCCAGCGCCGACTCGCGCAGCAGGCGCAAGCCACGTTTGCAGGCGTGTGCCTTGATTTTCGAAATCGGTTGGCGCTCGACGATCATCTGCCGCAGCTCGTCGTCCAGGTGCAGCAGCTCGGCAATCGCGCTGCGGCCGCGGTAGCCGGTGCCACGACAATGACCGCAGCCCTTGCCGTGGACGAACTGGTAGTGGCCGACCTGTTGCGGGTCCAGGCCCGAGCTTGAAAGCTCTTCTTCGCTCGGCGTGTACGGCGTGCTGCAAGCGCTGCACACCAGGCGGATCAGGCGCTGGGCCAATACCGCATTGAGCGCGGAAACCAGGCTGTAGGGGTCGATCTCCATCTGGGTGAAGCGTCCGATCACGTCGAACACGTTGTTGGCGTGGATGGTGGTGAACACCAGGTGCCCCGTGAGCGCCGACTGCACCGCGATCTGCGCGGTGTCGGGGTCGCGGATCTCGCCGACCATGATCTTGTCCGGGTCGTGGCGCAGGATCGAGCGCAGGCCGCGGGCAAAAGTCAGGCCTTTCTTTTCGTTGACCGGGATTTGCAGCACGCCCGGCAGCTGGTATTCGACCGGGTCTTCGATGGTGATGATCTTGTCCACGCCGTGGTTGATCTCGGTGATCATCGCGTACAGCGTGGTGGTCTTGCCGCTGCCGGTGGGGCCGGTGACCAGCACCATGCCGTAGGGTTCGGCGGCCAGGCGGCGCAGTTGGCGCAGGGTTTCCTCTTCAAAGCCCAGGGCCTGCAACTGCACGCCGCAGACCTTGTCGGCCAGGTCCTGCTTGTCGAGCACCCGCAGCACCGCGTCCTCGCCGAAAATGCTCGGCATGATCGACACCCGGAAGTCGATCTGGCGGCCGCTGATGCCGATCTTGAAACGCCCGTCCTGGGGCACGCGTTTTTCGCCGATGTCCAGTTCGGCCATGACCTTGACCCGGGAAATCACCTGCTCGGCGAACTCGTTGCCCTGGATCTTGCTGATGTTGTTGAGCACGCCATCGATGCGGTACTTGATCACCAGGCCGCTGCCGGTGGTGCCCAGGTGGATATCGCTGGCGTGCATCTTCAGCGCGTCGTAGAGGGTCGAGTTGACCAGCTTGACCACCACGCTGGAGTCTTCGCTGATGCTGGTCAGGGACAGGCTTTGCAGGGTGTCGATCTCGGTATTGCCGTCGGCCTGGGCGTTGAGCGACTCCACCGCGTGGAAGCTCTCTTCGTGGCGCGCCAGGTAGGCTTTCAGGTCGTCGGCATGCACCAGGTACAGCGGCGCGCCGTGCAGGCAGTCGTCGATCCAGGCAAGGCGTGCAGTGTCGAAGGGGTCGGCAAACACGCCAATGACCGCGTCGGCGTGACGCAGCAGGATGAATTCGCGCTTGAGGCATTGGGCCAGGGTGACCCGGTCGAATACCGGGGTCGATTGAAACAGGCTGTCGGTGTCGAGCACCGGGTAGTGAAGGGTTGCGCCCAGGCACTGGATAAAGGGCATGGGGGCCAGTTCGCAGAGCACCCCGAGGGCTTCGAGCATCCGCTCGCCGGTACTGCCGGCCCGGGAACGGGCCTGGGCCAGTTGCTCACTGGAAAAACGAGTCGGTACAGAGTCCAGCGGTGGCACATCGACGACAAGGGATAGACGGTCCATGGCTTGCTCTCCAACACCCGGGGCTTAGAGCCCTGTCGGCGCGGCGAGCAATTGCGGCATGTGCCGGAACCTCTTGTCGCGCCATTACTCCCCGGTGAGCAATTGTTCGTCGTCTGGCGCTGTGGAGGCCGAGGTACTTCGTCGGCGATCTGCTAGCACCCAACTACCGTCGTACAACTGCAGCGGGAAACTCTCGGTCCTGCTCTGGCGTCGTTCGACAAAGCCTTCGGAACTGCTCACCGCCGCGTTGGGTTCGCGCTGTCGCCCCAGAAGATCAAGCACTGCACGCGCCAGTTCCGCCATCGGAAAGGGTTTGAACAGGATATGGCTGACTTCCAGTTGCCGGGCCCTTTCGCAAACCTCTGCGGTGGGGTGCCCCGTGATCAGCACAAAATGACACTTCCTGTTCTGGCGGACGGCATCGAGCACCTCAAAGCCTTCCATATCGGGCAAGCGGTAATCGAACACCATCACATCGGGTGCGAAGTCGCCGGCTTCAGCGATTCCTTGCGCACCGTCGTGAGCAATCCGGACTTCCAACCCTTGCGCCTGCAGGTAACCCTGGAGGTTTTCTGCAAGAAGTTGTTCGTCTTCAACAACCAGTACTTTGTTTAACAAGGTGGACTCCTTGAACCCCAGGTCCGAGTACCGAACCTGGCGGAGTGCGCGCCTTGATAGGTCTAACGCACACTTCATGCCAGGCTGAGTGCCGGTAATTTTATGTATTCATGTCCTTGAATTTAAAAGCAATGCCGTTTCGTCCACATGCCCCACCCCCCAAAAGCGGGGGAAAGCGAACGGACGTGCAGCGAAGCTTTCCCCCACTGTTGGGGAAAGCTCATTGATCGTCAATTCTTTCGATGCTGTTGCTTGCGCGCAGCTGCGCCAGCGCCTGCAGACGCGCCTGGACCTGTTTCTGTCGGGCAAGGTAGGCCCGAACCATTTCAAGTCCCTGCTCTTGTGTGACATCGGCGGCCTCCATTCGGTTCTCCAACAGGATCAAATGCCAGCCCACCGCCGTGCGCACCGGCTCGCTGACGGACCCGGGTTTGAGGGCAAAGGCTGCGGCTTCGAACTCCGGCATCATGCGCCCCCGGGCAAAGTAACCCAGGTCGCCGCCGGCGCTGGCCGAAGCGTCTTCGGAACCGCTGCGGGCGACGCTGGCAAAATCGGCGCCTTCACGGATGCTCGTGTGCAGTGCCTGCAAGCGTAGTCTCGCGGCTTCGACTGTGGAAGCGTCCGCCCCCTGAGGCACTTTTATCAGGATATGCCTGACCTGGATTTCCTCGGGACGGTTCATCTCGGCGCGGTGCTCCTGATAGAACGCCCGCACCTCTTTTTCGTCCGGCTCGACGACCCTCGTGAGTTCAGTAAACATCTGCTGCGCCGCCAGGTCGCGGCGGGTGTACTCGATGTAAGAAGCCTCATCGAAACCGGCGTCTTCCAGGCGCCGGGCGAACACCTGTGGGCCACCCATGGCCTGGCGGGTCTGGTCCACCTGGGCTTGCACCGTGGCATCGCTGATCACCACCCCGCGCTTGAGCGCCTCCTGCCACAGCAGTTCCTTGTCGATCAGTGCATCCAGCGCCGCCGTGCGCAGCTGTTTGTAGGCGCTGGGGCTGCGGATGCTGGCGACCGCCCGGCCCTGATCCTCCAGGTATTCGGCGAAATAGCGCTCCAGGCGCAGCTGGGAAATTTCCTCGCCATTGACCCGTGCCACGGCCGGGCCATTGCTGCAAAACGCGGCGGGCACCCACAGGGTCAACAGCACCATTACAGTCGTGAGTTTCATCTTCGGCCTCCGGATCAGGGCGTGGCGGCAATGGGTTTGTAGGGGGCGACCAGATAGAAGCGCTGGTCGGGCAGGTCCACGGTGACCACATGGGCGCCGCTCAGGCCCAGGCGTCGGCCCGGACCGAAACTGATCAACGGGGTCAGGCCGGTATCGAAGTCGTGCAGGCCTTCCAGGGCACTGATGAGTTTTTCCCGGCTGGCATCGCGCCCCGCCTGCTTCATGCCCTCGCTGAGCAGCAGCATCGAACTGTAGGCCCCGACCTGCAGCACCGCGTGTTCGCCGCCGAGCTTCTGGCGTTCGCGCAATTGGGTCAGGGCGGTGCGCCCGGTGCGCGTCCAGTCGCTGGGCACGAACGGATACGCCAGGAACACCCGCCGGGAAAACCCGCTGGGCACCTGCATCAGATCCCCCGCCACCTGGTTCGAGGCGGCGAACAGATAAGGCACCTGGCCCGCGGTCTGCAAGCGCGCGGCCAAACGACTGAAGCCGCCACTGCTGCCCATGTAGAACACCGAGCGCGAGCCCAGTGGCAACTCGTCCTGCGCCGTCTCGTAGGGTTGCAGGCGCACTTTCTGCCAGGCGTTGTCCTGCAGGTATTGGGCAAGTTTCTCCGCCGCCAGGCGCTGGCCCGGCTCGTTCGGGTAGGCGATCAGCGTCGGGCCCTGCAACACGCGCAGGCTGGTGGCGGCGTAGTTGGCCAGGGCAATCATCTGTTCGCGCAACCCCGGCAGCGGCTCGAAAATCTGCCGACTGGCCTGGGCCGTGCCCTGCAACGACAGCGGCCCGATCAGGGGCACGCCGGCCTGCTCCAGGCGCGGGGCCAGTTCGTTATCCAGCGCCGGCACCAGCGGTGCGACCAGGGCGAACACCTGTTCCTGTTCGATCAACTGGTCGAGCGCATGCTCGGCGCTGACACGATCGGGACCGGGATCGAGGATGGTCAGGCGCAACTGCCGGCCATGAATCCCGCCCGCTTCGTTGATCCGCGCCACGCTGCCCCGCAGCACCGCCGCCACCGTGGTGCCCTCCTCGCCCAACACGCCAGTGCTCGGCAGCAAGGTGCCCAGGTGCAGGCTGTCGGGGCTCAGGCCCGGATCGCGCTCATCAGCCAGGCGCTTGAGGTAGGCCGTCAGGTTGCGTTGATCGCTCATCGACAGGACGAACCGCGGCATCGCCGAATCCAGCCGGTTGTTGCCCGGGTCACGCCCCTCCTGGATCGCACGGGCCACAGTGCCCTCGGTGTAGGCTGGGTAGGCACGTCCGTTGATCTGCTGCTGGCCGTAGGTACTGGTCAGCCGCGACCAGCTCAGGTCCGGCGGGCGCACTCCGCCTTCCGGGCGCCCCAGGCCATCGCTGCCGTGGCAGTTGGCGCAGGGCACGCTGGTGGCCGGCAGCAGCATGCCCGCCGCGCCGATCCGGGCCATGATCGGCTCGCCGTTGGCGGAGACACCTTCGCGGTACAGCCGCTTGCCCGCACTTTCGCTGGGCGTCAGCGTTAATGCCTGGGCGCTCAGGCTGATGCCGCCGAGGAGAAGCAGGCCGAGGATCAGGGCGTTTTTCATGGCCCTGGCTCAGCGACCGGCCACGGGCATTGCCAGCAACTGCAAGCGCTGGGCAATGGCGGCGGCCGGGGCATCGGGACGGATCTTGCTCCAGCGCTTGTTCGCCACGTCACCGACGATCAGCTGGGTGGAGTGCTGCTCGGGGGACGGTATGACCTGGCCGATACGGCCCAGGACCAGGTCCATCTGCGCTTTGTCGCCGGTAAGAAAAAGCCAGTGGGGCTCATCGACGCCCTGCTTCAAGGTGTAAGCCTTGAGTACCGCCGGGGTGTCCCGCAGCGGATCACTGGTAAGGGAGATAAAGGTGATGCCGTCCGCCTTGTCGCCCAGCACTTCGCGCACTTGCTTGAGCTTCTGGGTGATCAACGGGCAGGCATCGGTGCAACTGGTGAAAATCACATTGAGCAGCACCACGCGGTTTTCCAGCGCGTCGCTGTAGAAACGCAGGGTATTGCCGTTCTGGTCCTGCAACGGCGTATCGGTGAACCAGGTCTTGGCATCGCGGGTGCCAGCGGTCGGCTGGGCGGCGGCCGCCACCGTATCGGCGGCAGGCGCCGCGGGTGCATGCCCTTCGTGGGCCATGGCCAGGGCGCTGGCGAGGCAGGCGCAGAGGCTCAGGGTGAACCCGTGGAGAAGTCTCATGGCTGATGCTCCATGGCGATGGCCGTGTGTTTGGCATGGGTGTTGCGTTCACCGCTGAGCTTCTCCACCTGCCGGGTCAATATGTTCGGGTCGGTGAAGCCGTAGTAGCGGGTCCAGTGGCGACTGTTGCCGTCCCCCACCAGGATCAGCGGCGCATGGTTCTTGAAGTCGCCACTGAAGCTGCCCAAACCCTTGAGGGTTTCGTTGACCGACTGCGTGGAACCGGTCAGCCAGCTCCAGCCCGGGCCGTTCTGGAAGGCGCGGGCGTAGTCGTTGAGGCGCTTGGCGTCGTCGCGCTGTGGGTCGATGCTGATCGACACCAACTGCACCTCGGTGCCGACCCGCGCACCCAGCTGTTTCTGCACCTTGCCCATGATCGAGGACACCACCGGGCAGACCGTGGTGCAACTGGTGTAGATGAAGCTCATGACCACGATCTTGTTGGCCACAAGGTCTTTTTCCAGGCGCACGGTCTTGCCGCTCTGGTCCACCAGCGCGACGTCGGCAAACTTGACCTGGGCGGTCTCGGAACTGGTGCTCTTGGCCGCCTGGGTGTGGCCGGCATGTTCGTCTACCGAGTGGGCCAGGGCCTGGCCGATGGCTAATTCCAACGAGCAGGCCAACAGGCAGATCGTCAGCAGTCCATGATGTGCGAATCGGTTCATGTCGATGTCCTCTTCAATGAGCAATGCCTGGGGTTACCCGAACGCTGGCAAAAGTCTGGTCGTCGAAATTCGCGCCCAGGGACGCCGCACGCACGTGCAGGTACCAGGCGCCTTTTTGGTCAAGGGTGACCGGGGCTTCATAAATGCCATTGCCGACGTCCCGTGCTGCGACGTGCTGGGGCCGTGAACTCGGCGCGAGGAAGTAACGCACCTGCACGTCCTTGACCCCGCTGCGCTGGACCTTCTGCTTGCCCTGGACGATACGAAAACGCACGACATAAGGGCTGCCCAAGGCAGCCGTGGTCTTGTCGAGCATGAACTCCACTTTCGGCACGCCGGCGACGGGCGGGAGTTTGTCGTTGGTCTCCACCACGGCGCTGAAGCAATGGATGATGTTGGGCTGGTTGAGCAGGAACGCCACGTCGAAGCGCCCCGCCGCCGGCAGCTTGATCCGCGAGCTGTACAGCCCCGGTTCGACCTCGCGCAGGCTGCGGTCGATGACCAGTGCCGCCCGCGCCACCTGCCCGCGATTGGGGTAGCCGGACATCGGCGCGTTCATGCCTTCGGCATAGAAGTAGGTGGTGTTGTCCACCGGGTTGACCACAAACACCGCATTGTCGTCCCGCGACACCGCCAGGCTCGACGCCAGGGGCAGGTCACCGGCCAGCCGTGGTGGCTGCGGCCCGGCTTCGAAACCCTGGCTGATCGGCTTGCGGCCTTCGCCGAGGGACGCCAGGTTGATCATCGTCACCTTGGCCGAGGCCAGGCCGCGCACGTAGGCATAGGCCTTGGTGAACACCACCTGGTAGGGTTCGGCGGACACGTCCAGTTCATGGATCAGCGCATCGTTAGCCGCATCGATCACCGCGGCCTGGTTCTCCAGGGTATTGAGCACGATGCCGAAACGCCCGTCGGCGCTGAAGCCCATGGGGCCAAGGCCCTGCTTGACCTTGATCACCCGCCGCACCGACTGGCTCGCGGCATCGACCACGGTCACCGTGCCGTCCTTGCCATCGGCCACATAGGCCGCGCCGGACAGTGGCGAGTACGCTACCGACAGCGGGTGCGAACCGGTCTTGAGCTGCTTGGCGATGGTCAGGCTGGCGATATCGATGAGGCTGACTGTGCCGTCGTCGCGGTTGGTGACAAAGGCAAAACGGCTGTCCTTGCTGAAGGCGATCTCGTGGTGGCCGCTGCCGGTGGCCAGGTGCTTGAGGGTCTTGAGCGTGGCGGTGTCGATCACCGTGACCCCGGATTGCTCGGCCGACGGAGCATTGTTGCCCACCCACAGCAGGCGCTCGTCCGGTTGCAAGGCCACGCGCACCGGGTTACTCCCGGCGGCCACCGAGTCGATCAGCTTGAATTGCTCACTGTCGATCACCGCGACTTCGCCCGCCGTCGGCATCGACACGAATACCCGCTTGTTGTCCCTGGGGGTGACCCAATCCATCGGCGGTTGCTTGATGTCGATGCGGGTCAGGGTGCTGGTGATACCGCCCACCGAGACTGACGGGTCGACCACCGAGACGCTGGCATCACGGTTCATCACCATCAGGAAATAGCTGTTGAGATCGAGCAGCGGCCGTGCGCCGATACTCGACTTGAGGAACACCCCGACCCGGGCCTTGCAGCTCTGTTCGCGGCCCTGGGCCTGGTCGGCAGCAACGGTTTCCGGGTCAATCCAGGCGCTGGGGGCGATGCCCGCCAGCGGTTGGCCGGACGCCTTGTCGGTGACCTTGAAACGCACGTCGGCAAACTCACCCTCGCGCAACACGCCGCCTTCGGCCAGCGGCCGTACTTCCAGGGCCACCGACACGCCGTCGCGTTCAAGGGTCTGGTCGCTCCAGGTGTCGGGTAGCGCAATGTCGCTGAGCAGGGTCGGTGGCGATGTGCGCCACACCCCGAACCAGATCAGCGCGACCCCGACGATCAGCGCCACGCTGGCGATTTTGATGGTCCTGTTCATGTCACTCTCCCCTTCAGATCTATCCCTGCCTCACCGCGCCCCCTGTAGGAGCTGGCTTGCCAGCGAAGGCGTCAGCACATTCAACATTGATGTGTCTGACACTCCGTCTTCGCTGGCAAGCCAGCTCCTACAGGTGTTGCGTTTGCCTGCCCTACGGCGCTGGCGCCGGTTCCGCTTCGTTGGTCACCCGCAACAGCCCCCACAACCCGGAGGTGTTGCCGTAGGCGGCGTAATCGCGGAACAGGTAGTCACCCGGTATCGCGTTGACCCCCCCGGCGCTCGGCAGCATGAAGCTGAAGTGGGCTGCCGGCAGGACGCTCTCGCGGGCGCCGATGTACATCGACATCGGGTTGTAGCCGAACTTCACCGAGCCCACGCCAGGGGTGCCCATTGGATAGCCGCCGGTATCGCTCTTCTCCGACAGGAACGGGTTGGTCGACCAGACGTGCCCGTCCAGCTGGAAGGTCGTGCCGCGACTGCCGCCGGTAGGCATCAGGATGTGCGTACGGAATGGTTGCCCAGGCCTCGCGTAAAGCACCGGCGTTTGCGGATCACCACCCACCAGCGCATTGCTGTAGGCCATGTGCGCGTTCACCATGTCGCCGTAGCCCGCGCCATCGGCATGGCCGAACGGTGCATCCGGGGCCAGGCCGAAGCGGTACCACATCGGCTCGGTCCTGTAGTTGATGGCCATGCTCGAGTTGTCCTGCGGATCGTTCGGCACGCCGAACCCTTCCGCGGCAATCCCTTCCACCGGCCGACCATTGGCCCAGCGAATGTTCAAGGCCTTCTGCCAGACCATCGCAAAGTCGCGGTAGCTGGTTTGCCCTGGTGCGGTGACCGTGGCATTCACTTTGCGCGTGTCGTCAACCCAGGTGGCGCCCACCGGCAGGATGCTCGCCGCAGCGGCCAGGCCTTTTTGCGACTGCTTGATCACGTCCGCCGGAGTGAAATTCAACCCGCCGAACTCGATCGCCGTGGCGTTGATGTTGTCGACATTACGTCCCAACTGAGTGATCGGTTTGCCTTCACGCTCCAGGTGCCCGGCGTAGTACTGGTAGGTACGGGTCGGGTAGGCTCCGCTGCTGCCGACACGCGGCGGCACGGTCTGGGTCGGGTTGGCGCCGACGTTGGTGCCGTCGGATTTGGTGATGTCGTACGCCAGCAATTGCGCGTGCAGACCCACGTGGCTCGACGGCCGCATCAGGTTGTTGCTGAAGGTGGTCGAACCGGTGCCACTGTTGCGATCACGCTTGACCATGCCTTGCATCACCGCGGTCTGGGCCAGGTCCGGCATCACGCTCGGCAGACGGTTTTCCAGGGTGACATTGATGCAGTCACCGGCCGCTGCGCGCAGCACCAGGGGTTCGACTGGCACACCGGGTTTGAGCTTGCCGGTGGCAGGGTCGAGGTCGGCCTTGCGCACATACAGGATCGCGGTCGGGTCATGCAGCGGCCCGCTTTGCCCGCCGATGGTGATGGTTTCACCGTCTTCAGGGTCGAACACAGTGACCTGCGGAATGCTCACGGTCCGCGAGTTGAACACCAGGGTGCCGCCGGCCGGATTCAACGGCCCGCCGACATGCTGGCCGAGACCCGCCGGATCACCGATGGTCAGGCCCAGCGGGTTGCCGAGGATGTCGTTGGCCAATGCCGCCACCACTTCATAGTTGCGTTGTGGGGTCGGCCTAGTGCCGATACCGTTCGGGTTGGCGCCGTACCGTGGGCAGATGCCGTCGAAAGCCACGGTGTTGCGCATGCCGGTAGGCTTGGCGTTGTTGGGCAGCGCGAACAGATCGCTGCGTTGCGCCGTGTAGTTGCGCATCACGCCCCAGATTCCGCTCCAGTAGCCTTCGATCGAAGCATCCATCGAGTACAGGTAGTCACCAGTGGTGGTCGCTGAACTGGACAGCATCGACACCGGCGCAATGAAGCCCATCTGCTCGGAGATGCCGATCATCTGCGACGCGCGCCAGCCGGAGTTGGAGCTGTTGCCGAAACCGGAACCGCTTTGCAGCCACTTCACGCCGTGCAGGGTGACGTTGTGCTCCTCCTCGTGACCACCGGCATGCACCCGCAGCCGCACGTTGTCGCCGGTGTAGGTCCGCAGCATCGGGGTGAACGGATCGCCAGGCTCGGCGCCGCCCTTGTTGATGTGCGGCGGGAACAGCGTGGTGCCGCCGGTTGGGCCGGTTGCCGCGGTGATCAGGTTCGGCGCCAGGTTCATCGCCGGGATCGCACGGTCGGTACGGCTTTGCATGGCGTACGCCAGGTCGCCGCCCAGGCCATCGGCCTGCATGCCGCGCTTGCCGTCCGGGCCGACCTTGTTCGGGTCGTACACCCGCAGGGCCAGCGGTTCGTTGCGGTAATTGACCACGAACATGCCCGGGTCATCCACCGAAATGGCTTGAGGGCATGGCCGGGTTGGGCAGCCGGGCAGCATGCCGCCCTGCATTTCGACAATGCCGTCCAGCAGGGTACTGGCGTTGTTACGCACAGGCGGGTTGATGGCGTAGCGGAAGCTGTCCGCCGTAGCCGGGAAGGCTTGTGCATTCGGCTTGCCGTCCGGGCCTGCGCCGACGTACACACCGGCTTCATACGCGTGCTGGAAGTCGCTGTACTCGAGGAAGAACTCACGGAAGCTGTCGTTCTTGCCATCGCCGTCGATGTCACCGGTATTAATCACCGCTTGCCACGAAGTCGGTCCGCCATCCTGACGCGCGCCGCTGTACAACGGCTCGCCGGTCTCGGCGTGGAACCAGGTGGAACCGGCCGGTTCTGCCAGTACGGTGGCGTACAGGCCAATCTGTTGGTGCGTCGATGGGCCGAGGTGGTCGTGGGTGAAGATGGTGCCCAGGCCACGGTCGACGCCTTTGGCGTTCACCACCGGATCGACGAACCAGCGCTGCATCGCGGTACGCGCGCCGACCCAGTCAGCCCGGCCATATTGACCGAAGTACGGGTGGTTCTTGGCTTTCGGACAGGCAGGTGTGCCGTCGCGTGGATCAGTGCCTTCGCACTGGTTGAACTCGCGGATGGCGTGGATGCGTTCTTGCACCGCACCTGGGGAAAGTACGCCGTCTTCGTAGTTCCAGCCGTTGGACGAACCATCGGCAGACACCAGGTCCCACTTCGGCAGGTGAATGTGCTGGCCGATCACGTCGGTCGGCGTGCGCACCTGATAGTCGTCCATCTCATAGGTGGCCGGCACCAGGTTGGTTTGCTGGTATTGCACGCAGTCGAAGGTGTTCATGCGCATCACCAGAGGTTCTGGCGGACGCTGCTTGGTGATCACCGGCCAGGCGTCTTCCCAGAGCGCGAGGATGCGCGCTTGCGGGAAGTGGTAGCCGACCTTGTTGTACACCGCGTCGAACTGGATGTTGGCCGCCTTGTAGATGCGCGGACGGTCGGCGGTGAAACTCGAGGAGCCAATGAAGGACATGCCGTCGAGCCGCTCACCACTGTTGAATTCACCGATGCCGGCGCTGCTGCTCAGGCGTTTCTGCCGGTCGTCCATGCACGGTTCATAGAATGGCGCACCGGCCATCGGCAAGGCGCCGTTGGTGCGGAAAGGCCGTGCGACGATCTGGTTGCCCGGCAGCAGGGCGAAACTTGGATGGTCTTTCTTGGCGTGGAAGGCCATTGCCGCTTGCTCGACTTCGGTGCCCTCTTCCGGCAGGTAGATCGGCTTGGCACGCGTGACCGTCTTGGAGAAATCCAGCGAGGTGGTAATGGTCTCGGCCTCGCCACCGGCAGACATGCCGTCCAGCACATGGCGGCCCAGGCCACCGTCCCAGCCACCGGACTGAGCCGGGTCAAGGTTGGCCCACAAGGCTTTGCCCGTGGCTTTCAAGGCCTGCGCCGTGGCAGCGTCGAGCATGTCCAGCGGCGGAGTCGGTGGGCGTTGGCCGACCGAGCTTTCCATGCCGCCGATCCAGAATGGATAACCAGGGTTTTTCAAAGTGCCATCGGCGTTGCGGTTGGCTTCACTGCGATCGACCAGGGCCAGGGAACCGATGGCCTGGGCACCGCCGCTGCCGCCATGATGCTCGCCGTCATCGTCGTCCTCTTCTTCATCATCGTCATCGTCGTTGGCGGCCACCAGGGCCTCGCCGATTTTCGGTACCACGGCGACTTTGCCTGGCATTGGCGCCATGGCTTTGCCGGGCAGCGGCACTACCGCAGGGATGGGTGTGCCAGCGACGATTTCACCATCGGGCAAGGCCCGTGCGCCCGCCGCGGGTTTACCGCTGCGCAGGGCATAGGGCTCGCTGTGGTAACCGTCGTTGCCTTGTTGCGAGACTTCGAGCTTGGTGCCTTCTTCGAACACGTCGTGCACCCGCCACATGGCCCACATGCCCTGGGCAAAGTGCGGGTAGAAGTGGCAGTGATAGATCGCATCGCCGGCGACCCGGTTGCGGTTGCCCGAACCGCCGTTGGCGATTTCATAGGTGTAGCCGGCGCCCGCACCGATGCCCTGGGCGTCTACGTAGTCCGAGTTGTCATCGTTGGGGTTGAACAGCCACTGATGCCCGTGCAGGTGGAAAATGTGCTGTTCATGGCCGTTGTGGGTGTTGCGGAATTTGACGAAGTCGCCGATGTAGCTGTGGTTGACGTTGGACGGCTCGGACGGGTACAGCGCCATGGTCGCCTTGACGCCCACCTGGTCGGCGTTCGGAGTCTGGCCCGGGGTGATGCCTTCCAGGCCAGCGTTGGCCGGCACGTCCACCAGCATCGCTACGTCGCCGACGGTGTGGGAGCTGAGGAAGAATTCTTCGTAGGCGCAGGACAGGCAATCGTGCATCGGACCTACGCCGAGACGGTTGGCGACCACTTCGGCGCCCATGCCACCGGAGCCATAGTTGATCATGAAGGAATCGCGGGTCGGCTCCAGCACGTGGGCCATCACCGGGTCGGCCCAATAGGCCGGGAACGCCTGGGTCGCTGCGGTTTCATCCTGGAACTGCGAGGCGAAGTCGCGGAACGGTTCCAGCCGATTGGGAAGCGCCGGGTTGCGTTTGCCCACCGATTCCAATGGATAGGTGGAGGGCGGGAAACTGCCGTCGGCATTGCTGCCCATGACGATCGCGTCGCTCTCGCTGGAAATGATCTCATTGCCGTCGACCATGTTGATGATCGGCGTGCCGGCCTTGCCTTCACGGACCCACGGCTCGCGTTGCGGGTAGCGGGCCTGGTAGTCGACGATCGGCTGACCGGCCGGGGTGCGCCCTGTGGTCGCCAGGCGCATTTCTTCTTCGGTCACCGTGTTGCGGTAGGTGCGACCGCCCTTGGGCACCACCACGACCTGGCCGAACAGACCGTTGGCGACGTTGCCGGCCGCACCTTCACCACCGAAAGTTGCGCCACGGCTGCTGGCGGCGAACACCCCTTCGCGCTCGGCGTACAGGGTGTATGAGCGGCTGGCGCCCGGAGCGATCAGGCTATTGGCATTGCGCCCGGTGAACGAAGCGATGTCGTCGATGCTGTTGACCGCTTGCATGCCGTTGACCTGGAAACCGACATGCCGGTCGGCCACTTGCTCGTCGACCTTGAAGTTTTCGTTACCGCCCACTTCGATGCCTTCTTCTTCCTCACCCTCCTCTTCCTCGCCACCGTCGTGGGAACCGGGGTTGGCCTGATAGGCCAGCAGGTTCTGCAGGTTGATGGTCAGGCAGTCACCGGCGGCCACCCGCAGCACCAGCGGACGTGGACGCTTGTCGGGACGCAGCGAAACCTTGCCCGGCACCGCCGCACCACCCTGGGCCAGTGAGACGTCATGGTCATCGACCACATCGCGACGCAGGGCGAACATCATGCCGTTGACGTTCTGCGCACCGAGGCGGTTGAACATCAGCGGCTGGTCCAGCGCCACGACGTTGGCCACCAGGTTGCGCTCACATCGCGCTGCCGCTTCGGCGACTTCGATGCCGAGCATCGATGCGGCCAACAGCAGCCAGGGAAGGACGGATGGAGCGTGGAATGTGCCGGTCATGATCACGGGCCTCGCTGTGGGTGCTCACAGGGAATAATTCTCGACAAAACCCTTTGAGCAATCTGTATGCCATAAAAAATTTATCGTTATTTCAAACAGTTACAGTCGCCATTTAATTCATCGGGGGATATTCCCCACCCATTCCCCACTTTTGCGTCGGGGCCACCATGCCCCAATGTTGGGGAAACTCGCCCCAAGCTGTTCGTCATAGCGGGGCATCCGCCGCCAGCCCCTGCAGGCGCCGGTATTGGCGCAGCACACTGGGCACATAACGCTGGGTTTCGGCGAACGGCGGGATCACCCCGCCACGGCTGAGCACCGCTTGCGGCCCGGCGTTGTAGGCGGCCACGGCGAGGGCGATATCGTTGTCGAACATCGTCATCAGGCGCTTGAGATAACGGGCTCCGCCCTGGATGTTGGACTTGGGGTCGTAGACGTTTTTCACCCCCAGCTCGCGGGCGGTGTCGGGCATCAACTGCATCAACCCGCCCGCGCCCCTGGGCGATACGGCGCGGGCGTTGTAGCTCGATTCGGTCTGGATCACCGCGTGCAGCAGCGCGGCCGGCAACTCGTTGTCCGTGGCGGCCTTGGAGACCAGCTCGGCATAGGGGCGCGAAGCGATCATTTGCGGCTGCTGATCGAGGCTGACCGCCGCCACTTCGACCTCTTGCACCACCCGTTCGTAGTGGCGGCCGGGGCGATGGACGTTGGACAAAACGAAGTCGCCCTTGGCGTCTCTGGAAACAAACACATCGGCCTGAACAGCACCGGCCAGCAGCATCATGCCAAGCAATCCTGTGGTGAGAGTTTTCATGGTTCTACCTCCCCTGACCGGCCCCGAAAAATGGGGGTAATGCCCCAATGGCCAGTCGCGTATCAGCCATACGCAAGCACTGTGCCGAAAGCGCGAGTGGCCGGAATACGGGGGCTGCACGAGGATGTCCGAAGCTTGAGCGGGGCTTTGCATGGCAATTGCATAAGCCGTTGACGCGACCCTTCTGCCGACTGTGTGAGGTCAACATGAAACAGCGTCTGCGTTTCGCCCCGCGTGCTTTTCCCCCTCGAGCCGAGCGCGGGTTCACATTGCTTGAACTGTTGGTGGTGCTGGTGGTGCTGGGGCTGTTGGCCGGCATCGTCGCGCCGAAATATTTCGCGCAACTGGGCCGTTCCGAAGTGAAGGTGGCCAAGGCGCAAATAGAAGGCCTGGGCAAGGCCCTGGACCTGTACCGCCTGGAAGTCGGCCATTACCCGTCGACCGAGCAGGGACTGCAGGCGCTGGTCACCGCCCCCAGTGACGAAACCCGCTGGACCGGTCCGTACCTGCAGAAAAAACTGCCGCAGGACCCCTGGGGCCGTAACTACAACTATCGCTACCCTGGCGAAAACGGCGAGTACGACCTGCTGTCCATGGGCAAGGACGGCCAACCCGGCGGCGAAGGCGAAAACGCCGAAGTCACCAGTTGGCAATGACGGGAATGGCGACCATGCGTTTTCACCTCAAAGCGGTCGGCAAGGCCGGTGTGGTTTCAATGACTGTCGAGGCGCCAGGTGACAGCGAAGCCCGGCGCATCGCCGAGGACCAGGGCCTGCGGGTGGTCAGCCTGCACGCCGAACGTCACTGGCGGGCGCTGCGCCCCAGGCAGCGTGAGACCTTCAACCTGGTGTTGTTCAGCCAGGAACTGACCACCCTGCTCAATGCCGGCCTGCCGTTGATCGATGCGCTGGAAAGCCTGGCGGAAAAAGAGAACGCGCCACAGGCCCGCAAGACCTTGAGCGAACTGGTGCGCCTGCTTTACGAAGGCAAATCGTTTTCCCAGGCGTTGGGCCAACTGTCGGCGGTGTTCCCGCCGCTCTACGTCGCATTGGTCCAGTCCAGCGAGAAGACCGGCGCCGTGGGCGAAGCCCTGGGCCGCTACGTCAGCTATCGCCAGCGCATGGACGAGGTTCGCCAGAAGATCGTCAGCGCCTCGATCTACCCCATGCTGTTGCTGGTGGTGGGCGGTGGCGTGGTGTTGTTCCTGATGGGGTATGTGGTGCCGCGCTTCAGCCTGGTGTTCGAAGGGCTGGGCTCGAACCTGCCGTGGCTGTCGCAGATCCTTATGAGCAGCGGCATGTTCCTGCACGCTCACCAGGGCGAATTCTTTGGCGCACTGGCGACGATCGTCATCGCCCTCGCCTTCCTCCAGCGCCAGCCGGCCTTTCGTCGGGGCCTGGACCGCTTGATCGAGAAACTGCCGGCGGTGCATCAACGCATCTTCATGTACGAACTGGCGCGGTTCTACCGTTCGCTGGGCATCCTGCTGCAAGGCGGCATCCCCCTCGTCACCGCCATGGGCATGGTCCGCAACCTGCTCACCCCGGCCTCCCGCCTGCGCCTGGACCAGGCCTGCGAAAGGGTGCGCGAGGGGCAATCGCTGTCGACGGCGCTGGAACTCAATCACCTGGTGACCCCGGTGTCCCTGCGCCTGCTGCGCGCTGGCGAACAGTCCGGCAACCTCGGGCAGATGATGGAGCGTAGTGCGGACTTCTACGACGAAGAAATCAGCCGCTGGATCGAATGGTTCGTGCGTTTGTTCGAACCCTTGCTCATGACTTTCATCGGCCTGCTGATCGGGGTGATCGTGATTTTGATGTACATCCCGATTTTCGAGCTGGCCTCAAGCATTCACTGACGCCTCTGGGACGGGCCTGCCCGGGAAATCTCAGTCTTTTTCCCCGTGACAACGAATAAAGCCGGACCCAGGCGTGTTTACCCACTGAATATGGCAGCACGTTGCATTGTTCATCAACGTTCCAACTTGAATTAAAAGACGGAGAACGACATGCACATCAACAAGCTATTACTGGCGGTAGCGATTGGCGCGGTCTTATCGGCGTCTACCGTCCTGATTCCGGACAGCCTGTCCGGGGTATCGAGTGCCCAGGCGAAAGAAGGCGGAAGTGGTGGGGGCGGTGGTGGCGGTGGCCACGGTGGTGGTGGCGGCAGTGGTGGCGGTGGCGGCGGTCACGGTGGTGGCGGCGGCAGTGGTGGCGGCGGTCACGGTGGTGGCAGCGGTGGCGGTGGCGGTGGCGGCGGTAATGGTGGTGGCCATAGCGGAGGCAGTGGTGGCAGCGGCGGTGGCAATGGCGGTGGTCACGGCGGCAATAGCGCCGGCAGCGGTCATGGCGGCAGCGACCATGCTTCGGGACACGCCGGCAATACCGCCTCGAACTCCGGACGTAGCAGCACCCACTCTGAACCGGGCGACGATCATGGCGTACATCAGGCCGGACATGACGACAATGGGGTTCACCGCTCCGGCGAGGTCGGCGACGACCACGGCGTTCACCGTGCTGGCGAAGTCGGTGACGATCGCGGCCTGCATGCTGCTGGCGAACCCGGCGACGACAAACGCGTCAACTGACCTGGTCTAAACCCTGTGGGAGCCAGCCTGCTGGCGATGGCGGTGGGTCAGACGACATCAATGTCGAATGTCCTGACGCCATCGCCAGCAGGCTGGCTCCCACAGTGGATTGTGTGAACCGTAGATCTACAATACACCCTGCGTCTGATCCAGCCGCTCGCGCAAAAACCCGATCAACGCCTGCACCGGTCGCGACGCCTGGCGATGTTGCGGATACACCGCCGACAGCGTCAGCGGCTCGGGACAAAATTCATCCAGCACCGCCACCAATCGCCCATCCTTCAACGCCGCCCCGACGATAAACGTCGGCAAATAAGTAATCCCCATCCCGGCAGTCGCCGCGTCCTTGAGCAGCTCGCCATTGTTGACCCGCATCCGCCCGGTGACGTTGACCATCAGCGGCTTGCCCTGCCCTTCGAAGCGCCATTGCACCTGACGCCCATGACCGTAAGGCAGGCAGTCATGCTGGTGCAGGTCTTCGGGTTTGACCGGCGTACCGCGCTCAGCCAGGTAAGCCGGGCTGGCGCAGTAGACGCGCTGGATGGAAGCGATGCGCCGCGCGATCAACGTCGAGTCTTCCAGCGTGCCGATGCGCAGTGCCAGGTCGTAGCCCTCGCCGAGCAAATCCACCGGGCGATCGCTCAGGTCCACCTCCACCGTGACGTCACGATAACGCTGCAGAAACTGCGGCAGCAGGCACCCCAGATGCGCCAGCGCAAACGACAGCGGCGCACTCACGCGAATGGTGCCGCGCGGCTCGGTGGTCTGCCCGGCGATGCCCTGCTCCACCTGCTCGACTTCACCCAGCAAGCGCAAGGCCGATTCGTAGTAACTTTGCCCCAGGGGCGTGACATCCAACCGCCTTGTCGAGCGATTGAGCAGCCGCACACCCAGACGCGCTTCGAGCTGCATCAGGCGCCGGCTGACAAACTGCTTGGACAATCCCAACTGATCGGCGGCGGCCGTGAAGCTGCCGGAATCCATCACCTGGCAAAAAATACGCATATCTTCGAACGGGTTCATTGTCGCGCCTTGATTGACAGTCCGACACTTTACAACGTTTACAAAGCAAAAGATCGCAGCCTCCGGCAGCTCCTACAGTTGTACGCGTTCCCCTGTAGGAGCTGCCGAAGGCTGCGATCTTTTCAGCCTGTCGACTTACTTCGAAGTAAAGGTCGTGTAGCTGTTGATCAGGTTACGGTAGTTCGGAATGCGTTCCGACAGCAGGTTGGCCAGGCCTTCCATGTCGTTGCGCCAGTCGCCTTGCAGCTCGCAGGCAACCGAGAACCAGTTCAACAGCTGTGCACCGGCGGCCGACATGCGGGCCCAGGCGGCTTGTTGAACGGTGGTGTTGAAGGTGCCGGAAGCATCAGTCACCACGAACACGTCAAAACCTTCGGCCAGGGCCGACAGGGTCGGGAACGCCACGCAGACGTCGGTGACCACGCCGGCGATGATCAGTTGCTTGCGACCGGTGGCCTTCACCGCCCTGACGAAGTCTTCGTTGTCCCAGGCGTTGATCTGGCCAGGGCGCGCAATGAACGGCGCATCCGGGAACTGCGCCTTGAGCTCCGGCACGATCGGACCGTTGGGGCCGCTGTCGAAACTGGTGGTGAGGATGGTCGGCAGTTCGAAGAACTTGGCGATGTCGCCCAGGGCCAGCACGTTGTTCTTGAACTCGTTGGGCGAGAAGTCCTGGACCAGCGAGATCAGGCCAGTCTGGTGATCGACCAGCAGCACCACTGCATCGTCTTTGTTCAGGCGTTTGTACGGAACGTTGCTCATGAAAAACTCCTTGGTGGATGGTTGTCGCTTAAGTTGATTAGAAAGCAAAACACGAGCAGCCGAAGGCACCCCAGAACCCGGCGAAATCACTCACCGGCGCATTCGACAGACGCGCCCGCTCATGGCTGTGGGAGTGCACCGCGCAGGGTCCGCTGCACTGGTGAACCTGCGCCTGCAACGGCGAATTCGGCCGCCAGTGGCCCGGTACCTTCACCACCGGCGACCAGTCCGGCAGCACCGGCACGCTGGCGGGCCCAAGTTTTTCGAAATCATCGGCGGCATACACCACCTTGCCGCCGACCACGGTCAGCACCGACTCGATCCATTTGATCGCTTCGTCCTCGACGCTGAAATAGTCCGCGCTCAAGGCTGCCACGTCCGCCAGTTGCCCGACCTTGATCTGGCCTTTCTTGCCCTGCTCGGAGGAGAACCAGGCGCTGCCGTGGGTGAACAGTTCCAGGGCGGTCTGGCGCGACAGGCCCTCGGCGTGCAATGCCAGGCCACCGACGGTGCGGCCGCTGACCATCCAGTACAACGAGGTCCATGGGTTGTAGCTGGACACCCGCGTGGCATCGGTGCCGGCGCCGACCGGTACACCTTCGGCCAGCATGCGCTTGATCGGTGGCGTCGCCTCCGCTGCCTTGGCGCCGTAGCGCTCGACGAAGTATTCGCCCTGGAACGCCATGCGATCCTGGATGGCGATGCCGCCACCCAGCGCCCTCACCCGCTCGATGTTGCGGGGGGTGATGGTTTCGGCGTGGTCGAAAAACCACGGCAAGCCGTTGAACGGGATGTCGCGATTGACCTTCTCGAACACGTCGAGCATGCGGCTGATGGATTCGTCGTAGGTGGCGTGCAAACGGAACGGCCAGCGCTGCTCGACCAGATGGCGCACCACCGGTTCCAGTTCGTCTTCCATGGTTTGCGGCAGGTCCGGGCGCGGTTCGAGGAAGTCCTCGAAATCCGCCGCGGAGAACACCAGCATCTCCCCGGCGCCGTTGTGCCGCAGGTAGTCGTCGCCCTGGTGCAGGGTCACGCTGCTGGTCCAGTTCTTGAAATCGGTCAGTTCTTCCTTGGGTTTCTGGGTGAACAGGTTGTAGGCGATGCGCACGGTCAGTTGCTGGTCCCTGGCCAACTGCTCGATCACCTGATAGTCGTCCGGGTAATTCTGGAAACCGCCGCCAGCGTCGATGGCACTGGTCAGGCCGAGGCGATTGAGTTCGCGCATGAACTGGCGCGTCGAGTTGACCTGGTACTCCAGCGGCAACTTCGGCCCCTTGGCCAGCGTCGAGTACAGAATCATCGCGTTGGGCCGCGCCACCAGCATGCCGGTGGGTTCACCGTTCGAGTCCCGCACGATCTCGCCACCCGGCGGGTTCGGCGTATTGCGGGTGTAACCGGCGACCCGCAACGCGGCGCGGTTGAGCAAGGCGCGGTCATACAGATGCAGGACGAACACCGGGGTATCGGGCGCGGCCTGGTTCAACTCTTCGAGGGTCGGCATGCGCTTTTCGGCGAACTGGAATTCGTTCCAGCCACCGACCACCCGCACCCATTGCGGCGTGGGTGTGCGGTCGGCCTGATCCTTGAGCATGCGCAGCGCATCGGCCAGTGACGGCACGCCTTCCCAGCGCAGTTCGAGGTTGTAGTTCAGACCGCCACGGATCAGGTGCAAGTGCGAGTCGTTGAGGCCGGGGATCACGCAACGGCCCTTGAGGTCGATCACCTGCGTGCCAGAACCGCGCAAGGCCATGGCCTCGGCATCGCTGCCGACCGCGACGAAGCGGCCCTCGCTGATGGCGACCGCAGTGGCGCGTGGGTTTTCACGGTCGACGGTATGAAATTGGCCATTGAACAGAATCAGATCGGCGTTCATCGCGTTTCCTTGGGCGCAGTGGAAGAAGACAGCCAGGGCGCGAACAGGCGCGTCGCCATCGGCATGAACAGGTACACCACCGACAGCACGATGGTCAGGGTGATCAGGAAGGTCGCGACCACGTAGTTGGAGAGCACGGCGTTGAGCCGCAACAACGGCCCCCAGAGCAGCGGCACCAGCAAGGTGTGCGGCAGGATCACCAGCAGCGTCACCACGGCCTGCTTCCAGCGCGGCGGTGGCGAGCCCGACTCGACCTGGGGGGCGAACCAGAATTCGTTGACCGGGTTGACCTCGGTCTGGTCGCCGTCGGCCAGCATCGGCGTGGCTTCGTTGACCAGCGCCTGGCGTTGGGGCGAATCGAGCCAGCGCTGCATCGCCGAGGTGGAGCAAAAGCGCAGGACGCAGGTGTACATATCGAGGCCCGCGTTCTTGCCGCGCATCACATCCACGCCCAGGTGCCCCTCCTGCTGTCCGGCGACACTGACGATGTTGCGCAGCCAGGCCTCGTAGGGCACTTCATAACCGGCCCTGACCCGGTGTTTGATGACCAGGGTCACGACCTCCTCGAAAGGCGAGTCGAGCACGTTGGAATCAGGCATGGCGGAGGGCTCCGGCGAGACAATATTGAATTGAATAATGCCGGGGCGAGAAAGGAAAAAATTGAATGTACGTGCTCTTATTGCGAGGGACCCCGAGCCCCCTGTAGGAGCTGGCTTGCTCGCGAAGGACGTGAAGCTGACGCGTTTCGTCAGAAAGCTAGCGTCATCGTTAGCGACCATCGCGAGCAAGCTCGCTCCTACAGGGGGGTTGGGTACATCCGCGAAAATACAGGTTGGCGGCAGGCCGCCGCTGTCACGCCGGGATCGACAGCGGCTCCGACATGAACTGACTGATCCGCGACCGCAACCAGCGCTCCGCCGGATCATTGTCATGCACCCCGCTCCAGGCCATCGACAACTGCGCCGCCGCAATCTCGAACGGCGGATCCTCGGCACGCAAGCCACACCCCTCCACCAGCGCACACGCCGCATAATCCGGCACCGTCGCAATCATCTCGGTGCCGGCGAGCAACGCGCGCAAGCCGCTGAACTGCGGAACGCCCAGCACCACCCGACGGGTGCGACCAACCTTCGCCAGGTCCAGGTCGATATTGCCGCTCAGGTCCCCGGAAAACGACACCATCGCATGGGGACGCGCGCAATACTCATCCAGGGTCAGCGTCCCCGGTCGCTTGTCACCGCGCAGCACTTTGCAGGGAATATCCCGCAGCTTCTTGCGCTTGGCATTGGCCGGCAGGTCGGTGGTGTAGCTGACGCCCACGGAGATTTCCCCCGACGCCAGCAACGCCGGCATCAGCAGGTAATTGGCCCGGCGCACCACCACGACAATGCCCGGTGCCTCTTCCTGCAGCTTGCTCAGCAGAGGCGGAAACAGACCGAACTCGGCATCGTCCGACAGGCCAATGCGAAAGACGTCGCAACTGGTCGCCGGATCAAATTCCTTGGCGCGACTGACCGCGCCGGAAATGGTGTCCATGGCCGGTTGCAGTTCCTTGAGAATCGCCAGCGCCCGTGCCGTCGGCTCCATGCTTCTACCGTTGCGCAACAGCAAAGGGTCGTCGAACAGATCGCGTAACCGCCCCAGCGCCGCACTCACGGCCGGTTGGCCCATGAACAGTTTTTCCGCCACGCGGGTCAGATTCTTCTCGAACATCAGCGCTTCGAAAATCACCAGCAGGTTCATGTCGACGCGACGCAGATCGTTACGGTTCATAGGCACGGTTCCCTTGTGTGTCAAGCCAGGCGCGAGGTGGCGATTGTGTCTGACTTTACCCAGGACTGCCCACCCTGCATGAGGAATTAACAACGTTTAACTCGCGCGCCAGAGCCTTGGGGTTCAAGAATGAATCCTACCCATTCGGACATTCGCCATGGCTCAGTTCCAGCAAAGCGCCGCTCGCGCGACAGTCGCGCAGCCCCAGGAAAAAAGCGCCAGCGGCCTCAGTCCGCAGCGCGAACAGTTGGTGAAACAACTGATCCTCGATCGCCTCGGCGAATCCCTGCAAGTGACCGAACTGGCCCAGGCTTGTTCGCTGTCGCGCAGTCATTTCTCCCGCGCGTTCAAGTGCAGCACCGGCTGTTCGCCACAGGAATGGATTCGCCAGCAACGTATCGCCCGGGCCAAGCAGCTGATCCAGCACACCGACCTGAGTCTCACGCAAATCAGCCTCGAATGCGGCTTCTGCGACCAGGCTCACTTCTGCCACATGTTCACCCGCAGCGAGGGCATCAATCCGTTTGCGTGGCGTTGCCGGGCCGTACGCGCCCTCCCCACATCACCTGCCTGCGGGCAGCACCCGGATCATCGAGCGCCGAGTTCAACCGCTGTGATAAACGACGCATTGCGCGCCGGCAAAAATATGAGGAATATGCTCCAGAAGTGCGTTCCAGACGCATTCACACAGGAGCAACCCGTTGACCCTCGCCCTCGAACAGGCTGTGCATTTCGGCCCCTACCGGATCTACCCCGGACAACGTCTGGTGCTGGAATCCGACCGGCCCCTGCGCCTGGGCCGACGCGCCATGGACATCCTGTTGATCCTGCTGGAACACGCCGGCAAGGTGGTCAGCAAGCAACAGCTGATCGCTGAAGTCTGGCCCGACAGCGTGGTGGAAGAGATCAACCTGCGGGTGCACATGGCCGCCCTGCGCAAAGCCCTCGGCGACGGCCAGGCTGGCCAGCGCTACATCGTCACCGTGGCCCAGCGCGGCTACAGCTTTGTCGCGCCGTGGTCGCTTGCGCCCATCGAACACCGTCCGCAAAATGGCCTGGTTGAATCCAGCGGCCATAACCTGCCCCTGCGCCGCGCCCGCCTGATCGGCCGCCAGGTGCTGGTCGACAGGCTGGTGGCGCAACTGCCGCTCCAGCGCTTCATCACCCTGGTCGGCCCCGGCGGCATCGGCAAGACCAGCGTCGCCCTGCGCGTCGCCGAGCAACTGATCGGCCACTACCGCGACGGCATCCGCCTGCTGGACCTGACGCCGATCAACGACCCCTCGTTGATCACCGGCCACCTGGCGACAATGCTGGGGTTGTCCCTGCACGACAGCGAACCGCTGAGCACGCTTGCCACGTTCCTGCGCGAGCGGCATATGCTGCTGGTCATCGACAACTGCGAACACCTGATCGACAGCGTGGCACTGCTCTGTGAAAGCCTGCTGGGTGGCGCGCCACACGTGCATATCCTCGCCACCAGCCGCGAGAGCCTGCGTGCCGAAGGCGAATTCGTCCAGCGCCTGGAACCGCTGGAATGCCCCCCACCCATCACCGTGCAGGACCGCACCCAGGCCCTGGGTTTTTCCGCCGTGCAGCTGTTTATCGAGCGGGCCATGGCCAACCACGACAGCTTTGAACTGACCGATACCGAGTTGCCGCTGGTCATCGAGATCTGCCAGCGCCTGGACGGCATTCCGCTGGCCCTGGAACTGGCGGCCGCGCAAGTCGCCAACCTTGGCCTCAGCGGTTTGCTGGCGCAGTTGCAGGAAAGTTTTCGCCTGCTCGCCCACAGCGGCCAGACGACCCAGGGCCGGCATCAAACCCTGCGCACGACGCTGGACTGGAGCTTCAACCTGCTCACTGCTTGCGAACAGACCTGCCTGCGGCGACTGGGCATCTTGCGCAGTGGTTTTACCCTGGAATCGGCAGCGGCGGTGATCGTGGGCGAACACATCGAACCGCGCGAGGTGTTTGGCTCGATCATGCAACTGGTGGCCAAGTCGCTGCTGATCGTGGACGTCGGTGACGAAGAGGTGTTCTACCGCCTGCTCGACTCCACCCGCCGTTATGCCCTGGAAAAACTCGAACAAAGCACTGAACTGCCCGACACCCGCAAGCGCCACGCCGAACGATGCCTGGCCCTGATGCAACAGGCGCAGGACGACTGGGAACAGATCCCCACCGGTCTGTGGATCGAGCGTTATGCCCGCAGCCTGGAGGACATCCGCGCAGCGCTCGACTGGGGCCTGTCTGCATCAGGGCCGCAGGCGCTGGCGATCCGCCTGACCGCGACGTCCACGCCGCTGTGGCAGGAACTGTCGCTGCTCAACGAGTACGGCGGTTATGTGCGCAAGGCCCTGGCCCTGCTCGATGCCGCGCCCGAAGTCTGCCCACGGCTGCAAATGCTGCTGAAACTGGCCTTGGGCAGCACCTGTTACCACGCCCAGGGCGGCACCGCCGAAACCGTCGAGGCCTTCGTCAGCGCCCGGGCTTTGGCCGAACACTGCAAGGACGTAGCCGGACAACTGCGCGCCATCTCCGGGCACCTGGCGGTCAACCTCAGTTGCGGCCACTATCAAATGGCCCTGGAACAGAGCGAGCAATTCGATCGCCTGGGGTTGCATGGTGACCCGATGCTGTCCCTGAGCACCCACCGCCTGCGGGTCCTGGCCCTGCACTTTGCCGGCGATCAGCAGCGGGCCCGAATGAACGCCGAAGAGGTGATCCAGCGCATGGCCCACAGTGGCCATCTCAATCGCTTCACCCATGGATTTGGCGTGCAATACGACCAGAGCGTCGCCGCGCTGACCATCCTCGCCCGTATCCTCTGGATCCAGGGCCAACCGGAGCAAGCCTGGCGTACGGCCCGGCAGGCACTGGACATCGCACTGCAGATCAACCATGGCACGTCCATCTGTTACACCCTGGCCCTGGCGGGCTGCCTGATCGCCCATTACAACGGCGACGCCCGAACCGCTCGCGAACTATTGCACCTGCTGCTGGAACAGGCGCAGAAACACTCGGTGCTGCTGTTCCATACCTGGGCTAGACACTATGCCTTGGTCATCGACGATGCCGAAGTCGATGCGTTACCGCGTCCGGGTGTGGGTCTGATCAAGGAAATCATGGTCACCCTCGACAGCGGCCTGGTCGATGACGAGTTGCTGCAACGCGCCGAGACCGGCGCGGCGGGCTGGAGCACCGCGGAGATTCTGCGGGCCAGGGCCGATGTGCTGCTGGCCGCTGATTGCCCGGTGCAGGACTGTGCCGCCGAGACCTTGCTGAGCAAGGCGCTCAACGTGGCAAGAGTCCAAGGCGCCCTGGCCTGGGAACTGCGCAGCGCCACCTCGTTGGCGCGGCTTTGGCAGCGTCAGGGCCGCGACCGGCAGGCCCGGGAGCTGCTGTCGCCGATCCACCAGCGGTTTACCGAAGGCCATGCCACACCGGACCTGGCCACCGCGCAACGCCTACTCGGC
Source organism: Pseudomonas sp. IT-P218 (assembly GCF_949767605.1). Taxonomy (NCBI): domain Bacteria; kingdom Pseudomonadati; phylum Pseudomonadota; class Gammaproteobacteria; order Pseudomonadales; family Pseudomonadaceae; genus Pseudomonas; species Pseudomonas sp. IT-P218. Next base: position 113,266 of record NZ_CATKQQ010000003.1, read on the forward strand.
GAGCTCCACAGCCACGAGTCGGCTTGATGGCCGGTGGGCGTGACTGACGTAGCCGGCGTAGCGCATTTCGAAGGTGCGCAAGGCCCCGCTCTGTTCGAGTTTTTCCAGGGCATAACAACGGGTGGTATTGAGGAAACGGTAGCGCGTCACGCCGCGCAGTTGCTCCAGTGCCAGCAGCGATTTGAGCGCCAGGCTTTGCATCACGCTGCTCAGGCTGGACGGCGGCAGCGTCGCGCAACTGATCACGGCGATCGCCGCGTCGAGGGTGAACGCCGCTTTGAACACCGCCAGACGCTGCAACACGGTTTGCTCCATCGGGCTTAGCCGCTCATAGCTCCAGTCCAGGGCCGCCTTCAGCGTCTGGTGTCGCGGGACCGCCGTGCGCCGCCCCTGGGTCAGCAGCTGAAAACAGTTGTCCAGTTGCGCTTGCAGCCCCACCAGCGCCAGCGCATCGATCTGCGCCGCCGCCAACTCGATAGCCAATGGCAGCCCATCGAGTCGCCAACAGATTTCGCGCACGGCCTTGAGGTCCTGCTCGCGCAGGGCAAAGCCTTGCTGGCGGGCGCGGGCACGGCTGACGAACAACTGCACGGCCGAATAGCCCATGACCTCATCGACACAACGTAACGCCGACGTCGGTGGCACCAGTAGCGGCGGCAATGGCAAGAGTTCTTCGCCGGTGGCCAGCAGCGGCTCACGGCTGGTGACGAGAATCGACAGGCGCGGTGCCGAAATCAACAGCTGCTCGACCAGTGCCCGGCAGCTTTCAAGCAGGTGCTCGCAGTTGTCGAGAACCAGCAAACCATGCCACTGGCCCAGCGCGTCCAGGGTCGTACCCACGTCCAGTTGCAAGGTGCGCGTCACATAGTCGACCACCTGTGCCGGGTCGTCGATCATCGCCAGATCCACCCGCCACACGCCATCGCGAAAGTGCTGCAACAGCAATTCGGCGACACGCAGGGCAACGGTGGTCTTGCCGATGCCACAGGGCCCGACCAGGGTCATGCAACGGCGCGCTGGCAACTTGCGCACCAGACTGCCCACCACGGCATCGCGACCGATGACGGGTGTGAGTCGTGCCGGCAGGTTGTGGGGGGATGGTGCAAAGGCGTCGCTGGCCAAAGGCGTGAGCTCCAGCGCCTGGCGCACCGGCGCGACAAAGCTGTAGCCACGCTCGGGGATGTTGACGATGTAGCCGTGCCCGTCCTGCCCGTCACGAAAGGCCCGGCGCAGGGCGGCAATGTGCACGCGCAGGTTGATGTCCTCGACCACCGTTCTCGGCCAGACCCGGGCAATCAGATGGTCCTTGCTGACCACCGAGCCGGCATGCTCAACCAGCACCTGCAGGATATCCAGCGCCCGCCCGCCCAGGCGCAGCGGCTGATCACCCTGGCGAACCAGTCGCTGATTGACGTGGAAGGCGTAGGGGCCAAAGTGCAGCACCGTGTCGCTGATTACATTTCTGAGGCTGTTCATACGCTTTCACCCGCTGGAAACCTGCTCGGCACATGACAGGCTCCGTACCTTCCTTGCAATGAGTTCAGCGGTATCTTGGCAGGCCCCGGTGACGGTACAACCGCCATGGGGGGAGCGTCACGGCCAATAGGGTGCGCACAACGGACAAGCGTGTCAGCTGAACTGCTCGCGGTACTGGATCGGGGTCAGGCCGAGCTTTTCACTGAACAGGAAACGCATGTGCCGTACGCTGCCGAAGCCACTTTTGAAGGCTACGGTCTTGAGCGGCAGGTCAGCGGTTTCCAGCAGGTTCCTGGCGCGGTCGATGCGGGCGCTTTGCAGGAACTCCATGGGGGTCATGTTCACTTCCCGGGCGAAGACCCTGGCGAAGTGGCGCGGGCTCATGTTGGCCAGGCTGGCCATGCGTTCGATGCTGAAGGCTTCGTCCAGGTGTTCGAGCACATGGTTCTGCACCCGGGTGATCGGCGTTTCATTTGGGGCCACTGCCGCCATTAGCGGGCTGAACTGCGCCTGGCCGCCCTGGCGCTTCATGACCACCAACAACACCTTGGCCACGTCCTGGGCGACTTTCTTGCCATGGTCGGCGGCGACCACGGCCAGCGCCAGGTCAATGCCGGCAGTGACGCCGCCGGAGGTGATGAGGTTGCGGTCCTGGACGTAGATCTGGTCGGTTTCGACCGTCGCCTTGGGGAATGCCTTGATCATCCGTTCGGTGTAGTGCCAGTGGGTGGTCACGCGATAGCCGTCGAGCAAACCGGCGTGCCCCAGCACGAACGCCCCGGTGCAGATCGAGCCAAAGGTCTGCGATCGACTGACATTGCGCTTGAGCCACTCGAGCAAGGGCGGATGTTTTTCGTTGTAGGCACCGGGGCCGCCTGGCACCAGCAGCAGATCAAAGCCGTCGCAGGCCTGCTCGACCGGCATGTCCGCCTGCACCCTCACGCCATTGGACGCCCGCAGTGCGCCGGACTCGGTGCCAAGGGTCGTCAGCACATAGTGCTCGTCGGGCTTGAGATAACGATTGGCGATGGAAAACACCTCCATCGGCCCGGCCATGTCGAGCAGGAGAAAGTCGGGGAACAGCACCATTGCCACGGTTTTCATGGGTTCAATCACTGAAATCAAGGAAGGTCTTTGTGCCGGACACCGAACCTGTGGGAGCGGGCTTGCTCGCGAAGGCGGTGTGTCAGTCACCAAATTTGTTGAATGTAACACCGCATTCGCGAGCAAGCCCGCTCCCACAGGGGTACTGCGTCCGTAGGTACACAGCTGTCAACCTGAAAGAGACAGTATTTCAGTTTTCATCTACTTATTGCACCAATGGATTAACATTAACCTTCTCCTCACTCGGACGAATCAACGTCCCAAAAGGAGATTTCATCATGCTGACCCTTCGCAAAGCATCGGATCGTGGCCTGGCCAATCACGGCTGGCTGAAGTCGTTCCATACCTTTTCCTTCGCCAGCTATCGCAACTCGAAAGAACAGGGTTTTTCCGATCTGCTGGTGATCAACGATGACCGCGTGGCCGCCGGCAAAGGCTTCGGCCAACACCCGCACCGCGACATGGAAATTTTCTCCTATGTGCTCGAAGGCGCGCTGGAACACAAGGACACCCTGGGCACCGGCTCGGTGATCCGTCCCGGCGATGTGCAGTTGATGAGCGCCGGCAGCGGCGTGGCGCATAGCGAGTACAACCACTCGGATTCGCGGCCCGTGCACTTCCTGCAAATCTGGATAGTGCCGGACGTTAGCGGTGCCAAGCCACGCTATCAGCAGGAGCATTTCAGCACCCAGAAGAAACGCGGTCGCCTGCAATTGATCATCTCCCCCGACGGCGCCCAGGGTTCACTGACGGTGCGCCAGGATGCGCGGGTGTATGCCGGCCTGATTGATGGCAAGGAAAGTGCCACTGTGGAACTGGCTGCCAATCGTTATGCCTATGTCCATGTGGCTCGTGGTCGCGTTGAGCTGAACGGTGTAGCACTGCAGGAAGGCGACGGCGTGCGGGTTCGCGAGGAACAGTTGCTGAGCTTGAGCAATGGGGTGGATGCCGAGGTGCTGGTGTTCGATCTGCGTGCGAATGAGTTGCCAGAAATGCCATAACCCTGTGTGCGAGCCTGCTCGCGAAGAACGGAAGGACAACGCGGTTTTCCAGGGAGCACGCGTTATCGTTAACGTCCATCGCGAGCAGGCTCGCTCCCACAAAAGGCTTCGACAATTTCCTCAATCACCACACGGACCCTCGCCGTATGCCGAAGGTCCGCGTGGGTCACCAGCCACACGTCATAGGGCAACGGCCGAGTACGCTCCGGCCACAGCCGGACCAGTCCATCCCTCTCCCCCACGTACACCGGAATTTCCCCGATCCCGATCCCCTCGGCAATGGATCGCCGCACCAGCAGGCTGGAACTCAGGCTTGCGACAATCCGCCCGCGCCCCACAGGTTCACTGACCAGCGTCATGTCCTTGCCGCTCTGCAGATACGGCTGATACACCACCAGATCATGCCCCTCGAACGCCGATCCCGGCTCGGGCACACCGTGGGCATTGACATAGGCTTGCGAGGCGAACAGGCCCACCGGCCAACGGGCGATTCGCCGGGCGATGAGGTCCGGATTGTCCGGCCGGGTATTACGTACGGCGATGTCGGCTTCGCGTTTGGCCAGGCTGAGGATTTGCGTCGAGGCGTCCAGTTGCACCCGCACGTCGGGGTGACGTTGATGCAGTCGAGCGACGGCCGGGATCAGGAAGTCGATGGCCATGGAGTCGGTGGTAGTGACCCGCACGGTGCCCGTCAGCCGGTCGTCGAGGCCTTGGATACGGCGCTGCAATTCCAGCGCCGAGTGCTCCATTTTCTCGATGGCGCGCATCGCCGCTTCGCCGACCGCGGTCAACGCATAACCTTCGGAGGTGCGCAGGAACAGCGTCGCTCCCAATGACTTTTCCAGCGACGTGATGCGCCGGCCCACCGTAGCCTGGTCGACACCCAATACTCGCGCGGCGCCACGCAGCGTTGATTCGCGGCAGACCGCGAGAAATACCCGTGCGTCATCCCAGTTCATGGAGCTCTCCATCTGATGCATTTGCGCATCACGATAACGCGAAATCGCTGCGCTGGTGCATCACTAAACCTGGTTAAGCTGATCACCAGTGAAAAACTTGCAGGAGAGCACCCATGCTCAGCCCCCTGAACACCCCACGCAACGCATTCTGGCTGCCGATTTTTGCCGGCCTGTGCGCCAGCCTGGTCAGCATTGGCCTGGCGCGTTTTGCCTATACGCCGTTGATTCCCTCGCTGATCCAGGCCCATTGGTTTTCCGCCAGCGACGTGGTGTACCTCGGTGCCGCCAACCTGGTGGGCTACCTGATCGGTGCACTGATCGGCCACCCGTTGGCGCGTCACACATCCAACAAAACTGTGCTGCGGCTGATGATGCTGGCGGTCACCCTGTCGTTCTTCGCCTGTGCCTTTCCCTTGTCGGTGAGCTGGTTTTTCGGCTGGCGTTTGCTCTCGGGCGTCGCCGGTGGCGCGATCATGGTGCTGGTGGCGTCGACGGTGTTGCCGCATGTGCCGGCCTCGCGCAAAGGGCTGGCCAGTGGCGCGATCTTTCTCGGCATCGGGCTGGGCATTGCCGGGTCGGGGACGATCGTCCCGCCACTGCTGAGCCTGGGCCTGCAGCAAACCTGGTTGGGGCTCGGCTTGCTGGCACTGATATTGACCACTATCAGCTGGTTTGGCTGGCCGTCGGCTGCGCCCCAGGCAACGATGACAGCGACGGCCGATGCCGCGTCGACCCGCACCCAGCCGGCCGTCTACCTGCTGTTTGCCCAATACGCACTCATGGCGGCAGGGCTGGTGCCAGCCATGGTATTCCTGGTGGACTACGTGGCCCGCGGCCTCGGTGCCGGGCCACAGGTCGGGGCGCTGATCTGGGTGATGTACGGCCTCGGCGCGATTGTCGGGCCGGTGAGCTATGGTTTTCTCGCGGATCAACTGGGGGCGAAGCCGAGTATCCGTCTGGTGCTGGTGGTGCAGGCGATTGCCGTGGCGCTGCTGTCGATCTCCAGCTCTTTCGCGGCATTGGCGCTGCTGGCAGTGATCCTCGGCTCGTTCCCACCGGGCATCGTGCCTCTGGCACTGGCGCGGGTTCACGAACTGGTCCCCGGGCATCATCAGCAACAGGTGGTGTGGAGTCGCGCCACCGTATCGTTTGCCACCTTCCAGGCCATTTCCGGGTTTGGTTATTCCGCCTTGTTCAATGCCAGCGGCGGCCATCATGGGCTGATGTTCGTGATTGCGGCCGGGGCGATTGTTTTGGCGTTGTTGCTGGAGTTGGCGGTGCGTTTATCGAGTCGGCCTGACTCTCTTGTTCAGGTCAGTTGCCCATGAAGATCAAAAGATCGCAGCCTGCGGCAGCTCCTGCAAGGGGCCTGCATTCCCATGTAGGAGCTGCCAAAGGCTGCGATCTTTTGATTCTCCGCGCGAAAGCGCGGTCTCATTTAACGGACACTTTGCCCACAGGTATATGAAATGAATTTGCCCAAAGACATGACCCTCATCGAAATCACCCAACCCGGTGGCCCTGAAGTCCTGCAACCGCGCCAGGTGCCCTTGCCCACTGCAGGCGACGGTGAAGTGTTGATCCGCGTGCACGCCGCCGGGGTCAATCGCCCCGACGTTCTTCAACGAGCCGGCAAGTACCCGATGAAACCCGGCATGAACCCAAACCCAGGTTTGGAAGTGGCCGGCGAAGTGGTCGCCGTTGGCGCAGATGTCAGCGAGTTTATCGTCGGCGACAAGGTCTGTGCGCTGACCAATGGCGGCGGTTATGCGCAGTATTGCGCGGTCCCGGCCAGCCAGGCGCTGCCGATGCCCGAAGGCCTGGACTGGGTGCAAGCGGCGGCGGTCCCGGAAACCTTCTTCACGGTGTGGGCCAATCTGTTCGACATGGGCGGCGCCAGCAAAGGCCAGCGCGCGCTGATTCACGGTGGCACCAGTGGCATCGGCACCACCGCCTTGATGTTATGCCGCGAGTTCGGCGTCAAGGCATTTGCCACGGCGGGCAGTGAGGAGAAATGTGTGGCGATCCGCCAATTGGGCGCCGAAGCGATCAACTATCGCGATCAGGACTTCGTCCAGGTCATCCAGGAAAAAACCGCCGGCAAGGGCGTCAATGTCATCCTCGACATCATGGGCGCTTCGTACCTGAACCAGAATATCGCGGCACTGGGAATGGAAGGTCGACTGGTGATGCTGGGTTTCCTCGGCGGTGCCGTCGGCAAGGATGTCGACCTGCTGGCGATCATGAGCAAGCGCGCGACGGTCACCGGCTCGCTGCTGCGCCCGCGTACCCGGGAAGAAAAAGCCTCGATTGCCGAACAATTGCGCGAATACGTATGGCCGGTGCTGGCGGCCGGGCGTTGCCTGCCGATGATCGACAAGGTGTATGCGCTCACCGAGGCCTCCCAGGCCCATGCGCGAATGGAAGCTGGCGATCACATCGGCAAGATCGTGCTGCGCGTCGACTGATAGCGCCGCATCCCCCCTGTAGGAGTGAGCCCTGCTCGCGATGGCGGAGTGTCAGACGACATCAACGTCGACTGACACTCCTCCATCGCGAGCAGGGTTCCCACAAGTCGCATTTTTCCCCACCCCGCGCGCGCATCTGTTAAAACGCGGTCTTCATGTCCCTACCGGTGAACAACCCGATGCCCTCAGCCCTGCTCACCCGTCTACGCCTGCGCTGGCTGCCGCTGCTGTGCATGGCCGCGCTGGTCGTCGGCTTGCCCGTGGGTTGCGGCGCACTCAAGTACAAAGAGCGCGAGTTGCTGTTCCGCATCGAGCCGGGCACGGCCGGCTGGTATCGCGGCCTGCCGCAGGATGTGCAGGAATTCGACATCAAGCCTGCCAGTTTCAAGGCCGGGCAAAACCTGCATGCCTGGTGGTGGCCGGCCGCGCGCCGTGACGCGCCGTCGATCCTCTACCTGCATGGCGTACGCTGGAACCTGACCGGCCAGGCCTTTCGCATCGAGCAGTTGCGCGCCATGGGCTATTCGGTGCTGGCGATCGACTACCGCGGCTTTGGCCAGAGCAAGGGTGACTTGCCGTCGGAGGCCAGCGTTTACGAAGATGCCCGCGCTGCCTGGGAACGTTTCAGCACGATGCAACCGGACCCCGGCAAGCGCCTGATCTACGGCCACTCCCTGGGTGGCGCGGTGGCCATCGACCTGGCCGCAGACTTGGCCGCGCAAGCGAAAAAGCAGCATGGCGCCGTTCCGGTGCGCGGCCTGGTGATCGAATCTACCTTCACTTCCCTGGGCGATGCAGTGGCGGAAGTGGCCGACAACAACCTGCCGGTGAACTGGCTGCCGGTGCGCTGGTTGCTGTCGCAGAAGTTCGACTCCATCGACAAGATCGTCGACATTCACATGCCGTTGCTGGTGGTCCATGGCCTGGCCGACCGGTTCATGCCTTCGAGGTTCAGTGAGCAACTGTTCAATGCCGCCAACGAACCCAAGCGTCTGTTGCTGATCCCCGGCGGCACCCACAACAACAGCATGAGCCTGGGCGGCAGCCAGTATCGTCAGGCGCTGGAAGGCTTGATGAAGGCCAAACCGCAGATGGCCGGGCCGATGGTCTCGCGAAGCGCCCAGGATTCCTGAGGGTTATCGATAGCCCCGTGCCTGCAGGTCGAACAGCTGCGCATAACGCCCACCCGCCGTGACCAGCGTGTCGTGATCGCCACGTTCCAGAATCGAGCCCTGATCCAGCACGATGATGTGATCAGCGTTGCGCACGCTGGAAAAACGGTGGGAGATCAGCAGGGTCATGCGGCCCTGGGTGTGCTGGCTGAAATGCTCGAACACCGCCGCTTCCGCCGCCGGGTCGAGTGCCGAGGTCGGCTCGTCGAGGATCAGGATATCGGCATCGCGGCGCATGTAGGCGCGCGACAGCGCGATTTTCTGCCACTGCCCGCCCGACAGCTCCAGCCCACCGGCAAACCAGCGCCCCAGTTGCGTGGCGTAACCGCGATCGAGCCGCTCGATGAACGGCGCGGCCATGCCTTCGGCGGCGGCTTGCTGCCAGCGCTGCTCGTCCTGGAACGCCAGGGTGTCGCCCACACCGATGTTCTCGCCGACGGAAAACTGGTAGCGAATGTAGTCCTGGAAGATCACCCCGATGCGCCGGCGTAGCGCATTTTCCTCCCAGGCCTGCAAGTCGCTGCCGTCCAGCAGGATGCGTCCTTGATCGGGACGGTACAGCCGGGTCAAGAGTTTGATCAGCGTGGTCTTGCCCGAACCGTTCTCGCCCACCAGCGCCACACTGTGCCCCGGCACCAGGTGCAGGTCGATGCCCGCCAGCGCGTCGCGACTGGCACCCGGGTAACGGAAGCCGACGTTCTCGAACCGCAGGCCATCGCCAGGCACCGCGCCCACCGTGAGATGGCCCGTGGCGGCGACCACGGGCTCGGCCAGGTATTCATAGAGGCTCGACAGGTAGAGGCCATCCTCGTACAGGCCGCTGATGGCGCTCAGGCTGCTGCTCACTGCCGACTGTCCCTGCTTGAACAACACCAGGTACATGGTCATCTGGCCGAGGCTGATGTTGCCGTGCACGGCATCGACCACCACCCAGGCGTAGGCCAGGTAGAACGCCGCGGTGCCCAGCAGGCCGAGGACAAATCCCCAGCCATCGCGACGCAGGGTCAGCCGCCGGTCCTCGGCATAGAGCCTGGCAAAGGTGTCGCGGTAACGCTGCAACAGCAGCGGCGCGAAACCGAACAGCTTGACCTCCTTGATGTAGCCCTCATGGGACAGCAACGTCTCGATGTAGGTCTGCTGTCGGCTCTCCGGCGCACGGCGGGTAAACAGGCGAAAGGCATCGCCGGAAAAATGCGCCTCGGCAAAAAACACCGGCAACGCGCCGACCACCAGCAACACCAGCGCCCAAGGCGAAAAATGCACCAGCAACACCCCGAAGCTGATCAGCACGATCAGGTTCTGGATCAGCCCCAGCGACTTCATCACCAACGCCAACGGCCGGGTCGAGGCTTCGCGCCGAACCCGCACCAGCTTGTCGTAGAACTCGGAATTCTCGAACTGCACCAGCGATAACGTCTGGGCCTTTTCCAGAATCATCGTGTTGACCTTCTGCCCCAGCTGCACCCGCAACAGCGACTGCTGCACCGACAGCGCACGCTGGGCACCCGACAGCAAGGCCAGTACCCCCGCCTCCAGCAGCACATAACGCACCACCGGCCACAAAGGCGCACTGCCTTGCTGCGCATGCAATTGCATGGCAAAGACAACGGCATCGACAATGCGCTGGCCCAGCCATGCCGCTAAAGCCGGAAGCACACCGGCAATGAGGGTCGCCACCACCAGACCCAGAAACAATGCGCGCGAGGTGCCCCAGACCAGCAGCAAGGCACGCTGGGATTGGTCGAGCAATGAGGTGACGCGGGCAAATACCGGGCTCACTCCAAAGGCTCCGCCAAGGTATCGAGCCGCTCCCCCTGAAACCGCGCCCGATACCGCCCCGGACTCTCCCCCGTCCACTTCTTGAACGCCCGGTGAAATGCACTCGGTTCCTGAAAACCCAGTTGTTCGGCGATGTCGCCGATACTCGCCTGGCTCTCACGCAACTGTTCGAACGCCACCCCACGGCGTACTTCGTCCTTGATCTCCTGATAGGAGCAGCCCTCGCGCTCGAGTTTGCGGCGGAAGGTACTGGGGCTCAGGTGTTGTTCGAGGGCAAAGGCCTGCAGGGTCGGCCACTCGCTGTAATGGCTGTTGCGCAAGCGCTGGTGCACCTGTGACGCCAGGCCGTGCTGGTTGCGAAAGCGGATCACCAGCCATTGTGGCGCGGTGCGCAGGAACACTTTGAGCGACGCCAGGTCCTGGACCACCGGCAGGCGCAGGTAGTGACTGGCGAACTCGATTTCGGTGCGCTCGGCGCCGAAGGTCAGGTTCGGCCCCCAGAGCAAACGGTCATCGCTGAGCGACAGGCGCCCGTGGCGAAAGTCCGCGCGGTCGATCGGGATGCGTCGTCCACCCAGCCAGCACATAAGGCTGATCATCAACACCAGGAAGGTCTCTTCGCCGAAACGGCTGACGTCTTCGTTGGCCCCCTGGCTTTGCAGGCTGATGACCGCTCGTTTGCCGCGCACGGTCAGGGTGCCGCGAAAATCGCGCAGGAACAGGCCGAAGTTGACCAGGCACTGGCGCATGGCCTTGTGCAGATCGGGCTCCTGGATCAATGCCCGGCAAATCAGGGCGAAGCTGCCCGGCGGCATGCCGTGGGAGTCGAGGCCGAAGAATTCGTCGTCGAGCTCGCGGATCTGGATCAGCCACAGCGCTGCAAACGCGCTGGCCGGTACCCGCGACGTGGGTTGCGCAATCACCGCCGGGTCGATGCCGGCCTGTTCGAGCACAGCCCGAACACGCTGCGGATCGTCCCCCAGCCCCTGGATCATTGCCTGCACGAAGTAGGCGGCCACCGAGTCCTTTTCCCGCATGCGAACGCTTCGCTCCCCATCACCCGAAATGGCAAAAAACATCAGTGCCGTTGAACAGTTTCGGCATAGGACAACCACCCTGCCGGCTCTAGACTCGCGGCAATAGTACGCTTTCGGCCATACAGGCGGCCAAGGTATCGCAGGGTTTATCGAAAGGACGGCAACATGAATCTGCAAAACATTGGCGTGATCGGCGCCGGCACCATGGGCAACGGCATCGCGCAGGTCTGCGCCCTGGCCGGTTTCAACGTGACCCTGGTGGACATCAGCGAGGGTGCCTTGCAAAAAGCCCTCGCCACCGTCGGCAAGAACCTTGACCGCCAGGTCGCCAAGGAAACCCTGAGCGCCGAGCAGAAAAACGCCGCCCTCGACAAAATCCGCCCCAGCACCGATTACAGCAACCTGCGCGACGCGCAACTGGTGATCGAGGCCGCCACCGAGAACCTCGAACTGAAACTGCGGTTGCTGCAACAGGTTGCCGCACAGGTCGGCGCCGAGTGCGTGATCGCCTCCAACACGTCGTCGCTGTCGATCACCCAGCTCGCGGCCAGTGTCAGCCAGCCGGAACGCTTCATCGGCCTGCACTTCTTCAACCCGGTGCCGGTGATGGGCCTGATCGAAGTCATTCGCGGCCTGCAAACCAGCGATGCCACCCATGCCCTGGCGCTGGACATGGCGACCCGACTGGGCAAGACCGCGATCACCGCCGGCAACCGCCCGGGGTTCGTGGTCAACCGGATCCTGGTGCCGATGATCAACGAAGCGATCCTGGTGTTCCAGGAAGGCCTGGCCAGTGCCGAAGACATCGACGCCGGCATGCGCCTGGGCTGCAACCAGCCTATCGGCCCCCTGGCCCTCGCGGACCTGATCGGCCTGGATACGCTGCTGGCGATCATGGAGGCCTTCCACGACGGCTTCAACGACAGCAAATACCGCCCGGCGCCATTGCTCAAGGAAATGGTCGCCGCCGGTTACCTGGGACGCAAGACGGGGCGCGGCTTCCATGCCTATGCCTGAGCGTTGTTCGCGTTTCGCCGAATACCGGGACAAGGTGCTGGAGCTGTTCGCCAGCAAGGGTTTCGGTCAGGTCGGCATGCGCGAGCTCGCGACGTGCCTGGGGCTTTCCCCGGGCTCGTTGTATCACCATTACCCGAGCAAACAGCACCTGCTGCTGGACTTGATCGAAGAGTTCTACGAAGAGCTGCTGGCCACGCTGGGGCGCATCAAGCAAAAGGCGCCGGGTAAACGCGACCGCCTCAACAGCCTGATCCGCGCGCACCTGAACCTGCATCGCGACATGCCCTGGCATTTTCGCCTGGTGGAACGCGACAGCGGCTGCCTGAACGACGAGCAACAGGCACGGGTTCGACATTTGAGCGAGCAGTACCAACGCCAATTGATGGTGATACTCGGCGCCCGTTCGCGGTTCAGCGAATCGGGCCTGCTGGCGGCCGGTCATGCCATCGCCGCCTTGCTCAACAGCGCGCCCAGCTGGCTGGCGTCCCATGCGCTGGAAGAAGGCGAGCACAATGAACTGCTGGAGAACATGGTCGGTGGCGCCATCGAGCGCTTGCTGGCGCCGAAGCGCCCAAGCGAGGCTATAAGCCTGGCCCGGCCTATCGAGAATCCATCTAAAAAAACCCAGGCTCCCACCGCGATTTAGCGCTTTGCTTGCCCAGTCAATCTCATCGGAATTCGCGCTGGTACCCGGCGTCCAATCCGATGTGTATCTTCAATGACCGGGAGCAGCACCATGAAAATCAGTCCCTACCTTATCTTCAATGGCGATTGCCGCGCCGCCTTCACGTTTTACCAGCAATGCCTGCAAGCCCAGCTCGAGGCGATGATGACGTTCGGCGAAACACCCGCCGCCGAGCACGTCCCCAAGGAACATCACCACCTGATCATCCACACCTGCCTGAAGGTCGGTGACCAGATGCTCATGGCCTCGGACACCACCCCCGACCGTCCGACCCAGGGCATGAGCGGTTGCTCGATTTCCCTGAACGTCGACAGCATTGCCGAAGCCGAGCGGGTGTTCAACGCACTGGCAGAAGGCGGCAAAGTCGACATGCCACTGGAAGCCACGTTCTGGGCCGCACGCTTTGGCATGCTGGTCGACCGCTTTGGTGTGTCGTGGATGGTCAATTGCGAAAAGGATCAGTGACACTGTGAAGACCGGCTGTCTGGCAACTCCCGGGCCGTCTGCTACCGTCAACTTCTAACCCCTGTAGCAGCGGCCCTTCGGAGAAAACCCACCATGCAAGCCCATGACGCGTCATGGTCCACCCGTTTCAAACTGTCCTTGCTGGCGGGCGGGCTCACCGCCGCGCTGCTGGCACTCAGCGGTTGCGCGACAGTCGATGCCCAGACCACCGCCTACGTCGGCGTGGAACATCCCGCACCGACGCTGCCCAGCGAAGTCGTGGTGCTGCGCACCGAGCCCCTTCGCCCGCACGTTCGATTGGGCGAAATACTGATCGACGCCAGTGTCGACCCCGCCCCGCCGATTACCGAGGTTGAAGAAAAATTGCGGGAAGAAACCGCCAAGCTCGGCGGCGATGCCGTGGTGGTGGTGTATGACCATATCCAGGCGGTCGGTGCCTATGTCAACGGGCCGCTATGGGCGCGCGACGTGCAGACCATCGAGGGGCGCAAACTCAAAGGGATCGTGATCAAGTACAAGTGAGGCGCGGGGATTTTTCGTCGAAAAATGCCGGTCGAGTAGCCTTCATCGGGCCTCGCCTGACAGGACACTGAATGAACCTTGTAGGAGCTGGCTTGCCAGCGAAGGCACCCGAACGACCAACGCAATACTCAAAGACGCCTTCGCCGGCAAGCCGGGCTCCTACAGTCCACCGCTACCCCCAATTGATGGGAGCCCCGTAGACACCGTCTTGAGCCTACACCAACCGCTCAATCTTCTGATGCTGCCACACCAGTTTGTAATACAGCGTCTGCAACGCCAGCATCCCCAGATACGCCACCGGAAACGCCATCCACACCCCTTGCAGCCCGAACCGCGCGTCCAGCAGATACGCCACCGGCAACTGCACGCCCACCACGCACACGATCGATATCGCCACTGGCACCATCACCGTGCCGCTGGCGCGCATGATGCCGCCGATGATCGCCTGGAAGCCGAACACCAACAGGCTCCAGAGCATGATGTGCAGCAAGTGCTCGGCCATGCTGCGGGTCGCATCCTCGGTGAGGAACGAGCCCAGCAGCCAGTGCGACAGCAAATACCCCAACACCACCAGGCCGCCGGTCAGGCACACGTTGATCATCAACCCGGTCTTCAAGATCGGCCCGATGCGTTCGATGCGCCCTGCCCCGATCGCCTGCGCCCCAAGGATCGACGCCGTGATCGCGATCGACAGCGCCGGGAACTGCACGTAATTGACGATCTGCGTCACCGCGCCGTACGCCGCCGTCGCCTGGGAACCGTGCTGGTTCACCAGCGCCAGGATCACCAGCTCCGACAGCGACAACACCACCATCTGCAAGCCGGTGGGCAAGCCGATGCGCAGCACCTTGCCGAGGATCGCCCTGTCCAGCTTCATCGCCGCGAAAAATTCCCGGTCCGGCGCCAGCGGATGGCCCTTGCGGATCAAGCGCCACGCCAGCCACCCCATCGCCGCCAGGTTGCCCGCCAACCCGGCAAACGCCGCACTCTGGATCCCCATCGGCGGCAACCCCAGCCACCCGCGTATCAACGCCGGCGTCAACGCCAGGCCGATACAGGTCGACACCACCAGCGCCAGCAACGGCGAGAACGTATCGCTCACCCCGCGCAGCAACTGCGTGAACAACACGAACACCAACAGCGTCGGCATGAACCACAACATTACATGCGCATACGCCACCGCATCGTCCAGCACATCCCCCGGCGTACCCAACCCCACCAGCGAAGACCGCGCAAACACACTCCCGACCACCGCCGCCACCAGCCCGATCAGCAACCCCAACAACAAGGTCGAGCCGGCAATGGCCTTCACCAGATGCGTCTCCCGCGCCCCCCAGGCCTGGCCGATCAACACACCCGCCCCCGCACCGAGGCCGATGACCAGGGCGATGAAAAAGAACACGATGGGGAACATGCCCGACACCGCCGCCAGGGCCTGGGTGCCGAGCATTTGGCCGATGTAGATGCTGTTGACCGTGCCGGACATCGACTGGAGGAAATTGGACAGGACCATGGGCGCGAGGAACAGCAGGTAGGTTTTCCAGAGGGCGCGTTGCGGTTGGGCTGGGGTTTGCATGGGGGTAGAGGTCCATCTCGACGGCGGGCGTGTTGATTGAGGATAGCTTCGGTGGCTGAAACCAAAGGGCGATGACCATCTCAGGTCTGTGTTTGGATTTCCAGTGAAGAGATGTGAAAGGTCTGAGATTTGATCAGCAAAGGTCCTACATAAAGCTCGGAAACCCTCACCTACCCTGCGGATGCCATGCGGCTTATAGTCAGTCCCGTCGCCCAAATGGCGATTCAGGTTTGGCGACCTGATCACAGAGAATGCGAAGGCTATCCGCTTCATTGCAGGTATCATCGCACCCGCAAAGCCGCTGTTATGGCGGCTGTGCGCGGGAGACCTTCGGGTCTGCCGGTTTTCTCTGTTGCCGGTTCGCCAACCTGCGCACAGCTGCCACCTGATCGTTTGGCGACGACTGAGTGACGGCTCTAAGCCAATCAAATAGAGAACTTCACTATGAATCGATACATGCCTCTTACCGGGATTGACCTGATTCCGGCTTCTCTGCTCATTGACACCCAAGCCCCCCTCGACGTCCTGCAAGCCATGGCGGATTACCGTATCCGCACCGTGACGCAAGTGCTGGAAAACATCGCCTTTCGTGCCGAAATTGGCTGCGACACGGTGGTGTTGTCCGACTTCTCAAAACTGCTGGCGATCCCATTACGCGATGGTTGCGATTTGATGGACGTGATTGGCCGACGCTTGCGTGCCCAAGCGGCGGAGTAAATGAAAAGGGCGCCCAAGGCGCCCGCTTCTTTGATCCGTCGACAAATGATCCTGGCCCATTTTTCTGAATGGCAACCAGCAACAGTCAATGAATCTTCCATTGGCAACGACCCAGCGAAACCCCTGATAACGACCCTGAAGCCTGGCACTGAATCTTGTCGCCCTTGCAGTCTCTCTTGCCCAACCTACCCGAACAGGGTACAAATCGCTCAAGTTGTACGACAACATAATAAAAAACTCCCACTCCACATCCGAGTTGTCCTATCACCCTTCGAGATCTGCCATGCCCCGCCCTACATTTGCGCAAACCGTACCGCCACCCTTCCCCCGCCATCTCGCCTTGATCATTCTTTTGTGCATGGGCTGCGCGTTCGCCGGCAACCATGTGGCGGCGCGGGTCGCTTTTGATGATGGCGCGGGTGTGTTGCTGGCGATTTTGATGCGTTCTGGCGGGACCTTGCTGGTGCTGGCAAGCCTGGTGCTGTGGCAAAGACAAAGTTTGCGTCTGCCGGCAGGTGCATGGCGCTGGCAATTGCTGTTGGGCCTTCTGATTACCGCGCAGAGCCTGTGTCTGTATTCTGCCGTCGCACGGGTCCCGGTGGCGCTGGCGCTGCTGGTGGCGAACGTGTTTCCCATCCTGCTGGCGTTGCTCACCTGGGCGCTGGGTGGCCCGAGACCGACCGCACGCACCGCTACGTTGATGGGTTTGATTCTGGTGGGGTTGGTGTTTGTGCTGGATGTCCCCGGGCGCCTTTCGACCACGACCAGCGTCGGCCCGCAATGGCTGCTGGGCGTCGCGCTCGCGTTCTGCGCCGCCAGCGTGTTCGCCTGCGCGCTGTGGATCACCGACCACAAGTTGTCTCAGGTGCGTGGTTCGGTGCGCAGTCTGCTAACCATTTTCATCGTCTTCAGCAGCGTCAATCTGGCGGGACTGACGGGTGCCTTGCCTGGCGGACTAAACCTGCCCGCAACCTCGACCGGATGGCTGGCTCTGGCCACCTTGGTTGTGCTGTACGGCACCGGTTTTATCGTGCTGTTCATTTCAGTGCCTCGGCTGGACATGCCACGCAATGCACCGGTAATGAACATCGAGCCGTTGGCGACGTTGCTGATGGGCTGGATTGTGCTGGATCAAATGCTCAGCGCGGGGCAGATCCTG
This sequence comes from Pseudomonas sp. IT-P218, assembly GCF_949767605.1. Taxonomy (NCBI): domain Bacteria; kingdom Pseudomonadati; phylum Pseudomonadota; class Gammaproteobacteria; order Pseudomonadales; family Pseudomonadaceae; genus Pseudomonas; species Pseudomonas sp. IT-P218. Next base: position 130,403 of record NZ_CATKQQ010000003.1, read on the forward strand.
GGTGGGGTGATTGTGGTCACCGGCATCGTTTTGCTGACGTATCGCAAATCAGTTATCAAGGCTGACGCCGAAGCTGTGGCGTGAAATGCCTCGATGAACCGTTCGTTTCACTGCACCGCTTGCGCGATATCCCCACAAAAGAATATCGGTGCTGCCATCTCGCATTCGAGTGAAATGCAGCTGGCAACAGGCCCGCTGCGAAAGCTTTTGGCACCTTGCGCACGATATGTCATTGGGTACGCAAGGTCGTCTCAGCCTGCAACAGGGCCGCATCCGGCCCTGATGAATTACTGCTGGGTGCCGGGCAGCAGTTCAAAGGTAGGGGTAAAAGGCGTAATGGCGGCCATCAACCGTTCGAAGGGTTTGTGGTCGCCTTCGAAGGTAGCTTTTCCCGCCGCGACGAGTTGAGCAAAGCTGGTTTTCCTTGCCATCACGCCTTCAAGATCCGAGCGGTCAAGGGTGATGGTCAGGTCAGCCTTTTTCGCTTGCTGCCCCTTGATGGTGGTCAGCGTTGAATTGCTCAACTCAACCACAAACTGTTCACCGTTGTCGGGTGTCCTGAGATTCAGAACCAGGTGTTGATCCGCAACCTTGCTGCCGTCCAGGGCAATGCCGAGGTATTCCAGCCACAACTCGGTGCTCATCGCGCGGATCATGTCCGGCCCGGTGGGTTTCGGCGGCACTCCCTTGGGCATGCCATGGCGTAGTTCATACGCCGCCGCCAGGAAGCTGTTGCGCACGCCCGCACTTTCCTTCTGATAACCAACCTGCTCATAGACGTCCGCGAGCAAGTCCTTGGCCTGGGTGTTCTGGGGTTCGGCGTACACCAGCTTATTGAGAATTTCATAGGCTTCGCGGTATTTGCCCTGATCGAACAGGGATTTGCCCTTGACCATGATTTTGTCCGCGCCCCCCATCATTTCCACGTACAGCGGTGCCGAATCTTTCGGAGACAACGGCATCAGTGTCGCCGGGTTGGCGTCCCAGTAACCCAGGTAGCGGTTTATCACGGCACGGCTGTTGTGCTCTTCGGAGCCGTGGTAGCTATGGGTCGCCCAGTTGTTTTTCAGGCTTTCGGGCAACTTGTAGACGTTTTGGATCTCGTTGATGGTGACGCCCTGGTTGGCGGCGTGCAGCACGGCATTGTTCAGGTTGGCATAGGCATCGCGTTGCGCGCGCATGACGTCCTGAATACGCTCATTGCCCCAGCGTGGCCAACTGTGGGAGGCGAACATCACATCGGCCTGTTGCCCGTAGCGATACAGGGCGTTGTTGATGTTTTTCGACCAGACCAGTGGATCACGGACCAGAGCACCGCGCAGGGTGTAGATGTTATGGATGGTGCCGACGATGTTTTCAGCTGCCCAGAATGCCTTGAACTGCGGGAACCAGGTGTTCATCTCTGCCGGCGCCTCGGTGCCGGGAGTGCTTTGGAACTCCATTTCCACACCGTCGATGGTCAGGGACTCGAAATCTTTCTCGATGTAGCGATTGGGTTCGATCAGGCCCATGTTGCCTAGCGAGGCATTTTTTCCGATAGCCATGTCGACATGGCCATAGGGGCTGTGCGGCAGCATCACGCCATATTGGAAAAAGGCGCGCCGGGTCATGGCGTTGCCGGCGTAGACGTTTTCAGCCACGGCATGCTCCATGAAACCGGTGGGTGCTATGAGCGGGATCTTGCCGCTGCGCACATCGGCTTCATCGACCAGACCGCGGACACCACCGAAATGGTCGGCATGGGAGTGAGAGATCACTATCGCCACGACCGGGCGCTTGCCGAGTTTTTCATTGATGAAATCCAGCGCAGCCTTGGCGGTTTCCTTCGACATCAGGGTGTCGAACACAATCCAGCCCGTATCGCCCTTGATGAATGTGATATTGGCCAGGTCGAACCCACGCACTTGGTAAATCTTTTCCGGAACGACCTCATACAGACCGAAGGCCATGTTGAGTACCGCCTGGCGCTGCAAGGACGGATTGATACTGTCGTAGTCCTTGCCTCCGAGCAGGAAGTCATAGCTGCCCATGTTCCAGGCGACATTTCCGGCTTCGGCCATGATCTTGTTGTAGGACGGTGCCGCGATGAAGCCTTTCCTGGCTTCTTCAAAATCACGGTTGTCCGCGAACGGAAGGGTCTTGCGTACAGCATTTTGCGCTTCGATCGTGTAGGACGAAGGCGCTTTACCCTTGCTGTCGAAGTGCGAATTTTGTGTCGCTGCCGGTTCAGGATTTGCGTCGTTTGCCACGGCAGCAAAGAGCAGAGGGCTGATGCCGCTCCCAAGGGTGATTGCCAATGCCAGATGAAGGGTCTTGTTGTGCATGGGGGTTCCTGCGCCAGAGGGCCATGAGCGTCAATGGGGAAATTTGCGCTCGATTGTATTTATTGGGTACGCGTCACCTTGACCCGCCTGGCCATGAATAGCATATTCATTTCATTACGAAAAATTCCGTTTCAGCCATTTTCGATAACATAAAGGTTATGAGATGACACCGCGTCGCTTACGTCAGTTTCTGGCATTGATTGAGCAGGCACACTTTGGTCGAGCGGCCAAAGCGTTGGGGGTTTCCCAGCCGGCGCTGAGCAAAAGCATCCAGTTGCTGGAGAGCGAACTGGGGGTCACGCTGTTTGATCGACGCTCAGACGGCGTCGTATTGACGGCGTTTGGTCAGTTGCTACGGGAAAAAAGCCAGCGCCTGTTAGTGGCCGAGGAGGATTTGCGCCGCGATATCACCCTGTTGGCGGGTGGCGATATCGGCGCGCTGAAAGTGGCCTTGGGTCCCTATCCGAGTGTCACCAGCGGATACGCCAGCATCGCGCGTTTGCATGCCCGACATCCGCAGATCAAGGTCACTGCCCATGTCGCCGGCTGGCGCGAAGTCGCTCATCAGGTCGCCACGGGTGCAGTGGACCTGGGGATCGCCGAAATCAGTACCTTGCAAGGCCGGGAAGAGTTCACCTGTGAGTTGCTGGGTGAGCATGTGGGCCGTCTGTTTTGTCGCCCCGGCCATCCCCTGCTATCGCAAAAACGTTCACCAACGCTGGCGCAAACACTCGACTACCCTTGGGTGGCCTCGCGCATTCCGCTGCGGTTGGCGACCCATTTGCTTCCGGCAACGTTGGGCTGTGCCGGCGCCTACGATCCCTTGACGGGTGATTTCGTACCGGCGATCGAAATAGACGTGCCCATGCAAATTGTCAAATTCGTCGAGAACAGCAATGCCCTTGCGTTAGGCAATCTATCGACTTTCGAGCAGGAAATCAGCGCAGGGGCAATCGTGCCGTTGCCCGCCCATGACCCTGCCCTGCGTACCCGTTATGGCTTCATTTACCTGAAAGAGCGCTCACTGCCACCCGCGGTAGAGATTTACATGCGGGAGGTGCGAGCTGTGGAAGCAGAAATTTGTCAGCGTGAGCGCATCCTGGCCCGGATGGGCAGCGAGTGAACTGAGTTATATATCCAGGAACGCAATGCGACATTATTGAGCTATACCCAATAGTCCCCCCACCGCACTTCTTCCATTATTGGAGGTTGGCAATGAAACCCTGTCTCTCCCTTTCAGCACTATTGATGACCGCAACGCTCTTGGGCTGCTCCAGCTCTTCTCACCACCAGTCAATGAATCTTCCTTTGGCAGCGACCCAGCGAAACCCCGGTCACACCGCCACCACTACATTGACCGGCGAAGGCAATCAGACCAACTTTGACTTCTACCTGACCGGCGTTCCCAACGGCACCATCCTGCCGCCGCGCATCTACACCTTCATCAACAAAGGCAGTTGCCAGCAACCCGGGGCAGTCGCGTTCGCAATGAACGACAAGGTCAACACTGAACCCAATGCAGGCACCGGCGGATGGACGTTTTACAGGAGCGCGCCGATCGCCATGCCAGACCTGCTTTCCGGCAAGTACGCCGTCGTCGTGCGCACTTCACCCGAGGATGGCAGCGCCGATATTTTCTGTGGCGATGTTGTACATGCGACTCGATGAAACACCCATCGCCGTGAGTAGTTGAGTCGCGTTGTATGTGGCGATTGTGTTTACCGTTTCCAGGTTGGTGTTGATCCAGTTTGTAATACTGGCGTTACATCAGCCACTGAAGCACTGCAATCGCCCGTTCATTTGAAAAAAACCGCACTAGACTCCTTCCTGCGCCTTAATCCGTGCACGGTCATGCAGTAATGGGGAAATGATTCTGTACGCAGTACCTAGGCTAATTACTCGGTGGTCAATGCATCAGGGGACAATGTAAATATGCACTCATCACCCGGTTGCCAACACTTTGAAACAACGAGGAATCCTGGTATGGAACAGCTATCGGATCGTTTCAGACGCTCAATAGTGTTTGCCGCGCTTTTGTCATTGACCGGGCTTGCCCACGCAGCCCAGACGGAAAAGACCAATATCCTGTTTATCGTCTCCGACGATACCGGTTATGGCGACCTGGGCCCCTACGGCGGTGGGGTCGGTCGAGGCATGCCCACGCCCAGCATCGATCAACTGGCGGCAGAAGGGGTCACCTTCTACTCGTTTTATGCCCAGCCCAGCTGCACTCCGGGTCGGGCGGCCATGCAAACCGGGCGTATCCCCAATCGTAGCGGCATGACCACCGTGGCCTTCCAGGGCCAGGGCGGCGGCTTGCCAGCCGCCGAGTGGACACTGGCATCGGTGTTGAAAACCGGCGGCTACGACACCTACTTCACCGGCAAATGGCACTTGGGCGAAGCCGACTATGCGTTGCCCAATGCCCAGGGTTATGACGTGATGAAGTACGTCGGCCTGTACCACCTCAACGCCTACACCTACGCAGACCCGACCTGGTTCCCGGACATGGATCCGGAAACCCGCGAGATGTTCCAGAGGGTCACCAAGGGCGCATTGTCCGGCAAGGCGGGGGAAAAACCGGTCGAGGAATTCAAGGTCAATGGCCAGTACGTGGACACGCCGGTCGTAGACGGCAAACCCGGCGTGGTCGGCATTCCGTTCTTTGATAACTATGTCGAAAAAGCCGCCCTGGAGTTTCTCGACACGGCGGCCAAATCGGACAAGCCGTTTTTCATCAACGTCAACTTCATGAAAGTGCACCAGCCCAACATGCCGGCGCCGGAGTTCGTTCACAAGTCCATATCCAAGTCCAAGTACGCCGATTCCGTCGTCGAACTCGATACCCACATCGGCCGCATCATGGACAAGCTCAGGGCGCTCGGCCTGGATAAGAACACCCTGGTGGTCTACACCACTGATAACGGGGCCTGGCAGGATGTCTATCCGGACGCCGGCTACACCCCGTTCCGCGGCACCAAGGGCACGGTGCGTGAAGGCGGCAACCGGGTACCGGCCATTGCCGTCTGGCCAGACAAGATCAAGCCGGACAGCAAAAACCACGAGATCCTCGGTGGCCTGGACCTGATGGCAACATTCGCTTCTGTGGCTGGCGTGAAGTTGCCGGAGAAAGATCGCGAAGGTCAGCCCATCATCTTCGACAGCTATGACATGACCCCGGTACTCACCGGCAACGGCCCTTCTCCACGCAAGGAGTGGTTCTACTTCACCGAGAACGAACTGTCACCGGGGGCGGCGCGGGTCGGCAACTACAAGGCCGTGTTCAACCTGCGCGGCGACAATGGCGCGCAAACCGGTGGTTTGTCGGTGGACACTAACCTGGGATGGAAAGGCGGCGAAAAATATGTGGCCGTCGTGCCGCAGGTCTATGACTTGTTGCAAGACCCTCAAGAGCGCTATGACCTGTTCATGAACAACTTTACCGAACGCACCTGGACAATGGTCCCGATCTCGGCCGCGATCATCAAGTTGATGAAAACCTACGTCGATTACCCTCCCCGCAAACTGCAGAGCATGGGTTATGACGGGCCGATCGAGCTGTCGCAGTACCAGAAATTCCAGTACGTGCGTGACGTCCTGAAAAAAGAAGGTATCAACCTGCCGATGCCAGCGGGTAACTGATCAGGCAAGCGAAGCATGGCGGCTTCATCAGGGGGCCGCCACTTCGCAAGCAGCGGAGAATGGAGCGATGGCAAATGACAGCTAAGCTTCCTCTGGAGTGAGCTCTTCACTACAGCCTCGGAGGGGAGCCAATGAAACGCTTCGTCATGCTTATCACCATCACTTTGCTGACCACTGCTTGTCAGTCGGATGATTACGGCATCACCAAACTTGATAATTGTGTCTGCTATAAAACGCCCGAAGGGCAACACATCCAACTGTCGCAAGTGGCATCTATAGACCCTGACACCTTGCAGGAAAATTTCTCGCATTGCGTTTGCCGAGCCTTGGTTGACCTGAAGAAGGTCGATGATCCCGGTAAATTTTTCGTGCCCGGAACTGAAATCAAAACTCAAATCAAGTAAGGGTCTTGTGTCGGCAGCCTCATAGTTCGGGCATTGGCCGGCTTTCGTTCGGCGACGATTTATGCCACGGATAGCCCTTCGAACTGAGTTGAAAGGCGTAATCGAACAAACGCTTCATGTACTCGCCATCGAATTTGCGGGTGCGCGTAAAGTCAAAATCGGCGCCAATGTAGGCAAGGTTGAAGTCGGCTCCATCCTGCTGCGCCATACGGTAGATGCGCTCCAGGTCGCTGATCCCCTGGGTCTGGATCAGCGCACTGATGGCCCGCCCGCCGATGCTCAACGTACGGCGCTTCGTCCCGGACCACTGCGGCTCCAATGTCCCGTTACGAATGACATAGAAATGCCGTTCCCGTCGCAAAGGGACTCCGGCAGCACGGTTCAGTCCCACCAAAGTGCCAGGCGGGTAAAGAAACACTTGGGTGATCACCCCGCCGTCCACGTGCATTTCATGAAACTGTTGGCCGTCTACTTCCACATCGATCATGACGGGTGAGACCGCGCCTGGAATGCTCATCGACGCGAGCATGATGCTACGGAACAGGTCGAGCGCGCCCGGTGCCTGGCTTGAGGCAATGGCGCCCATGTTCCAGGTGACGGGTCGCCCTGAATCAAGGTCGGTTGTGCCGATCAGCAGGATTCTTCCTTTGGCGTATTCCGAAGCTATCGCCGCAAGAATCCGCGTAGTGATGTATCTGGAAATGAGCCGCGACAGTGGCTTGCTGTCCGCGATACCGTCGCTGGCAAAACGGGTGAGCACGTTTCGCGAATGAAAGATGTCTTTGGGACCAACTGCGTTGGAGACGTAGCGAATCACACCGTCGTACTCAGGCCCCAGGTAAGCGAACGGGGCGATCAGGGCACCCGCGCTGATACCCGTGACCACCTTGAACACGGGCCGGGTTCCATGGGTAGTCCATCCAGCAATCAGCCCCGCGGCGAATGCGCCGGCATCACCGCCGCCGGAAACGGCCAACATGCTTGCCAGCGGCAGGATATCGTTCGGCTTCCCGGCCTTGGCCAGCTCCTCGCTTTCACGTCTGTTGGCCTGAACCGCATCCTGGATGAACGGTGTCAGGTCGTGGTCCAACCGGTAGCGGGCATTGGGTATACCCGGGATGACCGCTTTGTCCGTCAAGGTTTGCGGAACGGCGTCACGGCGAGGCAGACAGGCTTGAAGAAACATGTCCAGGGTCAAGTCGCCGGGTTTGAGCGGGAATGGTTTCACAACGCTTCCTCCGGTGCGTGAGACAGCTGCATGCCAGCCGAGCGCGACAGCTCATTCGAACGCCAGGTCGCTCAGTTTGCGCTCCTTTACAGGATAAAAAAACTTGAAAGCACCTGGCCGCGCTGCAAAGTTGTCTGTGAACCCATCCAACACTCATTCCAACAACGAAACCAACCGCGGCTCAATCAGACCGTCTTCAATTTCGAGCAATGCCAACGTCACCGGCAGCTTGAAACGCCGCGGCCCCGCGCTGCCTGGATTAAGGAATAGCCGCTCCCCACGCCACTCTATCCGCGGCTTATGAGAATGCCCGGTAATCACCAGCCTTGTACCTTCATCCAGTACCGCCGGTACGTCAGCCATGTCGTGAACCAGCAAGGTCAACCACCCATTGAGGTCGAAACTCAGGTGATCGGCGATGTGCTCCGCCCACGGGGCCGCCTGGTCATTGTTCCCGCGTACGACATGCAGCGGCGCAATCGCCGCCAGTTGTTCGAGGATTTGCGCTTTGCCGATGTCGCCGGCGTGAATGATCCGTTCACAGCCCTGCAACGCCGCGAGGGCTTCGGCGCGGAGCAAGCCGTGGGTATCGGAGATCACGCCAACTTTCATGCCAGGCTCCAGGAATGAATACAGGTCCCCATCGCGTTGTTTGCGTGTTCCGGGATCAGCTGCTTGACTCACTCCGGCACACGGTCAACGACAGGGATGTTCGCCAGCACTACCTTAGCCGAGTCCGGCCTGATCCACGATCTGCACTTTCATTGACTCAGGTCTGAAACCAGTGCGATTAGCTCTGGATAATATTTTTTTCAGGTTTTTCAATAGGCTATAGATGACCGCCCAACTCTTTGCTGTTCATGGCCTGGTGAGCTTCACGCTCGCTATCCTGCTGCTCTTCCTGGGCAAGACGCTGGTCCAGCACAGCACCTTGCTGCGCCAATACTGCATTCCCGAATCGGTGGTCGGCGGTTTTGTCTGTGCGGCGGTCACCAGCGTTTTGTACTTCGGCCTCAACATCCAGGTCGAATTTGACCTGCAAGTTCGCGACACCATGCTGCTGTACTTCTTTGCCGGCATCGGGTTGAAGTCGGACATGCGCCAGTTGATCAAGGGTGGGTGGCCGCTGATGATCCTGCTGGTGCTCGCCACAGTGTTCATCTTCCTGCAAAACGCGCTGGGCATGGGCATGGCCGAGGTCTTCGGGCTTGATCCCAAGGCAGGCCTGATGGTGGGTTCCATCTCCCTCACCGGTGGGATCGGCACTAGCCTGGCCTGGGCACCGCTGTTCGTCGAAAAGCTGGGCATCCAGAACGCGCACGAATTGGGGATCGCCAGCAACACCGTCGGCCTGATTGCCGCTTGTGTGATCGGCGGTCCCATCGCCAACCGGTTGATCCGCCGCCATCAACTCACGCCGTCCCGGGATGAGGGGCTGGAAGTCGGCATTCTCGAGCAACAGCAGAGCAAACCACTGGACTACTACGACGTGCTCTGGGCGTGGATGTGGCTCAACCTGACCTTGATGCTCGGTTATGGGCTCAACCTGGTGCTGGTCGACAGCGGGATCACCCTGCCCAAGTTCGTCAGTTGCCTGTTCGCCGGTATCGTCATTCACCACCTTGTTCGGGCACTGATTGGCGAGCAGCGCCTGAAGTCCTGGAGCGGCGCCAGCCAGGGCCTCGCGCTGATTTGCGACGTCTGCCTGGGCATGTTTTTGACCATGGCGCTGATGGGCTTGCAGTTGTGGCAGCTCAGCGGCGCGTTGCTGTTCATTGCTTGTGCGTTGACCCTGCAGATTCTGTTGACGGTGCTCTATACGTATTTTGTGGTGTTTCGTTTCATGGGTCGCAACTATGAAGCCAGCGTGATCGCTTCAGGCTTTGGCGGGATTGCGCTCGGTTCTACCGCGACCGCCATCGTCAATATGACCACCGTGACCCAGAAGTATGGTGCGGCGCACCAGGCGTTTCTTATCGTGCCGCTGGTGTGTGGGTTTTTCATTGATCTGGTTAATGCCGTGATCATTGGGATGTTCAGTGGTCTGTAGCGGGTGAAGCTCCACAAATGGCAGGCGCCTCGCAAGGGCGCCCGTTTTGCAGAAGCCACACAAAAATAATGCGAAATAAAATGTGAAGATTATTTCTCTCAAAGCGGATGAAAACAGCCAAAAACCCAATAATTTAGCGCTTGTTAAGCGGTCAACTATGTGAAATAAAATGTGAAGTATTTTCACGCAGTGCAAACCGCTATGTCCCTGATCACATCAAAATCCTGGCTCGATCCGATACTTCCCGATGCGTTGCCCCCATCGATCATCGCCCTTGCGGATGCGCTGCCCAGAAAGACGCAATTCCTTGCTGGACGCTTACCGCCTGAAACCGCCGCACGCCTTCGCCGTCTCCTGCAAATCACCAATACGTACTATTCGAACCTGATCGAAGGGCAGTACACCGAGCCTGCCGATATGCAGAAAGCGCAGGCAGCCCCGGTCAAGGATCGCAAGCGGCTTAAAAGCCTGGCGGTTGATCAGATGGCGGTCCAGGCTTTGTTCGAACGGACGTTAAGCCAGCGTGGACCGTTTCCCTGGAGCGCCATGTTTGCCCCTGAGCTGATAAGCACTGCACATGATCGGCTTTTTCGCGGTGCCAGTGATGCAGAACGCACGCTGTCCGATGGCTCAGTAATGCAGCCCGGCGCACTCCGGTCGATCACAGGCCAGAACGTTGTCGTGGGCAATCATGATGCACCGCACGCTTTTGCAGTTGACGGGATGCTGCTTCACCCAAGGTAGCCTGCCGCGCAACGAAATAAAGACATTCACCGGCCTGACACCACGCCCGGCAATCGATGAGCTGTCGCGACTGATCAAAGTCGGCCTGGTGGAAAGCCGAACGCCCAAATCGCGAATCGTCACACCCGGACTGCCTGCGTGGTTTGCCCAGGATATTTTTCCGGATTTGCATCGACGGTTTCAGTAGAATTCATCGACCGCTTACGCTTCACGATGGCAGCTCCAGAGCTAGCGCGCAGCACTCCGGGTACCAGCAAACGCACTCGTACCCAGCCAGCGCCATAGGCTTTGCGCATCCTGCGCCGCGCCGTCTACCCGCAGCTCTTGCGACTGGAGCACTTCCTTAGGTGTACGGTCGCCCGCCCACACTTCGGTCAACGCGCGCACGCTGGAGTCGACGACGAGCGTCAATTCGCGTCCGGGGTCGTCGCGGCACAGGTCCGCCACACCCTCTTCGACCACCAGCCACCATTGCTGCTCACCGGGTCGCGCGTCGCGAAACTTGAACTGGATGATCACCGGCCGGGACGGGAACGTCTCGATGTGCACGAACCGGCGCACGTCCCACATGAGCAGGCCCGCGTCGAGTTGGTCGTCGCGCAGGCGACTGCCGATCCAGCGCGCGCCCCAATGCCCCAGCGCCATGATGATCGGGCGCAGTTCCTCACCCGCTTCGGTCAGGCTGTACTCCCAGACTTTGCCAACCGCCGTGCGATGCACCACGCCGATCTCTTCCAGATGGCGCAGCCGCTGCGCCAGCAGGTTGGTGGACATCCGGGGTACGCCGCGGTGCAGTTCATTGAAGCGTTTGCTGCCGCACAGCAGTTCGCGTACGACCAAGGGTGTCCAGCGCTCGCACAGTGCTTCGGCACCGCGGGCGACCGTGCAGAACTGACCGTAGCTTTCGTCCATCGCCTGCCCTCCCGCTGCTGCAACGCTTCAGATTCTGAACTAGCCGCGCGACTTCGCCACGCGCACGCTCAAGTCTCCTAACAGCCAACCGTCCCAGGAGAACGCCATGATCAGAATCGCCATCATTCAGCGCCCGCCCGTGCTGCTCGATCGCAGCGCGACGATCGCCCGGGCCGTGCAATCGGTCGCCGAGGCTGCGGCAGCGGGCGCCTCGCTGATCGTTTTGCCCGAATCGTACATTCCAGGTTACCCGTCATGGATCTGGCGGCTGGCGGCGGGAAAGGACGGTGCTGTAATGGGTCAGTTGCACACGCGGCTGCTGGCCAACGCCGTCGATATCACCCACGGTGATCTGTGCCAATTGTGCGAGGCTGCCAGGGTCCACGCCGTGACGATCGTGTGCGGCATCAATGAATGCGACCAGTGCAATGGCGGCGGCACGCTCTATAACAGCGTAGTCGTTATCGGCGCGAGCGGCGCCGTGCTCAACCGCCACCGCAAGCTGATGCCGACCAATCCCGAGCGCATGGTGCATGGCTTCGGCGATGCGTCCGGCTTGCGTGCGGTCGATACACCGGTCGGTCGCGTGGGTGCGCTCATCTGCTGGGAAAACTACATGCCGCTGGCGCGCTATGCGCTGTATGCCCAAGGGGTGGAAATCTACGTCGCCCCCACCTACGACACCGGCGAAGGCTGGATCAGCACGATGCGTCACATTGCCCTCGAAGGCCGTTGCTGGGTGCTCGGCAGTGGCAGTGCGCTGCGTGGCAGCGACATTCCCGATGACTTTCCGGCGCGTGCGCAACTGTTTTCCGATCCGGACGAGTGGATCAACGACGGTGACTCGGTGGTGGTCAACCCGCAAGGCCGGATCGTGGCCGGTCCATTGCACCGCGAGGCAGGCATCCTGTATGCGGACATCGACGTCGCACTCGTGGCGCCAGCACGGCGGGCGCTCGACGTCACCGGGCACTATGCGCGCCCGGATATTTTCGAACTGCAGGTGCGGCGCACGCCGGCGACCTCGGTTCACTACATCGACAGGTAAAGGCAGGCAACATTCAGGCGAGCGCTCGCCTGACCACTGATCAAGGAGTCATGCCATGAACAATGAACGGACGTACAAAGGCAGTTGTTTTTGCGGCGCAGTCCAGTTCACCGTCAGCGGAGAGCCGGCCGGGATGGGCTATTGCCATTGCGAGTCGTGCCGGCATTGGTCGGCCGGGCCGGTCAATGCCTTCACCTTGTGGAAGCCCGAGGCGGTGCACGTGACTCAGGGGGCTGACAACATTGGCACCTACAACAAGACACCACAGAGTTACCGCAAGTGGTGCAGGACGTGCGGCGGGCACCTCTTCACCGAGCATCCGGGGATGGGGCTGATCGATGTGTATGCCGCGGTCATCCCGGATCTTGAGTATTCGCCAGGGGTGCATGTCCATTATCAGGAGTCGGTGCTGCCCATTAAAGATGGCCTGCCCAAATTCAAGGATGTGCCGAAAGAACTGGGGGGATCGGGTGTTAGCGTGGATGAGTAGGAGCAAGCTTGCTCGCGAAAAGATCGTGAACGATATTACGTGACCGGATACTTGCGACATCTTTGGATTTTTCGCGAGCGAGCTCGCTCCTACATTGGCATGACGGAGTTACCTACATGGAAGTTTCCAACCCATTGCAACCTGCAGAATGCACAGGAATGGAGGACATCAGACGCGAGATCGATGCCCTCGACCAGGCCGTTATCAAGCTGCTTGGCCGACGTTTTCAGTACGTGCTGGCGGCTTCGAAATTCAAGACCTCTGCGGCTTCGGTGCGTGCCCGGGAGCGTTTCGATTCGATGCTGGCGACACGTCGGGATTGGGCTGTGGCCGAAGGGCTGAGCCCGGATGCGATCGAAAAGATGTATAGCGATCTGGTGAAGCATTTTATTGCCGAGGAGATGAAACACTGGTCGGCGCAATTGCCCGAGACCTGATTCTCAGGGATTGGATGCCCCTTGAATCAGCGGCGTGAATAAAAACGGACGCTGAGGACTTAAGCAGATCTGTAGGAGCCGGCTTGCTGGCGATAGCGCAGGTACAGTCGACCAAGTCTTCGCCTGACAATCCGCAATCGCCAGCAAGCCGGCTCCTACAGGATTGGGTCTTCACTGACATTTGTGCCGAGGACAGATCATTTCACTTCGACGCATTACATGGATCATCACGCCCACCAGAGGTGGGCCGCTGGCCCTATCAATACCATCGATGTTCACAATCACCTCAATGAAGTTCTCTTAAAAACTCCGCGGCGTAACATCAGCCCCATACCAACCAACAACACCCCGGAGTACACGATCATGAAACGCCAAACCCTCCTCAGCATCGCTTTCTCGGTTTTTGCAGTTAATGCTTTTGCCGCTACCTCAGTTCAGCCTGTTGTCGCTGAAGGTGGCTCGGATCGCCTGATTGAAAGCCGAGTGGCTGAGGGTGGTTCTGACCGCCTGATCGAAAATCGCGTCGCTGCCGATGGCTCCGACCGTCTGCAAGGCAACACCGTCGCTGCCGATGGCTCCGACCGTCTGCAAGGCAACACCGTCGCCGCCGATGGTTCCGACCGTCTGCAAGGCAACACCGTCGCCGCCGATGGGTCCGACCGCCTGCAAGGCAACACCGTCGCCGCCGATGGCTCCGACCGCCTGCAAGGCAACACCGTCGCCGCCGATGGCTCGGACCGCCTGCAAGGCAACACCGTCGCCTGACCCCATCGCTACACCGCAGTACCCAACAAAAAGCCCGGCCTGATCAGCCGGGCTTTTTCGTGTTCACTGCGTTTCACCTGTCTATCAAGGCACGGCATCCATCTTGTTCACCACCACTCCAGGCCCACCCCGGTTTTCAGCTTTTTCCATGGCCGCCACCAGGTCCTTGGCGCCCGCGCCCCATTTGGAGATGACTTTGAACGTGTCGGTAAAGGACACGTCGAGGGGATGCACCCGGCTCGGCTCCAGAATGTAGATCGCGCCGGCCAGGGGTGTGGGTACCGAGGGGACGAAGATGGTGTAGCGGCCGTCGTCGAACACTTCGATGATGAACGCCGGGACCAGGGCATCTTCGATCTCGACCAGCGCGGGTTTCCACACGGTCTGGCGACTGTCCCCCGCTATCTGCTGGGTCAGGCTGCGGAACAAGCCATAGCCGGGAATGCGTTCGAACACGCCCGTCTCTACCCGTTTGCGGGCTATCTCGCCCAATCGGGTGCGCAGCGCCACGCCGATCAGGAAGCAGATCACCAACACCAGTATCAATGACAGGAGTTGCTCGGCCGGCAGCCATTCCGGAAGCAACTTCGTAAACGGTCGGACCAGTTGTCCGAGGGATTTCATGCCCTTGAGCAAGACCAGGATGGCGAGGTAGATGGGGATGATCACCAGCAAGCCGGCAATGACCCGTTTAGTGAAATACCCCAGTGCCTGGTTCATATGCGCTACCTTTTCTGGATGGGCAGAATGGCTCAGGACTTCTCGCGCCTGGGAGCTGAATTGGCTGCCGGCACCCTGAAAAACAGCACTGCAAATGTGATATTTGACGATAGTACCCACCCGGCGGTCCCACAAGCACAGGCCGGTAAAGTTGGCTTGGTGGGACTATTGGCCTCGGAGTCGAAGGTATTGCGAGCAGATTTTTTTTGTTTGCTACTATCAATGCACGGCGTCGACGCCGAGGTCCGGGGTCTGCTCAGGCGGCCTGCATTTCCCGGCAATGATGCACTTATTGCAAATCTGCCTGACCACAGGGAGCTGTGATGCGCATTCCATTTTTCTACGCGTTGTCAGCGGTCCTTTTACTGAGCGGCTCCCCCTTCATGGCGCAGTCAGCGGATACAACCGCTACCCCGCCGCCCAACCCTCCCAGTACGGCACCCGTCGCGGCACCAACCAAAGACCCCGTATTCACCCAGGAACAACTGGACCAGATGCTGGCGCCCATTGCGCTCTACCCGGACCCGCTGCTGGCACAGATACTGATGGCGTCCACCTACCCCGGGGAAGTCGCCGAGGCGGTCACCTGGTCCAAGGCGCACCCGGACGCCAAGGGCGATGATGCGGTCAAGCAAGTGGCGAACCAGCCCTGGGACCCGAGTGTGCAGGCGCTGGTTGCCTTCCCGCAGGTTTTGGCGACGCTGGGGCAGGATCCGGTCTGGGTCCAGCGCTTGGGTGATGCTTTCCTCGCGCAGCCCGACGATCTCATGAACGGGGTGCAACGCTTGCGTCATCAGGCCCAGGCAGCCGGCAACCTGCAGAGCAACCAGTATCAGAACGTGACGATCCAGAATGCTGCGCCAGCGGCTCCAGCACCGGCGACCACGACTGCGGCGCCGGCCCCTGCTGAGGCCCCATCCAGCAGCAGCTCAACCATCATCATCCAGCCCGCCGATCCGCAGGTGGTATACGTCCCCACCTATAACCCGACAACCACCTACGGCACCTGGGCCTACCCCGCCTCGCCTCCTGCCTACTATCCACCGCCGCCCGCCTATTACCCCGGCCAGGCGCTGATGGCCGGGCTGGCGTTCGGTACCGGGGTGGCGATCGTCGGGGCGCTGTGGGGCGACTGTGACTGGGGCAATAACGACGTCGACATCGACGTCAATCGCTACAACAACATCAACGCCAACAACCGGATCGGCAACAATCAGAACAAGTGGCAGCATAACGCTGCGCATCGCAATGGCGTGCCCTATCGGGACAACAGGAGCCGTGAACAGTACGGCCGGCAGCTGGACGGTGCCAATCAACGTCAGGCCTATCGCGGCGACAACAACGCCCAGCGCGCCCAGGCGCGTGAAAATGCCCGCAGTTCAATGGACAGGGCCGGTATCGAACGGCCTGCCACCAGCAATCTGGAGGCCCGTGATCGGGCGCGCGAAGCCCAGTCCCGGGCTTCGGCCAGCAATCGGATGCAGGCCGGTGCAGACAGACCGAGGACTACCGACAGAAGCCAGGGCACTGCCAGAAACACCCGGGAGAATCAGCAGCCGAGGACTCAGCAAACCAGGAATCAGGCGAATCAACGCATACAGGGCAGCACACAGGCGCGCCAGACAACGCAAAAACGCCAGACCGCACCTGCCGTCAATAGAGGCAGCGCCCGCAACAATGCCTTCGCCGGCGCGCGTTCACCGTCCCAGGCCAACATGCAAGCCAATCGTGGTCGGGCCAGCCAGGCATCCTATCAGCGCCCCAGCGCCTCACGAGCCGCCGGCCACCAGATCAGTCGGCCATCCAGTCCACCAGCGCGTTCAAGGGGGGGCCGCCGTTGAATAACCATCCTCGAGTAAAGGCAAGGGGCGTGCTTGTACAGGCCCTGGCGATCACTGTCGGCCTGGCCTGGTCGTGCCTGGCAGCGGCGCAGCAGGAGTTTGCGACGCCGGAAAAGGCCGCTCAAGCGTTCGTCGAAGCGCTGGGTACGAAAAACGCCGATCAGAAACGCCTGACCGAGCTGCTGGGTGAAAACTGGCGCAGCTACATCCCTCGCGACGGCGCGGAACGCGAAGACGTGGAGGCGTTCCTCAAGCAATACCACCAGCAACACGAGATCGAAAAAATCGCGGACAACAAGGCGCTTCTATCGGTGGGAACTGACCACTGGACGCTGCCTATTCCCATCGTCAAAAGCGCGAACGGTTGGCGCTTCGACCCCAAGGGCGGCAGTGCCGAAATCCGTGCCCGGCAAATTGGCCGCAACGAGCTGGCCGCGGTGCAATCGGCACTGGCCTATCACGATGCCCAGATGGATTACGCCTCGGTGGATCGTGACGGTGACGGCGCACTCGAGTATGCGCAGAACATCTACAGCACCCCCGGCCAGCACGACGGACTCTATTGGGCCGACGACGATAGCGGCCAGATCAGCCCGTTGGGCCCCGAGTTCGGCAAGACCATTGCCGGCGAGCCCTGGCATGGCTACCACTTCCGTATCCTGCTGGGCCAGGGTCCTTCGGCACCGGGCGGGGCCTACAGTTACCTGATCGGCGACAAGATGAGCCGGGGCTTTGCCCTGATCGCCTGGCCGGCAAAATACGGTGAAACCGGGGTGATGAGTTTCATGATCAGTCATGACGGGCAGGTCTTCGAAAAGGACCTGGGACCGGATAGTGAAAAGTTGGCGCAGGCGATGAAACGCTTTGATCCGGATGACAGCTGGAAGGAAGTGCCGGACGACCAGGAGAAGCCGGATTGACTCCAGTTTTGGGCGGGCGAAGTCAATGAAATCGGGCGCGCCAGGCGCCCGTTTTTGTACTCGGTGTCCTGTCCTCAAGCCCCTTACCCGCCAAATGCGCATTAGTTGCCTCTAAAACTGACATTGTTCGCTGTCCACGCCATCGCTCACTTCCAGAGTGATGGCAAACAGCTACTCTCTTCCCGATTTCGCATGCACACCTCAACCAACCCAAAACGATGACCCTGTGGCGAGGGAGCTTGCTCCCGTTCAAACGTCCCGTGCTCGTGTGCAGCCGGAGCAAGCTCCCTCTCCACAGGGTCATCGTCATGAGTACCTGATTGGCAGCCCCCCCCTGCTTCGTCCCGGCTCCATGTCATGAAGTAAGCTTTCGTCGGTTTTTTTCAGCCTCCGCCAGTGCCTGGCGAACCAGCGCCCGCGCCGCCCAGGCGCTGGCGTCGAGTGACTCCTCTAGACTCGCGCCACTGATATCGCGCACGGCAATCAACGCTTCGGTGCCCATCACAATCGACAGCGCCTGCTTCAGGCGTTTGCGCGCCCTGGGAGCAAGCACGTCCTTCATCGAGTCGACAATCGGCTCGATGTAGCTCAGGCGACGGCCCGGTCGCAGGGGCTCGTGGGACTCGTTTTCGAGCCACACGGTCATGAACGAACGCTCCATCACGTGCAGGCCGACCTCGTCGCCGAGCAAGAGTTTGTTCAGCGCATTCGCCGCCAGGCCGATGCCCTTGACCGGATCGTCGCCCGGGCGCCAGACGCGCTCCAGCGGCGGCATGTCGCGATCGGCCGCCGTCTCGCTGATCAACGCTTCAACCGTGGGAAAGTAGCGATACGCCGTGGCGCGCGAGACCTTGGCGCGCTCGGCTGCTTGCGCCACCGTGGGCTGATGGCCCTCGTCGCGCAAGGCGACGGCGGCCTCGATCAGCGCCTGGCGGGTGCGCAGCTTCTGGTTGACGCGGCCTTGCGAATCGCCGTCGCCGACCGACGGGCCTGGCTCGGATCTTGACTTGGGGCTGGACATGGAATAAATGATACCTTGTCTTGTAATGAGACTCTTGTCTCATGATAGACCCACGGCACCGGACCTGCCACCGCACTTGCGGTCATCACGATTTCAGGGATTTTCCAGCAACTGAGCGCGCCTCAGGGCGCTTGAGGTGAATGCCATGAATCACACTCCCCGTTCGCGAACCTGGTTTCGACTCGCGGCCCTTTACTTTGCCATGGGCGTGCTGCTGGGGGTGGCCATGGGCGCCTCCGGCGACCACTCGCTGTTCGCGGTCCATGCCCATATCAACCTGTTGGGATGGGTGTCGATGGCGCTGTTCGGCGTCATCGCCACGTTGCACCCGTGCATGACCGAAGGTCGCGTTGCCACCGTGCAGTTCTGGACCTACAACCTGGGCGTGCCGGTGATGCTCGGCGCATTGACCCTGCGCATGAAGGGCTTCCCGGCGGTCGAACCGCTGATTGGCGTCGCATCGATCCTGATTGGCTTAAGCGTGCTGCTTTTTCTGTGGCTGGTGTTCTCGCGCATCGGCGTGGCTGCCGGGTACTTGAGCCGCGGGACAGGCGAATCGCGCCTGTCCTGACGCGGGTGACCGGCTCGTCACCCAGCCGAAGAACGCTGCCGTTTTATCCGGTACATATCGTCATCCGCCTGGCTGAGCAGCGTATCGGCGTCCTCCCCGTCCGCGGGATAACAGGCGATGCCGATACTGCAGGACGGCATCTTGACTGCACCGGATTCAGCGTCCAGCGGCTCGGCCATGACCGCGAGAATCCGCGCCACGGTCTCGCTGACGGCGCCCTCGGACTGGATGTCCGTCAGCAGTACCGTGAATTCATCGCCGCCCATTCGGGCCACCGTGTCCGTCTCACGCACGCAGCCCTCCAGCCGTCGTGCAATCGTGCTCAGCACACGATCGCCCTCAGCATGGCCATGGACGTCATTGATGCCCTTGAAGTCATCGATATCGAGGAACAGCAAGGCCAGCGTGCTGTTGTGCCGGCGCGCCGTGCGCAGGGCCGTGTCCAGGCGATCATTGAACAGCGCCCGGTTGGCCAGGCCTGTCAGCGGATCGTGATGGGCGAGGAAACGCAGTTCCTCCTCGGCCTGCCAGAGGGCCGTCACATTGCGCGCGACACCGATCCGCGCCCCTACTTCCTCGGACCAGAAAGCCGCCCACAGGATGTGCACGATACCACCATCCTTGCGGATATAACGGTTGCGGAAATCGACGTGAGGCTGGCCATTCATGACCCGGACAATGGAGGCCCGTGTAATCGCCAGGTCGTCAGGATGCATGTAGTCGGTGATCGGGGTACCGGTCAGCTCGTCGGCACGGTAACCGAGCAGTTTCTCGCAGGCATCGCTCACGAATACGATCTGGTTATGCCTGTCGACCACGAAGACCGTGTCCAGCATCAGATGGATCAGTTTGGGGTAGAGCGCTTGCAGGTCGACGGGCATAGGTCAGGGGAGTCCCGGTTCATATAGCCCGATCATGCCTGATCGCGAAGGGAGGCGGCTAGGCGTCCGGCAGACTTTTGGCTGGCGTGTGCAAAGTCGGGTGAGGGACAGCAAGCGGCCAGCAGCGATGGCCTGCGCAAATTGCGCAGGCCACAATACCGAACAGCTCGCCAGATGCGTCCCTAGCCAGCGCTGATGTTGCCGCAGAACAGCTCGCGACTGCCGTCTGCCGGGCTGGTGCGAACCAGCAAGGCATAGCCGCCCTTGGTCAGTTCGCTCAGCGCCACCGGTGCCTGGGCCCAATGCTGGGTACGCGGGGCCAGCGATGGGTAGTCGACACTGTTGGCCTGACGGGTCCGGTACGCCGGTTGTGCTCCCAATTGCTGGCACGAGCCTGCGTAGATAGCCGTGTCGAGGCGGCTGGATACGGCCATGTCGTGGGGGACCCCGCCGACAGTGAGCCAGATGCTGGTTTGGTTGCCCACCGGGCTGAGGGTGGCTCGAGCGATATGCTCTGCGTTTTGCGGGGTAGCATCGAGGGGGACATCGACAACATCATTTCTGCTCGCGCAGGCTGAAATCGTCCCAACCGCCACTACCAACGCCAGCCAAGATGTTCTGTTCATCACAGGTTTCCTGATTTGAGGTGCGTTGATGTCATCCCCCCTGTGAAGTCTAGTGGCCTGCTCCGGGCGCGGGCGCTGGCTGATGGGTGGTTATTGCTGGAGAGAATTGGCCGGGAAAAGCGTTAACGTGGTTTAACAGGCCAGGTGCAAAGCTGCCGTTGGTCGAAACGACATTGTTCTGTAGATGCAAGATGACTATCTTTGAATCTACAGATTCAAGGATAGGTAATGCAGATGGCCGTCGCCGCCCAGCCCCGCTCTTTCAGCAAAAACCAGTGCGTCACCGGCCTGCGCGCCGCCGTGGGCATTCTGGAAAAGTGGCGCGCCAGCAGCGAGCAGGCCTGCCAGATCCTGCGCATTTCCCGCAGCACCTACACCCGCGCGCGGCAGCCTGACCCCGACTGGTCGGTGGCGCTGGATGCCGATCAGATGCAGCGCATCAGTTTTGTCCTGAACATCCACGCCACGCTGCGCCTGGTGTTCGATAACCCGGACAACGTCTATGGCTTCGTGTCCATGGCCAACGACAACGAATTTTTCAATGGGCGTTCGCCGCTGGCGATCATGGCCCAGGGCGACATGGTTTCGCTGTACGAGACCTTTCGGCGCATCGATATGCTGCGGGGCGCGTTATGGTGAAGTTGAGCGCGCTGGCGGATTTTGCCGGGCAGGCGTTGCAGGCTTATCGGCTGGTCAACTCGAAGTTTCCACCGATTGCGTTGTTCGATGACGTGGCGAGCGCGGATGAATTCGAGGTGCTGTTCGAGATTCAGGCGCTGACCAATCCACGACTGAAGAATGAAGTCGGTCAGCTTGAGTTGATCCCGCGGGGCGAGATCCCGTTCGGGATTGCCGGCTGCTCGTACGCCACCGCCCCCTTCACTCACATCAACCCGGCGGGCTCGCGGTTCAGCGATGGCAGTTTTGGCGTGTTGTACCTGGCCGACTCCATGGAAACGGCCCTGGCCGAGGTGCGGCATCACCAGAGCCTGTACTGGTCGAAGCTGCCGGCCCTGAACTATGAGCGGTTTGTGTTCCGCGGCCTGACCTGTTCATTCATGGATACGGGAATGAAAGACGCCACCGCCCTGCCGATCAACGATCCGGTGTATGCACCTGACGACTACAGCCACTCCCGCGTGCTGGGCCGGGCGATCAGGAAGGCCGGTTGCCCTGGCCTGCGTTATCGTTCGGTGCGCCTGCCGGGCAGTGTCTGCTGGGCGCTGATGACGCCCCGGCCTGTCACTTCGATTATCCAGACCGCCCATTACGAGATGGTCTGGAACGGCCAGATCACCAGCGTCAGCCAGATCAACGAGGCCTGAGGCCAGCAGCCACGACCTGTGTCTGGACTCTCGATCTCAATGCCTGGACATCAGCCCATGCAGCACGCCCAGTCTCAACCCTGGTTCGGAGGGCGTCATGTGCAACACGCCAAACACCTTGAACGCCGCCAGCATCGCCACCAGGCCACCGGGCAGGATGCTCAGGCGATGGGCTTGCAGGCGCGCCAGCTTGAGTTGCCTGACATGCCCGACTTCCAGCAGGCGCAATGACAGGCGCAGCAGGCCGCTGTAGGTGATACCGTTTTGGCCGTCGTCGTTCAGCCCG
Organism: Pseudomonas sp. IT-P218; assembly: GCF_949767605.1. NCBI lineage: Bacteria > Pseudomonadati > Pseudomonadota > Gammaproteobacteria > Pseudomonadales > Pseudomonadaceae > Pseudomonas > Pseudomonas sp. IT-P218. The sequence continues at coordinate 152,638 of NZ_CATKQQ010000003.1, forward strand.
TTGGCCTTGAGCACCTTGGCCAGCATCCGCGCGGTACCGGAAGAGCCAATGGCCTGCTGCCAACCCAGCGCGCGATAACGCCGTGCGACCTTTTCGAACTGCAGGGTGGCGACCCGCTCGGCTTCGAGCAGCGCCTTGGCCGTGATCACCCCGCCGGCAAAGTAGCGCGCCCCCAGGGTACCGCTGCCGATGGCGATGCTTTCGGTGACGAGGGGTTGTGCGCCCTTGCCCAGGATCAACTCGGTGGAGCCGCCGCCGATGTCCACCACCAGCCGCATGCGTTCGGGGTCGGGATTCGTATGCGCAACCCCGGCGTACACCAGCCGGGCCTCTTCATGCCCGGAGATGACATCGATACGAAACCCCAGGTGGCGCTCGGCGCTGGCGAGGAACAGTTGCGCATTTTCGGCTTCGCGCACCGCGCTGGTGGCCACCGCCCGCACGCGACCGGCTTCGAACCCGCGCAGTTTTTTGCCGAAGCGCGCCAGGGCTTGCCAGCCACGATCAAGCGCGAGCTCGTCGAGCGCGCCGCCCTGCAAGCCTTCCGCCAGACGTACGGGTTCTCGCAGGGTCTTCACTTCCTGGATCACGATCTGCTGGCTGCGCCGGACTTGCTGGCCAATCATCATGCGAAACGCGTTGGAGCCCAGGTCAATGGCCGCAAATAGCGAGGCGTCGCCTTTCATGGTGGGGGTTCCTGGCAAATTCATCGGCCCGTGACGGGTCTGTCGCCCATGGCGGTTGCGCGGATGTTGCCATGGGTTCAGTGACACCCTGATGACAGGGTGCACGCTCGGGTAGCCCGTCGATCAAGTACGGGTTATCGATTTCCAGGAAGAGCGCTGGCTGGGGCGGACATTCAAGCGCCTACAGGCAACAGCGTTTGCCGATCCGGCAAAAACACGATGCCGAAATCTCCACATCCGCCCGGGCCATGGCCAGGTTGAGGCGAACCTGCGCAGCGCCCGCTTCGGCATCGCGACCCAGTCGCTTCAAACATTCCACGTAGCCGTGCAGGCTCCACACATTGTCCAGGTGCCAGGACGCGCGACTGAGGGTGTTGTCCAGGCCCAGGTCGGCACGGTAGGCCTGCAGGGCTTCTTCCACCCTGCCCTGCTCCAGCAGCAGTGCGCCCAGGGCGTGGCGCACCGGTTGCATCCAGCCCCAGGGCTCGTCGTAAGGCAGGTGATCGTCCAACGACTGCGCTTCACGCAGATGCGCGAAGGCTTCGTCGAAGTTGCCTTTGCGGTACTCGATTTCGCCGCGCAGCATGCCCGCGGCCACGGCCAGGATATCGTTGCATTGGTTGTTGAAGAGGTAGCGTGTGTCCGGCACACGGGCCCAGGCCTCGAGGAACAGGTGATGCTCGGTTCCGGCCTCGGCGACCTGCCCGCAGGCCGCATGGGCCACGCCTTTGGCGTAGTGCAGCATGGCCGTGGTCACGCAGTACAGCGCCTGGTCGGCGGGCAGTGGCGTGGCGAGGATGTCTTGCCATCTGCCGAAGCGGATCTGCACGTGGAGCTTCATCGACACGAAGCTTTCCAGCCAGTCGGCCATGGGCGGTTTTTCCACCCGCAGCAGGTCTTCCTTGATGGTATCGGCCAGTTGTTCGGCGGCTTCCAGGGCCGGTTGGTACTGGCCGAGGAACATCGCCGAGTAGAGTTTGAAGTGATAGTTGTGGCTGCGGTACAGGGTGTAGAAATTGATCGGGCCTTCCTCGGCCAGATACAGGCCGTCGGCCTGGATGGCCCGGTGATTGGTGATCATGGCCCCGCGGTAATCGCCGCAGAGCACGTCGATGTGCGACGGCATATGGCGCAGGTGTCCGGCATCCGGCACCAGGTCACGCAGGACATCACCGGCGCGCAAGGCCCGTTCCGGGTACGGCGACATTTCCAGGGTGTGGACGTACATGTGCAGCACGCCGGGGTGCGGCGCGTCGCCGTGTTGCTCCATGCGGTGCAGGGCCCGTTCGAGCACGGCCACCGTTTCGAGGGTGTCGGCACCGGCTGCTGGCTCGCCGGTTTTCAGGTCCCACAACTGCCAGGGCGTGCGGTCGATCAGCGCTTCGGCGAACAGCGCCACCACGTCGGGATCGTCGGGAAAGCCGTGGTAGACATCGCGCATGGACGCCGCATAGGCATCGTTCCAGGTGAAGAGTTCATCAACGCTGCTCGCCTGTTCGGCCTGGTAGCGTTGCTGCAGCGCGCGGATCAGGGCCTCTTCCACGGGCGTCGCGCCGTCGAGGTGCACCAGGGCGATTTGCGTCGCCAGGCGCGCCTGGGCCACGGCCTCCTTGAGCTCTTGTTCGATGAAGGCGTCCCAGCGCTTGTTGTAGTTGGGCCCCGAGGCATAGGCGATGCCCCAGTAGGCCATCGCGCAGTTGCGGTCCTGTTCCAGGGCCTTCTGGAAACAGCGGATGGCTTCGTCGTGGTTGTAGCCGTAGCACCACATCAGGCCGCGGTCGAACCACAGCTGGGCCTGGGGTGAACTGGTCGTCACGGGGCGGCTGTAGGTGCCCAGATCGTAATAGTCGTGCATCGGTTTATCCTCTCGATCAGAGTGCGGAACCTGCGAAAAACCAGCATACCCCTGCGCACCTGGCCCGGCGCCGCAACTGACGACAGGCTACGCCCTGTCATCACGCTCGCCACAGGTGTGGCGCTTGCTACATCAATACCGTCGATGTTCACCATCACGTCAATGAAGTTCTCTTAAAAATCCTGCGGCGTAACATTGGCTCATACCAACCAACAACACCCCGGAGTACACGATCATGAAACGCCAAACCCTCCTCAGCATCGCTTTCTCGGTTTTTGCAGTTAACGCTTTTGCCGCTACCTCTGCTGCGCCTGTTGTCGCTGAAGGTGGCTCGGATCGTCTGATTGAAAGCCGTGTGGCTGAGGGTGGTTCTGACCGCCTGATCGAAAATCGCGTCGCTGCCGATGGCTCCGACCGCCTGCAAGGCAACACCGTCGCTGCCGATGGTTCGGACCGCCTGCAAGGCAACACTGTCGCCGCCGACGGCTCCGACCGCCTGCAAGGCAACACTGTCGCCGCCGACGGCTCCGACCGCCTGCAAGGCAACACTGTCGCTGCCGATGGCTCCGACCGCCTGCAAGGCAACACTGTCGCCGCCGACGGCTCCGACCGCCTGCAAGGCAACACTGTCGCCGCCGACGGCTCCGACCGCCTGCAAGGCAACACTGTCGCCGCCGACGGCTCCGACCGCCTGCAAGGCAACACTGTCGCCGCCGACGGTTCGGATCGTCTGCAAGGCAACACCATCGCCTGACCCCATCGCTTCACCGCACCCACAAAAAGCCCGGCCTGATCAGCCGGGCTTTTTCGTCGGTGCAATCAAGCCACGGCGTTGCAGGGTTCTTCCCCTGGTTCGTGATCGTCTATCCTGTGGGCCCGATTCTACCCGTGCCGCCGGAGACACCTGTGCCACCCCTGACAGCCCGAGAGGTTTACCAGCAACTGCGCGATGCCGCCCTGGGCCTGCGCCCGCTCAAGCGCCTTGACGAACGACCCGGTCCGGTACAGGTGGACATCGAGGGCTGGCGTTTGAGCCTCGATGTCGACGACACCCACCTGCACCACTGCCTGTATTGCCAGAGTGCGGACGGCCGAGCGTTCGACGGCGTGCCGCGTTTCGGTACTGACCCGGTGAGTTTGCTCAGCACCTGGGAGCTGGCGCAGATCGAGCGGCTGTTGGCCGGCGACTGAATTCGGGCCGAGGCATCGCGAAAGTGTTCGTTCAACTATCGTTCATCTGTCTCAGCTGTGTTACATAAGACTTGATGCGCATCCCGTCACCAAGAGGTTGCTTATGTTCCACTGCCCACGCTTGCCGCAAGCGCTGACTTGCTCGCTGTTCGGCTTACTCGCCAGCGTCGCCAACGCCGCTGCGCCCTCCCCGGCACCCGAAACGCTGCAGCCACTGCTGAACACCATCAACGAGCGCCTGAACGTTTCCGATCTGGTGGCGCTGACCAAGTGGGACACGGGCAAACCGATCCAGGATACCGCCCGGGAAACCCTGCTGATCAATAACGCCAGGAAGCAGGCAACCGGTAGCAACGTGGACCCGGACGAAGCCGCCGACTTGATTGCCGCCCAGATCGAAGCCAACAAACTGGTGCAGTACGGCCTGATCGCGCAATGGCAAGCGGCGCACAAGGCGCCCGACATGCCACGCCCGGACCTCACCCAACTGCGGGCAAAGCAGGATGAGTTGCAAGCCCGCCTGTTGCAGCAATACGCCGATTTCGTGCCCTATCGCGTCGACCCGGAATGCCCGCAGTGGCTGGCTGAGCAGCGCTCCGGCCTGATCAAGGATGCCCTGCACGGCCAGGCGCTGATCCGCGCCACCGGGGAATTGTGCGTTACGGATCTATGATCGAAACCATCTCATTTCTCGCAGCCATACTCGATCTACTGTGAGCGAGCCGACTCCGGGGGGCGTTCCGACGATGGAGGTCGACGATGACGCGGGGAGCCTGACACCCCGCGGTGCTCTCAGGTTTTTCGCGAGCAAGCTCGCTCCTACAGAGTCTCGCGACAGACCATCAACGCCATCGAAAATGGCCGCTATGATCCAAGTCTGCCACTGGCATTTCAGATTGCCGGGACGTTTGTATTGCCCATCGAAAGCATTTTCGACGATGAATTCACTGGCTGATTCACCACACCCGCCAGGCAAGCTTCACACAACAACAAAAAACAGGAGTTGACTATGTCTGAGCTGCAACTGCACCCCAAAGCCGCAGAATCCTTGAGCCTGTGGCACGCGATGATCCGCACCGGCGATTTGCAGGCCTTGCCTGCGCTGCTGGACCCGGACGCGGTGTTTCGCTCGCCGATGGCACATACGCCGTATCCAGGCGCGCCAGTGGTTTCGATGATTCTCAACACGGTGTTCAACGTATTCGAAGACTTCACCTACCACCGCGAACTGGCGAGCGCCGACGGCTTGAATGTGGTCCTCGAATTCAGCGCCAGGGTCGGCGAGAAACAGCTCAAGGGCATCGACATGATCCGCTTCAACGAACAGGGAAAAATCGTCGATTTCGAAGTGATGGTCCGCCCCCTCAGTGGCCTGCAGGCGCTGGGCGAGGAAATGGGCCGGCGCCTGGGCGCCTACCTGGCCGCCAGCAAAGCCTGATCGTCGTGCAGCGCCGGTCGAGCCTTGGATACCACCTGCAACTCGACCGGCTCACCGAGAAACGCACAGCAGCGCGAGCGTAACCAGCGCTGGCCGGGGTCATTGTGCACCGCTGCGCGCCAAACCATGGACAGTTCCGGCACGGGCAATTGCAGCGGTACCGGTTCGACTCGCATGCCTGCCACCGAGGCCATCGCCTTGGCCACGTAATCCGGCACGATGGCCAGCATGTCGGTTTGCGCCAGCAATCCCGGCAACGCACTGAACTGCGGCACGGTCAGCACCACTTTGCGCTGCCGGCCCAGCAGGCTCAGGGCATGGTCGGTGTCATCCGACGCATTGCCCATCGACGACACCAGCACATGAGGCCGCCGGCAAAACGCGTCCAGCCCCAACGACCCGGGCCGGGTGTCAGACCGCAGCAGCATCGGGCGAATCGGCCGCAAGCCTTTGCGCCGGGCATTGGCCGGCAGGTCGAGGGTGTGACTGATGCCCACGCAGATGTCGCCATTGCCCAACCTTTGCGCCATCTGCTGTTGATCGACACGGCGCACGATCAAGGCGATGTTCGGCGCCTCGATTCGCAGTTGTCGCAGCAGCCGCGGCAGCAGCGCGTATTCGACATCGTCCGACAGGCCGACATGAAACGTCGTCTCGCTGGTGCGTGGGTCAAACGACTGGCAACGGCTCAATGCAGCGGCGATGCCGTCCAGCGCCGGCGCCAGGTTGGCGAAAATTTCCTCGGCACGTGCGGTCGGTTCCATCATCCGCCCGCAACGAATGAACAGCGGGTCATCGAACAGTGCCCGCAAGCGGCCCAGGGCACCGCTGATGGTGGGTTGCCCGAGGAACAGCTTTTCGCCGACGCGGCTGACATTTCGCTCATGCATCATCGTCTCGAAAACCACCAGCAGGTTGATGTCGGCACGACGCAGGTCATTTCTGTTCATGAGGTTCACTACCCGGCACGCGGCCATTGAGTTCGGGAAGGGTATGAACAGGGTATGGCAGCGAATGAAAAACGTCTGTCGTACCTGGGGACAGCGCGATCATGCGTTAGATAACCGACTTGATACTTCGGTATAGCCCCCACTGGAAAACCTTAATTTGATTAATGACTTACGCACACATTCGAGCAGTGGGCGATTCGATGCCATGGCAGCTTTTTCGGGTTTTTTGTCCTAACGGGAGGCGACCCCGTGCTTCTAGGATTACTGAACCGATTCTCCGCCCCAGCCCGAACAAAAAAACGAGGCGCGCATGATCGACAACCAAAAAGGAACCTGCAGCAAAATGCTGTTCAACTCAGGCCAAAGGATCTCTCGCCTCTTGTCCGGTTTCAGCCTCAAGCCGGTGGAAAACGCCCTGGTGTGGTTGATGGGCCTGATCGTGGCCTGCGGAATCCTGCTCAATTGCGAAACCCGGACCGACTTCGCCACGACCACGCTGTACATCGCGTTGCTGCTGATGGCGATCAACCTGTTGTCGATCAGCGCGGTGATCGTGGTCGCGCTGTTCTGCATGCTGGTGCTGACGTCGATGTGCCTGTATCAGGGTGGCTTTCACCGCTGGGAGTCGACCATGGATTTGCTGCGCAGCCTGACGGTGCTGGCGGCGATCATCTTTCTGGCGTTGCGCAGCAAGCGGGTCTGCGACAGCCTGCGCCACAAGGAAGTCTACATGACCGGTGCCCAGCGCCTGACCCAGACCGGTTGCTTCGGCTTTCGCGCAGACCTCGCACGCATGGGCTGGTCGGAGCAGGTGGCACGCATGCTCGAATACCCGGCGGGCATGCCCTCCTCTGCGTCCTTGTACCTGGAGCGCACCCACCCCGATGACCTGTCCCTGGTGCTGGCCGGTTTCGAAAAGGCGGCGCGCCATGCGACCCTGATCGAGGTCAGGCACCGCCTGCTGATGCCCGACGGGCGCATCAAGCATTTGCACCTGTTCGCCACCCCGCTCTTCACCCGACACGGATGTTTTGAATACCTGGGCGCGCTGATGGACGTGACCGCCAGCAAACAGGCCGAAGAAGCGCTGTGCCGCGCCCAGACCCAGTTGGCCCATGTCACCCGCGTGACCTCCCTGGGTGAACTGGCCGCGTCCATCGCCCATGAAGTCAATCAACCGCTGGCGGCGATCACCAGCAGCGGCGAAGCCTGCCGCAACTGGCTGAGCCGCCCGCAGCCCGATCTGCTCGAAGCTCGCCAGGCACTGCAGCGGATCATCGCCAGCGCCCATCGAGCCAGTGAGATCACCCGCCGCGTTCGGGCCCTGTCGCGCAAGAGCGAGCCGCTGCGCCAGAAGTTGAATCGCTCAACGACATTGTCAGCGAAACCTTGGGCCTGGTCCGCCATGAACTGGCGCATCACAAGATCAATCCGAACATCGAGCTGAGTGCGTTCGGCGGCCAGGTCAGTGCCGATCGCGTGCAACTGCAGCAAGTCATCATCAACCTGATCCTCAACGCCTGCCAGGCCATGGACGCGATCAACAGCGCGCAACGGGCCTTGTCGATTCGCACCTGGGTCAAGGACAACGAGGCCGTGCTGGAAGTGGCCGACCAGGGGCCGGGCATCGCCGCCGAGGTCCTGCCGCAACTGTTCACGCCGTTCTTCACCACCCGGGAAAACGGCCTGGGCATGGGGCTTGCCATCTGCCGCTCGATCATCGATTTCCACGAGGGCCGGATCTGGGCCACCAGCACACCAGGCCAGGGCAGTTCGTTTCTGTTTGCCCTGCCGATACGGGTCGCCAACGATGCGGGGTACGCCGCGGCCATTTGATACACAGGTATGAGTACCGCCAGCCCGACCTGCATTAAAAGTTGCGCCCCGCGCCAGGAGCACAGCGCCGGGCGGCTGCACGTCCACCCCTTGGGAACCCGCCATGAACGAACAACACCCGCTCAACAAGATCAACCACAACGAGTCCCTGGTGTTCATCGTCGACGACGATGCGCCGCTGCGCGAATCCCTCGGCAGCCTGCTGCGCTCCATCGGCCTGCGGGTCGAGTTGTTCGGCTCGGTCGCCGACTTCATGAAGTACCCGCGCCCGGACACGGTCAGTTGCCTGGTGCTGGATGTGCGGTTGCAAGGCAGCAGTGGCCTGGACTTTCAGAACGAACTGGCCGCCGCCGGCATCAACGTACCCATCGTGTTCATCACCGGGTACGGTGACATCGCCATGACGGTACGGGCAATGAAAGCCGGCGCGGTGGATTTCCTCACCAAGCCCTTTCGCGAACAGGACCTGATCGATGCGGTGTGCGCCGCCCATGGCCGCGACAAACAGCGTCGCGAGTCCTCGCGACATGCCGAACAACTGCTTGCGCGCCACCAGACGTTGACCGCCCGGGAACAGACGGTGATGGCGCTGGCGGCCTCGGGCTTGATGAACAAGCAGATAGCCGGGGAAATCGGCCTGAGCGAAATCACCGTGAAGATCCACCGCGGCCAGGCCATGCGCAAGATGGGCGCGCGCTCCTTCGCCGATCTGGTGCGCATGGCCGAGGCGATCTCGTGCCAGCCCGCTAACCGCTGACTATACCCACGTATACTGTGCACCCTTTCAGGACGGCGTATCTTGCAAAAATGGCGCGGTGCCTCTAAGTGCTCTGCGCTACCAGGCAGGACACCGCTATGCACAAAGAGGCAACGATTGCCGTAGTCGATAACGATGAATCGGTTCGAATGGCCCTGGACAGTTTATTGCGATCCAGTGGATATACCGTGCGAACTTATTCGGGGGCCCATGAGTTTCTCATTTCAGAGGGTCCGCTTATTACCACCTGCCTGATTTCCGATATACAAATGCCGGAAATGGACGGGATCAGCATGTATGAGGAACTGGCAACCAGGGGCATGCATATTCCGGTGATCTTCATTACCGGCAACCCCTGTGCACAGCGCCAGCCGGGCAGCCACGCCATGAAACCCATCGCCTTTTTTCCCAAACCCTTCTCCAGCGAAAAGTTGCTCGCCTGCATCGAAACGGTGCTCGATCGAAGCCACTGAAATCTGTTTATTCAAGCAACTAATACTTTGGTATAGCCGGTTAATACCTAGTCATACTCGCGCTGACCCTATGTAGCAGTGCCAGTTTCAAACCCCTCGAATAACATCTGTTCCAGATCCAGCCGATGCCGACTGTTTCGCATTGTTTAACGACATCGCAGACGATCAGCCACAGCGGTTATGCGGCAACAACTTTTTCATGCCCTCGATTGTTCTTCAGGAGCTAAACAATGAAACAGCAAATCTTGATTATTGGTGCAGGGTTCGGTGGGGTCTGGAGCGCGTTGAGCGCTGCCCGTCTGCTGGACAAGCATGATCGAAACGACGTCGAGATCACCGTGTTGGCTCCCCAGGCCGAGCTGCGCATCCGCCCGCGCTTCTACGAGCCGAACGTGCACACCATGAAGGCACCGCTGAACGAACTGTTCGACGCCGTGGGGGTGAAATTCGTCAAGGGTGCGGCCGAGTCCATCGATGAGCGCAGCAAACAGGTGAGCTACACCAACGCCGCGGGCATCCAGGGCACGCTGGGCTACGACCGCCTGGTACTGGCCGCCGGCAGCAAGCTGATGCGCCCGCCGGTCGACGGCATGCTCGAGCACGCCTTCGATGTCGATGAAATCGAGTCCGCCACGCGCCTGGAAGCTCACATCAAGTCGCTGAAGGACAAGCCGGTCAGTGCCGCCCGCAACACCGTGGTGGTGGCCGGCGGGGGTTTCACCGGGATCGAAACCGCCACCGAAATGCCGGCGCGCCTGCGTGCCGTACTCGGTGAAAACGCTGACATCCGCGTGATCGTGGTTGACCGTGCCCCGCAAGTCGCCGCCGCCCTGGGCGATGGCATTCGCCCCTCGATCGTCGAAGCGTCGGAGCACCTGGGCATCCAGTGGGTGCTCAACGCCACCGTTGCCGCCGTCGATGCCAATGGCGTCACCCTCGCCGATGGCCAGCGCATCGAGTCCAACACGGTGATCTGGACCGTGGGGTTTCGCGCCAACTCGCTGACCGAGCAAGTACAAGGCACCCGCGATCATCAGGGCCGCCTGCATGTCGATCAGCACCTCAAGGTGCGCGGTCACGCCGATGTGTACGCCAGCGGCGACGTGGCCTATGCCGCCACCGATGACCTGGGCAACTTCGCGGCCATGTCCTGCCAGCACGCCATCGCCCTGGGGCGTTATGCCGGCAACAACGTCGCCGCCGAACTCCTGGGGGTCGAGCCAATGGCCTACAGCCAACCCAAGTACGTCACCTGCCTGGACCTGGGTGCCTGGGGCGCGGTATTCACCGAGGGCTGGGATCGCCAGGTAAAACTGGTCAAGCAGGAAGCCAAGGAGCTCAAGACACAGATCAACACGATGTGGATCTATCCACCGGCGGCTGATCGCGCTGCGGCGCTGGCGGCAGCCGACCCGTTGATTCCAGTGGCCTGAAGACGATCGATGCGGCCGTGGCAACCACGGCCGTCACTCCCCTGGCACCGCCCGGGTGATATGAAGCTTCGCCTGTATCCCGACCAGCCCACTCCTTGCTGGACCGGGGCCTTTCCCAAGCGCCCGCCACTGGTTTTTCTGGCGGGCGTTTTTTCTTCAGTCCGATCAAGCACCAACCCCTCAAAGAGTTTGCCCGGCATCAGCGATGCCTTGCGAGTTGCCGTTCGATAGCAAAAATCCGGAAGAACAAATGTCTATCATCAAACGTTGCAAGAGACTTTTTTTTTCAGACCCGGTCGCCTGGCTGGCCGCCATTGCGGTCGGCAGCATGATCTTCATTACCAACTCGTTGCTCGACCTGGATGTCGCACCGACGCTGCTGTACATCACGCTGGTGTTCATGTCGGCGAACATCTTCTCCGTGCCGGTCTTCCTCGCCGTCGCCTTCAGTTGCGTGGCCATCCTGACCGCCAGTTTCATTATCGATGAAGGCTATCGTGATCACCGGCTCATCGCCGGCTTCGTGCGTTGCCTGATCGCGCTGACCACCATCACCCTGCTGGCGCTGCGCAGCAAGCGCGCCACCGACACGTTGCGCCGCAAGGAAGCGTTCTTCCTGGGTGCGCAAAAACTCAGCCATACCGGCAGTGTCGGCTTGATCATCGATGACCAGGTGATCGTGTCGTGGTCGGACGAGTCCTCACGCATTTTCGAATACCCGCTGGACGTTACGCCGACGCTTGGCATGGTTCGGGCGCGCACTCATCCCGATGACCTGTCGATTATCGACAGTGTCCTGGAGCAGGCCGCACGCCGGGAAAACCTGATCGAAGTGGAACATCGACTGGTCATGCCCGATGGGCGGATCAAGCACGTGCAGATGCTCGCCAACCCGCTGTTCAACCACGGTGGACGCATTGAGTACGTCGGCGCATTGATGGACGTGACCGCGTCCAGGCAAGCCGAAGAAGCACTGTTTCACTCCCAGGCCAAACTCGCGCATGTCACCCGGGTGACCTCCATGGGGGAACTGGCCGCCTCCATTGCCCATGAAATCAATCAACCCCTGGCGGCGGTGATCACCAGCGGGGAATCGTGCAAACGCTGGATCAATCGCCCTGAGCCGAACCTCGAAGAAGCCCGCCGTTCGCTGGACCGGATCATACAAAACTCGTCCAGGGTTGCCGATGTGATCGCCTGTATCAGGGCGCTGTCGCGCCAGAGCGAGGTGCAACGCAAGGCCGAAGCATTCGACGAGATCGTCCGCGACTCACTGACGCTCATGCAACATGACATCGGCAACCATCAGGTTCGCCCACACCTGCAACTGGGCGCACCTGGCGCGCACATAAAAGGCGACCGGATCCAGCTGCAGCAAGTCATCATCAACCTGATCATCAATGCCTGCCAGGCCATGGCCAACGTGCATGACCGCGCGCGAACGCTACGGATTCACACCTCGGTACAGGACAACGAGGCCGTGCTCGAAATCGCCGACTCCGGCACCGGCATTGCCGAAGACGTTCTGCCCTCGTTGTTCGATCCGTTCTTTACGACCAAACCCACCGGCCTGGGAATGGGCCTCTCGATCTGCCGCTCAATCATTGAATTTCATGGCGGCCGAATCTGGGTCAGCAGCACCGTAGGGGTCGGCACGCAGATGCTGTTTGCGATTGCGCTGACACCCCCCCTACACGATGAATAACCTCATCCACCTCTGACGCCACGATTCGGCGACCTGGAGACAAGCAGTGTCCATCAATGAAATGAGCGACAACCTTGGAACGGCACAACCTCGCAGCATCATCTTCGTGGCCTATCCGCAAATGGGCTTGCTGGACCTGACCGGTGCCCAGACCGTATTCTGGGCGGCGACCCGCAGCCTGGCCGAACGCGGTTTGCAAGGTTATGCCTTGCACACGGCCAGTCTGGACGGTGGGTCCATTCGCACGGGCGAAGGGCTTGAGGTACAGACCCGGCGCCTGAGTGAGTTCGCCGGTAGCCCGATGGATACGCTGATCGTTCCCGGCTCCCCGCACATCCGCCAGGCCATGGTCGAGAGCGCCCCGCTGGTGGACTGGTTGCGCAACGCTTCCAGATCGGCCAGGCGTACCACGTCGGTGTGCAGCGGCTCGTTTTTTCTGGCCCGGGCCGGCTTGCTCGATGGCTTGCGTGTGGCGACTCATTGGGTGATGGCCGACCTGTTCGAGCGCCTGTTCCCGCAGGTCGAGCTCGACCGCGAAGCGATTTTCGTCCAGCAAGGGACGATATGGACCTCTGCCGGTGTCAGCGCCGGGATCGATCTGGCCCTGGCACTGGTCGAGGCCGATCACGGTCGTGATGTGGCGATGCAGGTCGCCCGGCGCATGGTGGTGTACTACCGACGCCCGGACAACCAGGAACAATGGAGCCCGCTGCTGCGCTCGCAGTACCCCACCGCTCATACCCAGGTATGACGGGCCTGACCCGATGTGCTAGCACGCTGTCTTGAGGTAGGAGTGTTATCGCGCACCCGTCGATTTAGGCTGGTCACCTCGAATGAATCAACTCATCGCGCCGATGCGCTGACCTGGGGACGATTGCCATGAACGCATTGCAAAAGCTGTACATCGTCAGTCATCCGCTGCGCATCAGTCGTTATGGTGCGCATACCTCGCTGTCCACCGCCGAGCGCGTGGAGGTCATCGACGCATTGACGCAGACGCTGGGCACCACCCTGGGCATGCTCGCGCAACTCAAGCGGGGCCAGCAGCAACTGCGCAATGTCAGCTTCCTGCCAGTGCAACAGCTGTTCCGCCGCCTGGTGCGCGCCAATGCCGACTATGCCGATTTCCTTGCCAGTGCCATCACCGACCTGGGCGGCCACATCGAAACCGCGGCGCTCTACAGCCTGAACGACACCCGCGAGCCGCAGTGTTTTGCCGACTGCCTGACTGGTATTTGCCAGGGCAAGCAGCGACTGCGGGCCGTCGATGCCTTGCTGCGCGATTGCCTTGAACGCGCCATCGCCAACAAGGACAACGCCAGCAAACGCTTTTTCGAAGCATGCGCACGGCACAACACGCGTTTTCTGTCGGTGATCGGGGACAACCTGCCCCATGAACAACCAGGGTGAGGCAAACCGCTCAATGATATTGATAACCCATCGCAACTAACGCGAAATAACAACCCAACATACCCAAGTATACTATTGCACTTTTCTGCAGCGCGTATCTTGCAAGTATGGCGGGCGCCACTTAGCGCCACCCGCAACAACGCAAGGTTTCTACATGTTCAACTCAGCTATTATTTCGGTTGTTGATGATGACGAACTTATTCTTGTCTCACTGGACAGTTTGTTGCGTTCTTACGGTTACAGGGTAATCACCTACAACAGTGCGTGTGCCTTTCTTGAATCCAGCGGACCTGCGCAGACAGACTGCCTGATTTCGGATATTCAGATGCCCGGCATGTGCGGGGTGGAAATGTACGAAACGCTGGCGCGCAGAGACATCCACATCCCTACGCTGTTCATTACAGGAAAGCCCGGCCTGCCGCCGCAATTCAGTTCCAGCGTGCATAAACCCGAAGGCTATTTCCCCAAGCCCTTCTGCACCCATGCGCTGCTGGCGTGTATTGAACGGGCCTTGAAGCGCCGGGTTCCCGAGTGAACTGCAAGACGCCGCCATAACAAATAACGTTTTCTTTTTCAGCTTTCGGTTAGTTAAGCCGCTCACTCTTGTCACTCAACTAAAATCCCAACTTGGAGAACCGTGCCATGCCCAGGAATAAACTGACTTCGATCAACGGCGCACCGGTCGTCGACAACTTCAACATCCAGACTGCCGGCCCCCGTGGCCCCGCGTTGTTGCAGGATGTCTGGCTGCTGGAAAAACTCGCCCACTTCGATCGGGAGGTGATTCCTGAGCGGCGCATGCATGCCAAAGGCTCCGGCGCCTACGGCACTTTTACCGTCACCCACGATGTGACGCGCTACACCAAGGCCCGGCTGTTTTCGCAGGTGGGCAAGCAAACGCCGATCTTCACCCGTTTCTCCACCGTTGCCGGTGAACGCGGCGCTGCCGATGCCGAGCGCGACATCCGTGGTTTCGCCTTGAAGTTTTATACCGAACAAGGCAACTGGGACCTGGTGGGCAACAACACCCCGGTATTTTTTTTCCGCGATCCATTGCGCTTCCCCGACCTCAACCACGCTGTCAAACGCGACCCGCGCACCGGCATGCGCAATGCGCAAAGCAACTGGGATTTCTGGACGTCATTGCCCGAGGCCTTGCACCAGGTGACCATTGTCATGAGCCAGCGCGGCATTCCGCGCAGCTACCGGCACATGCACGGTTTCGGCAGCCACACCTTCAGCCTGATCAACGCCAACAATGAGCGACACTGGGTCAAGTTCACCTTCAAGAGCCAGCAAGGCGTTGAGAACCTCAGTGATGAACAAGCACAACACCTCATTGGCCGCGACCGGGAAAGTCACCATCGGGATCTGTTCGACAGCATCGAAGCGGGCGACTTTCCACGCTGGACCTTTTACATCCAGATCATGACCGAAGACCAGGCCCATGACCACCCGGTGAATCCGTTCGACCTGACCAAGGTCTGGCCGCACGAGGATTACCCGTTGATCGAAGTGGGTTACTTCGAACTGAACCGTAACCCGCAAAACGTCTTCGCCGAAGTCGAGCAAGCCGCGTTCTCGCCATCGAATGTGGTGCCCGGTATCGGCTTCTCACCGGACCGCATGCTGCAGGCGCGCCTGTTTGCCTACGGCGATGCCGCGCGCTATCGCCTGGGGGTCAATCACCACCAGATCCCGGTCAACGCGGCCCGTTGCCCGGTGCACAGCTTCCACCGCGACGGCGCCATGCGCGTGGACGGCAACTACGGTGAACAACTGGCATACGTGCCCAACAGCGAGGGCGTCTGGGCCGACCAACCGGACTTTCGTGAACCGCCGCTGAAGATTTCCGGCGCTGCCGGGCATTGGGATCATCGCCTGGACGAAGACCACTTCGAGCAGCCGGGCAATCTGTTCCGCCTGATGTCCAGCGCGCAGAAACAGGCACTGTTTGAAAACACTGCGCGTTCACTCAGTGGTGTGTCCCAGGAGGTTCAACAACGGCATATTGCGAACTGCTCCAAGGCAGATCCGTTCTATGGGGCTGGGGTGTCCAGGGCGCTGGCTGAACTCGACCGGTAAACACACACCCCCTGTAGGAGCAAGCTTGCTCGCGATGGTCGCTAACGATAACGCTGGAAACCTGACACCCCGAGGCGTGCTCAGGTTCTTCGCGAGCAGGCTCGCTCCCACAGGATGATCAGTGGATTCAAATCCTCAGTGCGGCACGAAACTGGGAGGCTTGAAGCACTGGCGAGCATCGGCTGGTGAACAAAATGACCTGTGGGAATGAGCCTGCTCCCACAAGTGGCATCGGGATCACGGATGCGCAAGCCGAGCGTCGATGGCATCATCACCCGCTTCGAAGGTTTCGATGCCGACGGTGAACGGGTCATTCCGTTGTTCGGCGTGCCCTGGCCGAAACCGCCACCGTCCTGAACGACTAAGGAAGCGTCCTGATGCGTATCAAATCACTGCTGGCCTGCGCCAGCGTGCTCGTGAGCCAAATGGCCATGGCCGACGCCCTGCCCCAACGCTGGGTCAGCGCCGGTGGCGCGTTCAGCGAATGGGTGGTCGCCCTGGGTGGCGAGGGCAAGCTGGTGGGTGTCGACAGCACCAGCCAGCACCCGCGCTCCTTGCACAGCCTGCCGAGCGTCGGTTACCAGCGGGCGCTGGCGGCCGAAGGCATTCTGGCGTTGAAGCCGGACATCCTGGTGGGCAGCGCCGAAATGGGCCCGCCACCGGTTTTGGCGCAACTCAAGGCCGCCGGCGTGCGCATCGAGCTGCTCTCGGCCAAGGCCGACGTGCCCTCGCTGCAACACAACCTGACCGAACTCGGGCAACTGCTCGGCAAACCGGCTGAAGCGCAGGCGCTGATGGCCGATTATCAACAGCGTCTGGAGCAGCAGGCAGCGTGGGTTAAACAGGTACAACAGCATAACCCCAGCCCTCGGGTGTTGCTGCTGCTCAGCCATGCCGGCGCCAATCTCCAGGCCGCGGGCAAGGACACCTTGGCCGCCTGGATGATCGATCAGGCCGGCGGGAAAAACCTCACCGAGCACAACGGCTACAAGCCGGTATCCAACGAAGCCATGCTGGCTCTGGACCCTCAGGTGATCATTTTCGCCGGTGCCAAGCTTGAAGGCGATGCCGCGGGGGCAGCGCTGCTGGAGCAGAATCCGGTCCTGGCGCAAACCTCGGCCGGTCGCGAAGGCCGGGTGCTGGTGATCGACCCCACGCTGCTGGTCGGTGGCCTGGGGCCGCGTGTGCCGGACGCGTTGAACACACTGTCGAAAGCATTCTATCCGTCGGCACAGGTGCAGACTGCCGAGCGCAACCGATGACGGCCATCGTTCGGCCGCGGTCGATGCTGATTACTTTGGGTCTGTTGTTGGTGCTGGTGTTCTGGCTGTCCCTGGCCCTCGGGCCGGTCAGCCTGCCGCTGGGCGATACTCTGCTGGCCGGGCTGCGCTTGCTCGGGATGCCGGTTGACGGTGGTGACACGCAACAGGCGGAGCTGATCCTCGGCCAGATCCGCCTGCCGCGCAGTCTGCTCGGCATCGCGGTGGGTTCGGTACTGGCACTGTCGGGTGTGGCGATGCAGGGGTTGTTCCGCAACCCGTTGGCGGATCCGGGTCTGGTCGGTGTATCCGGCGGTGCGGCACTGGGTGCAGCCGTCGCAATCGTCGGCGGCAGCATGCTCGGCGGACTGCCGCCGGCCATCGAACCCTACCTGTTGTCAGTGAGTGCCTTCGTCGGTGGCCTGATCGTCACGGCGGTGGTGTATCGCTTCGGCCGCAGCGATGGCCAGACCAACGTCGCCACCATGCTCCTGGCCGGCGTGGCGATGACGGCCATGGCCGGGGCCGGCGTCGGTCTGTTCACCTACCTGGCCGATGACGCCACGTTGCGCACCCTGACCTTCTGGAACCTGGGCAGCCTCAACGGCGCCAGCTACCCGCGCCTGTGGCCGTTGCTGATCGTGGCAGTGGGCGTGGCGTTGTGGTTGCCGCGGCGCGCGGCGGCGCTCAATGCGATGCTGCTGGGCGAATCCGAAGCCCGTCACCTGGGTTTCAATGTCGAGCGGATCAAGCTTGAACTGGTGTTGTGCACGGCGCTGGGCGTCGGTGCCGCGGTGGCGGCGGCAGGCCTGATCGGCTTTATCGGTCTGGTGGTGCCGCACCTGATGCGCCTGCTGGTTGGCCCGGATCATCGGGTGTTGTTGCCGGCGTCGTTGCTCGCCGGTGCCAGCCTGCTGTTGCTGGCCGACCTGGTCGCCCGCCTGTTGCTGGCACCGGCCGAGTTACCGATCGGCATCGTCACCGCACTCATCGGTGCACCCTTCTTCCTTTATCTGCTGGTACGGGGGCGTTCCTGATGCTGCGGGCCAACAATTTGCTGGTGCGGCGCGGTAGTCGCACTGTGCTGGCGGACATCGATATCGAGTTGCGTCCGGGTGAAGTCCTTGGCGTGCTGGGGCCCAACGGCGCCGGTAAAAGCACCCTGCTCGCCGCCTTGTGCGATGAGCTGCCGGCCAATGAAGGCACGGTCAGCCTCGACGAGCGTGCACTCGCCGACTGGCCGGGGCAGGAACGGGCCAGGCGCCTGGCGGTATTGCCGCAAAGTTCGAGCCTGAACTTCGCCTTCTCGGTCAATGAAGTGGTGGGCATGGGTCGTTTGCCCCATGCCAGCGGGCGTGTGCGCGATGCCGAAATCGTCGCCCAAGCCCTGAGTGCCGCCGACGCCTTGCACCTGGCGGGGCGCAGTTATCTGGCCTTGTCCGGTGGCGAACGCCAACGCGTGCACCTGGCGCGGGTGCTCGCGCAATTGTGGCCGGGTGCCGAGGGGCAGATCCTGCTGCTCGACGAGCCGACCTCGATGCTCGACCCCTTGCACCAGCACACTATTCTGCAGGCGGTGCGTGATTTCGCCGGGCGCGGTGCGGCGGTTCTGGTAATCCTGCACGACTTGAATCTGGCTGCACGGTATTGCGATCAGTTGCTGCTGTTGCATGAGGGACGTGCGCACGCCTACGGTCCACCGGATGAAGTACTGAACGCCGAAGCACTGCAGACGGTGTACGGGTTGCAAGTATTGATTCAGCGGCACCCGGAGCGCGGTCACCCGTTGATTATTGCGCGCTGATAGACGTCTACCGTCCAACAAGGAGATCCGATGCGCATCCTGCTGTTATGCCTGGTCAGCCTGCTGGCTGCCTGCCAATCCCATGACGTCACACCGCCACCGCCGGCGATCGCCTCGCAAGGGCGAGATCACGCCGATCTCGGGGTGATCCGCGAACTCGCCAGCGGGCGCACCCTCACCCCGCAAGAGCTGGTCGAGCGCCTGGCCGCTGCGCCGCGGGTGCTGGTCGGTGAACAACACGACAATCCCGACCACCATGCCTTGCAATTGTGGCTGCTGCGCGAACTGGCGGCGCAACGTCCGCAAGGCAGCCTGTTGCTGGAAATGCTCAACCCCGACCAACAGGCGAAAGTCGATGCCGCACAGGCCGACAGCCGTGCCGGTCAAGCGCCGGCCGACCCGTACCAGGCGCTGTCCTGGCAATCCAGTTGGGACTGGAGCGTTTACGGCGCACTGGTGACTTACGCCCTGCGTCAACCCTACCCGCTGCTGTCGGCCAACCTGGACCGGGCGCAGATCATGCAGATCTATAAACAGCGCCCGACGCTCAGCGGCGAAGCGTCCACCACCCGACAGGTGCAAGCGACATTACTGGACGACATCCGCGAGTCCCATTGCGGCTTGCTGCCCGAAGCGCAGATGCCGGCGATGCTCGCCGTGCAGCAGCAGCGTGACCGTCGCATGGCCGAGCGCCTGTTGGCGGCACCGACACCGGCCCTGTTGCTGGCCGGGGCGTTTCATGTGCGCAAGGACCTGGGCGTGCCGTTGCACCTGAAAGACCTCGGCGCGGGTGAAGGTAACGCGGTGCTGGTGCTGGCCGAGGTGGGCAAGACGGTCAGCGCCGATAGCGCGGATTAC
Source organism: Pseudomonas sp. IT-P218 (assembly GCF_949767605.1). Lineage (NCBI taxonomy): Bacteria > Pseudomonadati > Pseudomonadota > Gammaproteobacteria > Pseudomonadales > Pseudomonadaceae > Pseudomonas > Pseudomonas sp. IT-P218. Next base: position 172,378 of record NZ_CATKQQ010000003.1, read on the forward strand.
GTGTGGTACACCGCAGCGCAACCGGAACAGGACCACTGCGCGCAATTTCGTCGATAACACGCCCCCCTGTAGGAGCTGCCGAAGGCTGCGATCTTTTGATCTTGCCCTTGAAAGCAAATCAAAAGATCGCAGCCTGCGGCAGCTCCTACGGGATCGAGGTACATCCACCAGGATCAGGGTGTCTGGAAGGTCTGCAAGTAGGCCAGCAGATCATCGATTTTCTCCTGATCGCTGATCCCCCAGAAAATCATCCGCGTACCCGACACCACCGCCTTCGGATCCTCGATGTACGCGGCGAGTTTATCCCGGGTCCAGACGATCCCGGATGATTTCATGGCATCGGAGTATTGATAGTCCGTGGTGCTCCCGGCGGTGCGCCCGACAATACCGTTGAGCTGCGGACCAAAAAACGCCCGTGCGCCCTCACCGACCTGATGGCAGCCACCGCACACCCGCTTGAACAGTTTCCCGCCCGCTTCTGCGTCCCCTTGTGCGTGCGCCTGCATGCCGAACAGACCCAGGCTCAGGGCAAGGGTCATCATCGCTGTTTTGTTCATCAAGCCAGTACCCACGCAAAAATGGCCGCCATTTGATCATGATCCGGCTTCCTGCGAAATAAATGCCTGCCGTCCATCCCGCCAATGCATCGCGTTGTTATCCCCGCCTAGACTTGAAGGTCAGTCCATCTCCACCAGGCTCACGCACACCCAACAGACGGAGGCAAACATCATGAAAATTGTCGTGATCGGCGGAACCGGGTTGATCGGCACCCAGCTCTGCGAACGGCTGCGCGAGGATGGGCATGATGTCCTGCCCGCCTCGCCGAAATCGGGGGTCAACGCGGTGACCGGGGAAGGCTTGCAGGCTGCCCTGCAAGGCGCCGACGTGGTGGTCGACGTTGCCAACTCGCCCTCGTTCGAAGATGCCGCCGTGCTCGATTTCTTCGAAAAATCCGCGCGCAACCTCGCCGCCGCCGAGAAGGCCGCCGGGGTCAAGCACCACGTCGCACTCTCGGTGGTGGGCACCGAGCGGATGCTCGAAAGCGGTTACTTCCGCGCCAAGATGGCCCAGGAGGAATTGATCAAGAAAGCCGGCGTGCCCTATTCGATCCTGCGTGCCACGCAGTTTTTCGAGTTCATCGGCGCCATTGCTCAATCCGGTGCACAAGGCGACAGCATCCGCCTGACTTCCGCCGCCCTGCAACCGATCGCCTCGGCCGACGTGGCCTCGGCACTGGCCACGATTGCCGTGGCGGCGCCCACCAACAAGACCTCGGAAGTGGCAGGTCCAGACAAGCAGCCGCTGGTCTCGTTCGCCAAGACCTGGCTGCAACACAACAAGGATCAGCGGGAAGTGATTACCGACGACAACGCCGGCTACTTCGGCGCGATCATCAACGACCAGTCACTGACCCCGGGCGCCAATCCCATCGTCGGCAAGACTCACTTCGATCAATGGCTCAAGAGCGCCGGCGCCTGACAGTCAGCCCGCCCACTTCATCAGGAGCGTCCCATGCGAACCCACGTTCTCCTCGCCCTGCTTGCACTGTCCACCCTGCCGCCCCAGGTCCTGGCCGCCGACGCACCGCCCCCGGACGTCAAGGAGGTATCTGTCACCGCGCTTCCCGATTACCCCGGCAAGGAAGTGCTGATGCTCACCGTCGAGTACCCGCCGGGCGGTGCCGACCCGGTTCATCGGCACGACGCCCACGGCTTCATCTATGTGCTCGAAGGCTCGATCGTCATGGGGGTCAAGGGTGGCAAGGAAGTCACGCTGATGCCCGGGCAAAGCTTCCACGAAGGCCCCAATGACATCCACACCGTGGGCCGTAATGCGAGCAAGGACAAGCCGGCGAAATTCGTCGTCTTTCTGTTGAAGGACCAGGGCAAGCCGCCCGTCCTCCCGGTCGATTGACGGTCGCTGGTCATACTTGCGTATAAGGCGCCAAGAAGGCGCCACCGACCGCATCAAGGAAAGACAACTGGCCGCCGACGGGGCGGAGCGCCTCAAGCAGGATCAGGTCGCTGAAGGTGGCGCTGATCGTCTGAAGGAACGGCAACGGGCCGAGGGTGGTGCCGATCGTTTGAGAGAGCGGCAACTGGCATCGGACGGTTCCGACCGGCTGAAGCAAAACAGCGTTGCCGCGGGCGGTTACAACTCGATGCGCGGTACTCGGGTTGCAGAAGGCGGCTCTGACCGGTTACGGCAGAACCATTACGCAGATGGCAGCAATGGCTACGATGCCAGCTCCGACGTCATGCCCTATTTCTGTATGGAATGCCGCTGATCAAAAACCTGTAGGAGCCGGCTGCTGGCTCCTACAGGGTTTCACCTGAGTCAGTCCTTGAAATCGGTGGACAGCGCCAGCTCGTTCCACTCGGCCAGTTCCTGGGCGACAAAGCGGTTTTTCGCCTCTATGCGCGCGATGGTATCGCTGCCCAGCGCCAGCCGTTGCGGCGGTTTCGGCGCATTGACCAGAGCGAGCATGGCCTCGGCGAATTTCACCGGGTCACCCGGCTGGGCGTGGTTGGCGGCCTCGGCATGCTTGCGCATGGCGCCCACGGTGTCGTCGTAGTCCGACAGTTCCAGCGCGGTCTTCACCAACGACTGCTCGTCGAGGAAGTCGGTGCGGAAAAAGCCCGGTTCCACTACCGTGGCGTGGATGCCCAGCGGCGCCAGTTCCTGGTGCAGCGCCTCGCTGATGCCTTCCACCGCGAACTTGGTGGAACCGTAGACACCCCAGCCCATGTAGGCCTGGTAGCCGCCGATGGAGGAAATGTTGATGACATGCCCGCCGCGCTGGCGACGCATGTGCGGCAGCACCGCGCGGGTCACGTTGAGTACGCCGAAGACGTTGGTGGCGAACAGGCGCTCGGTCTCGCTCGCACTGGTTTCCTCCACCGCGCCCAGCACACCGAATCCGGCATTGTTGATCAGCACGTCGATTCGGCCGAAACGCTTGATGCCTTCTGCCACGGCCTGATGCGCTTCTGCTTCGCGGGTCACGTCCAGACGCACGGCCAGCAGGTTTGGATGATCGCCGAGTCTGGCGATGATTTCTTCGGGTTTACGGGCGGTGGCAATGACCGCGTCGCCGGCACGCAGAGCACGTTCTGCGATGAGAGTACCAAAACCACGGGAAGCCCCAGTAATGAACCAAGTACGCATTTCAACTCCTCCTGGCAGCGACCCGAACGTTATTGCCGGGCCTTCTTGATGAGTTGACGCAACTTTAAATCTGCATTACTGATGTGATAATCCCAGTAATTTTGCATGACTTTGTGAACGGTATTCACATATGAAGACCCCTTCGGCGGCAGATCTCTCGACCTTCCTGTGCGTGGCCAACCACCTGAACTTCAGCCGTGCGGCGGTGGAACTGGGGCTGACCCCTTCTGCGCTGAGCCATGCGGTGCGCACCCTGGAGAACCGGCTTGGCGTGCGGCTATTCAACCGCACCACCCGCAGCGTCGGCCTGACCGAGGCCGGCGAGCGTCTCTTTGCACGATTGAAACCGGCCTTTCGCGATATCGACGATGCCCTGGAAGACCTGAACAATTTTCGCGAAAAACCCTCGGGCAACCTGAGAATCACCGCGGGTCGCCAGGCCGCCGAATTGGTGCTGCTGCCAATGGCCGGCCGGTTCCTGGAAGCCTATCCGGACGTGAAACTGGAGATCGTGACAGACGACGCGCTGGTCGATGTGGTGGCTCAGGGCTTTGACGCCGGAGTGCGCTTCGGTATTCGGTTGGAGGCGGACATGGTCTCCCTGCCGATTGGCAGCACCCTGCGCTCCGTGGTCGTGGGCTCCGCGGAATTTTTCCGCAAGCATCCCGTTCCACAGAAACCCGAAGACCTGCATGGCCTGCCGTGCATCCGCCATCGCTTCCCCAGTGGCACCTTGTATCGCTGGGAGTTCGAACGTGGCGGGATCACCCAGGAAATCGAGGTGGACGGCCCGCTGACCCTGGGCGACGTGAGCCTGATGGTCGGCCCGGCGTTGCAGGGTGTCGGCATGGCTTACGTCTTCGAGGACATGGTCAAGACGCAGATCGCCGACGGCAGCCTGGTTCAGGTGCTGGGTGACTGGTGCCCCTACTACCCCGGCCTGCATCTGTACTACCCAAGCCGACGACATGTGCCCGCAGCGCTCAAGGCTTTCATCGAGTTTGCCCATACCGCACGGGGGAATGTGTTCTCTTGAGATCAGGTCGTCTGTCAGGCCGCCATCGCCGGCAGGCCAGCTCCCACAAAATCGCTCTGCGCCATGGCGTCCACCAGGCCTGTTGTCTACCATCGGCGGCGAGCACTTCATAAACCTAGTCAGCGAGAAAAAAGATGGTCACCTGCTACCTGAAATATGTGCTGGACCCGTACAAGCTCGACGCATTCGAACACTACGGCAAACTGTGGATTCCACTGGTGGAGAAATTTGGCGGCCAGCATCACGGCTACTTCCTGCCGTCCGAGGGTGCCAATAACATTGCTCTGGCGATGTTCACTTTCCCAAGCCTGGCGGCCTACGAAACCTATCGCCAAGAGTCGATGAACGACGCTGAATGTATCGCCGCCTTCAAGTACGCAGAAGAAACCCGCTGCATCCTCAGTTATGAACGCTCCTTCTTCCGGCCCGTGTTCGGTGAGCCGAAACAGTAAACCGCTTGATCGTAGTCAACGAAAATGTCGCCTGTCGGGCGGCATTTTTTATTTCTCGAACATGGGGTGTCACTGCGCAATAAAACGTCAGATGAATGGTCAGCCAATACAGGGCGAGTTGCCATTGGTAGGACTAACTTTATAAGTCCGCATTGCCAACCCGGCATTCTTACCGCGGTGACCTCCCATGGAAAACATCTCTGTCACCCGCATCACTGGAGCAGTTCTTGCCCTGACCATCGGATTGAGTACACCAACAGCACAGGCCGATGAGGCCTATGCCAAGACGCTGCTCAAGAAGATGTCCGACTATATGTCAGCGCAAAAAAATATATCGTTCAACTACGACACCATCCTTGAAGTGGTCACCAAAGATAAGCAACGACTGGCACTGGCAGGTTCCGGCACAGTCGCTCTCACCCGGCCTGACAAGTTGCGCAGTACCCGCGCCAGTGGTTTTGCCGACCTGGAGATGGTGTTTGATGGCAAGACCCTGACCCTGTTGGGCAAAGGCAAGAACATCTACACCCAGGTCGAAGTCCCGGGCACGCTGGATCATCTGCTCGATACGCTACGGGATAAATACAACCGGCCGCTTCCCGGCGCAGACCTGTTCATGTCCAATCCCCAGGATCAATTGATGGCCGGCGTGACCGACATCAAGGATCTGGGCAGTGGCGTTATCGGCGGTACCGAATGCGATCACCTGGCTTTCAGGAAGAAAGAAGTTGATTGGCAGATCTGGATCGCCCAGGGCGACAATCCCTACCCTTGCCGTTATTCCATCACTTCAAAAACCATTGCCGGCAGTCCGCAGTACAGCATTCAGCTCAGCGACTTCAAAAGTGGCGATGCCGCACCGGCTGATGATTTCGCTTTCAACAATTCGACCAATGCCCAGAAAATCGAACTGAAAGACCTGCCCAACGCCGAGGACCTGCCCAGCAACTTTGTGCGAGGAAAAACCAAATGAACCTCTTGATCAAATCCTGCGGCTTCCTGCTGATGGGATTGGTAGCGGTGTGCGCGCTGGAGCTTGGAGAAACCTTGTCGATCCCCGGCGTGCACAGTGTTATTCCTCAAGCCGAGGCGGTGGTCGGGCGTCCACTGACGCCGGTCAGTGTTGCCGGCGTCGCGAGGCGATCGGCGCGGCGCGATTGACAGCTTGAAAAACGATCAACGCTGCAAGTCCAGGCAGTAGGTGTAGTAGCCCGGATCGCGCACGTAACCCAGGGACTCATACAGACGCTGGGCACTGAAGTTGTCGGTGGCGGTTTCCAGGGTCATGCCCTTGGCGCCCATCAACCGGGCAAAGTCGCGGGCGGTGTTCATCAGCAGCGTGCCAACCCCTTTGCCCCGCGCGGCGGGCGTGGTGAACAGGTCGCCGAGCAGCCAGGTGCGGTGTGCGTCGATGGAGGAAAAGGTCGGGAACATCTGCACGAAACCCAGGGTTTCGCCGTCGGTATCCTCGGCGAGAAAGATCACCGACTCATCGCGGGCGATGCGTTCGGCGATGAAGTTGCGCGACTGTGGCAGGTTCGACGGCTGGCCGTAGAAGCCGCGATAGGCGTCGAACAAGGGGGCGATTTTTTCGATGTGCGAGGCGTCAGCGCGCAGGGCCAGGATAGGCATGAGGGTGCTCCATTGCGGTCTCAAGGATCTACAGCCTAGCAACCACAACGAAAAAATTCCTGAAAGCACCGCGCCTCCTGTGGGAGCCAGCCTGCTGGCGATAGCGGACTGTCAGTCAACATCACTGTTGAACCTGAAGGCCTCATCGCCAGCAGGCTGGCTCCCACAATGGATCGCGGAAAGCAGTTAGACCCGCACGTTACGCCCTGGCAATGTCGTGCGCTGGCTGTTTTCCCAGTTCTCCACCAGCCCCACCGGCACATCCGCCGCTGGCAACATATTCACCCCACGCACCAGGTCCGAAGCCCGCTCGGCAAGCATGATCGTCGGCGCATTGAGGTTGCCGTTCGGCTCGGTCGGGAACACCGAGGAGTCGATCACCCGCAACCCCTGGATGCCATGCACCCGCAGCTCGGAATCCACCACCGCCATGTCGTCCTCGCCCATGCGGCACGAGCCACACGGATGGTAAGTGCTTTCGAGGTTGTCACGGACAAAGGCATCGAGGTCTTCGTCACTGGTCACCAGCGCGCCGGGGGCGATTTCGCTGTCGCGGAAACGGTCCATGGCTTTCTGGCCGATGATCTCGCGGGTCAGGCGGATGCAGCGGCGGAAGCCTTCGCGGTCCTCTTCGCGCTCCAGGTAGTTGAAGCGGATTTCCGGATGCTCGTAAGGGTCGGCCGAACGCACCCGCACATAACCCCGGCTTTTCGGTTTGTTGGGACCGGTGAGCACCATGAAACCGTGGCCCTTGATCGGCTTGTTGCCGTCGTAGCGCATCGCTGCCGGCAGGAAGTGGAACTGGATGTCCGGCCAGCGCAGGCCCTTCTCGGAGCGGATGAAACCACCGGCCTCGAAGTGGTTGGTGGCCCCCAGGCCGTCCTTGAACAGCAGCCAGCGCAGGCCGATCATCAGTTTGCTCAGCGGGTCCATCTTGCTGTTGAGGGTCACCGGTTCCTTGCAGCCGAACTGGATGTACACCTCGGCGTGGTCCTGCAGGTTCTCCCCTACCCCCGGCAGGTCATGGCGCACGCCGATCCCGGCCTTGCGCAGGACCGCGGCCGGGCCAATGCCCGAGCGTTGCAGCAGGTGCGGCGAACCGATCGGCCCGGACGCGATCAGCACTTCGCGGTTGCAATACACCTGGTGGGTCTGGCCACCGTGGTCATACATGACCCCCACCGCACGCTTGCCTTCGAGAATGACCTGGCGGGTCATCGCATGGGTGATCACCGTCAGGTTCGGACGGCCCATGGCCGGGCGCAAATAGGCGTTGGCGGTGGAACAGCGCACGCCGTTCTTCACGGTCATGTGCATCGCGCCGAAACCTTCCTGCATGTAGCCGTTGCAGTCTTCGGTCTTGATGTAGCCCGCCTCGGCACCGGCTTCGACCCAGGCCCCGTACAACGGGTTCTTCATGTTGTTGCCGTTGGTGGTGTGCAGCGGCCCAGTTTGCCCGCGATAGCTGTCGCCGCCGGACTCGTAGCTTTCGGCACGCTTGAAGTACGGCAGGCAATGCTTGTAGCCCCAGCCCTGGGCGCCAAGGGATTCCCATTCGTCGAAATCCAGGGCGTGGCCGCGGATGTACACCAGGCCGTTGATCGACGACGAGCCACCCAGCACCTTGCCCCGTGGGCAGTGGATGCGCCGGCCGTTGAGGTAGGTTTCCGGCTCGGTTTCGTAGCGCCAGTTGTACTTTTTGGTGTTCATCGGGATCGAGAATGCGCTGGGCATCTGGATCACTACGCTCTTGTCACTGCCGCCGAACTCCAGGACCAGCACCGAGGTGGCCGGGTCTTCGCTCAGGCGGTTGGCCAACACACAACCTGCCGAGCCTGCGCCAATGATGATGTAGTCGTATTTTTGTGTAGACATTCTTTGCGTGGTCATAGCTATCTCCCGACCGTCGATTCAGTGAATACCGGTTGTGGTGACTGTTTGTGGGTCAGCGTGTCGCCGGTGGTGTATTGCGGGGAGGTCTTCTCGATCTGTTGGATCACCGCTTCTTCGCGCTTGAGGTCGATCGAGCGGCTCAGCCAGTAGTACGCCAGGCCCGAGACGATCAGCCCCACCAGCCAGGCGATGTCGATGCTGCCCAGCGCCTTGGCCAGCGGGCCGACATAGACTTCGCGCTGCTCGACGCCGTCGTAGATGTAGAAGAACGGAATCATCGAGAGGAAGCCGATGGCATAGGCGGCGATACCGCGCAGGCCCCAGCTGCCGTAGATGTTGCCGTGGGGCATGAAGAAGTGCGGGATGGCGTAGCGGCCCTTGCGCACGAAGAAGTAGTCGGTGAGGTTGACCGAGGTCCAGGGCACCAGGAAGTACAGCATCACCACCAGGTAGATGCCGAGCACCGACAGGCCTTTGCCGGAACTCTGGATGCTCAGGGCCACGCCCAGTTGCAACAGGATCACGAAGGCGATGGCGAGGATCCGCGCCTTGCGGGTTGGTTCGATGTGCTTGATCGAATCGACACAGGTCAGGGTGGTCAGCTTGGCGCTGTAGATGTTCATCGCGATCACCGGCAGGAACGCCAGGATGGTCACTACCACCACCGCGGTGCCGATCAGCGGCGACACGGTGTTGCCGACTTGACCCAGGGCCACCAGCACGTCGGTTGAGTGCAGGTGATCGGCCAGCCAGCCACCGACGGAAATCATCCACGCACCGGACAGCGAAGCACCGAGGAACACCACGGCGATCAACTTGCCGCTGGAGGTGTTCTTCGGCAGGTAGCGCGAGTAGTCCGATACGTACGGGGCATAGGCGATGTTGTAGCTCGCCGCCGCCGCGAACTGGGCGATGAAACCGGTCCAGTTGAAACCCAGCGGCGCCGGGGCCACTTCGCCTTCGGCCAGTGCCGGCAAGACCGCATCCGGCACCCAGCCCATCACCACCGCCAGGGTCACCAGGCCGTACAGCGGCAGCGACAGGTACAACGCCCATTTGAAGCTGCGGTGCATCCAGTCATGGCCGAGGATGGCCAACACCGCCGCCGGAATGGTCACCGCCACCGCGATCACTGCGGGGTTGAAACCGAACAGCGTGTGCAGGCCCTGCATCATCAGGACCAGGTTGACGATGTTGAACCCGGCGAACACGAACAGCGTCGCCAGCAGCACGAGGATCACGCCGCGGTAACCGAACTGCGCACGGGACTGGATCATCTGCGGCAAGCCCAGGTGCGGGCCTTGGGATCCGTGAAACGCCATGAACAGCGTGCCGAACATGATGCCCAGGGTGCCGGCGAGCGTGGTCCACAGCGCGGTCAGGCCGACGCTCGGGCCGACGAAGCCGATGGTCATGGTGAAGAAGGTGAAGTTGCCGAGAAACCAGAACGGGCCCTGGCTCGACAGTTTGTCGGTGCGTTCGTCCTCGGGGATGAAGTCAATCGAATGCCCCTCGACGACGGACTTGTCATCGAGGGAGGACACACTCGTGGCGGACTTGGCGTTTGTGTTCATGATGGACTCTTATTGTTGGAAGATCATGACGAGATAACCGCATTCTTCGGGTGAACGACGCCCGGGGGGCCTCCATGCCGTTCCTGATGTTCAAACGTGTAAATGACGAAAAACCTGTAGGAGCGAGCTTGCTCGCGAAAGCGTTGGGTCAGGCAACATATTTGTCGAATGTGCCGGCCTGTTCGCGAGCAAGCTCGCTCCTACAAAGGGCAGGCGTCAGGCTGGCAGCGTGATCCACACCGCCTTGGTTTCGAGCAGGTAGTCGAGCTGCTCCGCGCCCAGGTCCTTGCCGAAGCCGGACTGCTTGTAGCCACCGAACGGCATCGACGGGTCCAGGGTGCCGTGGGCGTTGACGTAGACCGAGCCGGCCTTGAGGCGTGGAATCAGGCTGTGCACCTTGCCCAGGTCGTTGGAGTACAGGGCCGCCGCCAAGCCGTAGACCGAGTCATTGGCCAGGGCCAGCGCCTCTTCCTCATCGTCGAAGGGTGCGGTGACCAGCACCGGACCAAAGATCTCTTCCTGGACGATGCGCATGTCGTTGCGGCAATTGGCGAAGATGGTCGGCTCGACGAAGAAGCCAGGGCCATCCACCGGTTGGCCGCCGTAGACCAGTTCGGCGCCTTCGGCCTTGCCGGTCTCGATGTACTCGGTCACGCGCTGCTTTTGCAGGGCCGAGACCAGTGGGCCGATGAAGCAGTCCGGGTCCAGGCCCGGGGCCATTTTCAGGGTGCGCGTATAGGCGATCAGCTCACCCAGGAATTGCTCGTAGACACTGCTATGAATATAGGCCCGCGTGCCGGCGTCGCATACCTGCCCGGAGTTGAAAAACACCCCGTTGGCAACCGCTTGTGCCGCCGCCGGAATGTCGGCATCGGCAAACACGATGACCGGTGACTTTCCGCCCAGTTCCAGGGTCAGGCGCTTCATGTCGTCCAGCGCCGAGCGGCCAACGGTAAGGCCGACCGGGGTCGAACCGGTGAAGGTCAATTTGTCGATGCCGGGATGGGTGGTCATGGCCGCACCGACCACGCTGCCACGCCCGGTGACGATGTTGATTACGCCGTCCGGAATGCCCGCTTCCTGCACCAGTTCAGCGAAACGCAAAGCCGAAAGCGAGGTCAGCTCAGCGGGTTTGACCACCACGGTGCAACCGGTGGCCAGCGCCGCGCCGAGTTTCCAGGCCATGGTTTGCAGCGGGAAGTTCCACGGCACGATGGCACCGACCACGCCCACCGCTTCCTTGCGGGTATAGGCCAGGTAATTGCCCGGCAGCGAAGGCTCGACGGTACGGCCGTGGAGCTTGGTGGCCCAACCGGCGAAGTAACGCAAGGTATCGACGGTGCCCTGGATGTCGACGTCCTTGGCGAAGGCGACCGACTTGCCCATGTCGATCGATTCGATCTGCGCGAGTTCGGCGGCGTTCTGTTCGATCAGGTCCGCCAGGCGCTGGATCAGGCGTTCCCGTTGCGCCGGTTTGGCCTGGCTCCATTCGCCACCGTCGAACTGCGCACGGGCGGCTAACACCGCGCGGTCCAGGTCAGCGGTGGTGCCCATGGGAATGCGGGTGATCAGGCCTTCGGTCGAGGGCTCGATCACATCGGAAGTCTGGCCGTCGCTGGCTTCGACCCAGGCGCCGCCGATGAACATCTTCTGCACTTTGCTGAGGAAGGTCTGGGTGGCTTCGCTCACGCCGAACTTCTGCAGGTAACTCTTGACGATCGTGTCCATTTTTATTCTCTCTGCCCGGCAGTCAGGCACTGCCGGGGTATGGGTTTCGATGTTCAGGCCTGCTCTTAAGCCAGTGTCGCTTCGCTCTCGGCGGCCGCCCGTACCTTGCCGCGCTCGTGGAAGATGAAACCGATGCTGTTGAGCAGCAGTTGCGCGGCGAGGATCGAGGTCATGCCGGTCGGGTCGTACACCGGTGCAACCTCCACCAGGTCCATGCCGACGATGCTGCCTTTGCTGCGCTTGGCCAGGGCCTGGATGATTTCCAGCACTTCGTAGTAGAGGAAGCCGCCGTGGCTCGGAGTGCCGGTGCCCGGGGCGATGGACGGGTCGAAACCGTCGATGTCGATAGTGATGTAGTAGTTGATGTTTTCCGGGATCAGCGCCAGTACGCCGTCGACGCCGAGGCGACGCACATCGCGCACCGAGAGGATCTTCGAGCCCGCTTCGTGGGCCGCTTCGTAGTCGTCGCGGTTGGACGATGAGACGTTGCGGATGCCCATCTGCGTCATGCCGACGATGTGGTTCATTTCCGAGGCGCGGCGCAGCGGGTTGCCGTGGCCGTAACGCACACCGTGGCGTTCGTCGACGAAGTCCAGGTGCGCGTCGAAGTGGATGATGTGGATCGGGCCACGGCCTTCGAAGGCCTTGATCACTGGCGCATGTACCGAGTGATCGCCGCCGAGCACCACCGGCATCACACCGGCATCGAGGATCTTGCGCACGGCGTATTCGGTGTTCTTGTTACTGGTGGCCATGTCGGTGTGGACGATGTCGGCATCACCGACGTCGACCATGCGCACGTCCGAGGCGGTGAGGTACATCACGTCATCTTCGTGATCGTAGGCGCCGGCGTGGCCGAAGGAAAACAGCGTCGATGCTTCACGGATCCCGCGTGGTCCGAAGCGTGCACCGGAGCGCCACTGGGTGCCCATGTCGTTGGGCACGCCAAGCACCGCGACGTCGGCATCCAGGGCATCCCAATCGGTGCACACCGGGGATTTGCCAAAGGTGCAATGACCCACGAATGGCAGGTTCAGACGACCGGATTCATAACCGTTGTTCGACATTTCTAGCCTCTCCACTTCTTGTTATCGGCTTGGCGGAACTGCAAGGCGACCGCCGTTGGAGTGACTATGGGCGCAGGTTTTCGTGGAAAAAATGCTAAACATCAGATACTCATATCGGCATTACCGATGCATCCACAGGCCGGAGGTCAACGTGATTCAACTGCACGATGTCGATCTGAAGTTGCTCAGGGTGTTTGCCACGATTGTCCGCTGCGGCGGTTTCTCCGCCGCACAGGCGGCGCTGAATGCCGGGCAGTCGACGATCAGCGAACAGATGACCCATCTGGAAACCCGCCTTGGGGTCAAGCTGTGCCAGCGCGGGCGCAGCGGTTTCCGCCTGACCGAGCAAGGGGTGGCGATCCATGAGGCGACCCAGCGCCTGCTGTCGGCGGTGGAAAATTTCTGCATGGACGCCGACGTGCTCAAGCAGCACATCAGCGGCAAGCTCAATCTGGGGATCATCGACACCACCATCACCGACCCGGACTCGCCCATTCCGCGCACCACCCAGCGCTTCGTGTCGCGCGGGCATGACGTGCACCTGAACGTGTACGTCGGCACCCCCGCCGAGCTGGAAGAACGGGTGCTCGACGGACGCCTGCACCTGGCCATCGGGCACTTTCCGATCCATGTGCCGGGCCTGCTGCAATCGCCGCTGTACCAGGAAGCGCTGGGCTTGTATTGCGGGCGCCGGCATCCGCTGTATGGCAGCCAGGCTGAGGGTGAGGAACTGCTCGAAGAAGTCGCGGCCGGGCGGATCGTCGTGCGCGGCTACATGCAGCAATACGACCTCGAACACCTGGGCGTGAGCAAGGCGGCCGCCACCGTGGACAACATCGAAGCCACCGCGATCCTGATCATTTCCGGCGCCTACCTGGGTTTCCTGCCGGAGCACTTCGCCGCGCAATGGGTCAAGAGCGGGGAGATGCACCAGTTGGCCCCGGGAAGCCTGCGCTTGCGATCACCGTTCGACGTGATCACCCGGCGCGGCGTGGCACCGCCGCCGATCCTGCAGGCGTTCCTCGAGGACCTGGCGGCCAGTGCGCGTAAAACCGGCAACCCGTGACATCACGCTCGCCAAATTCCAAGAGCCCCCGGCATACTGATTTTCGTTTGCCAATTTTGCAGGTCCGTCATGCGCATCCACGTCACCTTCATCGACCGCGTCGGCATCACCCAGGAAGTGCTGGCCCTGCTCGGCGGGCGCAGCTTCAATCTGGACGCCGTGGAGATGGTGCCGCCGAACGTCTACATCGATGCCCCGACCCTCGGCACCGAAGTGCTGGAAGAGTTGCGCGAGGCCCTGTTCGGCGTGCGCGGCGTGCAGGCGGTGACCATGGTCGACATCCTTCCGGGGCAACGTCGGCGCCTGCAACTGGATGCCCTGCTCGCCGCCAGTTCCGACCCGGTGTTGGCGGTGGACGATCGCGGTCACGTGCTGCTGGCCAATCCGGCATTGATCGCCCTGTGCGGTCGCGAACCGGCCGGTGAATCCCTGAGCGCACTGTTCGACGACGCCGATCTGCAACGCACCTTGATCGCCCACCACTTCCGCCTGCCCATGCACGAGGTCAGCCTCGGCGGCCACACCTTGCTGCTCGATGCCATGCCGATCACCGACGCCGGCGCCCTGCTCACCCTGTACCAACCCAACCGCATCGGCGAGCGCCTGTCGGCGCTGCACCATGATCACGCCGAAGGTTTCGATGCGCTGCTCGGTGAATCACCGCCGATCCGCTCGCTCAAGGCCCGCGCGCAACGGGTGGCGGCCCTCGATGCGCCGCTGTTGATCCAGGGCGAAACCGGCACCGGCAAGGAACTGGTGGCCCGCGCCTGTCATGCCATCAGCGGTCGGCGGGACGCGCCCTTCCTGGCCCTGAACTGCGCGGCGCTGCCCGAGAGCCTGGCCGAAAGCGAGCTGTTCGGCTACGCCCCCGGCGCGTTCACCGGCGCGCAACGGGGCGGCAAGCTCGGGCTGCTGGAACTGGCCGACCAGGGCACGGTGTTTCTCGACGAAGTCGGCGAGATGTCGCCGTATCTGCAAGCCAAGTTGCTGCGCTTCTTGAGCGATGGCTGCTTCCGTCGGGTCGGTGGCGATCGTGAGGTCAAGGTCAACGTGCGGATCCTCAGCGCGACCCACCGCGACCTGGAAAAGATGGTCAGCGAGGGGCACTTTCGCGAAGACCTGTTCTACCGCCTCAACGTGCTCAACCTGCAAGTACCGCCGCTGCGCGAACGGGGCCACGACATCCTGTTGATGGCCCAGCACTTCATGCAACAAGCCTGCGCACAGATCCAGCGCCCGGTCTGCCGCCTGGCGCCCAGCACCTTTCCCGCCCTGCTCGGCAACCGCTGGCCGGGGAACGTACGGCAACTGCAAAACGTGATCTTTCGCGCGGCGGCGATTTGTGAGAATCCGTTGGTGGATATTGATGATCTGGACATTGCCAGGACGGCGGTGGAGCGGCAGAACGATGGCGAGGTGGGTAGCCTCGAGGATGCGGTCGAAGGGTTTGAAAAGAATCTTCTGGAAAAACTGTATCGCAGCTATCCGTCCAGCCGCTTGCTCGCGGCGCGCCTGCAAACCTCCCATAGCGCGATCGCCATTCGGCTACGCAAATACGGAATTCCCAACAAACCTTAATCTCATTGCCGCCCCCTGTGGGAGCCAGCCTGCTGGCGATGGGGCCATGTCAGTCGATATCTTTGCTGCCTGTCACACCGCATCGCCAGCAGGCTGGCTCCCACAGGGGATGGGTGTGTATTGGCCATTTTGTGTGCAAATCGATACAGCGTATCGAAATCAAGACAATACCCTCTCAACCTGTCTGGCCCGGGCTTTGGCCCCTTCCCCTCGCCTGCCTGTATTGATTTCAATACGCCAGCCGCCCCCGAAACAGCCTCATAAGGTACTAAGCCATTGATTTAAAACAACAACTCAACCTTGGCACCGCCCTTGCTATCTCTCCTCCAGCCAAGCTCCAACGCGAGCCTGCCCATCGCCCTCCGCCACCTGCAGCGGATGAGTCTGAACAATGAGGAGTTGATATGAGCGAATTGCGTTTTACCGTCGATCACGAATGGCTGCGCACCGAAACTGACGGCACTGTCACCGTTGGCATCACGGCGTTTGCCCAGCAGGCCTTGGGGGATGTGGTGTTCGTTCAGGTGCCCGAACTGGGCAGCTTTGATGCCGGTGCCGAAGTGTCGGTGCTGGAATCGGTGAAAGCCGCCAGCAGCATCGGCATGCCGCTGGACGGCGAGGTGCTGGAAGTGAATTCGGAATTGGACAGCACCCCGGAGCTGGTCAACGAAGATCCGCTGGGCCAGGGCTGGTTCTTCCGCTTCCAGCCCGCTGACGCTAACGCTGTAGGCCAACTGCTGGACCAGGCTGCCTACGAGCGCCTGATCCAAGACCAGACCGACGCGTGAGGACACCCCATGACCATCCGCCTCGACACCCATGACGAATTCATCGCCCGCCACATCGGCCCCCGCGCCGGTGACGAGCAGGCCATGCTCAACACCCTCGGTTTCGATTCCCTCGAAGCCCTGAGCGCCAGCGTCATCCCCGACAGCATCAAGGGCACCAGCGTGCTCGGCCTGGAAGACGGCCTGAGCGAAGCCGATGCCCTGGCGATGATCAAAGGCATCGCCGGCAAGAACCAGCTGTTCAAGACCTTCATCGGCCAGGGTTACTACGGCACCCACACGCCGTCGCCGATCCTGCGCAACCTCCTGGAAAACCCGGCCTGGTACACCGCCTACACCCCGTACCAGCCGGAAATTTCCCAGGGCCGCCTCGAAGCCCTGCTGAACTTCCAGACCCTGATCAGCGACCTCACCGGCCTGCCGATCGCCAACGCCTCGCTGCTGGATGAAGCCACCGCCGCCGCCGAAGCCATGACCTTCTGCAAGCGCCTGAGCAAGAACAAGGGCAGCCACCAGTTCTTCGCCTCCGTGCATTGCCACCCGCAGACCCTCGACGTGCTGCGCACCCGTGCCGAGCCGCTGGGCATCGACGTAGTCGTTGGCGACGAGCGCGAACTGACGGACGTGACGCCGTTCTTCGGCGCCCTGCTGCAGTACCCGGCGAGCAACGGTGACGTGTTCGACTACCGCGAACTGACCGAGCGCCTGCACGCCGCCAACGCCCTGGTGGCCGTGGCCGCCGACCTGCTGGCCCTGACCCTGCTGACCCCGCCGGGCGAATTCGGCGCCGATGTGGCCATCGGCAGCGCGCAACGCTTCGGCGTGCCGCTGGGCTTCGGTGGCCCGCACGCGGCCTACTTCTCCACCAAGGATGCGTTCAAGCGCGACATGCCGGGCCGCCTGGTCGGTGTCTCGGTCGACCGTTTCGGCAAGCCGGCCCTGCGCCTGGCGATGCAGACCCGCGAGCAGCACATCCGCCGCGAGAAGGCCACGTCGAACATCTGCACCGCGCAGGTGCTGCTGGCCAACATCGCCAGCATGTACGCCGTGTACCACGGTCCGAAAGGCCTGACGCAGATTGCCCAGCGTGTGCATCACCTGACTGCGATTCTGGCCAAAGGCTTGAGCGCACTGGGCTTGCAGGTTGAACAAGCGAACTTCTTCGACACCCTGACGATTGCCACTGGCGCCAACATCGCCAAGCTGCACGAGCAGGCCCATGCCCAGCAGATCAACCTGCGCGTGGTCGATGCTGAACGTCTGGGCCTCTCCCTGGACGAAACCAGCACCCAGGCCGACGTCGAAATCCTGTGGGCATTGTTCGCCGCGGGCCAGACCCTGCCGGACTTCGCCGCCCTCGCCGCTTCCGTCTCCAGCACCATCCCGGCCACCCTGGTGCGCCAGTCGCCAATCCTCAGCCACCCGGTGTTCAACCGCTACCACTCGGAAACCGAGCTGATGCGCTACCTGCGCAAGCTCGCCGACAAGGACCTGGCCCTCGATCGCACCATGATCCCGCTGGGCTCGTGCACCATGAAACTCAACGCCGCCAGCGAAATGATCCCGGTGACCTGGGCTGAATTCGGCGCCCTGCACCCGTTCGCCCCGGCCGAGCAAAGCGCCGGCTACCAGCAACTGACCGATGAACTGGAAGCGATGCTCTGCGCCGCCACCGGCTACGACTCGATCTCGCTGCAACCGAACGCCGGTTCCCAGGGTGAATACGCCGGCCTGCTGGCCATCCGCGCCTACCACCAGAGCCGTGGCGAAGACCGCCGCGACATCTGCCTGATCCCGTCCTCGGCCCACGGCACCAACCCGGCCACCGCGCAGATGGCCGGCATGCGTGTCGTCGTCACCGCCTGCGACGCCCGCGGCAACGTCGACATCGAAGACCTGCGCGCCAAGGCCATCGAGCACCGCGAACACCTCGCCGCGCTGATGATCACCTACCCGTCGACCCACGGCGTGTTCGAGGAAGGCATCCGCGAAATCTGCGGCATCATCCACGACCACGGCGGCCAGGTGTACATCGACGGCGCCAACATGAACGCCATGGTCGGCCTGTGCGCCCCGGGCAAGTTCGGCGGCGACGTGTCGCACCTGAACCTGCACAAGACCTTCTGCATTCCTCACGGCGGTGGCGGCCCGGGCGTCGGCCCGATCGGCGTCAAGTCGCACCTGACCCCGTTCCTGCCAGGCCATGCGCAAATGGCCCGCAAGGAAGGCGCGGTCTGCGCGGCACCGTTCGGCAGCGCGAGCATTCTGCCGATCACCTGGATGTACATCCGCATGATGGGCGGCGCGGGTCTCAAGCGTGCTTCGCAGCTGGCAATCCTCAACGCCAACTACATTTCCCGTCGCCTGGAAGAGCACTATCCAGTGCTGTACACCGGCAGCAACGGCCTGGTCGCGCATGAATGCATCCTCGACCTGCGCCCATTGAAAGACAGCAGCGGCATCAGCGTCGATGACGTCGCCAAGCGCCTGATCGATTTTGGCTTCCACGCCCCGACCATGTCCTTCCCGGTAGCGGGCACGCTGATGATCGAGCCGACCGAAAGCGAATCCAGGGAAGAACTGGACCGCTTCTGCGACGCCATGATCCGCATCCGCGAAGAAATCCGCGCAGTGGAAAACGGCACGCTGGACAAGGACGACAACCCGCTGAAGAACGCTCCGCACACCGCGGCGGAATTGGTCGGCGAGTGGTCGCATCCGTACAGCCGTGAGCAGGCTGTTTATCCGCTGGACACCTTGATCGACAGCAAATACTGGCCGCCCGTAGGCCGAGTCGACAACGTCTTCGGCGACCGCAACCTGATCTGCGCGTGCCCATCCATCGCCGACTACCAAGACGCATAACCCTGCGCGTAACCCTTGTAGGAGCTGGCTTGCCAGCGAAGCTTCTGGCGGCCTTGATGGCCCCTTCGCTGGCAAGCCAGCTCCTACAAGGTGTGTGCGCCCCCCCCTTTCGAGAACAACAGAGGACCTTCACCATGTTCAGCAAGCACGACCAGATCAAAGGCTACGACGACCAACTGCTGGCGGCGATGAATGCCGAAGATGCGCGCCAGGAACACCACATCGAGCTGATCGCCTCGGAGAACTACACCAGCCAACGGGTCATGGAGGCACAAGGCAGCGGCCTGACCAACAAGTACGCCGAAGGCTATCCGGGCAAGCGCTATTACGGCGGCTGCGAACACGTCGACGTGGTCGAACAACTGGCCATCGACCGCGCCAAACAGCTGTTCGGCGCCGACTACGCCAACGTCCAGCCGCACTCAGGCAGCCAGGCCAACGCCGCGGTTTACCTGGCGTTGCTGCAGGCCGGTGACACCGTGCTGGGCATGAGCCTGGCCCACGGTGGTCACCTGACCCACGGCGCCAAGGTGAGCTTTTCCGGCAAGCTCTACAACGCCGTGCAATACGGTATCGATACCGCGACCGGGTTGATCGACTACGACGAAGTCGAGCGCCTGGCCGTCGAGCACCAGCCGAAAATGATCATCGCCGGTTTCTCCGCTTACTCCAAGACCCTCGACTTCCCGCGCTTTCGCGAGATCGCCGACAAAGTTGGCGCCTATCTGTTCGTCGACATGGCCCACGTCGCCGGGCTGGTGGCCACCGGTCTGTACCCCAACCCGCTGCCCTATGCCGACGTGGTCACCACCACGACCCACAAGACCCTGCGCGGTCCGCGCGGTGGGCTGATCCTGGCCAGGGCCAATGCGGAACTTGAGAAAAAACTCAACGCCGCCGTATTCCCCGGTGGCCAGGGCGGCCCGCTGATGCACGTGATCGCCGCCAAGGCCGTGTGCTTCAAGGAAGCGCTGGAGCCGGCGTTCAAGACCTATCAGGCGCAAGTGATCCGCAACGCCCAGGCCATGGCGCAGGTGTTTATCGAACGAGGTTATGACGTGGTGTCCGGTGGCACCGACAACCACCTGTTCCTGGTCAGCCTGATCCGCCAGGGCCTGACCGGCAAGGACGCCGACGCCGCCCTGGGCCGTGCCGGCATCACCGTGAACAAGAACGCCGTGCCCAACGATCCGCAGTCGCCGTTCGTGACCTCGGGCCTGCGCATCGGTACACCGGCGATCACCAGCCGCGGGTTCAAGGAAGCCCAGAGCATCGAGCTGGCCGGCTGGATCTGCGACATCCTCGATCATCTCGGCGATGCCGATGTCGAGGCTCAGGTCGCCCGTCAGGCCGCTGCGATGTGCAGCGATTTCCCGGTCTACCGCGACTAAGCACACACCACAAAACCTGTAGGAGCTGGCTTGCCAGCGAAGACGTCGGCAAATTCAACATAGATGTTGATCGTTCGACCGCTTTCGCTGGCAAGCCAGCTCCTACAGGTCCGGTTCTTGTCTGACAGACCATCGGAAACCTATGAACAAAGTGCAAGTGGGCACCAAACTGCGCGGTGCGGAAAAGGTCGCGCGGATTCCGGTCAAGATCATTCCCACCGATGAATTCCCGCGCAAACCGGACTGGATCCGCGTGCGCATGCCGACCTCCCCCGAGGTTGACCGGATCAAGCAACTGCTGCGCAAACACAAGCTGCACAGTGTCTGCGAGGAAGCCTCGTGCCCGAACCTGGGCGAGTGTTTTTCCGGGGGCACCGCGACCTTCATGATCATGGGCGACATCTGCACCCGGCGCTGCCCGTTCTGTGATGTCGGCCACGGGCGTCCGAAACCCCTGGACGTCGATGAACCGGGCAACCTCGCCGTGGCCATCGCCGAACTGCGCCTCAAATACGTAGTGATCACCTCGGTGGACCGCGACGATTTGCGCGACGGTGGCGCCCAGCACTTCGTCGACTGCCTGCGCGAGATCCGCAAGCTGTCGCCGGGCATCCAATTGGAAACGCTGGTGCCGGACTATCGCGGACGGATGGACGTGGCCCTGGCGATTACGGCGCTTGAGCCGCCCGATGTGTTCAACCACAACCTGGAAACCGTGCCGCGCCTGTACAAGGCCGCGCGGCCGGGCTCGGATTTCGAGTGGTCGCTGGACCTGCTGCAAAACTTCAAGCAGCGGGTGCCGCACGTCCCCACCAAATCCGGGCTGATGCTGGGTCTTGGGGAAACCGACGAGGAAGTGATCGAAGTCATGCAGCGCCTGCGCGAGCACGATGTCGACATGCTCACCCTCGGCCAGTACCTGCAACCGTCGCGCAGCCACTTGCCGGTGCAGCGTTTCGTGCACCCGGACGTGTTTGCCTGGTTCGCCGAGGAAGGCGCGCGGATGGGCTTCAAGAACGTCGCGTCCGGGCCATTGGTGCGTTCGTCCTATCATGCCGATCAACAACTTCATGGAGGTGTGGCGGCTTTCAAGCCATGATGAGGTGACTTGTCATGGATTTCAGGAGGCCCGGCCCGATGCCCTTTGCCGCTCGATCATCGCTTTTGTTTTTAAGTCTTGCCCTGCCGTGCCTCGCCGGTGCCGAACCGAAGCCCGAGCACATGGTGTATTTGCGCACCATCGCCCCGGGCATCGAGCAGGACATCCGTTATGCCAGCGCCCACAATTTCACAGGGCACCCGCTCGACGGTTACGAAGCGCCCGAGTGCCTGTTGTCACAGGAGGCCGCCAAGGCCCTCGGCCGGGTGCAAACGGCGCTGCAGGCGCAAGGCTATGGCTTGAAGGTGTTCGATTGTTATCGCCCCAGCCGCGCGGTCGCCGACATGGGCCGCTTCGCCACGGATCCGGGCGATCCGCGCAAGGCCGAATTCTATCCACGGGTGGACAAGCAGGACTTCTGGCGCCTGGGTTATGTGGCGCGGGTGTCCAACCACTCCAAAGGCGGCACCGTCGACCTCAGCATGACGGGACCGGGCGCCCTGCCCGCCGACACCTGGACGCCGTCAGCCACACCAGTCGATTGCACCGCGCCTTATAATCAGCGTTGGCACGACGGCGCGGTCGACATGGGCACCGGTTTCGATTGCTTCGATGAGCGCGCCCATACCGATTCGACGTCGATCACGGAGGCGGCCATGGAAAATCGCCAGCGACTGACCCGCGCCATGGAACAGGAGGGATTCACCGGTTACTCCGCCGAGTGGTGGCACTTCACCTATACCCGTGATGCGTCGTTGAAGACCGTCATGGACTTCCCCATTACCCCGCTCGCGCCATGAACAGGCTTGGCAAAATCTGCGCGTGGCTGCTCCTGCTGCTGCCCTGTGCCGCGATGGCGCAAGGGCTCGATGGCAGTGGTCAGTTGATCGTGGTCACCAGCAACAACTGGAATGCCATCCAGGGCATCGCCCAACGGTATGAACGCCGCGGCAGCACCTTCGAAAAGGTCGAAGCGCCGTTTGCGGTGGTTCTCGGCAAACACGGCATGGGCTGGGGCAAGGGACTGCTCGACACCCGGCAACTTCAGGGGCCGGTGAAACAGGAAGGCGATGGAAAGGCACCTGCCGGGATGTTCAAACTGGGCAGCGCTTTTGGTTACGACGCTTCAGCTGACACTCGCCTGCCCTACCTCGCACTGACCTCGACCATCGAATGCGTGGATGACAGTCAGTCCACGCGTTACAACGAACTGGTCGACGGCGCCACGATTACAAAAGACTGGAACAGCGCCGAACGCATGCGTCGCAAGGATGACTTGTATCGCCAGGGCATCTTCATCGAGCACAACACACCGGCATCCCCGGCGGCCGGCTCGTGCATCTTCTTCCACATCTGGCGTGGCCCCACGGCACCGACCCGGGGTTGCACCGCGATGGACCCGACGGATATCGCTCGCCTGCTCAGTTGGCTCGACCCGCGCCAGGCTCCGCTGCTGGTGCAATTGCCCGAGGCGCAGTACGAGCAGTTGCGGGAACGCTGGCACCTGCCACCGCGCTGACCCCCAGCGGGCGCCTGGCCAGGCGGATCTTGCCCAGCGTGTCGACAAAGGGCGTGACGATCAGGCTGTACAGGCTCAAGTAACGGCCATGATCCGCCTCGCCGGTGCCGAAGCGGATGGGCTCCGGTTGCGCCTGGGTGACGTACAGCGTGCCGAACATCCAGTCCCAGAGTGACAGGTTGACCCCGAAGTTCTTGTTGAAATGTCGCGGTGCGTCGCTGTGGTGAATCTGGTGCTGGGCCGGGCTGTTCAGCACGTGCTCGACCCGCGGCCCGAAGGACAGCCAGACATGGCTGTGGCGCAGATTGGCTGCCAGGGCGTTGAGGATGAACACCATGTAGGTCACGCCGAACAGCGTGTAACGGCTGATCTCCCCGCCGCAGGCGTACCAGAAGATGCCGGCAAAGGCGCTGACGAACACGAGATCGATCAAGCGCTCGACCACCTTCTCGAGGAAATGCACCCGGCTCGCCGTTACCGGTACCAGCACGGTCGCCGAATGATGAACTTTGTGAAACGCCCACAGGTAGCGCGAGTGGTAAGCGCGGTGGGCCCAGTAATGGATGAAGTCCTGCAGCAGGAACACGCCCAGGCCATAGAGCAAGGACAGGGCCAGGTACTCCTCGACCTGCACCCGTGCGCCCCACAGCCGGGTGAAAAAGCGCATGTAGTCCCCGGAGCGCAATACGTACGGATCGACCAGGCCGATGATGGGCACCACCAGCAGGACTTTGAGGATGGCGCGCACGAAGTAGTAACGGTAATCGAGCAGCGCCGAAGGATGAAAATGCACGCGGTTGCCGCCGATGAACTGCCAGAAGGTGGGAGCGTCGGTCAGCCCGCGGGATCTGCGCCAGCGGAACAGGCCGTAGGCCACGGCGTAGGAGGTGAAAAGAAAGGCCACACAGAGACGACCATTGAGGTCGAAGAGCCCGAGGAACTGGTCGCTGACAGGCGCGATCAGCCACCGGTGCAGGTACTGGTCGATCGGTGCGAGAACATCCATGAAAGGCTGCCCCCTGCGCAAGTAGAGCGTTGGGTAGGTTCGAAAAACGCTTATCGCTGGAGCACGGCTTGCCGGCGATGACGATCTTGAGAACGCCTTCGCCGGCAAGCCGGCTCCTACAAAATGTTATTGCGGATGTATCTTATTCAGGTCTTTGAATTTCGGCAACTGGCACAACCCCTGTCGAGGTCTTGGCCATCAGGAAATACAGGATTCCCGGCACCACCAGGCCGACGATCCAGGAAATATCCACGCCGCCAAGTTGCGCGACCATCGGTCCGGAATAGAAATGGGTGTCGACGAAAGGCAGCTGGATCAACACGCCGATCACGTACACGCTGATGCCCGGCATGTTCCAGCGACCATAGCGTCCTGCCGGGTCGGACAAGGCCGGGATGTCATAACGCTCCTTGTTGATGAAGTAGTAATCCACCAGGTTGATCGCGCTCCAGGGGGTGAAGAACGTCAGCAGGAACAGGATGAAGTACTTGAACGAATTGAGGAACGAGTACTGGCCCAGCAGTGCGAGGGTGGTGGACGCCGCGACGATAACCAGCACGAACACCATGCGCTGGCCGGCGCTGAATTCCAGGCGACGGCGAAAGCCGCTGATGATGGTGGCCACGCACATGAAGCTGCCATAGGCATTGAGGGTCGACACCGTGACCTTGCCGAACACCACGCTCAGGTACAGCAGGGAAGCCATCACCCCGGTACTGCCCAGGCCGACGATGGTCGCCACTTCATGTCCGCGAAAGTTCGCCCCCGCCAACGCCGCGGCGAATACGCCCAACACCATCGACGCCTGGGCGCCCAGCACGGTGCCGAGGCCGACGGCGGCGAAGGTTTTCCAGGACGAGGTGTTGCTCGGCAGGTAGCGCGAATAGTCAGCCACGTACGGGCCAAAGGCGATCTGCCAGGAAGCCGACAGCGACACCGCCAGCAGGAAGGTGCTCCAGCTGAAGTGGCGGTTTTCCAGCAACAGGCCGATGTCGTTGAGGCTGATCAAGCGGCTGAACAGATAGACGAACGCGATCACGCCCAACACGCTGGCCACCCGCCCGACCAGGTGGATCACCCGGTAACCGAACATCGTCAGCAGTGCGATGCAGGCGGCGAAAATCAGGATGCCGGCACTGTCGCTGACGCTGATCAACTGGGCAATCGCCTGCCCCGACAACACCGCACCGGTGGCGCTGAAGCCAAGGTACATCAGGCACACCAGCACAATCGGGATCGCCGCGCCGTACACCCCGAACTGCACGCGGCTGGAAATCATCTGCGGCAACCCGAGCTTCGGCCCTTGGGCGGCGTGTAGCGCCACCACGGCGCCGCCCAGTATTTGGCCGATCAGCAGGCCGATGAGTGACCAGAACACATCACCGCCCAACACCACGGCCAACGCCCCGGTGACGATCGCGGTGATCTGCAGGTTGGCGCCGAGCCACAGGGTGAACTGGCTATAGAGACTGCCGTGGCGCTCGGCCTCGGGGATGTAATCGATCGAGCGGGTCTCGATCAGGGGACTTCGTTGCTGACTATCGGTCATTATTCTTGTTCTCTGCGAAAATAGAAGGCATGCACGCAATTCAAATGTGGGAGCGGGCTTGCTCGCGAAGGCGATGTAACAGTCAACATTAATGCCACCTGACACACCGCATTCGCGAGCAAGCCCGCTCCCACAGGGGGAATGCGTTTATTTTTGTTGTTCGGTCATGGCCACCTGCCCCACAAACGGCGCCTTCGCCCACACCACCTTGCCGCCCACCAGCGTCAGCAACACCTGATTGCGCCCCAACTCGTCCTCAGGCACCTGCATGAAGTTCTTGTCCAGGACGATCAGGTCGGCAAACTTGCCCACCTCGACCGAGCCCGTCACTTTTTCCAGCCTGAGTTGCTCGGCCGCATTCAGGGTGATGGTGCGCAGCACTTCGGCACGGGACAGCGACGGGTCATCGTTGAGCCTGCCCGCGTATTGGGGGCCATAGCTGTGCGGATTCTGTGGATCGCCCGCGCGGGTGACACCGATCTTCAGCGCGAGGAACTCGTCCAGCGGGTCCACCGGCCAGTCGCTGCCATACGCCACCCGGCCACCAGCGCGGGCGATGCTGCCCGAGGGTTCCATGCGGGAAAACCGCTCGGCGCCCAGATGCTCATTGGTCCCGTCCACCGTGGACGGTGCCTGCTGCGCCCACTGGAACGACATGTTGGCGGTCACGTCCAGCGCCTTGAAGCGCCCGTAATCGGCCGGGTCCACCGACTCGGCGTGGGTGATGGCCGGGCGGAACGGGTTGCCGGGCAATTGCTGGCGCACGTAGGCGATGCCGTTGAGCGAGTCGCGTACCGCGCGGTCGCCGGTGGCGTGCAGGTGCGGATCGAGACCGGCCTGGACGGCCTTGAGCAGCAGCGGATTGAGAACCTGGGGCGGGAAATACAGCTCGCCACGGTTCTTGCCCGGCGCCCATTTCGGTGCCTTTTCGGTGCCGGCGTTGTGCAGGTACGGCGTCAACATCGCCCCGGTGTCGGCCGGTGCGTTGATGATGCCGTCCATGAACAACTTGACGTGACGCATGCTCACGCCCGGCGCGACCTTGGTTTCCCCCTGGTCGTAGGTGCTGGCCAGCGCCTTGGCCTCGGCGATGGTTTTATCCGGGTCTGCAGTGGCGGCAGCCGGGTCCAGCTTGATCGCCAGCAAGGCCCGGGCGGTGAGTTCGCCGGACTGCGCGAGGGCGGTGAATGCCTTGGCGTTCTCCGGTCCCGACATGGCATCGAAGAAACTGGTGATGCCCTGCTGGCGCATGGCGTCGAGCGCGGCGCGGCTTTGCATCAGCTTCTCGGCGTCGGTGGCCGGGGGAACCACGGCGGCCATGGCATCCGCCGCGCCGTCCTCGCAGATGCCGGTCGGATTGCCGGCACTGTCGCGCACGTACTTGCCATCGCCGGGGTTGGCCGTGCGCTTGTCGATGCCCGCCACCGCGAGGCCGCGGGAGTTGACCAGCACGGTATGGAAGTCGGTGGAGCGCACCTGGATCGGGCGCCGGGTCTTGAGCGCATCGAGGGTCGATTTGTCGGCATCGCCGTCGAGGCCGGCCATGCCCATGCGATCCCAACTGCCGACTTCGAGCCAGACGTCGTCGCCCTTGTCCTTGTCCGCATCCAGACAGGCCTGGATGGTTTCCTGGAACATCTTGCGGGTCATCGTCTGGTACTTCAGATCGCACAAGGTCATGGCGCGACCGCCGTCCCCCGGATGCATGTGCGCATCGATGAAGCCCGGCATCAGCATGCGCCCGGCCAGATCGACCACTTGCGTCTGGCTGCCGATGTAAGAAGCAGCGCCCTCATCGCTGCCGACATACAGGATCTTCCCGTCCTTGACGGCAACCGCCTGCTGCACCGAATCCTTGCCGTCGACGGTGTACACGTAACCGTTGCGCATGACCATGTCGGCACTGGTCGAACCCTGGGTCTGGCACCCCACGAGCGCCACGCAGGACACGACCGTCGCACCGGCAACGGCGATAAATAGCCCGGAGAATTTCAATGGCCTCACCTCTGTTTTTATAGTTTTTGAAGGGCCCTGCCAGACTGCCGCGCAAGCCCTTGATATGCAGGGCATACCCTATAGGGCGCGGCATTCGAATGGACCTCTGCAAATGAGGAGGGGGCAAGAAAATAGTTTGGTTTGAGTGATGTATGCACGCCCTTCAGAATTGCACTGGAGGGTATGGAGCACATTTGCTGGAGAAGGCACTATCCCCTGCCTCGAGTATTTCCGTTGAAAAACTGAGGATATCGCTGCCGAAGATATGCGTTATTTAGTGGAGCTATATTTTCTTCCCTGATCCTGCGAATCAACATGCTTGGCATAACGCCTGGAACACTACCCGTCAGGCCGTTATCAATTCGTTCCAATACACGATCGGGGTCTAGATAGCCAAAAGCATTGAACGTGTGAGGAGCTGGAACAGATAGGTGATTTTCAATATTGATTCTGCCGCTTTGTTGATACACACCTAGTATTGCCTCGTGTTGCGGATGGCGTTGGTTTCTAAATATGGCGTCCAGCTCTGAACCCGATGTCGCATCGAACTGTCTTTGGTTTCTTGATGGATAAACCACTCTCCGCCGGTGTATGCCGGAGCTGTAGTTATGCCCCGCGATCTCTGAATTACCAACGCTCCTCGTAGAAAAACTCCTCAATCGATTGGATGTACCAGGCGTCGAAACGTTTAAGTTCTTTGTGGCAATACCCAGATTTTCAATCGCGGCAGGACTAACAAAATAATCACGAAAGATGCTTCCTCCGACTGGAAGAGATAAGTTGGCCCTGGCTTTTCCTAACCATCGCACCCCCAACGCCTTAGCTCTGGCGTTCCCTCGCCATCGCAAGCCCAACTCAATAACTCTGGAGGGTAAAATGAAATGCCCATTCTGATCGCTATTGTTCACTGGGTCCCCCAGACAATAGGCATACGAATTCACGCCCCCCTGCCCAAACGGGCTGAAACTGTCCGGGCTGTTAAACCGCATCAGCACCGGATTAAACGCCCGATACCCGTTCCCCAACAAATAGTACCCGGTCAGTGGGTCCACCCGTTCGCCGTTGAATCCCAGCAGACTAGACAATTCGTCAATATCAGGGCGGTGGCCATAAGCGGAATAGGCAATGGCCTTGGGTGCAGTGGCAGCAACGGCATGCAGCACCGAGCGTTGTTGATCAACGGCCAGTAACGCGGCTTCATCTATCACACCGTGGAGTCGTCGTTGCGCCAACAACTGGTCGCCGTTTTGGAACAGTGAATAACTAATTGTTCCTTGCACCTGGGTGGCCAAGTGACTTTTGCAGTAGAAGAGTTGCCGCTCGCAGGTACCTGTCAGCGTATGACCGATGAGTCGGTCCAGTGCGTCGTAGCGATACTGGTACATCAGCATTTCACGCGGACGTGACATCGGTGAGCACTCCTGAAGATCGAACGTCAGATGGACCGAGTATTGACGGTTCTACTCACGATGGGAACTAGCAGAACTGATAGGTGAACGGGCTGATAAAGCACCGGATCACCCACCGAAGTCCCCGACCCGCGACATTCAATCCCGGGGCACCGCAAGCGCATTTGGCGAACACAGCACCGAACCCAGTTCCACCTTGCTCTTCACGCCCAACTGCAAGTAACAGTTGCGCAGGTAGGTGCGCACTGTGGAGGGGCTGAGGGAAAGAATTTTGGCGATCTCCTTGTAGGAATGACCCGCCGCGAACAACATCGCCACCGTCCGCTCCCGAGGTGCCAGCACCGCACCGCGTGGCTGGGTTTCCAGCGACAGGATGACGTGCTCGGCGTTCGGGCTGAGGGTCAGTGCCGAGCGGCCCAGGCGCATGACGCAGGGCGCTTTGGGCAAGTGCGCGATGATTTTGTCGGGCAGCGTCGAGCCATTCCAGCCGGGCAACTCCCGTTGAATGACCGAGCACAACCCGGCGCCAATGTAGAGCAGGCCACCGTCGCGTCGTGCGACCCCAAAATCGCTGGCGCCGTTGCCGGTGTCGACGCAGATCATGTCCTGCACCTGGAATCGCCACAGCTGCAACAGGTGGTCGCAGAACGCGGAAAACAGATCGGCCTCGCCGTCGCTGAAGGCCATTGCATCGGCGCCACGGTAGAGGCAGACGAAAAACATCAAGCCGCTTTCCGGCAGCTCGAAGGTGATGCACATCAGGTGATAAAGATCATGGCGCCGGGCGAATGCATCCACTTCGGCGTTGGGGTCGTTGAAGCCGCTGTCGCGGATGACCTCGCCGGGACGGCTCAAGGTGTCATGGGAGAATCTGTCGCTGCCGGCGTTCTGTTGCCATTCGCCGGCAAACGAGTCAGGCAAATCGATGCGCCCGTGCATCCAGCTTTGCGGCGGTGCGCTGGCGACCGAGGTGGACATCTCGCCCCACCAAGCCGAAGCGAATGGCACCAGTTGACGGAGCGCCTGCAAGCCGTCGGCGATGAATTCGGCAGCGCCACGCTCGCGTGCCAGACGCCCCAGGTGCAACACGCAACGGTTGAACGCCTGCAGGGTGTTGCCACCCTGATTACCCTGCTCCATCGTGCCGATCCTGTTCGCTGCATGGTTTGTCGCCGGGACCATGCCACAGGCGCCACGATGGCGTCCACCGGCGGATTTGGGGATGAGACTGGCTCTATCGCTATATAGTTTTGTATATTTCGAAACTCAAATCGCCAAGAAGTCCCCATGAGCCGTATTCGCCAACACAACCAGCAGCTGATCCTGGAGGCCGCCAGCGCGGAATTTGCCGCCAGGGGCTTCGACGCCACCCAGACTCGCGACATTGCGGCGCGGGCCGGCGTGCCGAAAGCCAACCTGTACTATTACTTCCAGAGCAAAGAAAACCTCTACGCCAAGGTGCTGCTCGGGTTTGTCGAGCCGCTGCTGGAAGCCTCTGCGGTGCTGCGCGAGAGCGACGACCCGTTGGTGAGCCTGCCGGCCTACATCGAGGCGCGGATTCGTATCGCCCGGGAGCACCCGCACATTGCAAAGGTGTTCAGCGATGAGCTGTTGTTGGGCGCCAAGCACCTGCCCGAGGAATGTCGAGACCTGCTGTACGCCGAGGCCCGGCGCAACGTCGAATGCCTGGGCAGCTGGATCGAACGGGGTGTTCTGGCGCCAGTGGATCCGGAGCATCTGATGTTGTTCATCTGGTCGGCGACGCGCACGTACACCAACCTGGGATGGCAGATGGCGCATATCACCGGGCGCGGGACGCCACAGGACGAGGATTACGACAACGCGGCGGCGACCATTACCCGGCTGGTGCTGGGCGGCGTGGTGCCGTTTGTGGTGCGGGAAGACAGGGTTTTGAAGTTTGCGACTTGAACTGGGCGAGCGCTGCATTCCCCTGTAGGAGCCCGGCTTGCCGGCGAAGGCGCCCGCAAGACCAGCGCAATATTCAAGGACGCCTTCGCCGGCAAGCCGGGCTCCTACAAGGGGACTGCGTAGCTTAAAACAGGACTTTTGCGGCCGGGACCACGTCGATCCGTGCCACCGAACCGGTCAGGTGCGCCAGGTCCTTGTTGTGCTCGGCAATGATGTCTTCGGCGCTGAGGTTGCCGTTGTCGACCGTGGAGTGCGCGTCCGCCGCCAGCACCACGTCGTAGCCCAGTTTCAACGCCTGGCGCACCGTGGCGTTGACGCAATAATCGGTTTGCAGCCCGCAGATGACCAGGCGCTCGAAGTCATCGATCGGCAACAGCTTCTGCAGGTTGGTCTGGTAGAACGAATCCGGGGTGGTCTTGCGTACGCGCGCATCCTTCGCTGAAGTTTCCAGCCCTTCGGCCAGTTGCCAGCCCGCCGCCTCATGGGCAAAGGGACTGCCCTTTTCCTCGTGCTGGATGAACACCACCGGCACGCCGGCCTTTCGCGCCCGGGCAGAGAGTTCGTTGATGGTGGTGATGACACGCGAGATCTGAAAACACTCGTACTCGCCTGCGCACAAGGCTTGCTGTACATCGATGATCAGCAGTGCAGTGGTCATGGTTCCTTCCTTGAAGAAGTCAGTGGATCAGGGACGAACATAAGTCCGTCCCCCTCCAAACACAAGCCTCAGTAGCCGAGCGACAACCCGGTATTACGCCGTGGATCGTTGGCCCCGTAGAAACGGTTCTTGCCCACCGGCTTGCCCTCCAGCGACGGCGCGCCCACCAGGATCGCCGCCAGGTGGTTGGCATCCTGGGGACCGGCAAACTTGTGGCCCCAGCTTTCGAGGATCTTCACCGTGTCCGGGCTGGTGGTGAAGGTCTCCAGGTTGGTTTCCTCCGGCAGCCATTGCTGGTGGAAACGCGGTGCATCGACCGCTTCCTGGATGTTCATGCCGTAGTCGATGACGTTGAGCATGGTCAGCAGGGTCGCGGTGATGATACGGCTGCCACCGGGGGTGCCCACCACCATCACCACTTTGCCGTCCTTGGTGACGATGGTCGGGCTCATGGACGACAGCGGCGCCTTGCCGGGTGCGATGGCGTTGGCCTCGCCCTGCACCAGGCCGTACATGTTGGGTACGCCGATCTTCGAGGTGAAGTCGTCCATTTCATCGTTGAGGATGACCCCGGTCTTGCTCGCCATGACTCCGGCACCGAACCAGTCGTTGAGGGTGTAGGTCACCGACACCGCATTGCCCCATTTGTCGACGATGGAGTAATGGGTGGTGTTGCTGCCTTCATGGGGGGCTACGCCAGGCTTGAGGTCCTTGGACACCCCGGCCTTTTGCGGGCTGATGGCTTCACGCAGCTTGGTCGCGTAGTTTTTGTCGAGCAGATGCGCGATCGGGTTTTTCACGAAGTCCGGGTCGCCCAGGTAGCTGTTGCGGTCCACATAGGCGTGGCGCATCGCTTCGATCTGGTAATGCATGCCCTGGGCCGAGTGGTAGCCCAGGTCCTTCATCGGATAGCCTTCGAGGATGTTCATGATCTGGCAGATCACCACTCCGCCGGAGCTCGGTGGCGGTGCCGAGACCACATGGTAGCCGCGGTAGTCGCACTCGATGGGCGCCAGTTCGCGGGTCTTGTACTTGTCGAGGTCGGCCTGGGTGATGATGCCCTTGTTGGCCTGGCTGGAGGTGACGATGGCGTCGGCCACCCAGCCCTTGTAGAAGCCGTCGGCGCCTTTCTCGGAGATCTCCCGCAGGGTCTTGCCGAGGTCTTTCTGCACCAGTTTCTGCCCGACCTGCATCGGCTCGCCATTGCTCAGGAAGATCGCGCCGGAATCCTTGATGTCCTTCTTGAACACGTCGGTGGCGTACTCCAGCAACTCGACGTCACCCTGCTCCAACTCGAAACCGTCTTCGGCGAGCTTGATGGCCGGGGCGATCACTTCCTTGCGCGGTTTGGTGCCGTATTTGGAGAGCGCCAGTTCCATGCCGGACACGGTGCCCGGCACGCCGACGGCCAGGTGACCGCGGGTGCTCAGGTCGGGGATGACGTTGCCCTCTTTGTCCAGGTACATGTCGGCGGTGGCGGCCAGCGGGGCTTTTTCACGGAAGTCGAGGAACGTCTTGCGCCCGTCCGCCAGTTGGATGGTCATGAAACCACCACCCCCCAGGTTACCCGCCGCGGGATAGACCACCGCCAACGCGTAACCCACCGCAACAGCGGCGTCGACCGCGTTGCCACCGTTCTTCAGCACATCCACGCCCACATGGCTGGCCAGGTGCTGGGCGGTGACCACCATGCCGTTTTCGGCGGCGACCGGGGCCACGGAGGCCGCATGGGCCATCAGGCAGCTGAGCGCCAATGAGGTCGCAATCAGCGATTTGGCAAAAGGTTCGTACTTCATGAGTCGGTCTCTTCTTCTTATTTAAGTAGGAAAACGCATCAAAAGCCGTAGGCAAGTATGGTCGCGATTGCGTATTGCGCCTCCTCGGTGAAGCAGTATCCTTAACGCCTGTTCAACAATCGGCGATGCTTGCGACATGACCTACACCTGCATCACCCTGGCGTCACCGGTCGGCGAGTTGAAGCTGGTGGCGAACGGTTCACGTCTGGCGGCCATCCTCTGGGAAAACGACAAACCGGGCCGGGTGCGCCTGGGGCCGATGAGTGAAGCGCCGGACAACCCGCTCCTGCAACGCACCGCGCAACAACTGCGCGAATACTTCGCGGGCACGCGCCAGTCTTTCGAGCTTGAGCTTGATTTCGTCGGGACGGACTTTCAGAAGAAGGTCTGGATGGCCTTGTTGACCATCCCCTTCGGCGAGACCCGCAGCTACAGCCAGATCGCCACGCAGATAGGCAACCCGAGCGCGGTGCGGGCAGTGGGCGCGGCGAATGGGAGGAATCCGATTTCGATCATCGCGCCCTGTCACCGGGTGATTGGCGCGTCGGGGAAACTGACCGGGTTCGCCGGGGGGCTGGAGGCGAAGCAGACGTTGCTCAGCCTGGAAAGCCGAACACCTCGCCTGCCCGGGTTTTGATTTGTCGGGTTTACCTCACGCAAGCTGCGCCTGGTATTCCTTCTCGTATTGGCCCGCCAGCGACTCTTTCTGCTTGTCGTCAAGCAACTTGCCGGCCATCTGGAAGAACTTCTGCTCCTCTTCCTCGAGATGGTGATGAACCTTTTCCGACAGCTTCTTCGCGGTCGCGAGCCAGGACGGGCTGGACATCTCTGTACTGTCCAGTTCTTCCATCATTTCATCCATCTCGTGGTGCTCGGCGATCGCGTGGCGGCTCAAGTCGACGCCGTTGTCGAACTCCATCAGCGGGATGTAGAAATGCCGCTCTTCGGCGGTTTCGTGAGCCTGCAGTTCTGACTTGAGCTGCTTGTACGCCTCGACGCGTTCAGGGCTATCGCCGCTGGTGCGGATCAAGGCTTTGGCGTAGGTACGCTGGCGCTCGTGGCTTTCGCGCAAGGCTTCGAAAATATTCACGGAATGTCCTCATCGGTCGCACTCTGGAATGGCGCGTCACAGTAAATGACATCTGCGTATTGGCGAGGGTTCCACTGGCTGAGGGTGCTGGAACAATGACAGGGACCACGATAGGCTGCCGGTTCACTGCCATAAGGATATAGCCATGAACCTGCGAATAGAGTTTTCGCCCACCCCCACGGAAGAAGAGCGCCAGGCCATCCTGCTGCCGCTGCGCGCCTACAACGCCTCGAAGGCCGACGGCGCGGTACCCGAGCACATCGCCCTGCTGGTGCGCGACGATAAGGATGCGATCCTCGGCGGCCTTTATGCCCGGTTGTTTTACCAGTGGATGTTCATCGACCTGCTGTCGGTACCGGAACAGGCCCGGGGACAGGGCATGGGCACCCGGCTGATGCAGATGGCCGAAGAGCTGGCGCGGGAGAGGAAGTGCGTAGGAATGTGGCTCGACACCTTTGAATTCCAGGCGCCGGAGTTCTACAAAAAATGCGGCTATAGCGAGATCGGGCACATTGCCGATTACCCGCCGGGGTACAAGCATTTCTTCTTCCAGAAACGCCTGAGCTACTGACCACAACACAAAAACCCTGTGGGAGCGGGCTTGCTCGCGAAAGCGGTTTTTCATTCAACATCGATGCTGACTGACCCACCGGCTTCGCGAGCAAGCCCGCTCCCACATGGGGAATTGCATTGACCTTAAAGGCAGGTGGCCAACGCCGCCAACCGCCGCTTGGCGACAAAATCATCCTGCTGCGCGTAATAACTCAACACCGTGCCCGAGGCATCGGTGGTCACGTCGACAAAAGACTCCGCCGAGCGGGTGTACACGGTGGTGCTGCCCTTCTCTCCCGGTTCCAGGTACGCGGCAGCATCGACACCGAACACCGCTTCGTCCTGCCATGAAAACTGCACGCACTGGGCGACGTCCTTGGCCGGCTTGTCCGAGTTGAGGGTCTTGTACGGGGCCTTGGTACGAGCGTCGTTCATCGCCGAGCTCGCGCATCCCGCCAGCAAGGTAACGGCCAGCGCCACCATCAGAATTCGCATTGCATTCACTCATCAGGAAAAAGCGGACTGTATCACCGTGGCACTGCGTATCGTTCTGCTTTACTTCATTTATACCGCGACAGCGCCTGACGATTCGCGCACCCTGTCGCGCCAATAGCGCTGTATTGCACTTTTCACTGGAAGCCCCATGACACCCAATGCCGAATTCTACAAACCGACCACTGAATACGCCGACAAACTGATCAGCCAGATCGGTCAGACACCTTCCTGGATCGCCAAGCGAATCGGCGTCACCGACAAGCGCATTCGGTACATCCTCGACGGCGAAAGAACCGTCAAGGGCGAAACCACGCCGATCCAGATGACCTATACCGAGCAGTTCGCCCTCGAGTGCCTGGCGGCAGCGGCCAAGGCCAGCAAGAAACAGTCTTCATAATCCATTCCCAAGGAGTGACCATGGCGGCATCCGAGCAGCAACACGAACATGCACTGAAGAAGTTTCTCGACGAGCGTCCCGAACTGCGCGTCGAGCTCGACAACCTCAACCCGCTGCTGGCCCAGGCCAAGGGCGAAACCCTCGCGCAGTTTCGCGATGAACGCCTGCATGAGGCCTTCGAAGCCGAAGCCGAACAACAGGGTTTGTTTGCCTGGGAGCTGACGCTGCTTTTGACCGCCGCCACACCAGAGGAATACCAGGCCCAACGCCTGGAAGTGCACAAGGAAGTCGCGGAAATGGCCGGCATGGACTGGCTGGAGTATTGCGACCTGTACGGGATAACCCCCTGACCACCGCTCGAGGACGTCACCGCCAATGCTGCCTTCCGCCTCCAGGACCCACGCCAGCCCCGGACACCTGCACACGCAGAAATGGCGCGGACGAATCGGCATGAGCCTGGTGGCCATGCTCTCGGTGCTAGCCGGCATGACCGACGCGATCGGTTTCATGGCCAGCGGCGACTTCGTCTCGTTCATGAGCGGCAACACCACGCGAATGGCGGTGGCCATCAGTGCCGGCGACCTGGGGTTGACCCTGCGCCTGGTGATCCTCATCGCCACCTTCATTGTCGGCAATGCGCTGGGCATTATCGTCAGCCGCCTGGGCCGGCGCCGGTCACTGCCCTTGCTGTTGTGCATTGCCGCCCTGCTGTGCGCCGCGGCGGCCTGGCCCTACGACAATCAACTGCCCGCCCTGCTGGCGGCGATCATCGCCATGGGCATGCTCAATGCTGCCGTGGAAGAGGTCAACGGCCTGCCGGTCGGCCTGACCTACGTCACCGGCGCCCTGTCGCGCTTCGGCCGTGGGCTGGGGCGCTGGATGCTCGGCGAGCGCCGCAATGGATGGAGGGTGCAATTGATCCCCTGGACCGGCATGTTTGCCGGTGCGGTGCTCGGTGCGGTGCTGGAACATCATTTCGGGCTCAAGGCGTTGTTTGCCAGCGGCTTGCTGGCGGCGGCGCTGGGGCTGTTGTCGTTGAAGATTCCGCGGCGTTGGCAGTTGGGGTATATGCCACGCTGAGCTTTATGTCGCCTAGGCGGGCCTCTTCGCTGGCAAGCCAGCTCCTACAGTTGATCTGTGGCGATCTGCAATTTTGTGACCGACGCATTTCCTGTAGGAGCTGGCTTGCCAGCGAAGAGGCCCGCACAGGCGACATCGATTTAGCCCCTGCGCCGATAAAGCTTTATCATGGCCGCAGTTTCGCTGATCGAGTCCGCCATGAAGTTCGCCATCGCCGTATTTTCCGCCGCCCATGCGCCCTCCTCGCGCCGCGCCTTGCTGTTCGCCCAGGCTGTGCTGGCCGGTGGGCATGAGATTGTCCGGCTGTTTTTCTACCAGGATGGCGTCTACAACGCGTCCGCCAGCGTGGTCACGCCCCAGGACGAGCTGGACTTGCCCAAGCAATGGCGCGCCTTCGTCAGCGAACACCAATTGGATGGCGTGGTGTGCATCGCCGCCGCCCTGCGCCGTGGGGTGTTGAACGAAGAAGAAGCCAAACGCTATCAGCGCGAAGCTGTCGCCGTCGGCGCGCCGTGGGAATTGTCCGGGCTCGGCCAGTTGCACGATGCGGTGCAGGACGCCGACCGCCTGATCTGCTTCGGAGGTGCGTGAGATGGCCAAATCCTTGCTGATCATCAGCCGCCAATCGCCATGGTCCGGGCCGGGCGCGCGGGAAGCGCTGGACATCGTGCTGGCGGGCGGTGCCTTCGATTTGCCGATCGGCCTGCTGTTTCTCGACGACGGCGTGTTCCAGCTCGCCGCGAAACAGGACGCCAGGGCCCTGCAACAGAAAGACTTGAGCGCCAACCTGCAGGCCTTGCCGATGTTCGGCGTCGAAGAACTGTTTGTCTGTGCCGACAGCGTTGCCGAACGCGGCCTGGACCCTGGCGCCTTGTCGCTTGCGGAAGCCCGCGTGTTGGCCGCCGACGAAATCACTGCGCTCATTGACCGTTACGACCAGGTGATCACCCTCTGATGTCGACTTTGCATGTGTTGTCTCATTCCCCGTTCGGCGACGACCGCCTGAACAGTTGCCTGCGCCTGATCGGTAGCAACGACTCGCTGCTGCTGTGCGGCGACGCGGCCTATGCCCTGCAGCCCGGCACCGCACCTTTTACGGCGCTGAATGCCCGCGGCCTGACACTCTACGTGTTGACCGAAGATGCCCAGGCCCGGGCTATCGACGTGCCAGGCTGGGCAACGGCTGTGGATTACCCGGCCTTCGTCGAACTGTCGATCCACCATGACAAGGTCAACAGCTGGTTATGAATGTATTGACGGTCGGCGCGCGCGCCATCGAGCTGGACAAGGACGGTTTTCTTGTGGATCTCAGCGACTGGTCGGCGGATGTCGCCAGTGCCCTGGCCGCCGCCGAAGACATCGAGTTGAGCCCCGAGCACTGGGAGATCCTCGAACTGCTGCGCAGCTTCTACGCCGAATTCCAGCTGTCGCCGGCCACCCGGCCGCTGATCAAGTACACCACATTGAAACTCGGCCCGGACAAAGGCAACAGCCTGCACCTGAACCGACTGTTCAAAGGCACCCCTGCCAAACTCGCCGCAAAACTGGCGGGCCTGCCCAAACCGACGAATTGCCTATGACCGACTACCCAGCGCTGACCCTCGAAACGCCCGCCGAGCACCCGTTCGCCCAATTCGTGCGGATCCTCGGCAAAGGCAAGCGTGGCGCCCGCGACCTGACGCGTGAAGAAGCCCGCGCCGCCATGGGCATGGTGCTTGACGACAAGGTCGAGGACACCCAGCTTGGTGCCTTCCTGATGCTGCTGCGCCACAAGGAAGAAAGCGCGCAGGAAATGGCCGGCTTCACCGAAGCCCTGCGTGAACGCTTGCAGGCGCCGGCCCTGGCGGTGGATCTGGATTGGCCGACCTATGCCGGCAAGAAACGTCATCTGCCGTGGTATCTGCTGGCGGCCAAGTGCCTGGCACAGAACGGTGTGCGCATCTTCATGCATGGCGGCGGCGCGCACACTGCGGGTCGGCTCTACAGCGAACAATTGCTGGATGAGCTGAACATCCCGTTGTGCCGCGACTGGCAGAAGGTCGGCACGGCGCTGGACAACGGCGGCCTGGCCTTCATGCCGTTGGTGGACTGGGCACCGCAGCTGCAACGCATGATCGACCTGCGCAACACCCTCGGCCTGCGCTCGCCAATCCACTCGCTGGCGCGAATCCTCAACCCGCTGGGTGCCCGTTGCGGCCTGCAAAGCATCTTCCACCCCGGCTACCAGGCGGTGCACCGCGATGCCAGCGGCTTGCTCGGCGACACGGCGATCGTGGTCAAGGGCGATGGCGGCGAGATCGAGATCAACCCCGACGCTGACAGCCACCTGTACGGCACCCGCGGTGGCGAGAGCTGGGATGAGCAATGGCCGCAACTGTCGAGTCAGCGCCACGTCAAACCCGCCAGCCTGGAACCTGCGCATTTGAAGGCGGTATGGCGCGGCGATGTCGTCGACAGTTACCCGCAAATGGCCCTGATCTCGACCATGGCCCTGGCGTTGCGCGGCCTGGGCCAGAGCCGCGAGCAAGCGTTCGAAACTGCCCAGCAATACTGGGATGCGCGGGATAAATCGATTTAATCGATCATAACCCTTCAAGCTTTGCGCTTTTTTATCGAACCTAACAGCCTAGACTCTTCTCCAACGCTTATCGGTTGAGGAGTCTCGGACATGGGTTTGTTAGTTGAAGGTCGCTGGCAGGACAAATGGTACGAAAGCAGCAAGGACGGCGCGTTCCAGCGTGAACAGGCGCAGCGTCGCAACTGGGTCACGGCTGACGGCCAACCCGGCCCAAGTGGTGTCGGTGGCTTTGCTGCCGAGGCTGGCCGCTATCACCTCTACGTATCCCTCGCTTGTCCGTGGGCGCACCGCACACTGATCCTGCGCAAACTCAAGGGCCTCGAAAGCCTGATCGATGTGTCGGTAGTCAGCTATCTGATGCTGGAAAACGGCTGGACCTTCGACAAGTCCCACGGCTCCACCGGCGACAAGCTCGATCACTTCGACTTCATGCACCAGCGCTACACCGCCGACACCGCCGACTACACCGGCCGCGTCACCGTGCCTGTGCTGTGGGACAACCAGCAGAAGCGCATCGTCAACAATGAATCGGCGGAAATCATCCGCATGTTCAACGGCGCCTTCGATGAATTGACCGGCAATGACCTGGATTTCTATCCGGCTGCGCTGCGCGGTGAAATCGATGCGCTGAACGAGCGGATCTATCCGGCTGTGAACAACGGCGTGTACCGCGCCGGGTTTGCCACGTCGCAGAGCGCTTATGAACAAGCCTTCGATGAATTGTTTGCCGAGCTGGATCGACTGGAGCAGTTGCTGGGCGCCAACCGTTACCTGGCCGGTGAGTACCTGACCGAAGCGGACATCCGCCTGTTCACCACGTTGATTCGTTTCGATGCGGTGTATTACGGGCACTTCAAATGCAACCTGCGGCGGATCGCGGATTATCCGAATCTGTCGAACTGGCTAAGGGAGATTTACCAGTGGCCGGGGATTGCCGAGACGGTGAGTTTTGAACACATCAAGAATCACTACTATGGCAGCCACAAGACCATCAATCCGACGGGGATCGTGCCGAAGGGGCCGCAGCAGAATTTTACCACCCCGCATGATAGAGAGCGGTTGAGTGGGAAAGGGGTTTGGCGCAAGGCCTGAGATTAATGCAGGTTTTGAGGGCCCCAATCGCCAGCAGGCTGGCGCCCACACA